>CABZNT010000005.1 GCA_902527105.1 uncultured Prochlorococcus sp. | reverse complement strand
GAACCCACGACCTACGGTTTAGGAAACCGTTGCTCTATCCTGCTGAGCTACAGCCCCAATAGATGATTTTTGCAGTATTAAGCATTATGCTAAATGAAAGCAGGAGAGGCAATCGCGAGAAAGTTTTATTTTGGAAACAAAATAAAACTTTCTTGAGGAAAGTCCGGGCTCCCATATGGTCAGGCTTGCTGGGTAATTCCCAGTGCGGGCAACCGTGAGGATAGTGCCACAGAAACATACCGCCTAATACTTTATGTATGGCAAGGGTGCAAGGGTGTGGTAAGAGCGCACCAGCAACATTGAGAAGTGTTGGCTAGGTAAACCCCGGCTGGGAGCAAGGCTTAGTAGATTTAATGACCATTACACGATCTACTTTTAAGCGCCGCTTGAGACTGTGAAGTAATTCAAGTCCTAGATAGATGATTGCCCATCTAATTAAGATGAACAGAACCCGGCTTATGACCTGCTTTCTAATTCTTGTGATTATTCAAATCAGATGAAAAATATAATTAACGCAAAGAGAATTAATCAAATAACTACTTTTTTAAAGTCTTTAAATATTAAATCAAAAAGATTCTCTCAAATAATTACAACGCAAAATATTTCAATTATTCAAGATTTTAATCAAGCATTTATCCACTCCTCAGAGGACAAAGTATTAAATTATGAAAAACTAGAATTTTTCGGAGATGCAGTACTCAGATTAGCTGCTTCTAATTTTATTGAAAAAAAATATCCCCAAATGAGTGTAGGAGAAAGATCAGAGCTAAGAGCACAAATTGTAAGTGATGAATGGTTAACTAAATTAGGAGAAAAAATTGATATCGAGAAATTAATAATTAAGGGGCCTAAAGCTCTTGGTGATGAAAATTCAAAAAATACTATTATTGGTGAATCTACAGAAGCTTTAATCGGTGCTATTTATAAGTGCTTTAATTCCATTCAGGAAGTAAATCTTTGGTTAGATGATATATGGGAGGAAGATTCAAAAAGATTTTTAAAAGCTCCATATAAATTTAAATCTAAGACAGTATTACAAGAGTGGTGTCAAAGTAAAGGTTTTGATTTGCCAGTCTATAAAATACTTGAAGTCTCAAAAAAAAATGGTGATCCTAAAAGATTTTCTTGCGATATATTTATCGAAGGATTAAAAGAATCATCTGCATTCGGCAAGTCTCATAAACAAGCAGAAACAAACGCAGCTAGAATTTTAATAGAAAAATTTATTACTATAGGAAAAATCTAATTTTTTAGACTATTTCTAAATTGGTTAGCTGAAAAGTTATGAGTTTATCCCAATTCCCTCCTTCAAAAAGAACCGCTGCTCTTTTTTTTGTAACTCTCTGTACAAACCCTTTATATCCTCTGTAGATGGAGTTAATGTCTTTTACAACAACAAAAGATCCAGGGAGTATGGGTTTAGTAGTTAATTCCATAAAGCACTCTATCTAATACAATATATGATAAATAAAAATGAATGGTTGATTGTTGGATTGATAACATCATGTCATGGAATTAATGGACAGGTAAAAGTTAAATCTCTAAGTGATTTTGAAGAAAGATTTTTAAAACCGGGAATTAGATGGTTGCAAAAAGAAAATGAACCCCCTACAAAAATAGAACTTATATCTGGTTTTAAACAGCCTGGCAAAGAAACCTTCATAGTAAAGTTCCAAGGAATAGATACAAGAAATCATGGAGAGCAACTGAAAAAATTTAAAATCCTTGTAAAAACCGAGACACTCCCCAAATTAAAAAAGGAAGAATTCCACTTATTAGAACTTATAAATCTCGAGGTCAAGACTTTAGAAAATGATGAATTAAAAACAATTGGAAAAGTTATCAATTTAGAAAACGAGAAAAATAATTTACTTGTTATTGAACTATCTAAAAATCACAAAAAAGTTCTCGTACCATTTGTTAAAACAATAGTCCCACTAGTAGATATAAAAAATAATTTTCTAATAATCAATCCTCCAAATGGACTTTTAGAGCTTTAAATTAAAAAAAATTTTAAAAAACTCATCATTCGACAGTTACACTTTTAGCTAAATTTCTTGGTTGATCCACGTCAAGTCCCCTATGAGCTGCAATATGGTAACTCAATAATTGTAAAGGCAGTATATTAAGTAGAGGTGAAATCAATTCATTAGAGCAAGGAACTTTCATTAAATAATCAAAGATTTCAGTTCCATTACATTCAGGAGCAATCCCAATTAAATATGAATCTCTAGCTTTTGCTTCTTGAGCATTACTGATAACTTTATCAAAAACCTCACCAGGGGAGGCAATAGAAATTACAGGTACTTTTTTATCTAATAATGCTATTGGACCATGTTTCATTTCACCAGCAGGATATCCAGCTGCGTGGATATAACTAATTTCTTTAAGTTTTAACGCGCCTTCAAGAGCAATAGGATAATTTATTCCTCTTCCTAAAAAAATGACATCTTTAATATTAAAAAAATCATGTGCCAGCTTTTCTGAAGATTTATTATGATGCTCTAAGAGATCTTCCAGTAATGATGGAAGTTTTATAAGTTCATTTATTAATTTATCTATTTCATCAGGACTTTGATTGCCTTTAATTTGAGCAAATTTTATTGCTAATCCATAAAAAGAAAGTAATTGAGCAAAAAAAGTTTTTGTTGCTGCAACTCCAACTTCTATTCCTGCACAGATATCGAGTATATTTGAGACCTGCCTTCCTATGGAACTCTCTTTTCTATTTGTTATTGCAATAAGATTGGGTTTAAATTTTTTATTTTCAATTGAAGAACGTCTTTTAATTTCCATGTCGATAGCCGCGATTGTATCAGCAGTTTCTCCGGATTGAGTGACTCCAATAGTTAATGTATTTGGTAATAGTGGAGGTGGTGAATATCGAAATTCGCTCGCATAAAATACATTTGTAGGGATACCTGAAAATTGTTCTAATAAAAAGCTACCCACCATTGCAGCATGTTTGCTTGTACCACAAGCAATAATTTCAATTCTTTCTATTGACTCAAAAAACTCTGTATCAAATGGATAGTTGATTTGATATTGACCGCTATCTGGATTCTTAATTAAATAATTCTCCAACCATTTTTTTGCAGTCTGTGGCTGATCATATATCTCTTTCAACATGTAGTGTTTAAAATTCATCTTATCCATTATTTGCTCTGAAACTTTTAAAGAAACTGGATTTCTATATTGTCTCTCGTTGCTTGAGTCATATATTTCAATTCCAAGCGGAGTCAACAAAGCTATTTCCTCATCCTCCATAGGCAAAATAATATTCGTAAAATTTGCAATGGCTGGAGTATCACTAGCACAAATAAATTCTCCTTCACCCAAACCAATAATCAAGGGCGCTTGTCTTCTTGCAACTACCAATGAGGTCGGAGCACCAGACCATAAAACTGCTAAAGCATAAGATCCTTCTAAATCCGATAATACATTTCTCACAGCTACTAATAGTGTTGACCCATTATTTTCAAGATTAAGCTTGCTTAATGTATTTAACTCTCTTTGAATTAGATGGGGAATTACCTCGGTATCTGTATCAGAATTAAAAATAATGCCCTCTTCCTTTAATTTATTTTTTAGATCTTGAAAATTTTCAATAATGCCATTTTGAACAACTGCTATATTTCCTGAGCTGTCTGTATGAGGATGTGCATTTTTAACCTCAGGCTTTCCATGAGTTGCCCATCTGGTATGACCGATACCCACAGTTCCTGGAATATTATGATCATTAAGATTACTAATTAAATTCTTGAGTTTTCCTTCTGCTTTATTACAAGAAATAGAATTTGTTTCGGAATTTAATATTGCAATACCCGCAGAATCATAACCTCTGTATTCAAGTTTTTCTAAACCATTAATTAATAATGGTAAAGCTTTTTTATATCCGGTTACGGCAACTATTCCACACATACGAATTTTTTTTTCAATTATATTGAAATTAAATGCGTATTTACTAAAACATGGACTCTCTTAAAACTGCACTATAAAAATTAATATGCTAGACCCATACTCCTAGAAGTCTCATCTCCTAAATATACTCGAATACTTAAGAAATCTGTGGGACATGCCGTTTCACATCTTTTGCAACCTACACAATCTTCTGTTCTAGGAGATGAAGCTATTTGGCCAGCCTTGCAGCCGTCCCAAGGAACCATCTCTAAAACATCAAGAGGGCAAGCCCTTACACATTGGGTACAACCAATGCAAGTGTCATAAATTTTAACTGCGTGTGACATGTAAAAATTGTCTTTTGAACTTCGTTTTATAATACTATTGTCTTACAAAGAAATTAAAAAAATTAAGATATGCTTCACTCTTGTTAACTCTAGGGCATAAAATCATAAAGATAATTAGTAATTTTCATAAACTATGTCACAAGAAATCCTCGAAAAAGTCTGTTCTATTGTTTCAGAACAATTAAGCGTTGAAGCAGGAGAAGTCAAATCAGATTCAAATTTCCAAAACGACTTAGGTGCAGATTCTCTAGATACTGTTGAATTAGTAATGGCTCTTGAAGAAGCATTTGATATTGAAATTCCTGATGAAGCAGCTGAAGGAATAGCAACTGTTGGCGATGCAGTAAAATTCATCGAAGAAAAAAAAGGTTAGTAAAGGATGCCAAATTTCCATCGAGTAGTTGTTACTGGTATCGGAGCAGTAACTCCAATTGGTAATAACATTGATGAATATTTAGTCGGTCTTCAAACAGGAACAAATGGGGTTTCAGATATTACTCTCTTTGATCCTGAACAACATCCCTGCAAATTTGCTGCAGAAGTAAAAAATTTTCAATCTGAAAATTTTATTGAAGCTAAAGAATCCAAAAGATGGGATCGTTTTTCCCAGTTTGGAGTTATTGCTGCAAAGCAAGCCTTTAATGATTCTGGACTTGAAATTACTGAAGCTAATGCATCAAGAATTGGAGTGATTATTGGTTCTGGTGTTGGAGGCTTACTAACTATGGAAAGTCAAGCTCAAATATTGAGTCATAAAGGGCCTAAAAGAGTAAGTCCTTTTACAGTGCCAATGATGATTCCAAACATGGCCACTGGATTGGCTGCAATTGCTTTGGGAGCAAAAGGGCCAAGTTCATCTGTTTCCACCGCTTGCGCTGCTGGTTCAAATGCAATTGGTGATTCTTTTAGATTACTCCAACTTGGAAAAGCAGATGCAATGATTTGTGGGGGTGCAGAAGCAAGTATTACGCCACTAGGAGTAGCTGGTTTTGCCAGTGCCAAAGCTCTTTCTTCAAGAAATGAAAGCCCTCAGACTGCTAGCAGACCTTTTGATGCAGAAAGAGATGGATTTGTTATTGGAGAGGGATCTGGAATTCTTGTTTTAGAAACTTTAGAAAATGCACAAAAAAGGAATGCGAGAATTTATGCAGAAATAGTTGGATATGGAACAACATGTGATGCTCATCATATAACTGCTCCATCTCCAGGCGGTGTGGGAGGCGCCGAAGCTATCAAATTAGCAATTGAAGATGCTTGTCTGAACCTCGAAAAAGTTGATTACATAAATGCTCATGGAACAAGTACATCAGCTAATGATAAAAATGAAACTTCTGCAATTAAATCTATTTTTAAAGACAGATCTTACCTCATTCCTGTAAGCTCTACTAAGTCGATGACAGGTCATCTCCTAGGAGGCTCAGGAGGTATAGAAGCTGTAGCTTGTATACTTTCTTTGACACATAATTTTATCCCTCCTACAATTAACTACGTCAATCGAGATCCTGAATGCGATCTTGATTATGTACCAAATAATGCAAGAGAAGCTCAAGTAAGAGTTGCTCTTTCTAATTCTTTCGGCTTTGGTGGTCACAATGTTTGCCTTGCTTTCGGCAAAATGAATTGAAGACAACCAATTCTGTATATCCAACTTAACTTATTTTAAAACAATGGTCGCTGCATCTGTTTCATTAGAATCACTTTGTGTAAATAGTATAAGAATGCTTGCTGTAGATGCAGTAAATAAATCTAATAGTGGACATCCTGGATTACCAATGGGATGTGCTCCTATGGGTTATGCATTATGGCAAAACATACTTAATCACAACCCTAATAACCCAAAATGGTTCAATAGAGACCGTTTTGTATTATCAGCTGGTCATGGCTGTATGCTGTTATATTCCTTACTTCATTTGACAGGATATAAATCAGTTTCCATAGAAGATATTAAAGAATTTAGGCAATGGGGATCAAAAACTCCTGGACATCCAGAAACATTTGAAACTGAAGGTGTTGAAGTTACAGCTGGGCCTCTTGGAGCGGGAATTTCAAATGCAGTTGGTTTAGCAATAGCTGAAACACACTTAGCAGCTAAATTTAATAAGCCTGATTGCAATATCGTTGATCACTATACTTACGTAATAATGGGTGATGGCTGTAATCAAGAAGGTATTGCATCAGAAGCTTGCTCATTAGCTGGTCATCTTAAGCTTGGAAAATTAATTGCGCTCTATGACGATAATCAAATTACAATTGATGGGCGAACCGACGTTTCTTTTACCGAAGATGTCTTAAAAAGATACGAAGCATATGGATGGCATGTACAACATGTTGAAGATGGTAATCATGATGTTAAAGGAATCACTGAAGCTATCGAAAAAGCAAAATTAATTACAGACAAGCCTTCAATTATAAAAATTTCTACAACCATAGGTTATGGTTCTCCAAATAAATCAGATACTGCAGGAATTCATGGAGCAGCTGTGGGAGAAGAAGAAGCTGCATTAACTAGAGAGTTTCTAAATTGGGAATATCCTCCATTTGAAATACCAAACGAAGTATATGCGCATTTTAGAAAATCATTAAACAAAGGTGAAAATTTAGAGAAAGAATGGGATTCTAAATTTGAAGAATATCAAAAAAAATATCCCTCTGAAGGAGCCGAGTTAAAAAGAATGTTAGAGGGGCAATTACCTGAGAATTGGGATTCAGATCTACCTTATTATTCGCCTGATGATAAAGGGTTAGCCACCAGAAAGCATTCACAAATATGTTTGGGTGCTCTAGGTCCTAACCTACCTGAATTAATTGGCGGATCTGCAGATTTAACTCACTCTAATTACACAGATATAAAAGGTGAAACTGGATCATTCCAGCCACATAGCCCTGAAAAAAGATATTTACATTTTGGTGTACGAGAGCATGCAATGGCAGCTGTACTAAATGGTATTGCATATCACAATAGTGGCCTTATCCCTTATGGTGGAACCTTCCTTGTTTTCGCCGATTATATGAGAGGCTCAATGAGGCTTTCAGCACTTAGCGAATTAGGAGTGATCTATGTATTAACTCACGATTCAATTGGTGTAGGAGAAGATGGCCCAACACATCAACCTATTGAAACTATCCCTTCTCTTCGCGCCATGCCTAACATGCTAGTTTTCAGACCTGGAGATGGCAATGAGACGAGTGGAGCTTATAAACTTGCTATTCAAAATCGAAAAAGACCTTCTGCACTTTGTTTAAGTAGACAAGGTATGCCAAATCAAGAAAATACTTCGATCGACAAAGTTGCTCTAGGAGGATATGTAGTTTCCGATTGTGAAGGAACACCAGATCTAATATTTATTGGTACTGGCAGCGAACTGAATCTTTGCATTGAAGCAAGTAAGGAAATTTCAAGCTTAGGTAAAAAAATTAGAGTTGTTTCTATGCCTTGTGTAGAACTTTTTGAAGAGCAAGAAGAATCTTATAAAGAAAGTGTTTTACCTAGTAGTGTGAAAAAGAGAGTTGTAGTAGAAGCTGCCCATTCATTTGGTTGGCATAAGTATACAGGCTTTGAAGGAATTTGTATTACTATGGATAGATTTGGTGCATCAGCACCAGGTGGAGAATGTATGAAAAATTTTGGATTTACGGTCGAAAACGTAGTTAATAAGACGAAGGAAATTCTATAACAACTAATTGAAAACTACACTGAAGTATTGCATTCTTCAAGCTTATCTTTTAACTGATCAAGGGACTCATCAGAAATCTTTGAATTCATTGGACAATGTTTAGGGCCACACATTGAACAAAACTCTGCCTTTTTAAAGATTTCTTCAGGAAGTGTTTCATCATGGTACTGCTTTGCTCTTTCCGGATCTAATGAAAGTTCAAATTGTTTATTCCAATCAAAGTTATACCTAGCATGACTAAGTTCATCATCACGATCACGAGCTCCAGCTCTATGTCTTGCTATATCAGCAGCGTGAGCAGCTATTTTATAAGCAATTAAGCCTTCTCTCACATCTTCTGCATTTGGTAGACCTAGATGTTCTTTCGGGGTTACATAACATAACATAGAAGTTCCATACCATCCTGCCATCGCAGCGCCAATAGCACTTGATATATGGTCATAACCAGGAGATATATCTGTCACTAATGGACCAAGCACATAAAATGGGGCTTCTGAACATTCTTCCATTTGCTTTCTCACATTAAACTCAATTTGGTCCATAGGTACATGACCTGGACCCTCGACCATTACTTGAACATTATGTTTCCATGCTCTTCGAGTAAGCTCGCCTAAGGTCTTCAATTCAGCTAGCTGAGCATCATCAGAAGCATCATGCAAACATCCAGGCCTTAATGAGTCTCCTAAAGAAAAAGTACAATCATATTTCTTAAAAATCTCACAAATGTCATCAAACCTTGTGTAGAGGGGATTTTGCTTAAAATGATGTAACATCCATTGGGCTAAAATACCTCCCCCCCTACTGACAATTCCAGTAATTCTTCCTTTGACTTTCGGCAAATGCTCTATTAATAACCCAGCATGAATAGTTTGATAATCTACGCCCTGCTGACAATGTTTTTCAATAATATGAAGAAAATCGTCTTCAGTTAGTCTATCTATTGAACCATGTACACTTTCTAAAGCTTGATACACAGGCACTGTTCCAATGGGAACAGGAGATTCATGAATAATTGCTTGCCTAACTTCATCTAAATTTACTCCTCCTGTAGAAAGATCCATAACCGTATCAGCCCCATATTTAACTGCAAGTTTAAGTTTCTCTACTTCTTCGTTGATATCACTTGCATTAGGGGAAGCACCAATATTCGCATTAACTTTGCATCTTGAAGCGATACCTATAGACATTGGCTCAAGATTCAAATGATTAATATTAGCTGGAATAATTAATCTTCCTCTTGCCACTTCTTCCATGATTAAAGAAGAAGGAAGATTCTCTTTTTTAGCAACAAAATCCATTTCTTCAGTGATATATCCGTTTCTCGCAAAGTTCATTTGAGTTAGATTATCTTTCCCAAGGCGAGGCTTAATCCAAGAACTTCTCATAATTTACAAAATTTATAAAAGTGTTATTACTAAAGTTTGATCAAGTCTTCACTTTCCTGCATCAAGTTTAATGAATCAGGTTCAAAGGGTATGATCTCAGCTAAGTTAAAATCCTTAGCACCCCTAGTATTAATATTATTAATAGCTCTTTTCTAAAAAATAGTCATCTTATGTTGAGTAAAAATAAATAAAATGATTTTATTTAGCTTTTTGATAAGACTTTATCTTTTTTAAAATATTTTTCCTATCCAATTGTCTGCTTATACCCCTCTCCAAAATAATTACAATCCCCACTAAGCCAATAGGTAAATAAAAAATCTTCCTAGAATCGTTCCTAAATATCAATCCCATAGCAGATATGAGAATCATGAAAGGAGCCACAAAAGATAAAATAAATCTTTTATAAATATTCATTCACCAATTGCATTAATTTTTTCATTGTTTAATTTTACTATGGATTCTGTTATTACTTTAATTCCAACAGCAATAGCTCTTTCATCTGGATCAAATTTAGAACTATGAAGCGGAGCACATCCATTTGAACTCGAAACTCCAAGCCTAAACATAGCTCCTGGAATATCTTTTAAAAATTCAGCAAAATCCTCAGCTCCTAATGATGGTTTTTGCAATTCGATAACATTTTCTTGACCCAAAACCTTAATTCCCGAATCTCTAAAAACTCTATTAATTTCAGAATTATTATTAACCGCTGGAGTGATTTCTCTAAATATTACTTTTGCTTCAGCTCCGCAAGTATTAGCTAATGAAGTGATATTTTCATTCAGCCAATTACCAATATTCTTAAATAGTTTACGATTAGTGCATCTAACCGTACCAATTAAATTGACCTTTTCTGCAAGAACATTGAATGCATTGCCACCATTTATTTTCCCAAAAGTTATTACTACAGGATCTAAAGGATCTAACTTCCGTGTTATTGATTCTTGAATTCCGGAGATCACTTTAGAGGCAGCCCAAATAGCATCGACTCCTTCAAAAGGTCGAGCACCGTGTCCTGATTTTCCTTTAATCTCTACCTTAAATTCTCCCGCAGCTGCAGTTAAACTCCCCTCTTTAATGCCAATAGTTCCTACGGATAAATCTGGATAGACATGGACTCCCAAAATATGGGTTAAACCATTAATTGCACCATCCTTAATCATCCATCTTGCTCCGCTCGCAATTTCTTCAGCAGGCTGAAAAATTATCCGAGTCCCAAAATTTAGTTTTAAATCCTTAATAATTTTTGCCACCCCCAATCCAATCGATATATGCAAATCATGACCACAAGCATGCATAACACCATCTACTTTTGAAGAAAAACTTAATTTGGTTTCCTCAACTATTGGCAAAGCATCCATATCTACTCTCAAACCAATAATGCCTTTATCTAAAGGCCCAAAATCAGCTACAACTCCAGTCCTGCCAATAGATTCTCTTACATTCCAACCAATATTTTTTAAAAAACCACTTATCAAAATCGCTGTTTGATTTTCAAGTCCACTTAATTCCGGATGTGCATGGATATGTCTTCTTAAGTTAATTAATTCATCATTAAACGAATCAATTTTTTTATAAAACTGATCTCTATTCATCACTTATTTTAAATCAATAAAGTTCATTAAATCTATAATTGGTTGCGGAGGCCATCTTCTTATTTTCTTTAACCATTCTTCATCACTATATCTAGGATCTAATTCGGTTACTGCTATCCAATTACTCTCTGCTTTCCCAGATTCACCTTTAGACCAATTCAAAGCTGTTAAAGCTGCCCTAGCATCTGCAAAAGTTGGATAACGTCTAATTAAATTTTTTAATTCTTTTTCAGATTCATCAATATTCCCCAACTGGAAATCTGCTAAAGCCATACTTGATCTAGCCATCGCAAATCCAGGATTATATAAAGCAGCTTTTGAAAATAAATCTCTAGCTTTTTCCCAATGTGATGTAGATCCTTCTACATTAGCTAAATTATATAATGCAGGAAAATTTTTACTATCTTGCGAAATAACGAACATATAATCTTTTTTCGCTTGCGACCATAGACCCATTGCTTCCTCTGCTATCCCCCTGTTGATGTAGGGATCTATTTCATTAGGATTCAAATTTATTGCCTTATTTTGGTCATCTATTGATCCCTTTACATCTCCAATCACAAGTCTTACATTTCCCCTATTGCTAAAACCCGCAGCATCATCGGGATAAGAGTCGAGATATTGATTCCATTCTTGTAAAGCGAGATTAAATTTTCCTCCTGCACTTAAATCTAATGCATTTTTAAACAAATCCTCCCTAAAAGATAAGGAATAGCATGGTGCAACATAAAAAATATTCAAAAAAATAAAAATTAATAAAAAACAAATCTTAACTTTTTTAAAAGTTATCATTTTTAGAATCAATGTACTTCTTTCCTAAAGCAGTAAGCAATCTTCCTCTAGGAGTTCTCGTGAGAAAACCAATTTTGATTAAATATGGCTCAACTACAAATTCTAACATTGAAGAATCATCACCCAACCCAGCTGCAATTGAATCAAGACCAGTTGGAATATTATTGTTTTGGTTAAGAAAAGATAAGTAGTGTCTATCTAAAGAATCCAATCCTTTTTCGTCTATTTGGTAGGAATTTAAAGCTTTTTTTATTAAATTCACTGAGACAGTATTTGTGTTATGAACAACTTGAGCATAATCTCTAACTCGTCTTAATAATCTTAAAGCAATTCTTGGAGTCCCTCGAGATATCTTTGCTAAATCATAAGATGCTTCATCATCTAAATTGAGATTTATTAATTTGGAGAAATTAACAATTATTTGTTTTAATTCATCATAAGTGTAAAAATCTATTTTCTGAGATATACCAAATCTATCTCTTAGAGGTGCACTGATTGAAGCTAATTTAGTTGTCGCGCCAATCAAAGTAAACCTAGGAAGATTAATTGTTCTGCAACGAGCTCCTCTATTAGCTCCCATAGTTAAGTCGAGTCTAAAATCTTCCATTGCTGAATATAACAACTCTTCAGTTAACCTATTTAAGCGATGTATCTCATCGATAAATAAAACTTCACCATCTTTTAATCCAAGAAGTAAACCTACAATATCTCTAGGTCTTTCAATTGATGGAGCAGTCGCTATCTTACATTTTGTATTCAATTCATGGGCCATTAAAAAAGCGAGAGTAGTCTTACCCAAACCAGGCTGTCCATATAAAAGAGTATGCTCCATCGGTTCTTTTCTGAGGATTGAAGCATCTATAGCTATTCTTAAAGAAGATTTAAGTTGTTCTTGGCCAATAAATTCGTTTAAAGTAAGAGGGCGTGCTAAATTCAGATTTTTATTTCTCTTTTCTTCTGGAATTATTTTTGAGTCAACTAGCCTAAGCTCTTTTTTTCGGAGAGGGAATTCATTATCACCTATATTAGAAGAAATTATTGCCATAATGAAAGGTTAATTGCAATTGTTCTGAGTAGAAAGATTTTTTATAACTAAAATGGCAAAAAATTCAAACAAAGTTAAAAAAAACACTAGTAAAGAAAATAATTTTAAACTTCTAGCTGAGAATAGATATGCAAAATTTCAATATGCAATATCTGAAACAATCGAAGCTGGAATTGAACTTTTAGGGACTGAAGTAAAGTCCATCAGAAACGGAAAAGCAAATTTAAGAGATGGGTACTGTTCATTTAGAGATGGTGAGATCCTATTATTAAATGTTCACATTTCACCACATAAAAATGTGGGGTCTTTCTTTAATCATGATCCATTAAGAAATAGAAAGTTGCTACTACATAAAAAAGAAATAATGAAAATGAAATCAAATACTGAAAAAAAAGGAATGACTATTGTTCCATTATCTCTTTATTTAAAAGGCTCTTGGATAAAACTAACTATTGGAGTAGGCAAAGGGAAAAAATTACATGACAAACGCCAAGATGAAAAACAAAAAAGTATAAAAAAAGAAATCAACTCTGCGCTAAAAAGATGAAATTATAATAATCAGAATTATTTCAACTATGAATCTAAACTTACTGAACTTGGAGGTGGGGAAGGATCTGGATCTGCAATTAACATATGCTGTAAGACTGTTTCGGGCCTCTCGCTATCTCTCCAGCGAATTTTGTATGCAGGCATTTTTGTACCTCTACTTGTAGTTTGTTCTACTGGTTCAATAACCCATCCTCTTCTTGATCGACCCTGAGGATTTCTTTTTACTACTGCATCCGCGTGTTTGAAACGGAAACCAACACGTTCACCACTCATTTAAAAAATTTCGTATTGGATTAATTTATTTATTTTACTTCATTCAAGGGTAATTTTTCATTTTTTTTGGAAGTTTTTTCTGGTTTTAACAATGGGAAAGGGATTACATCTCTAATTGATGCACTATCAGTAATTAACATAATTAGCCTATCAATGCCTATGCCTAATCCTCCCGTAGGCGGCATGCCAATCTCTAAAGCATTCAAGAAATCTTCATCTATACAGTGAGCCTCAAGATCTCCTTGATCTCTAAGAGATTGCTGTAGTCGCATTCTTTCTCTTTGATCTACTGGATCTATCAACTCACTAAACGCATTTGCTAGCTCGCGACCAACAATGAATAATTCAAATCTCTGAACCATTTCTTTATTATCAATATGAGGCCTAGCTAAAGGAGAAATTTCAACAGGATAATCGATAACAAAAGTGGGTTCTATAAGTTTTGATTCTACTTTTTGCTCGAAGACCTCATTTAAAAGTCTTCCTATAGTATTAACTTTATTAGAGAAATCAACATTTATACTTTTAACGGCTTGTTTTGCTGCTTGAAAGTCTCCACTGAAAGAATCAAAATCAATCCCTGTATATTTTTTTACAATATCTTTCATGGATATTCTTGTCCAAGGTTTAGAAAAATCAATTTCTTTCTTTTGATAATTTATAGTTAAAGACCCACATGCATCAGCTACAATATCTTTGATCAATTCTTCTGTTAAATTCATCATATCGACATAGTCAGAATAAGCTTGATAAATTTCAACTGAGGTAAATTCTGGATTATGCCTTGTACTTATCCCCTCATTACGGAAGATTCTTCCCAATTCATATACCTTCTCAAATCCTCCAACAACCATTCTTTTTAAATGTAATTCTGTAGCTATTCTTAGATATAGTGGAATATCTAATGTATTGTGATGAGTTATAAATGGCCTTGCTTCAGCACCACCGGCTTCAGATTGCAAAATTGGAGTCTCTATCTCTAAAAAATTTCTATTGTCTAACCATTTTCTTATAAAACTTATACATTTTGCTCTTGTTTTAAATACATTTTTAGAGTGAGGATTCACTATTAAATCTAGATAACGTTGTCTATATCTTTTTTCAATATCATTCAATCCATGCCATTTATCTGGCAAAGGTTGTAAAGATTTGGATAACATTTCCCATTTTTCAACTTTAATAGAAAGCTCCCCTTTATTTGTTTTTTTAATCGTTCCGTAGACACCTATCCAATCACCAATATCTACGATTTCCTTGATATCTTCAAAAGAAAGTAATTTTTGTTTTTCTAAATTTAAGTTAATAATCTTTTTATCTAGATAAAGCTGAATCTGACCATCTTGATCGCTTATTGTGAAAAAGGCAATTTTACCCATCACCCTTTTTGCCATCACTCTTCCTGCGATAGAAACACTGAAGTCTTCCTCTTGACCATTTTCTAAATAATCAAATTTTTGAATAAGAAAATTTGTAGTATTTGAAATCTTAAAACTCTGGGCATAAGAAGCAAATCCTTTACTTACGAGTGAACTAGCTTTTTGTAAGCGTGCTTCTTTTATTTCAGACAAAATTTATTTTAATATGTTTGTTTTATTTAATAAAATTATCAGACTATGGATCAACTTGCCAAAGATGTTGCTGTTTCACCAACTCTCTGTGATGCGTAACCAATTCCTCTAACAGTTAATATTAATTCTGGATTTCGTGGATCTGGTTCTAATTTACCCCTTAATCTAGCTACATATACATCTACAACTCTTAAATCTGCGGCTCTACGAGGAGGATAACCCCATAGCTGTTCTAAAATTTCTGCTCTCGGGACAACCTTGCCGGGCTCATCAAACAATAACTCTAGGAGGCTAAATTCAGTATAAGTTAAGCTAATTCTATCTCCTGCTCTTGAAACTTGCCTGCGATTAGTATCAACAACTAAACTTCCAAATTTCATAACTCCTTTTCCTGAAGGGACTTCTTTAGTTTCGGCAACCGATACAGTTGGACCCATTCTTCTCAAAATAGTAGCTATTCTAGCCTCTAACTCTTTTGGGCTAAATGGTTTAGATAAGTAATCATCAGCCCCTAAATCAAGACCTGCAACTCTCTCTGAAATAGCCTCTAAAGCAGTTAAGAATATGATTGGGACTACTGATTCAGCTCTAATTCTTCTACAAACAGCAAATCCATCCATTTTTGGAAGCATAACATCAAGAACTATCAAATCTGGGGAATCCCTATGGAAAGACTCAAGAGCTTCTTCGCCATTAGTGGCTGAATACACTTGATATCCAGCTAGTTGAAGCCTCGTAACTAACACCTTCAAAACTGCTGGTTCATCATCAACAACTAAAATTCTTGCTTTTGACATAGTTAAAAAAGATTTCTCGATATTTCAAAGCAAAGAACTATTGCATTGAACGTTTATTCTAACAATTAAAAATATAACATTACGAACCCTCAAAGAGATATTCCTAAGGTTTACAAAAATTTTAAATGATTTGAAAAAATATAAATTTTTTTACAAACTTTTACCTCTCAGCAAAATTTATTGCTGTTTTTTTCTTTTTGAAAATTTAAACATTCTCAAAAGTTGTGAACAAATAAAGGGAGCAAAAAAACCTGTCAAAAAAACTTCAGCTAAGATATTTTTAACACTGGGAATCAACATTAAAGAATAACTATCTGAAAAATTTCTAAACAAAATTTGTAAAAAATAAAGAGTCCCACATAAAAAACTTCCAAAAGAACAAATTAAACCATACCTAAAATGTCCTAACAAAATATCACTATGTAATTTTATTCTCCCAAACAAGAAACCACAAACAATTAAGCCTGGTATTTGAGTAAAACTTTCATTTAAAGTTAGAGAATCTAAAATTAGACCTAAAAACAAACCAAATATTAATCCATTAATTGATCCATTAATCATTGACCAAGGCAATAACCAAAATAATGGCCAATATGGCTGAACCCCTAAAAATCCAAGCCAATTAGGGTGCCATAAAAAAATAATTGGGATAAAAATAAAGCTTATTATGGATAATTTTTTTGTCAAAAATTTATTCATTAAATTTTTACTTTCAAAATTTGCACCCAATCAATTACATGAGGTTTTGCTAGAAGTAAAATTTTTACTGTTTTTTTTGATTTAAATGTCTCATCTATAGAATGGACAATACCAATAGGGATATTTGGAGGTAATAACGTACTAGCCGGAGATGATGACACAAAATCTCCGACTTTAATATCAGCATCTTTTGAATAAAGTATTAGGCTAGGATAATCATCTCCTAATCCGACAAGTAATCCATTGATTTGAATTCTTTCCACCCAAACTCCTAACTTACTTTCTGGAGAAGTTATTAAAGTTACAGAAGAAGTGAATAAAGAAGTATTCTTCACTATTCCTAATAATCCACCAGGACCAACGACAATATTACCGATTTCTACTCCATCCTTTGAACCTTTGTTTAAAATTATTTGTCTCCACCAACTACCTGTTTTTCTCGAAATAACTGCTGCTGAAATATGTTTTTCATTAGATGATTCTTGAATGGATAACATTCTTCGCAATCTTATATTATCTTTTTTAAGAAGATTTAACTTTATTAGATATTCTTGTTTAAAGCTCTCAAGAACAATTTCTTTTTGAAATTGACCAGGCCAAAAAGGTTTTGAAATAAAATAATAAAAATCTTTATAAAAAGCTCCTTTTGATATTCTTACAAAAACCAAAAATAAAAAAATTGCAAAAAATAGCCAATTTTTCTTTTTATGCCACCAACGACTAGTAGAAATTCGTCGGATACCTAACATAACAATTAATCTCTTATGGCATTCCTTATAAATTCTGGAGTATCAACAACTCTTTTGAGTTTTTTAAAATCATCCAACACCTCTCCGCAACCATTCACTACACAAAGCAGTGGATTTTCTGCTATGTGAGTAAAAATTCCTGTTTCATCGCTCAATAAATCATTAATGCCTCTCACTAAAGCTCCACCACCCGCAAGCATAATCCCCCTATCAACTATGTCTGCAGCAAGTTCAGGTGGGGTTCTTTCTAAAGTTCTTTTTACAGCTTCAACTATTTTGCTAAGTGTCTCAGCCATGGCTTCTCTGATTTCTCCTGATGTCAAAGTGACTGACCTAGGTAGACCAGATAAAAGATGTAAACCTCTAACCTCTAAAGTAGTTTTATCAAAATCATCATCTGGAAATGCAGATCCAATTTTAATCTTGATTTCTTCCGCAGTTCTCTCTCCAACAACTAAATTGTGAACTTTTTTAAGATATAGCGCAATTGACTCATTTATTTCATCGCCTGCTATTCGAACAGATTCACTCAATACAGTTCCTCCTAAACTTAACACTGCAACCTCAGTAGTTCCTCCACCAATATCAACAATCATTGTTCCAATTGGCTCAGTTACTGGTAATGATGCTCCTATTGCTGCTGCAACAGGTTCATCAATTAAATGAACTTCTCTAGCTCCCGCTAACCCAGCTTCTCTTACTGCTCTTCGTTCAACACTAGTAACTCCACTTGGAATACCAATTACTATTCTTGGGGCTACTATCCCCTTGCCTTCATTACATTTTTGGATAAATGTTTTTATCATTTGTTCTGCAGCATCAAAATCTGCTATAACCCCATCTCGTAGTGGTCTTACAGCTCTTATATTGCCAGGAGTCCTTCCAAGCATTAACTTTGCTTCTTTACCGACAGCTAATGGAATCCCTTCTTCTAAATCCATAGCTACCACAGAAGGCTCTTGTAAAACAACGCCTTTTCCTGATACATGTATAAGAGTATTGGCCGTTCCCAAATCTATGCCAATATCTCTAGAAAATTTAAATCTGTTAAAAATCACAATAAGAATTACTTTTTACAAATAATATATCTATTTTTTGCTTAGCTCTCGGAATTCTGTCGTTTAGTTATGAATAGCACGTAAAACTTTGAGCAGAACCTTGAAATATGAGTAGTATTAAAAAAAAAAAAATTATGGAAATTAACACTATTAACCTTGTTGGCAGAGCAGGACGAGAACCAGATGTCAGATATTTTGAATCAGGTAGTATCGTAGCAAATTTCACAATCGCAGTTAATAGAAGAAGTAGAGATGAAGAGCCAGATTGGTTTAATTTAGAAATATGGGGGAAGCAGGCACAAATAGCCGCAGATTATGTGAAAAAAGGATCATTAATTGGAATTACAGGAAGCTTTAAAATTGATAGTTGGAAAGATAAAAATACTGGAGAAGATAGATATAAACCAGTTGTTAGGGTAGATAGATTAAACTTACTAGGCTCACGAAAAGAGTCTGATAATAATCAATATTCCAACAGCAGTAACTCAAGTGAAATTCCTTTCTAAGCTCTATTTTTTTTAAAAAATCTAATGAGTATTTTTATAAAAAAATATAAGAAAATTAAAATTAAAATTGGCTTTACAACATATTTGATTTGATCTAAATAAGTTTCAATGATTAGATAGTTTTCACCAAATAAATACCCTGCATAAGTTAGAAGTGCTACCCATATTAAGCTACCAAATGTAGTCCAAAGCAAAAATTTTCTTAATGGCATGAGTTCTATGCCAGCAGGAACTGAAATTAAAGTTCTTATACCTGGAACTAATCGACCCCAAAAAACTAAAGAAACGCCATATTTATCAAACCACCTTTTACTTTTATCTAGATCATTAGAAGAAATACCTAGATATTTTCCCTTTTTATTTAGAAAATTTGAAAGTCTTTTTTCATTTACTAATCTACCTAAATAATACCAAGGCAATGATCCTAATATAGTTCCAAGTAATCCCCAAAAAACTAAAATATAGAAGTTTAATTTTTGTTGATAAACAAAAAAACCACCTAATGGCATTATTATTTCAGAAGGGATTGGGGGAATTATATTTTCTAAAAACATAGCCAAACATATTGTAAGGTATGCTATTGTTGAATTTTTTTCTACAGCCAAACTGATGTAATCAGGAATCGAAGTAAGAAAATTTACAAAAATTAAACCCAATCTTAGTATCTATAAAGTTCTGGTTTATAAGGCCCATCGACAGAGACGTTAATATAATCAGCCTGTTCTTTAGTTAATTTTGTTAATTTTGCACCAATTTTATCTAAATGTAATCTTGCTACCATTTCATCTAGATGTTTTGGTAAAACATAAACCTGTTTTGCATATTGCTCTTTCTTATGGAAAAGTTCGATTTGAGCTAGTACTTGATTAGTAAAAGAATTACTCATAACAAAGCTTGGGTGGCCAGTGGCACAACCTAAATTGACTAATCTTCCTTCAGCCAAAAGAATAATTTTATTTCCACTAGGTAAGGTTATGTGATCAACTTGCGGCTTAATATTTTCCCATTGATAATTTTTTAATGAAGCTACATCGATTTCATTATCGAAATGTCCAATATTACAAACTATTGCCTCATCCTTCATCTTGAGAAGATTTTCATGTGTTATTACCTGATAGTTACCAGTAGCCGTAACAAAGATATCTATATCTTTGACAACATCATCTAGCGTAACAACGCTAAAACCTTCCATTGCTGCTTGAAGAGCACAAATTGGATCAACTTCAGCAACTTTTACGATTGCACCAAGTCCACGTAATGATTGGGCTGAACCCTTACCTACATCTCCAAAACCCATTACTAAAGCGACCTTCCCAGCAATCATCACATCAGTTGCACGCTTTATGCTATCAACTAAGGATTCTCGGCAACCATATAAATTATCAAATTTGCTTTTAGTTACTGAATCATTAACGTTGATAGCAGGGAAAGGTAGAGCATTTTGTTTTTGAAGTTGATAAAGTCTTGCAACTCCTGTTGTAGTTTCTTCAGTAACACCAATGATATTACTCTTAATCCTAGAATAGAAGTCACTATCATTTTCCAACTTAGACTTAATCGAATTGAATAAAGCAATTTCTTCTTCATTACCAGGATTATCTAAAACAGATAAATCTTTTTCTGCTTTACTACCGAGTATCAATAAGCCAGTTGCATCTCCCCCATCATCAAGAATCATATTTGGAGAGTCTGAACCCCAATCGAGTATATAGTGGGTATATTGCCAATATTCATCAAGAGTCTCACCTTTTTTTGCATATACAGAAATTCCTTGATCTGCGATAGCTGCAGCCGCATGATCTTGAGTTGAAAAAATATTGCATGAAGCCCATTTCACTTCTGCACCAAGATCAACAAGAGTTTCTATTAGAACTGCTGTTTGAATAGTCATATGAAGACTTCCCGCTATTTTTGCACCTTTTAGCGGCTTTTCAGTTTGATATTTATCTCTAAGTGCCATTAATCCAGGCATTTCTGTTTCGGCAATTTTAATTTCTTTACGACCAAAACCTGATAAAGAGATATCGGCAATTACGTAATTAGGTGTAGAGGTTTTAACTGAATTTGCGATAATCATATAAAGTAAATACTTTTTCTATTAAACTATAAATGATTTTTGCTTAATTTTGTGTTTGTTGAGAATTTAAAAGAAACTTTAAATTTAGGAAAAAAACTTTCACACAAATTAAATCCCCAATCAATTGTTTTATTAAAGGGTCCAATTGGAGCTGGGAAAACTTCATTTGTTCAAGGGATTGCTAAAGGCTTATCAATCTCTGAGGACATTACAAGCCCTACATTTGCTTTATCGCATCACTATAATTCCGGAAAAATTCCGCTAATTCATCTTGATTTATATAGGTTAGAGAATATTTCTTCAGCAAAAGAAGTTTTTTTTTCAGAAGAAGAAGAGGCAATACAAAAACAAGCTATTTTAGTT
Organism: uncultured Prochlorococcus sp.; assembly: GCA_902527105.1. Taxonomy (GTDB): domain Bacteria; phylum Cyanobacteriota; class Cyanobacteriia; order PCC-6307; family Cyanobiaceae; genus Prochlorococcus_A. Next base: position 78,448 of record CABZNT010000005.1, on the reverse strand, counting down.
ATTGAATGGCCTGAATTAATAGAACCAATAATTGATAATTTCTGGAAAATAGAAATTAGTTACGCTAAAAGTTATGGAAGAAACTACGAAATAAGAGATCCCAAAAATTTATTAACCTTCTCATAATATGGCTGTTGCTCAATGGCGCCTTCACCAAGACAAGTTAATAATCCACAAACAGCTGCGAACTTAATGCAGTCTTCTATTTCTAATTTATTTGAAGGATAGCCTGAAGAAATCAATTTTGAAATAAAGCCAGCGAGAAAAGCATCTCCTGCGCCAGTTGTATCAACAATTTTTTGTGAAGTAGGAGTTTCGGTAATTCCCTGCAATCGATTGATATACCAAGCAATGGGATTTTTTCCATCAGTTATTATTACATCTGGTCTATTAGACAATTTATGAGATATTTGCGAGGGATTTTCATCCTCAAAAAACAAAGTTGCTTCTTCCTTAGCGAGTTTTAAAACATTTGCATGATTTAAAAATTTTCTGATTAGATTAACTCTAGCGGCTTTACTAATTTCTGATGAAAAACTTGATTGATCCCAAAAAACCTCTCTCCAATTTAAATCAATAACTATTTTGACTTCAAATTTTTTAGCCTGTTCAAGAATAAAAAAAATAGTCTCTGCTGATTTTGAAGATGATAATAAGTTGGTTCCTGTAACCAAATATTTTGTTTCTAGAAAAGATTCTTTTAAATTTAAAAATTTTTTTTCGATTAATTTCTTACTAAGCACTTCATCTGCAAAAGAAGAATGAGAACTTTCTTCAAAGCCTGAAAAAAAACGATCTCCAAATTGATCTCTATCTACATTAACCACACGAGTAGATGAATCATTATTTAATTGCAAAAAATCTAAATTAACGTCTAATTCATTAAATTGCGTAATGATTTTTGTTCCATAATCATCACTACCCAAACTTCCTATAAATATTGAATCTATTTTTAATTTTCTTAATGCACAAGCAACATTAGCAGGAGCACCACCCAAAAAATCTGTAAATCCTTGATTTGACTTGTTTCTGATTCTGTCTATTAAAGCCTCTCCAATACATATGACCTTTTTCTTTTTCATAAAAATGAACGCTTTTTCTTAACTAAGAATAATTTATTGAAAACGAATAATTTTTTTTTGAATTAAAGTTTAATCAAAAGCATATTCATAGTGTCTTTAAATAAATCTGAAACTTGGAAATGGAAAAATTGGGAAATTTCTTGGTCTTTATCAAAAAAATCTACTTCTGAAAAAAATATTCAAATTTTATTAATTCATGGATTTGGAGCATCAAAAAACCACTGGAGATATAATCAAGACTTTCTTGGAGAATTTTCTAACTGCTACGCAATTGACTTATTAGGATTTGGGAAAAGCAGTCAGCCTAGTGCTTTATTAGATTACGAACCTGATAAAGAAAACTCAATTAAATATTCGTTTGACTTATGGGGTAATCAAATATCAACATTTTGTGCAGAGGTAATAAAATCTCCTGTTTACTTGGTAGGAAATTCAATTGGTGGTGTTATTGCATTGAAAGCTGCTGAAATCCTTAAAGATAATTGCAAAGGTGTTATTTTGATTGACTGTGCACAAAGAACTATGGATGATAAACGTTTAAAAAAAAGTGATATCTTAATGAATCTACTGAGACCTGTCCTTAAAACGATAGTCAGACAAAGAGTAATTAGCAATACACTTTTTACTAGAGCTGCTAATCCAAAAGTTATTAAGAAAATACTTGAACAAGCTTACCCTACAGGAAAAAATATCGATAAAGATTTGATTGAAATACTTTATCAACCCTCTCAAAGGAAAAACTCAAAAGAAGCATTTCGTGGTTTCATTAATTTATTTGATGACTATCTCGCTACTGACCTTTTCGATAAGGTTGATGCTCCAATCCAATTGATTTGGGGAGAAAAAGATCCTTGGGAATCTTTAAATGAAGCAAGAGAGTGGAAAAGACAATTCAGAAATATTAAAAGATTAGATATTATAAATGGCGCTGGACATTGCCCTCATGATGAAGAACCTGAAAAAACAAATAAGTTAATGAATGAGTTTATTCAAGAAACAAAGTAAGCTTCTACATTATCACTAAGTCTTCTCAAGCCTCTTAATCCATCTCGTTCTAGATTTCTTACTCGATCTCTACTTATCCCAAGTACTCTTCCTATACCTGTAAGAGACATTGGCTCATCACCATCCATTCCGTATCTCATTCTTAAGACTCTACATTGCAAATCAGGTAATTGATGTAAAAGAGAATGCAGATCACCTCTCATACAATCCATCTCTATTTGTTCATCTGGCAAATCCTCACCCCCTGCAAGTAAATCTAATAAAACAGTATCTTCGCCATCGCCAACTTTTGTTTCAAGACTAACAGGCTGACCTGCTTTGCACATCAAATCTTTGACATCATCTTCAGGAAGTTCTACGTATTTAGCAAGTTCAGTAACAGTTGGAGTTCTGGACATTTCTTGACTGAGCTCTCTTTGACCTTTTTTTAACTTATTCAACATTTCAGTTATGTGAATGGGTAGCCTTATCGCCCGACTTTTTTCAGCTATTGCTCTTGTGATACCTTGTCTAATCCACCAGTATGCATATGTTGAAAACTTGTATCCTCTGGCTGGATCAAATTTTTCAACTCCTCTTACTAGTCCTATAGTCCCCTCCTGAATTAAATCTAAAAGTTCCATGTTTCTTTTTGTATATTTTTTTGCAACGCTTACTACCAATCTTAAATTTGCTGCAACCATTCTTTCTTTAGCTCTCTGTCCGGCTCTTAATCTTTTTTTGATTATGGATGTAGATAAATTTAATTTAGTCGATAATTCATCAATACTAGGCTTATCTCCTGTTAAATCAATGATTTCTAATTCTGCTCTTTCAACTTCCATGTACTCTTGAACTTGGCGACCTAGAGTAATTTCTTGCTCATGCGATAGTAATGGAACTCTCCCTATATCTCTTAAGTATGATCGAACAAGATCTACATCATTACTAGTTTTTAAACTTGCAATTGAAGCTATTTTATTTTCACTTATTGTTTCAGAAGACATGAAGGTTTAATGATGTTTTGTAAACAATACCATTAAGAAATGTAAAGTTAAACAAAAAAATCCACAATTTTACAAAAATGAGAATAAATACCTACTCGATTTAGGCTAATGATGAGCTTAATAGCCATTTTGCTGTACTGAGATAAATAAATACACCAGCAATATCAGTTACGGTTGTAATGAAAGGAGATGACATTAAGGCTGGATCCAATTTCATTCGGTGAAACAACAAAGGGAGGATTGCTCCTGTTGTAGCAGCTAAAGTTGTTATGGATATTAAACTTATTCCGACCGCAGAGGCGATTAAAGGGCCTTCTCCTTGCCACCAAGCAAAGGGAAATACTACAAGCATCATAAAAACACCTAGAAGAGCGCCTGTTATTGCCTCCTTAACTACTGCTTTAATTGCACCAAGAGTCTTCAGTTTTTGAGTACTTAAACCTCGGATGACAACCGTTGAACTTTGAGCGCCAACATTCCCCCCAGTTCCTATAAGTAGTGGAATAAATGCAGCTAATAAGACTATTTCTTTTAATATTTGATCATTCATAGCTATAACTTTTGTCGTTAAACCATTTGCTAAAACCAAAATTAGTAACCATAAAATTCTTCTTCGAGCAATCGTAAACAAACTACTTTGGAAATAATCATCTTCATCGCCAGGTTGTACTGCCCCCGCTGCATAAATATCTCTTGTTGCTTCTTGTTCTATGACATCAATTAAATCATCGACAGTTACTATCCCAACAAGTCTTTTTTCCTTATCAACGACTGGGAGAGCTAAAAAATCATATCTTTGTATTGCTCTAGCAACCTCTTCTTGATTCGTATTAGTAGCTATATTAACTACATCTCGTGTCATAACGTCTCCAATTGGCTTAGAAGGATCAGCAGTTACAAGGTCTCTAAGAGAGAGAATACCAGTTAAATGTCTTTCTTTATCTGTAACGTATAAGCTATAGATAGTTTCAGTAAATGGGGCTCTTTTTCTAACTAAAGAAAGTGCCTCAGATGCTGTTTGCATCTCTTTAAGATCTATAAATTCAGTTGTCATTAATCTTCCAGCAGTTTCAGGCTCATATCCAAGTAATTCAGCTGTTACTTTCCTTTCACCGGGACTAAGAGCTGATAAAAATTTTCTTACAACTTTTGCAGGTAATTCATCAAAGAGTTGAACCCTATCATCAGGAGACATTTTTTCGACGATTTCTAAAACTTCTCCTGAACGAAGTCTTTCTAATAAAGTTTGCTGAACTACTGGATCTAAATATTCATAAACCTCAATTGCTTCATTTTTCTTTAATAATCGAAATGCCAATGCCTGCAATATTAGCGGAAGGCTTCCAATAGCATCAGCAATATCAACAGGTTGGGATGGCTCTAAAAGTAACTTTGCCTCATCATAATTTCCCGCGATGAGCAATTCCTCAAGTTGAAAAGTAATATTTTCTCTCGTATTTAAATCTGAAGATAGGGATGTAACTGTTTCAAGATTATTTTCGTTCATGAATATCATCCCTTATCAAAGTAACAACACCATTATATGGAATCTAAGTAATTTTTCTACTTATCCAGAACCCGAAAAACATTGTGAATAAATTTAAGATAATGATTAGATTAAAAAAAATAATAAATTTTATCCACTCTCCTTCATTTAAAATTTTGTACAAAAAATATATAAATCCGCTAAATGATGTAAAGCAAGAAAAAAAACCGCTTAATAAAATTTTTTCAGTTGAATAATTTAATCTTTTACTTATTATAAAACCAACTAAAAATGATCCGATTATTGAAATAAAAAAGTTATTATTTATGGTTAATCTTAAAAAAGTAGCTAAGTAAGCAACTAAAAGAATATAAATAAAATTATTAATTTTCACTTAAAAAAAATGAATAAGAAAATAACCTAAATAAAAGAATAGGAAAGAGATTATTATCACTTCGATATAGTGAAAAAATAATCTAAGAAATTTTTTCTTTTTAAAAAGAATAAATAGTTGATATATAAAAGAAGAAAATGTACTAAAACATCCTAAAAAACTGCCATAAAATAACATTAATATTTCGTTGTTAATAAAATCTAAAGCTACTAAAATTCCTAAAAAAAAAGATGATAAAAAATTTACTATTGAAGTATTTTGAATATCAAAACCTATACTTTTCTTAAAATTATTTTGTATGAATATTCTCAGTATCAATCCAGAGGTACTGCCAAGTAAAATTAACCATATTAAACTAAAATCCAAAATTTAGATTTTTATCCAGCCTTTTAAAATCTTATTTGGATTATCTAAAAATTTATTAGATGCTAATTCAACCCTAACCCATGTTTCACTTTTGCTGACTCTCCAATTGCGTAATACTGATAAAGTTGTGCCTATATCAAGCACTATTAATTCCTTAGCATTAATTTCGGGACAAGAATAAAGCGAAGTACTAGAAATCAATATAATTTCATTTGTATTATGTGGTAACTTATCTTGATTTAAACTTTTTTGGATCCCACCAGCAGGTAAGGTAATTGGAGCAATTAATGCAAAAGTAATTAAGCAAACATTCTTGAGAAGATTATTCATCATATATCTAAAGTTGCCATATCTAAGTTGCTACTATGAGTTTCAATAAATTCTCTTCTTGGTGCAACTTTATCTCCCATTAATATATTGAATATTCTGTCAGCTTCAAGTGCATCCTCTATTTCAACCCTTTTCATCATCCTCGTTTGAGGATTCATAGTCGTATCCCATAACTGTTTTGGCATCATCTCACCTAATCCCTTAAATCTTTGGATATTATAATTTGCATTTTCTCCAAAACCTTGAATTGTATCCTTTAATTGATTCTCGTTATAACAGTAATTATGGTTCTTACCTCTCTCAACTTTATAAAGAGGTGGACAAGCAATGTATATAAAACCTCTCTCAACAAGTTCTCTTTGGTATCTATAAAAAAAGGTTAATAATAAAGTTCTTATATGAGCTCCATCAACATCAGCGTCCGTCATAATTACAACTCTATGATATCTCAAAGAGCTCTCGTCGAACTCCTCTCCTTTTATTCCTAATCCTAGAGCTGTTATTAATGACTGTATTTCTGTATTTTTATAAATTTTAGTATCATCTGTTTTTTCAATATTAAGAATTTTACCCCTAAGAGGCAAAATTGCCTGAAAATTTCTATCTCGTCCTTGTTTTGCAGACCCTCCAGCTGAATCACCTTCAACTATATAAATTTCTGATTCTGATGGATCTCTAGAACTACAATCTGCTAATTTACCCGGTAAGGTAGAACTTTCTAGAACACTTTTTCTTCTTACTAATTCTCTAGCCCTTCTCGCAGCTTCTGCCGCATTAAATGATTGAATAGCTTTTTCAAGAATCAGATCCAAAATTCCAGGATTGAATTCCATATATTTTGTAAGAGCCTCACCAATGAGAGAATCCACAATTCCTCTTACTTCTGTATTTCCTAATTTTGTTTTTGTTTGACCTTCAAATTCAGGATCTGGAACTTTTACCGATAAAACAACAGTCAAACCCTCTCTAATATTTTCGCCAGCTAAATTTTTTTCAATATCTTTTCTTTTGCCCCTCTTTTTTGCAAGATTATTAAAAGTTCTTGTTAGAACTGTCTTTAGCCCTTCTATATGAGTTCCTCCATCAATAGTTCTAATATTATTTGCAAATCCCAAGATATTATCTGAATATACATCTGAACACCATTGCAAAGCTGCTTCTACGTATACATTTTCTTTCTGTGAGTCAACATAAATTATTTCAGGATGAATAGACTCTTTTTCAGCATTCATGTATTCAACATATTCTTTGATGCCTCCCTGATATAAATAAATTTCTTCTTTAAAAGAACCATCTGATAATTGATTTCTTTCATCTCTAAAAACAATTTTTACTCCGCCGTTAAGATAAGCTAATTCTCTTAATCTAGATGAAAGAAGAGCATATTCAAATTCAATTCCTCCAGAAAAAATCTCCTTGTCAGGTTTAAAGCAAATAGTTGTACCTTTCTTAGATGATTTGCCAGTTTGATTTTTAGTTTGCAATTCGCCCTTTGATAAACCTTTTTCAAATCTTTGATTAAATTCGCTACCATCCCTATAAACAGTTACATTCACCCATTCGCTTAGGGCGTTAACTACAGATATTCCAACTCCATGCAAACCCCCTGAAACTTTATAACCACCACTACCAAATTTACCTCCTGCATGAAGAACAGTTAGTACAGTTTCCAAGGCACTTTTCCCTGTTCTTGGGTGAATATCTGTTGGAATACCTCGTCCATTATCAGAAATTAAAGCAGAACCATCTGCTCGAAGAACTATTTCTATGAGATCACAATGTCCTGCGAGTGCTTCATCAACGGAGTTATCAACTACCTCATATACTAGATGATGTAATCCCCTAGGTCCTGTAGAACCAATGTACATACCAGGGCGTTTACGAACTGGTTCTAAACCTTCTAAAACCTGAATCTGCTCCGCGCCATAATCGTTTGAGATTATATTAGATCTTTTGTCCTCACTCATTTAATATAAAAAAAATATTAAACTTTTAAAATGTTATTTTTAAAAGGTATTTCATTAAATTTACCATCGCAATAAGATAATGGCTCGCAATCAATGAAAAATTTAATCACTTTAATTATATAGCTAATATTTTTTTCTTCAGAAATTCATATGTCTTCATACCCACCTCATGTAATTATTTTAATTGGGCCTACTGCAAGTGGTAAAACAGAATTAGCTGTTGAAATTGCAAAACATTTTAAAACTCGTATACACAATATCGATTCAAGGCAAATTTATAAATCTATGGATATTGGAACAGCCAAACCATCTAAAAGCCAACAAAGAAAAATAAAGCATTTTTTAATAGACATTGAGGAGCCAATCCATCCAATTAATGTAAAACAATTTCAAGAAATAGCTCAAAAATCAATAAATAGAGAAATTAAACAAAATCATTTGCCTTTTCTTGTTGGAGGAAGTGGGTTGTATATGAACGCAATAACAAAAGGTTTTTTTGTACCAGATGTACCTCCTCAAAATAAATTAAGAAGACAATTAGAAGAACTTGGTCAGACAAAATGTTGGGACCTTTTAAAAAATTGTGATCCATTGTCGACAGAAAAAATTAATTTTGCTGACCACATTAGAACAATAAGAGCTTTGGAAGTCTTCTATGTAACAGGTAAACCTTTGTCAACTCTAAAAGTTCAAAAACCGCCTGACTGGAGAATACTAGAGCTTGGATTAGATAGAGATAATTTAAAAGAAAGGATTTTACAAAGAACAAAAAATATGTTTTCATCTGGAATTATTGAGGAGACGAATCACCTTATCTCTAGATACGGATTTGATTTGCCAATATTAGAAACCATTGGCTATCGAGAAGCTAAGGACGTTTTAAATAACAATTCAACTATTGACAAAGCGATTGAGTTAACTACGAAAAAAACTATCCAATTTGCTAAAAGACAAAAAACCTGGTTTCGTAATAAAAATAATCCTCTTTGGCTTAATAACAAAAACCTGCTAAAAGATGCAATAATTAAGATAGAGTCTTTTTTAAGCTAACTTTATAAAAACAGATTTTGTTCATCATCCAATCAATTTATTAAATTCACTGAATGCCCCCACGCCCACGCTTTGACCGCCGAGCTCCAGTTAGAGAGCTGCCAAATATAAATGAAAGAATAAAATACCCTCAATTGAGAGTCGTTGATTCAGATGGAAAACAATTAGGCGTCATAGATAGATTAAAAGCTTTAGAAATAGCATCTCAAAGAGAACTTGATTTGGTTTTAGTGAGCGAAAAAGCAAATCCTCCTGTTTGTAGGATAATGGACTATGGAAAATATAAATTTGAACAAGAAAAGAAAGCTAAAGAAGCAAGGAAAAAATCTCATCAAACAGAAGTTAAAGAAGTAAAAATGAGATACAAAATTGACAAGCATGATTATGATGTGCGGATAGGTCAAGCTACTAAATTTTTAAAATCTGGAGATAAAGTAAAGTGTACTGTAATTTTTAGGGGTAGAGAAATTCAACACTCAAATCTAGCTGAAACACTTCTTTTGAAAATGGCTAATGATTTAGAAGAGCAATCTGAAGTTCAACAAAAACCAAAAAGAGAAGGAAGAAACATGATTATGTTTTTAAGCCCTCGAAAAACTCCTCTCACTAAAAAAATTGATGAGTGAGAGATTTTTACTATAAGGTATGACGAATGTTAAAGTGTCACTATTATCAAAGGTAAATTAGTCAGGGTTTTTTCAAGTGAAATTCCATATTCAACAAGACAGTGATATCCCTGCATCTACTCAACTAAATAATCAAATTTGTTTCGCAATTGCAGCAAGGTATTATCCTCCAGGACACAGACTTCCCAGTACAAGGCAACTTGCAATGCAGACTGGGCTCCATCGAAATACTATAAGCAAAGTCTACAGACAACTTGAATTAGATGGGGTTGTTGAAGCAATAGCTGGATCAGGTATCTATGTAAGAGATAATCTTACTAAAAGAGAATTTACGAAACCACTTTACTCAAAAGATAAAATAAATAAAGCACCAGATCAAGAAGCAAAGAAGGTGATTGACAAATTGATTAGTCTTGGATTCACTTTACATGAGACGAGAGAGATATTAAACAATGAAATTGATTGGCGTATTAAGTGCGGATCAAGAATCATAGTCAGCACTCCTAGAGAAGATATTGGAGCTTCTATGTTGATAGCAGAAGACCTTTCTTCAACAGTAAATGTACCAGTAGAAGTTATTCCTATGGAAGAATTAGAAAAAGTTTTGAGTAATTCAAATAATGGTACGATTGTCACAAGCAGATATTTTTTACAGCCTCTAGAAAAAGTTGCTAAGCAACATGGGGTTCGCGCTATTGCAGTTGACTTAAGCGACTTTCAAAAGGAATTAAAAATTCTCAAGGAATTAAATGCTGGAAGTTGTGTAGGTATTGTTAGCATCAGTCCTGGTTTATTGAGAGCCGCAGAAGTGATTATACATAGCATGCGCGGTAGTGAATTAATGCTTATGACGGCAATCTCAGATAATAAAAGTAGATTACTCTCACTTTTAAAAGCTTCGAACCATATAGTGTGTGATGGACCTAGTTTATCAGTTGTAGAAAACACATTATTAAAAAATCGTTCTCAGCTGATGAGATTACCTCAAATAATATGTGCTAAAAATTATTTAAGTATCGAAACAATAAATCAATTAAAAAAAGAAATAGGAGTTATTAATTAAACCATGGTATTGAAAACTTTTAAATCAGATATAGAAATTATCAGAGAGAGAGATCCTGCCGCAAGAGGGATTGTAGAGATATTTCTTTGCTACCCGGGCTTTCAATCAATAGTTATACATAGGCTTACTCATAAATTATGGCAATTAAAGATTCCTTTGATTCCCCGCTTACTCAGCCATATTAATAGGCTTGCAACAGGTATTGAAATCCATCCTGGGGCAAAAATTGGTAAAAGGGTTTTCATAGACCATGGAATGGGAGTTGTAATTGGTGAAACTGCTGAGATAGGAAATAACTGTTTGCTTTATCAAGGAGTGACATTAGGAGGTACTGGTAAAAGCCATGGCAAAAGACACCCCACTTTGATGGAAAATGTTGTAGTCGGAGCGGGCGCAAAAGTTCTTGGATCCATCACGGTAGGATCTAATACCCGCATTGGTGCTGGCTCAGTAGTTGTCCGAAATGTAGAGGGAAACAGTACTGTGGTTGGAGTTCCTGGAAGGGTAGTGCATCAAAGTGGTGTCAAAGTAAATCCATTAGCTCACTCTGCCTTACCAGATGCAGAAGCCAATGTAATAAAAAATTTAATGGATAGGATAGACTCTCTCGAAAATGAAATTCTTAAATTACAAAAAACTCTAGAATGTATAGCCAGCTCAGAATCTATTGATATTTCTAAACTTGGTGATTCTCAAAATCTTAAAGACAAAGAAATTTTTGAATTTCTTGGAGATGATTAAATATTGATTTAATTTTTTTCATTAACTTCAGTTTTTGGTTGAAACATAAACATTGAATAAATAACATTTCGTCTCATATTAGTCATCATTTCGAGAAACATATCATATCCTTCGTTTTTATATTCGATTAATGGATCTTTTTGACCATAACCTCTCAATCCAACTGATTCTCTCAAAGAATCCATAGATTGAAGATGTTCCCGCCACAAATTATCTATTTGCTGCAAAATGAAAAATCTTTCTGCTTCCCTCATTAATCCTGGACGAATTTTTTCTATTTGTGATTCCTTTAAATCATAAGCTATTCGCAACTGCTCTTGAAGATAGTTTTTTAATTCTTCTATTGAAAGTAAATTAATATCATCAGGTTTAAGATCATCCAATAAATATATAAATTCTTTGACTTTAGAAATTAATTGATCAATATTCCATTCTTCAGGAGGAAGGTCAGGATTAATATAAGCATCTACAATTTCAATCATTGTCCTTTCTCCGTATCCTATTACTTGTCTCTTTAAATCAATTCCTTTCAAGACTCTTAGTCTTTCGCCATAAACTGCTTTTCTTTGATTGTTCATTACTTCGTCATATTCAAAAACTTGTTTTCTAATATCGTAATAGTAGGTTTCAACTTTCTTTTGAGCACTTTCGAGAGACCTAGTAAGCATTCCTGACTCAATAGGCATATCTTCATCAACCCTAAAAGCATTCATTAGATTTGCTACTCTATCACCTCCAAAAATCCTTAATAAATTATCATCTAAAGATAGAAAGAATCTTGTACTTCCAAGATCACCTTGTCTGCCTGCTCTTCCTCTAAGTTGGTTATCCACTCTTCTTGATTCATGTCTCTCAGTACCAATAACATGCAAACCGCCAGCTTCTCTTACTTTTTTTTCTTCATGAATCAAAACTTTTTCATATTCTTTTTTTACATCAGACAAAGATTCTCTCAAAAGCTTTATCAAGTTATTATCAGTTGGTGCTTTTTCTGCAGCTGTAGCTAACCTGTCATCAAGTTCCAAGACAGAAAGTTGCCTATCTCCCCAATTTTTAACAAGTTCAGCAGATAAAAAAGAGAGTTTGTCTTCAATAGTTTCATCTAGTTTGCATGGGAAAAGACTTATTGCAGAATTTGAAATGTTCTTTTTTAAATTGGAACCAACTTTTTTAGAAAAACCACCCTTAGATTTTGAATTTCTTTGTTTAGGGATTGGTGGCTTATGCTCATTATCAGGCTTGACTAACAAAGGAATTAAAATTTCTTTTAATTTAAGCCTTGCCATATAGTCACTATTGCCGCCAAGAATTATATCTGTTCCCCTTCCAGCCATATTAGTTGCAATAGTAACAGCACCTGCTCTTCCTGCCTGAGCAACAATTTCTGCCTCACGTTCAACGTTCTCTGGCTTAGCATTTAACAAATTATGCGGGATTTTTTCTTCAGATAAAAGTGAGCTTAATAGTTCACTTTTTTCAACACTTGTTGTGCCAACTAAAACAGGTCTACCTTCTCTATGAATTTGTGCAGTTTCTTTAGCGACGGCTTTCCATTTACCAATCTCTGTCTTAAAAACTTGATCAGACCAATCTTGTCTCTTTCTTATTTGATTTGTAGGTATAACTGTTGATTCTAATTTATAAGTTTTTTCAAATTCAACTTCCTCAGTTTTTGCAGTTCCTGTCATCCCTGCTAAACCAGGATATAAAAGGAAAAAATTCTGATAAGTTATGGATGCTAATGTTTGAGTCTCAGGTTGAATTTTAAGACTCTCTTTGGCTTCTATTGCCTGATGTTGTCCATCACTCCAACGTCTTCCTGGCATTACCCTACCAGTAAATTCGTCTACGATGACAGCCTCATCGTTCTTAATAATATAATTTACATCTTTAATAAATAATTCTTTAGCTTTTAAAGCGTTAGTTATATAGTGCGCCCAAGGATCTTGAGGATTATATAAATCATTAACTCCCAAATACTCTTCACATTTTGCAAAGCCCTCATCAGTTAATATACAACTTCTCTGTTTTTCATCGACTTCATAATCGCCTTCTGGATCAATACCATCTTTACTTAATTCTTTTGCTTTGACTAAAGCCAGAGATAATTCTGCAGCTTTTTGATATTTTTCTTGTGGTCTTTCAACTTGGCCAGAGATGATTAGAGGCGTTCTTGCTTCATCAATTAATATTGAATCAACCTCATCAATAACGCAGTAATTAAATTTTCTTTGAACAACCTCACTTATGTCGGTAGCCATATTATCTCTTAAATAATCAAATCCTAATTCTGAATTTGTGGCATAAGTTATATCACAATCATAATTTTTCTTTCTCTCAACTGGATTCATATCTTGCTGAATCAAACCAACTGATAAACCTAAAAAACGATGAACTTGTCCCATCCACTCTGCATCCCTTCTAGCTAAATAATCATTTACAGTAACAACATGAACACCTCTTCCCGTAAGAGCATTTAAATAACAAGGTAATGTTGCGACAAGAGTTTTACCCTCTCCAGTCTTCATCTCAGCAATTTGACACTCATTTAGAACTATCCCGCCTATTAACTGAACATCAAAATGTCTCATATCAAGAACACGTCTACTTGCTTCTCTTACGATTGCAAAGGCTTTTGGAAGAAATTCTTCTAGAAGTTCTTTTTGTTTTTTAAAATCTAATTCTGCTGAAATATTTGATTTAAGATTTTGAGTTTCTGTTCTAAGCTCATCATCAGTCAATTGAGAAATTTCTTCTTCTAAAAAATTTATCTCTTCCACTATTGGTTGATAGCGCTTTAACTTTCGTGTATTCGGATCTCCCAACAAAAGTTTTAGCATAAGTCAAAGTCCTTAAAAAATTTATCTTATTACAAACATTATAAATTAGTGCGTTACAACAGAATGAAGAAAACTACTATCTCTTTATTTTATAGAAACGATCGATTAAGGTATTTAGATTAAAGTCACAAAAATAACCTAACTGACATCACTTTTCAAAAAATCTTTTTAATAAATGAAAGGAATATCTCTAATCACACATGCCAAAGGAGCTTTAGGTTTAAGGGTTTTTGGATTAGGTCCTAACCTTCAACCAACAAATGGATTAATTAAGCTACAAAAATTACTAAATACCAATGCTTTCTGGGCAAAAAATAGAACAATTAATGATCTAAAAAAATGTCTTGCTAATAGTGATGTCGTAATTAGTCTTTGGGTTGGGAAGGAAATAGTTGGTTTTGGTAGAGCTTTAACCGATGGTATTTATCGCGGAGTGCTTTGGGATATTGTTATAGATCAAAATCACCAAGGCAAAGGTTTTGGAACATTAATTATAAAAAATCTTTTATCTTCAAAAAAAATTAAAAATACAAAAAAATTATACTTAATGACAACAAATAAAAAATTATTTTATTCTCAATTTGATTTTAAAGAAGTTACTTCCCAAAATTTATTGATTCGTGAAATATAAAGTACTCTGTTTCTAGAGAAAACAAAATCAAGATACAAATTTACTATAAAGCCATCTTATAAAAGTTCCTAATATAGGAACTGGTTCAAAAGTTGGGCCGCAAAAATCAAAGTAATCTCTATGTTCTTTTATTAATCCATTTTCACCAAATAATAAACGAGTAGTCCCAGGATAAATAAATTCTTTACCCATAATTTTTAAACCCATTGTCCATTCAACAAATCCACAATCCCCTGTTATGGAAATTGCATGAGTTTCTAAAAAAACATCATCACATCTTTTAACTAACTTTTCTTGAGCTTTAACATAAGAATCTAAGCCCTCTGTTTCCTGCGTTGGGTCTATAAAAATAACATTCTCATTATAAAATTCTGCCCATTTTTGTTTTGTTGGTGCATCTGTACCATAAGGTTTTGTAAATAATCCCTTTAAATCCTCAATGGAAATTTCTTTTGACATTACGAAATTTTTTTTAAGGATATTTTAAAAGATACAAACATTAAAAGCGGATGAAGAGATTCGAACTCTCGACATTCTCCTTGGCAAGGAGATGCTCTACCACTGAGCTACATCCGCATAACTTTTTTATTTTATCTCAAAGAAGGTATCAATGATAGAAATAATTAAATTTTTCAATTAATTTAAATTTTTAATTAAGGATCCCATCTCAATTGCTTGTAAAGCATAATTCCAACCAAGATTATTTTTAATCCCTGCTCTTTCTAGAGCCTGCTGCATAGTATCAGTAGTTAAAACTCCAAAAATAATTGGTACATTATTTTCATTTGAAACTTGTGAAATACCTTTACTAGCCTCAGATATAACTACATCATAGTGGGAAGTTTCACCACGGATCACAGCCCCAAGAGCAATTACAACGTCATAACTCTTTTTTTTCATTAGGGTTTTAGCTGCGATTGGTAATTCGAATGAACCAGGAACCCAAACTATATCTACTTGATTGCTTGTTTCAGAAGTATCTAAACCATGTCTTTTTAAACAATCAAGACAACCAGATAAAATTTTATTTGTAATTAAATCATTAAACCTTGCTATTACAATCCCAACTTTTAAAGTAGATGCATTAGTAAAAGAACCCTCAAAAATAGCCATTAAATTTTACTTCGATATATTAATAGACTCTCACGAAAAGGTATTAAGTTCAAACTAATGAAGAAACTATCCCAGTAACAAAAACTAAAACAACCCAAACAGCAGCAATAGAATAAATTTTTCTCCTACTTTCTCGCTGTCCTTCTTCAGTAGAAGGTTGAGTCACATATAAAACGGGTACTCCAACTACTGCAATTAAAGAAGCAAATAATAGAGCATTTACGAAGAAAAAGTTTACAGCCTGCATAATTCAGTCTTAAGTTTCAAATCATTATAAATACAATAATCTCATGAAAATGATAATTTTTAGAGAAAATTTACATACTTTAGCTACATTAAATGCAAAAAAAAATTTTCTCACTAATATCTATTTAGGAATTTAAAAAATATGCAAGAAGATAAGATAATTCAAAAGGATTTATTTGCGATTGGTAATGAAAATAATGAGCCAAAAGAAATAACAAAAATCCCAGAAGATTTATCCTGGGAAGATTTAAAAAAAGAATCGCAAAAAAGACCTAGAGAAAGAAAAAATTCAACTAATTTAATAAATAAATTCAAAACTGATTTAATTTCTAATAACAAAAATGTTTGCATCAATGAAGAATCTTATAGCTATAAAACAGTTTCAAAACTGAAATTAACTCCTGTAATGAAGCATTATGTAACCCTAAAAGAGGACAATAAAGATAGGTTATTACTTTATAGATTAGGAGATTTTTTTGAATGTTTTTTTGAGGACGCCGTATTAATATCTAACCTTTTAGAAATAACGCTCACCAGTAAAGATGCTGGCAAAGAGATTGGTAAGATCCCTATGGCAGGGGTTCCTTATCATGCAATGGAGAGATACTGTGCTGATTTAATAAAAAAAAATTATTCTGTGGTTATATGCGACCAATTAGAAAAAAGTTCTGGAAATTATGGGACTCCAATTAAAAGAGGAATAACAAGAATAATTACTCCTGGAACTGTTATTGAAGAGGGGATGTTGATAGCAAAGAAAAATAATTGGATAAGTGCTATTTACTTATCAGAAGAAAAATCAGATGAATCTTATAAATGGGGTATATCAAAAGCTGATGTCAGCACAGGAGAATTAATTACTTTAGAAGGTCAATCTCTGTCAAAACTATTTGATGAGATTATTAAATTAGATTCTTCAGAAATCATTGTAGGAAGCAATGAAGTAAGAAATTTATTAATTAAAGGAAATAGTCAAATTACATATACTGTTTCTCAAGAGACTAATTTTGGCATTAATGAAGCAAGTTATCTAATAAAAAAATATTTCCAAATTGCAAACCTAGAAGGAATTGGACTTAAAAATTTAAATAACGCTACTAGATCACTTGGAGGTTTATTAAATTATTTAGAAAAAATTAATCCTTCAAATTTAGATAAAGATTCTTCTTTAAAAATCTCATTAGACTTTCCACAAATTCAATTTGGTCACAACAAATTAATTATTGATTATCAAACTCAAAAAAACTTGGAAATCAAAAATACACAACGAGAAAACAATTATGTAGGTTCGCTACTATGGAGTATTGATAGAACTTATACTTGCATGGGTGCAAGGTGTTTAAGAAGGTGGATAGATTCACCACTACTAGACGTTAATAAAATTTATAAAAGACAAAATATAATTACAAACTTTATTGAATCTAAACAATTACGTATAGATACCCAAAATTTACTCAGAGCAATGGGGGATTTAGAGAGACTTGCAGGTAGAGCTTGTGCAGGTCATGCAAGTCCTAGAGACTTAATTGCAATAGCTGAAGGTTTAAAAAAATTGCCTAGACTAAAGTCGGTAATTGAATTTTTTAAATATGATCTCCCAGATTGGACTGATCAATTAAAAAATATTGATGAAGGACTCTTAGAATTGGCTGATACTATAATTTTTAAACTAATAGAAAATCCTCCTCTAAATATTAGTGATGGAGGCATGATCCACGATGGTGTTGACAATATATTGGATGGTTTACGCAATTTAATGGATGATTACACTGAGTGGCTAAATAAAGAGGAATTAAAAGAAAGGAAAATTAGCAAAATTTCAAACCTAAAAATTCAATTTCATAAAAATTTTGGTTACTACATCTCTATAAATAAGTCAAAAGTTAATTTAGCTCCTCAACATTGGATCAAAAGGCAAACACTAACAAATGAAGAAAGGTATATCACTTCAGAAATTAAAAATAAAGAAAATAAGATTTTCCAAATAAAAAGTAGAGCTTCATCAAGAGAATATGAAATTTTCTGCGAATTAAGGAAGATAGTTGCTGAAAAAACAAAACAAATAAGATCAATCGCAAAATCCATAGCGTCACTTGATGCATTGCTTGGTTTGTCAATTACTTCAGTGGAAAACAATTTTATAAAACCTTCATTAATACCAATTAATGATTCAATGACAAAAAATAGTACAAAAATTATCGCAGGAAGAAATCCAATTGTAGAGCAATTGTTAAATGATAAAAAATTTATAGCTAATGATATCTCTTTTGAGGATAATCAAAAATTAATTATATTAACAGGTCCCAATGCAAGCGGAAAAAGTTGCTTTATAAGACAACTTGGTTTAATACAAATTCTCGCACAAATTGGTAGCTTTGTTCCTGCTAATAATGCTGAAATAAAGATTGTGGATAGGATTTTTACAAGAATTGGTGCAGTAGATGATCAATCATCTGGACAATCAACATTTATGGTAGAAATGTCTGAAACTGCATCAATTCTAAATCAGGCAACTTCTAGCTCACTAGTTTTACTTGACGAGATAGGTAGAGGGACATCTACTTTTGATGGACTTTCAATAGCTTGGTCAGTTAGTGAATATCTTGCAAAAAAAATTCAATGTAATACTATTTTTGCTACGCACTATCATGAACTGAATTATTTAAAAAATTCAAATAAGAATATACAAAATTTTCAAGTTTTAGTAGAACAAAATAATGATCAGCTAATTTTTAGTCACAGGATTGTAAAAGGGGGCTCAAACAAAAGCTACGGTATAGAAGCAGCTAAATTAGCAGGAGTTCCAAAAGAAGTTATAGAAAAAGCAAAAACAGTTTTAAATTCTTTAGAAGAAAATAATAAATTAAATTTTGATATATAATAGATTTTTGACATTTTATTAGATAAATACTTTTTAGATAGTTTCTCTCAACAAGGCGTTAACCGCAGCAGCTGCCATGGCAGCACCTCCTCTAGTTGAATTCAAAACAATCCTAGGAAGATCGGTAGAAATTAGTTTGTTTTTGCTTTTCTCTACTCCAATAAATCCAACGGGCATTCCGATAATTAAACTAGGTAAATCTTTTGCATTCTCTAAAATATCAATTAAATGAGTTAAAGCTGTAGGGGAACTGCCAATAACTACAATAGGTGATTTGCTTCCAGTATTATTCGCGGATAAATCCTTCCAACCTTCACTTAAGCCATATGCAGTTTTAGTTAATTTTGTATGATTATTTTTTCCAAACCACATACTAGCCGTGAATACTTTATTTTTAGTTGTATTTTCTGCCATTGATTTTATTGCTGCTGCTGCCATATCAGTATCAGTTAGAATCGGAGCACCATTTTTAAGTGCCTGAAGCCCCTTTTCACAAGCACCTAAACTAAAATTTACGAGATTTTGAACTGAAAAATCTCCTGAAGTATGGACTAATCTCTCTAAAACTTTTTTTTCCAAATAATTTAGATCATTGGCCTCTAAATGAGATTTTATGAATCTGATGCTTTCCAAAAAAATTGGATGATCTATTACCATTAAATTTAATTTGTGTTAGAAGTAATCATAGTTAATATATGGTTTTTATTGAGCGATTATGCCAATACAAATATTATGGGGTAATGATCTAAATGCTCAGAATACATTTATTCAAAAATTAATTGATAAGAAAGTATCTAAAGAATGGAAAGAAATAAATGTAACTAATTTAAATGGAGATGATGATGAGCAAATCAATAAAGCTTTTGATGAAGTTCTTACGCCTCCTTTTGGAGATGGATACAGAATAGTTATATTGAAAAATAATCCAATTTTTACTGCAAAAAATGAGGGTTTAAGAACTAAATTTGAAAAAATTCATGACAACATACCTCAAGACACTTATTTAATTTTACAAAATACAAAAAAACCAGACTCAAGACTTAAGAGTACAAAATTTTTACAAAAACTTATTAAAAATAATTTAGCCAAAGAAAAATCATTTTCTTTACCAGAAATATGGGACTATGAGGGACAAAAAAGATTTTTAGAAGATGCAGCAAATGAAATGAATATCAAAATTGATAAAAATGCAGCTGAATTAATCATTGATTCTGTTGGGAATGATAGCTTTAAACTAATAAATGAATTAGCCAAAGCAAAAATATACCTTTCTGCAATATCAAGTGATTCCAATTCACAACTTTTTCTTAAAAGTTTTGATGTAAAAAAAATATTTAGTGATCATCAATCCAATATTTTCAAAATCATTGACCTTCTCTTACAAAAAAATATTAATGAAAGCCTCATTGAAATAAATTATTCCTTACAGAAAGGAGATCCAGCTTTAAGACTAAATGCAGGTTTAATTAGTCAAATAAGAATTCATACCATTATAAAATTAGCTGTTAATTCAGGAAACGATAATGCAGAAAAGATTTGTAATCTTGCAGGCATTTCTAATCCAAAAAGAATTTTTTTTATTCGAAGAAAAGTCAAAAATGTATCTCAAGTATATTTAATTAATTTGATGAGTAACCTATTGGATATTGAAGCATTACTAAAACAAGGTCATAATCCTATAAATGTATTTACAGAGAAATTAATTAATTTAAGTTAATCAAATTATAAGTTTAATAATTTACATTATGATTTAAATATGGCTTTACTAGTAAAAAAATTTGGCGGTACTTCTGTCGGTGATATTAAAAAAATTCAAGATATTGCAAGCAGCATTTGTCAAAGTAAAGAAGCAGGAAATGAAATTGTCGTAGTTGTCTCTGCAATGGGGCAAACTACAGATGATTTAAATTGTTTAGCAGAATCAATTAGTAAAAATCCTAATCGAAGAGAATTGGATATGCTTCTCTCAACTGGAGAGCAAGTCACCATAGCTCTTCTCTCAATGGCATTAAACGAATACGGAATACCTGCAATTTCAATGACCGGTAGCCAGGTTGGAATTATTACTGAATCAATTCATGGAAAAGCGAGAATTCTGGATATCAAAACAGAAAGAATCCAAAATTATATAAATCAGGGTTTTGTAGTTGTCGTGGCTGGATTTCAAGGAACATCATTAAGCCATACGGGTTCAATGGAAATTACAACTTTGGGTAGAGGTGGTTCTGATACTTCCGCAGTAGCTTTATCAACAGCTTTAGGAGCTGAGACTTGCGAAATTTATACAGACGTTCCAGGTGTTCTTACTACTGATCCAAGAATTGTTCCTAATGCAAAACTCTTAGGTGAAATTAGCTGTGAGGAAATGCTTGAACTTGCAAGTGTCGGTGCTTCAGTTCTGCATCCAAGAGCAGTAGAAATTGCTCGCAATTATGGAATTAAATTATTAGTCAAATCAAGCCAAAGTGACTCAAGTGGGACTCTCCTAGAAAGTCAAATCCAACCTCTCCCGCTAAAAAGAGGAAGCTTAGAATTAACAAAAACAGTAAATAGTCTTGAAGTATTAGAAAACCAAGCAGTATTCAGTCTCTCAAATATTCCTGATAGGCCTGGGATTGCTGCACAAATATTTGAAAAACTTTCAGAAGCAAGTATTAATGTAGATTTAATCATACAAGCCACAAATGATGGAAATAATAACGATATTACATTTACTGTTAGTGAATTAGAAGTTAAAAAGACTGCAGAACAATGTGACCTTATCACTAGTCAATTAGGAGGAGAATATAATTTAAAAACAAACATGACTAAATTAAGTATTCAAGGCGCAGGCATTATGGGTAGACCTAGTGTTTCAGCTGATTTATTTGATACTTTATCTCAAGCGAATATAAATGTCAGATTAATAGCTACTAGTGAAATTAAAGTCAGCTGCGTAATAGAAATCAATAATATACCAAAAGCTATTAGATTTGTTGCTGAGAAATTCAAGTTATCCGATACACAAATATTTGTTAATCCAATCAACGAAAAACAGGATCAACCTGAAGTAAGAGGAATTGCACTAGATAAAAACCAAGTTCAAGTAAGTTTTCGAAAATTGCCTGATCGTCCAGGTGTAGCAGCATCGATATGTTTAGCATTAGCTGAAAATAATTTACTTTTCGATACTATCGTTCAGTCTGAAAGAATTTCCTCTTTAAAAACTAAGGATATTAGTCTTACAATGAATAAACAAGATAGAGAAAAAGCCAACTTAGTTTTTGAGTCTTTAACAAAAAAATTACCTGGATCTTACATTGAAGATGGCCCCGCTATAGCCAAAGTAAGTACTGTAGGAGCGGGAATGGCATTTAAAGTTGGAACAGCTGGGAAAATATTTAGAGCATTGGCTGACCAACATATTAATATTGAAATGATTGCCACTAGTGAAATTAGGACTTCATGTATTGTCTTAGAAAAAGATTGTGACAAAGCAGTTAATGCTATTCATAATCATTTCGAATTAGAAAAATAAGTTCTTTTTAATTATTTCTTGCCAATTTTTGTCTTAATTTTTTGATTCTATCCCTCAAATTTGCTGCTTCTTCAAAATTTAACTCTTTTGCAGCGTCTTTCATTTTAATTTCTAGCTTTTCTATTAAGTCAGGCAATTCTTCGAGCAAACATTGATTATCACTGGAACTGAGAATTGCGTCAGTTTTGTTATTAACTATATTTATTAAATCTTTAGATAAACCACCAGCATCTAGTTTTCTGGAAAGTTCTAGAAAAGATAATATTGAATTTTCTATTTTTTTGCCTGCAGGTTTTGGAGTAATACCATTGACTTGGTTGTATTTTTTTTGAATTTTTCTTCTTCTTTCAGTTTCAGATATTGCTCTTTTCATTGAATCTGTGAAGTTATCTGCATAAAGCAAGGCAACACCTTCAACATGTCTGGCAGCTCTTCCTATTGTTTGAATCAATGACCTTTCTGCCCTCAGAAAACCTTCTTTATCAGCATCTAAAATGGCGACTAAGGATACTTCTGGAAGATCTAGTCCCTCTCTTAATAAATTAACTCCTACCAAAACATCATATTCGCCCATTCTAAGGTCTTGAATAATTTCAATTCTTTCAATTGAATGGATTTCGGAATGCAAATATCTAACTCTTACTTTATTTTCAGATAAAAAATCAGTTAGATCTTCAGCCATTCTCTTAGTAAGTGTTGTCACAAGCACTCTTTGATTCTTTTCAGCTCGAATTCTTATTTCAGATAACAGATCTTCTATTTGGCCTTCACTAGGTCTTACATCAATTAACGGGTCTAATACCCCAGTTGGTCTTATAACTTGCTCAATAAATTCACCATCACATTGATCTAATTCCCATTGACCAGGGGTTGCACTTATAAATAATGTCTGTTTTGATTTTTCCCAAAACTCTTCACATTTTAAAGGTCTATTATCTGCAGCACTTGGCAATCTAAAACCATGATCTATTAAAACTTTTTTTCTAGATTGATCACCGTTGTACATCGCATGAAGTTGAGGACATGTTACATGACTCTCATCAACTACCAACAACCAATCTTTAGGAAAGTAATCTATTAAGCATTCTGGCGGTGATCCTTCCTCCCTACCTGATAAATGACGAGCATAATTCTCAACTCCATTACAATAACCAACCTCTTTAAGCATTTCTAAATCATATTTTGTGCGCTGTTCTAGACGTTGAGCCTCTAATAATTTTCCTTCGTATGTAAATTTATCTAGTTGAGTTTTTAATTCACTTCTAATTGCACTTATTGCACTCTCAAGTCTTTCTTTTGGGGTCACAAAATGCTTCGCTGGGTAAACGCTAACTTGTTCCAAACTTTCAAGGATTTCTCCTGTAGTAGGGTCAACATATCTAATAGCTTCGACTTCATCACCAAATAATTCGACTCTAATTAATCTATCCTCATAAGCTGGACCGATTTCTAAGACATCACCTTTAATTCTGAATCTACCTCTAGTAATTTCAATATCATTTCTAGTATATTGATTTTCAACGAGAGACCTCAAAGAAGAACGTAGATTTATTGATTTTCCCACTTCAAATTTAACTGCAGCTTTTAAATACTCACTCGGTATACCAAGACCATAAATACAACTTATTGAGGCTACTACAATTACATCTTTTCTTTCAAATAATGAGCGTGTTGCAGAATGCCTAAGCATATCTATTTCTTCATTAATTGAAGCAGTTTTGGCTATGTAAGTATCACTTACAGGTACATAAGCTTCAGGTTGATAATAATCGTAGTAAGAAATGAAGTACTCAACAGCATTTTTTGGAAAAAATTCCCTTAATTCGTTACATAGTTGTGCAGCCAAAGTTTTGTTATGGGCTAAAACAAGTGCTGGTCTTCCTGTTTGTTGAATTACATTGGCAATGGTAAATGTTTTACCAGTTCCAGTAGCTCCTAAAAGAGTCTGAAACTGTTTACCATTATTGACGCCTTTAACTAATTTTTTAATAGCTTCTGGTTGATCTCCATTTGGTTCGTAAGGAGCTTGAAGCTTATAGTTGTTCATCAAGCTAGTAGCTAAAGGATGTTGCTATACTAAGAAATTTTTTCTCCAATTATTGAATTTTTCAAAGATTCTTTTAAGCCCCTAACAACCGCAATCATTGATATTAAATCATCTAATTTATTAACCACAGATCCAACGCCAACTGCTGAGGCTCCAGAGGTTATTGCTAGTGGACAAGTTACTTGGCTTAATCCAGAAGCACTCATAATTGGTATATTCAGAGATTGTTTCTTAAATTCTTGATGAATAGCATAGGTAGCTGCAAGGGTTGGTACTGATTTTTCAAAAAAACCTTGAATTCCTGGAGAGTAAGGAGTAGAACTGGTACCACCTTCTGTTTGAATAATATCAACGCCTTCTTCCACTAGCTTTACAGCAAGATCAACTTGTTTATCAATAGGCATAGTATGAGGAACAGTTACTGATAAAGGAAAATTAGGCAATAAATCCCTCGTCTCTTTTGTAATGTTTAAAACTTTTTTATCTGAAAAATTAATGCCTTTTTCATAAAAAGTATCGTAATTTCCTATCTCAATTAATGATGCTCCTGCTTTTACACAATCTTGAAAAGATCGAGGCACTACTGAACTAACGCAAACGGGTAGTGTTGAATTCTTAAGTGCTAAATCAACGAGTTCAGGTTTACAAGCAATATCGACAAGATCTGCACCTCCTAATGAAGCAGCCTCAACAATTATTTTCACAGACTGAACATCGAAATTATTCAATCCTGAAATTACTTTGAGTAAGGATTTGCTTCTTAACTCTTCTTTGATTTTTTGTGGCAAAAGATTAATCAGACTCATTTACTTAATGAATTTATTACCCGATTGTGACATTGTTTTAGTAAAACAGTGCATTTTTTAAAAAATATTATCTGAGCAACACAAAATGACTGATAAAAAATTAAGTCAGAAAAATTGGTCATCATGGCATCATCAGCTTCATAAGGAGATTCTTACCAAAAAAATATTAATTCCCAAAGGATCCAATATTTTAATAAGTGTTTCGGGGGGTCAAGACTCAATGACCTTATTAACCCTAATTAATGACCTAAAAAAACTACATAATTGGTCTATTAGTGTTTGGCATGGTAATCATCAGTGGCATGAAAAATCATCACTATATGCTCTTGAATTAAAAGATTATTGCGAAGATAAAAATATTTCATTCTCTTTTGATCAAGCAAATAAGGAAAGTATTTCTTCAGAAGAAAAAGCACGAGAATGGAGATATAAAAAATTATGTGAAAGAGCCAAAACTTTATTAAATAAAAACCAGCAAAAACATAATATTTATTTGTTAACAGGTCACACGAGTAGTGATAATGCAGAAACATTTATCCTCAATTTATCTAGAGGAAGCAATTTTGCAGGTCTGAGTAATATTGAGAGTAAAAGATTAATAGAAAATCAAATTTATTTAGTAAGACCGATATTAATTTTCAGTAGGGAAGATACAAAACAATTTTGCAATGATATGAAGATCCCAGTCTGGGAAGATCCTACAAATTCAGATCTTAAATTAAAAAGAAATTTAGTAAGAAAAAAAATTATTCCTACTTTAGAAGTCATCTATCCTGGTTGTTCTGAAAGGATAAATAATTTTTCCCAAAAAATGAGCAAATACAACAATGAACGTAATGATCTTAGTGAACTAGCGTATTTATATTGTAAAGATGTTAATGGTATCGATAGGAATCTCCTAAATGGTATGTGTATTGAAGCGAGGTGCACAATTTTAAATAGATTTTTAAAAGAAATATCTTCAAAGCAATGTAGTTCTAAAAATCTGACAAAATTAGCAACTTCAATTTATGAAAAAAATAAAGGTCAAATTAATCTGCATGAGTTTTTAAAAATTGTTTGGGATAAAAACTATATAAATTTTGAAAAAAGTTAAGATGTTACAGCAGATCTTCTTCTTCTTGTTCTACCTTCAAATGAATCTTCTGTAGCAGTCTCAGCTGATGAATTCTGTGAAACTTTTGGACTTTTTTGGGTATTTTGTGGGTTATTTGAACTATTAGGATGATTATTGTTTGATTTTTTATGAAAATTATTATTGTTTCTATTTCTATTGGAGAAATTTTGCTCTTCGGTAATCTTTGGAATATAAGCACGAGTTCCACTTGGAGCAGGTTGAACTAAACACAAAATAAGTGGTTCAACTTGTAATTCTCTTCTCATTCTTCTCGATAAACCATTTTCAATTTCTCTTTGTACACCAATCCAATCTACCTCAAAATTATTCGGCCCAGTTTGTCTGGATAATTGTTTCCATCTATTTTCTAAGACCCAGCTTATTTCTCGTTCTGTCCACATAGACATTTTTCTTGGCTCTGCAGTAGTAACAACTCCTCTTAAATTAACTCTAGGTGGCGCAACCATCTTCCCATCTGTACTAATAGGAGCTAAAACAGTTACTACACCGTCACCAGCTAATTGCTGCCTTTCCTTTAATACTCGAGCATCTACTATCCCATTTCTTGAGTTATCAAGCAGTTCAACACCAGCTTTTACAGGATCACCCTTTTGAATAGAATTAGATGTTAACTCAACTACATCTCCATTTTCAATAATTAAGATATTATCCTTTGGAACCCCCATAGTTTGTGCACTCTTCCCATGACAAACAAGCATTCTATGTTCTCCATGAACAGGAACAAAAAACTTAGGTTTTGCGAGTGCCAACATTAACTTTTGATCTTCTTGAAAACCATGACCAGAAACATGAATATTCTCACCCTTTCCATAAACAACCTTTGCTCCGAGTTTCATTAATCTATCTATTGTGTTAACAACAGAAATAGTATTACCAGGAATTGGGCTGGCTGAAAATATTACAGTATCAGTAGTCTTAAGACGAACATGCTGATGTTCGCCACGAGAGATTCTGCTTAACGCTGCTAGGGGTTCTCCTTGACTTCCCGTCATTAATAATAAGGTCTCCCTATCTGGCAAATCTCTAATTTGCTTGATAGGAACAAACAAATCATCTGGGCATTTCATATAACCAATATCTCTTGCCTTAGCAATAACATTTATCATAGATCTACCTAACAAACCGACCTTTCTTCCATGTTTCATGGCCAATTCTAAGATCATTGTCACTCTATGAACAGAACTAGCAAAAGTGGTCAGAATAACTCGTTCTTTTGCCTCTGAAATATGTTTTTCTAAAGAGGGATAGATAGTCTTCTCAGAAGGACAAAAACCTGGAACTTCGGCATTTGTAGAATCACTGAACATGCATAAAACACCCTTCTCTCCGTAATGCACCATTCTTTCAATATCAAATTGCTCTCCATCTACTGGCATATGATCAAACTTAAAATCTCCCGTGAAAATAATTGTGCCAACAGGTGTTGTAACTGCTAAAGAAAAACTATCGCAAATAGAATGGGTATTTCGAATAAATTCAACAGAAAAATGTTGTCCTACTTTTACAACATCTCTTGGATTTACTGTCTGTATAGTTGTTCTATCAGATACCCCTGCTTCCTCCATTTTTCCTCTAAGCATTGACATTGCCAGTCTTGGGCCATAAATAATGGGAATATTAAAATGCTTTAGATGATGAGAAATACCTCCAATATGATCTTCATGACCGTGAGTAACAATCATTCCTTTTATTCTTCTTTGATTTTCTTTTAAAAAAGTTGTATCAGGCATAACAACGTTTACGCCATGCATACCATCAGATGGGAAAGCTAGGCCAGCATCAACAAGCATTAATTCATCACCATATTCAAAAACGCAAGTGTTTTTTCCTATTTCATGTAGTCCTCCAAGAGGTATTACTCGTAGAGCTGGCGTATTACTTTTAGATCCAGATGAATCATGAGTAGATCTATTTACAGTTGAATTTGTACTTGATTGCATAATTTTGAAATTTATGAAGGCCTGCTTGTAATCAAATAAGGTTTATTTAAATTTAATTATCAAGTTAAATATAATCCCTATTATAAGGAATTCAGGATAAAAGATAGTTGCTTTTTCATATCATTGGTTAAAGGTGACAAAGGACTTCTAGGATTACCTACATCCCAACCCGATAGCTCCAAAGCAGCCTTAATTGGGATTGGATTAGTAGTCATAAAAAGTGCTTTGAAAAGAGGCTGAAGTTTTTCATGAATAGCAAGAGCATTGGAAACCTTTCCACTTTGAAAAGAATGAATCATCTCTTTCAACTGCAA
This sequence comes from uncultured Prochlorococcus sp., assembly GCA_902527105.1. Taxonomy (GTDB): domain Bacteria; phylum Cyanobacteriota; class Cyanobacteriia; order PCC-6307; family Cyanobiaceae; genus Prochlorococcus_A. The sequence continues at coordinate 49,879 of CABZNT010000005.1, read as the reverse complement.
TCCAACTAAATGGCTTGCAACACTTACTACTCCTACAGCACCTACAGATAACATTGGAAGCAACAATGAATCGTCGCCACTATATACAGAGAGTTCGGAGCCACAAATAGCTCTTAGTTCTGTTACTTCTTCTATTCTACCGCTTGCAGCTTTAATACTGAGAATATTTGAGAAATCCATAAGTTTCTTCACAGTATCAGGTAATAAATTGCATCCAGTCCTGCCAGGAATGTTGTAGAGCATAAGAGGCAAATCCCTTGCAGATTTAGCAATTGAACTGAAATGTTTAAAAAGACCTTCTTGAGGCGGCTTATTGTAATAAGGAACAACTACCAACGCACCGTCGGCACCAGAATCGTAAGCTTTTTTTGTAGCTTCAACAGCTTCGCTTGTACAATTGCTACCAGTGCCAACTATTACTTTACAGCTTGCATCCAAAGATCCTTTTACCGCCATAAATAAATCATGCTGTTCCGCCCATGAAAGAGTCGGAGATTCTCCAGTAGTACCGCACAACACAATTCCATCGGAACCGTTCTCAAAAAGATAATTTGAAAGTTTTATAGCTAGTTCATAATCTACAGCTCCATTCTCATTGAATGGAGTAACCATTGCAGTCAATATTCTTCCAAATAGTGGATTATTACACTCAGTTTTGTCTGTAATCATTTTTTTGGAATTAATAACTCAGCTATTTGAACAGCATTAAGAGCTGCTCCTTTTCTTATTTGATCTCCACATAACCATAATTCTAATCCATGAGGCTGACTTATATCAGTTCTTAGCCTGCCAACAGCAACATTATCCCTTCCCATAACGTCATTTGGCATAGGAAATCTATTATTTTTGTAATCCTCAATAACTTCAATTCCAGGAGATTTTTTTAATTCTTCAAGAGCATCTTTAGGCTCAACTACATCGGCAAATTCAATATTAATCGATTCAGAATGTGCTCTCAGTACTGGGACTCGAACACATGTAGCAGAGAGCTTTAAATCAGCAAAATTTAATATTTTTCTTGTCTCATTAACCATTTTCATCTCTTCTTCGCAGTAATTATTTGAAAGCATAGGGGAATTATGTAAAAACAAATTAAAAGCAAGGGAGTATGGCAAAACTTCACTTTTTTGAGGATTTCCTTGAAGATATTGTTCAGTTAAAAGTTTTAGTTCCTCCATCGCCAGTTGGCCTGCACCACTAACAGATTGATATGTTGAGACAACAACTCTTTGAATAGTCGAAAGTTTGTTTAATGGAGCTAAAACTAATGTCAACAAGATGGTAGTGCAGTTTGGATTCGCTATTATCCCATCATGATTAAGTACGTCACTAGCATTAACTTCAGGGACTATAAGAGGAACGTTCTTATCTAATCTGAAAGCACTTGAATTATCTATCAGTAAAGCATTTTGATCAATAATGGTAGACAACCATTTTTTTGAAATACTTCCGCCAGCTGAAGCTAAAACTAAATCAAGATTTTTAAATTCTTCCTTAGTTGTTTTTTTTGTTACTAATTCTTCATCTTTCCAAATAATTTTTTTTCCTTCTGACCGCTCTGATGAAAGCAAGACCAATTCTGATATTGGGAAATCACGTTGTTCAAGAATTTTTAGCAATTCAGATCCCACAGCACCTGAAGAACCTAAAACAGCAACTTTTAATGGCCTATTAGGCAAATACGGAGATTGTCTCACACTTTAAAATGATTTTTATAAATAGATTGACTATTTTTTTTACTTTATCAAAAAATTAACTTTCAAGGAAATCACATAATGTGAAATAATTAAGATTCGGCTCATAGTAATAACTTAGAAAAACATGGCTAAAGATGCACTAATAGTCAAAACAACTCCTCTGCCTCAAAGTAGAATTTCATTCGAATTAGAAATACCATCTGAGACATGCAAAACGTGTGTAAATGAAACAATCAGCTCTATCAGTCGTTCAGCTAAAATTCCGGGATTTAGACTTGGTAAAATTCCCAAACAAGTCTTAATCCAAAGGATTGGCATAACACAATTACATGCTTCTGCTCTAGAAAAAATTATTGATAAATCATGGCAAGAAGCGTTAAAAATAAAATCTATAGAGCCACTAAGTGAGCCAGAATTGGTAGATGGATTTGAATCTTTACTTGCAAAGTTTAGTCCTGAAAAATCACTTAAAGTTACTCTTCAAACTGATGTTGCCCCAGAATTAAAACTCAAAAAATCCAAAGGTCTAAGTGTTGAAATATCAAAAACAAAGTTTGATCCTAAGTCAATAGATGAAGCGCTAGAAAAATCTAGAAATCAGTTCGCAAACATTATTCCAGTTACCAATAGAGCAGCAAAATTAGGAGATATTGCTGTAGTAAGTTTCAAAGGAAAATATAAAGACTCTGGTAAAGAGATTGATGGTGGGACAAGTGAATCAATGGATCTTGAGTTAGAAAAGAATAAAATGATTCCCGGTTTCGTTGAGGGAATCGTAAAGATGAAAATTGGTGATACTAAAACACTTAACCTTAAATTTCCAGAAGATTATTCTCATGAAGATTCGAGAGGCAAAGAGGCAATCTTTGAAGTTAATCTTAAGGATCTTAAGGAAAAAGAATTGCCTGAACTTAATGACGATTTTGCAAAACAGTCTGGCAACAAAGAATCATTAAAAGAGTTAAAGGAAGATATTGAAAAGCAACTTAAAGACAATTTTGAAAAAACTCAAAAAGATATCAAAATTGAGGCTTTACTAAATGCCTTAACGAACGAATTGGTTGCTGAAATTCCAAAATCTATGATTGATATAGAAGTGAGGAATAATATTGAACAAACCGCTCAAAGATTTGCTCAACAAGGTCTTGATGTTAAATCTACTTTCACTCCGGAATTAGTTAAGTCATTAGCAGAGTCCACAAGGCCTCAGGCTGAAAAAAATGTTCAAAGAAATTTAGCTTTAAAAGCATTAGCCGAAACAGAAAACATAAAAGTTGAGACAGATGAAATTGATTTAAAAATGAAAGATTATGAAGATGCAATCGCTCAATCTTCAAAACAAATAGATATTAAAAAATTAAAAGAAGTAATAACTAATGATTTACTCAAAGAAAAATTAATAATTTGGCTTGAAGAAAATTCTGAAGTAAAAGAAAAAACTACAAAAACTTCTAAAGCTACCAAAACATCCAAAACATCAAAAGCCACAAAAGCCACAAAAACTACAAAAACTACAAAAACTACAAAAACTACAAAAACTCAAAATAAAAAAGAAAAAAAATAATTTATGAAATTTCCTACTAATTAAACAAAAACCCCTTAAATTATTTATAAGACTAAAACTAATTTGTGAACTCAGAAAAAAAACATTTAATCCAAAGCTCAATAAGTTCTTACGAAAGTAATAATAAAACTATTGCTGCTGTTCCTACTGTTATAGAACAATCAGGTAGAGGAGAAAGAGCTTTTGATATTTATTCAAGACTACTGAGGGAGAGAATAATTTTTTTAGGTACTGGAATTAATGATCAAGTATCTGATTCACTTGTTGCACAATTATTATTTCTTGAAGCAGAAGATCCCGAAAAAGACATACAAATATATATTAATTCTCCTGGAGGCTCTGTAACTGCAGGAATGGCCATATACGATACTATGCAACAAATATCCCCTGATGTAGTGACAATATGCTTTGGAGTAGCGGCAAGTATGGGGGCATTTCTACTTTCTGGAGGAGCAAAGGGGAAAAGATTGGCTTTACCTAATTCTAGGATTATGATTCATCAACCTTTGGGTGGTGCACAAGGTCAAGCAGTAGAGATTGAAATACAAGCTAAAGAAATACTTTTTCTCAAGAAAACTTTAAATTCGCTTTTAGCAGAACATACTGGTCAACCTTTAGAAAAAATTAATGAAGATACAGAAAGAGATTACTTTTTATCTCCATCAGAAGCAGTCGAATATGGATTAATTGATAAAGTTATCAAAAAGTGACAAGGGGTTCTGATTTTTTAAGAATATGATGACGAATCGATATTTATAAGCAATCCTAGTGAATAGGGAATATTTAACACCTTTCACTTTTAAAAACTTATAATCGATGGCTAAATTCGACGCCCATCTTAAATGTTCATTTTGCGGTAAATCACAAGACCAAGTAAGAAAGCTTATAGCTGGTCCTGGCGTTTATATCTGTGATGAGTGCATAGATCTTTGTAATGAAATTCTCGATGAAGAACTTCTTGATAATCAAGCGAACACAAACAACTCTCCGCAAGTAAAAAAGAAATTACCAACTGATAATCCAAAAAAATCTGTCCCTTTAGAATTAACCTCAATTCCTAAGCCATTAGAAATCAAAAGTTTTCTAGATAATCAAGTTGTTGGTCAAGAATCTGCAAAAAAAATATTATCAGTAGCCGTATACAATCACTACAAGCGATTAGCTTGGAAAGTTAAAGAAGATAGTAAAAATAACAATGTAACAGATTCACAAGCGACTAAATTACAAAAATCAAACATTTTACTCATCGGCCCTACTGGAAGTGGGAAAACATTATTGGCGCAAACTTTAGCAGAGTTTCTGGATGTTCCTTTTGCAGTAGCTGATGCAACGACTTTGACAGAAGCTGGATATGTTGGGGAGGATGTTGAAAACATACTTTTAAGACTTCTACAGAAATCCGAAATGAATGTAGAACTAGCTCAGAAAGGAATTGTTTATATTGATGAAATAGATAAAATTGCAAGAAAAAGCGAGAATCCTTCAATTACAAGAGATGTTTCTGGTGAAGGAGTACAGCAAGCATTATTAAAAATGCTTGAAGGAACAATTGCCAATGTGCCACCACAAGGGGGAAGAAAACATCCTTATCATGACTGCATCCAAATTGATACAAGTCAAATATTATTTATTTGCGGAGGAGCTTTTATAGGTTTGGAGGATATTGTTCAAAAGCGTATGGGTAAACACTCTATAGGATTCACCACCAATTCAGATCAAAACAAAGTTGATACAAAAAAAATAGTAGACCCAAGAGATTCCTTGAAAAATTTAGAATTAGATGACTTAGTGAAATATGGCCTAATTCCAGAATTTATTGGAAGAATTCCGGTTTGTGCTGTATTAGATCGACTTACTAAAGAAACTTTAGAATCTATTTTGACTCAACCAAGAGATGCATTAGTAAAGCAATTCAAAACTTTGCTAAGTATGGATAATGTTGAATTATCATTTGAGGCTGATTCTGTTGAAGCGATAGCAAATGAAGCATATAAAAGAAAAACAGGTGCAAGAGCATTAAGATCAATAATTGAAGAGCTAATGCTAGACATAATGTACACTTTGCCTTCTGAAGAAAATGTAAAAGAATTCACAATTACGAAAAAAATGGTAGATAATTTGTTTTCATCTAAAATTGTTAAACTACCTTCAGGATCTAAAAGAATCATTAAAGAGTCTGCATAAAATTAGAGTTTAATTTTTTTAATTGAATCCCGAATTTTTCTAATTAATGAAAAATAAATGCCAAATATACATAAGCCTTTTCATCAAAAATATAGACCAAACAACTTAGATGAACTGGTTGGACAAAAATTTATATCCATTACACTCAAACAAGCACTATTAACAAAAAAAATTGCAACTGCATATCTTTTTAATGGTCCAAGAGGGACTGGAAAAACATCAAGTGCAAGAATATTTGCAAAATCTCTAAATTGCCAGGCATTCGATCAACCTACGATAACTCCTTGTTGTAAATGTGACTTATGTAGACAAATTACAGATGGGAGCGCTCTAGATATTATCGAAATTGATGCAGCGTCAAATACAGGAGTAGAAAATATAAGAGAAATTATAGAAAGAGCGAGATTTGCACCTACTCAAGCGAGATGGAAAGTCTATGTAATTGATGAATGTCATATGCTTTCAACGGCAGCTTCAAATGCTTTACTAAAAACTATTGAAGAACCGCCCTCAAGAGTCGTATTTATCCTTGCGACGACAAATCCTGAGAGAGTATTAAATACAATAAAAAGTAGATGCCAAAAGTTTGATTTTAGAAGAATAAGCCCTAGTGATATTTTTCAACATTTATCAGAAATCGCCGAAAAAGAATCCATTAAGTACGAAGTTCAGGCGTTAAAAATGATTGCAAAAAGGTCTAATGGAGGTATGAGAGATGCACAAAGCCTCTTTGAACAATTGAATCTTTTACCAGAGGGGATAACAATTAATAATATCCAAAACCTCCTAGGAGAAGTATCAGAAGGTGAATTAACAAATCTGATTAAATCATTGGTTGAGAATAATCCAGAGTCATTAATTGACACCTGCAACAAATTATATGATGCCGGAAACGAACCTCTTCAAATAATTATCGGATTATTAAATATAACAAGAGATCTACTATTACACACCACAAATAATAAATATTCAGAACTTTATTATACGTCTGATGAATTTCGAGATGAGTTAGATAAAATCTCAAAAACAATAAATAAATCAACAATAATTAATTGGCATAATAATCTGAGAAATATTGAATATCAAATCAAATCAAGTGATAATCCAAGGCTTTGGTTTGAAATACATTTAACTGGTCTTCTGGATAGTCAAGAGATAAATAGTTTTGAAAATAAACAAGAAAGTAAAAATAATACGACTGAGGAGAAGCATGAAAGTAGAAAAAACATTGCAATTTTTAATAAAGAAAATATTTCAGATGATATTCCAAAACCAAGTATCCAAGAAGAGATAACTCACAAGGAATTGATCGAAAAAAAAGACAAAAAATTAGAAAAATTTGAAGTTCTTGAAAAAGGAAGTATTGAAAATATTTCTGAAAATAACCAAAATAATCCTGGATCAAATAATTTAAAAGATACATGGGAATTAATTCTTTCTAAATTAGAGTTACCATCAACAAGAATGTTACTTTCACAACAAGCCGAACTTGAAAGTTTTGATTCGGAGAAAATCACAATTTCATTATCTCCAAACTGGGAAAGTATGATAAAAAGCAGAAAAGTTATAATTGAAAATACTGTAAAAAAGATATTTGGAGATGGAATAATACTCAATTTTTCAACCAAACAATTAAATAAAAGTAACCCAACAAACACTCCAGAAATTACCCAAAATGAAGTAAATAATTTCCGATCAATAAAAAAAATAGAACCAAAAACTAATTCGTCAACAAAAATATCTAACGAGGAAACTTATGATGATAGTTCAAAAAACTTAGCAAATTTTTTTAATGGAGAAATTATAGACCTTGATGAATAGATTAAACTCCAGTATGAAGAGTCTTTCGCCAGAGTATCTTTTTGGGAAAAATAGACATCTTTATAGTTACCCAAGGGATTACTAAAAACCAATGTGATAAATAAAAAACCGATACAAATACCATCAAAAAATTGCTTTTTTGCAATACAGGTACTTCACTTTTACATGAAGAACCGTACCAAAAAGCAATTCCAGATAACATAAAAGCTGTAAATGAAATAGGCCAGTAAATTGGTGAATCTAAAAAAGCTATGCTGAAAACTAAATCAAAAATAGAAATGATTGGTAATGCATATTGCAAGATGAAAAAGTAAGTTAAATCAAATTTCTGCAAATAATCAATTTTATTAGTAAATAATTGATCTCCATAATCGAAGAATCTTTGCAACCCTCCCTCTGCCCATCTTTGCCTTTGCGCTAATAAAGCATTTAAATTCTCAACTGCCTCCTCCATAACTGGAGGATCCCATAAGATTCCAATTCTAGATTTTGATAATAATAATCTTAAACTCAAATCAAGATCATCTGTAACTGTATCTTCATTAAAAGAACCACAGGCTAATAATGTTTCTTTCTTAATTAATTGACCATTTCCCCTTAATTCAGAAACTCCAGCAACTGATAATCTTCCATATTGAAAGATTGCATCCATAGCCATTTCCATTGACTGACAGGAAGTTAAAAAATTCTTACTTACATTTGTTACTGATTTTCTTAATTGAACTGCAGACCAATCACCCTCTTCTACAAAACTAAATAACCTTATCAAAGAATCTTGTTTTAATTCAGCATCAGCATCCAAAACTAATAACCATTCACCATGAGTAAACTTCAAGGCATAATTCAAAGCTCCTGACTTTCCTCCTCCTGCATTTGGAGAACGACTTATGACTTTTAGCTTGTCATATTGTCTAGTTAATCGATCTAAAATTAAAGGCGTCTTATCAGAGCTACCATCATCGATTATGTAAATATTTAATTTATTTGTTGGATAATCTAAACTAAATAATCTTTCAACTAATCTTGCTACAACATTCTCTTCATCTCTAGCTGCGACTAAAATATCAAGCAAAGGCAACTCTTTATTGCTAATTCTTCTGCTTGTAGTATTTAAAACGTTGTTCCTTTTGAAATTTCTAGAAATAACTATTAAACCGTAAAAAACAATCACAAAAGAAAGAGTCAATATTGTGTAAAAGAAATTTTCGATATTGTTAGCATGAGGAATAAAAGCTACTAAAAAACAAGCACTAAGAAATATAAACGACTTCAATCTTCGATTTTTATAAAAACCCTTACTCATAAAAGTAAATTGTTAATTACTTAACTTTCATTGAGACAATATCTCAAATTTTTTTAGTTTTGCATTTCGATAGTAATGATTCAATATTTGTTCATAAGAGAATCCTAATTTAGCCATTTCAATTGCTCCTGACTGAGATAAACCTACACCATGACCGAAGCCTCCTCCTCTCAAAAGCCATAAATCATCATTTAATTTATTAATAGTAAACAAATTACTAGGTATAAAATTTAATACCCGTCGAATATCATCTTTAAGAAGAACAATAGATTTATTACCCTTGTCCGTTTGTATTTCCAATTTTGTCACTCTGCCACTCGACCCACGTTCAATAGAATTTATATCCAAAACATCGTCATTAATATTTATAAGTTTGTTTTTAATTAACTTTTCTTTAATTTCAAGACTAGAAATTTTCTTATTCCATCGAAAAAGAGAATGATTACTCCCATAAAAATGTTCTTTATCAAAATCTAAAAAATTATTTAAATCAGATTCATTTGTAATTGGAAGTTTAAAAATTTTATTTACTGATTTAGAACCATCAATGATTGAATTGAAATAAGAATAATCTTGAATTTGCCAAGACTCGCCTGCAGTAGCAGATACGCCACCATTAGAACCATGGTAAAAAGCATTTATTGGTTGATTTCTATAAGTGAGAATTAAATTTGAAGTTGCTTCTATAGCTTTTTTCACTTTTTTATTCGTAATTTTAGGAGGTTTATAAACTTGACATTGAGTGGTGATACATAAATGATATTTATCCATATTAAATCTATCAGAATTAAATATTCCCCAAGTTCTTGCAATAACTGCTTGAGCTTTGAGTGCTTCTAAAGGAGAATTCGGTCCAATTTCATATGGCAAAACACCTGCCAAATAATCATCAAATTCAATTTTTTGAACTAATGTCCAAGTTCCATATAAATCCTTTATTAAATAAAAATTTTTGCCAAAACTAACACCATTTATTTTTATTTTCTCTTCAGAATAAATATATATAGGACCTTCAAGTTTCATACCACTGTAGTCATTTCTAAGAACAGGAGTAATTTGAAAATTTTTTATTTTTCTGAAAATCTTATTTTTTAATTCAAACTCTGGCAGATCATCTTGAAATGGAATCCATACTTCCCAATTTTTAGGGTAGGAAACAGTCGTCTCAAATCCTTTATTACTTAGTTTCTCTGATTGTTTTTTTGCCGATTCATAGCTAGCAAAAGGACCAAAAACAATTCTTTCAATTGTTTTTGGATTTTTGACGGGAATATCCGCCCAGGTAATATTTATCTGTTTTGATTTATGTTTAATACCGTTGGACGATATCAAGTTTAAAAAACCTTTATTAGTTGTAAAGTTTATATTATTTTTCTCCGAAAAACTATCATTCTCCCCGCCTAAATATTGCTTTAAACCAATTAAAAATTTTCCTTTTTTAATTTCATTATGGAGTTCAACCTTTAGCAATTCTTCTCCTTTTGCATTTGAAATTAATTTAGTATTTATTATTAAAAGAGAAATACAGCCTAAAAATAAGTTTAAAAAGGCAAATTTAATTTTCATAAATTAGAACTTTCCTTATCAATTAAAAACTTTAATTTGCACCAATGCGTATAAAGGTTTAGATTAACCTAATTAAACACATTTGACTTAAATGTCTAAACTAAAAACTCGTAAATCAGCTGCCAAAAGATTTAAAGCTACTGCGACGGGCAAATTCATGAGAAGAAGAGCTTTCCATAATCATTTACTTGATCATAAAAGCTCAAAATTAAAAAGACATCTATCAACAAAAGCCGTAGTTGATGAAAGAGATGCTGATAATGTAAGATTAATGATTCCATACGCATAAATCTTTAACCAATTTTTATTAGATATTCATGGCACGGGTAAAAAGAGGCAACATAGCCAGAAAAAGAAGAAACAAAATCTTAAATCTTGCAAAAGGTTTTAGAGGCGGCAACAAAAATCTTTTCAGAACCGCAAACCAAAGAGTGATGAAAGCTCTTTGTAATGCTTATAGGGATAGAAGAAGAAGAAAAAGAGATTTTAGAAGACTTTGGATCTCTAGAATTAACGCATCTGCGAGGATAAATGGAACAAGCTATAGCAAGTTAATAAATGGCATGAAAAATTCAGAAATTATCCTTAACAGAAAAATGCTTGCTCAATTAGCCTTAAACGATCCTAAGTGTTTTGAAAAAATCGTTTCTTCCGTTAGTAAGTAGAAAAAGAATATAATTTAGAAAAGTAATTATAAATAATGGAAATATCTTCCTTTCAATCTTATTTAATAATTCTTTTTGTTGTATTAATAATAATTTCTATTTTTGTATTCAGACAATTTCTAAAAACAAGAAGTGAAGAATTAAATTTAGTAAAATTCGAGCAGAAAGGTTTAGATTCTCTTACTCAAGCTACAGAATTATATGAATTTGGTTCTATTCAGATAAAAAAAAGATTATATTCTGAAGCTACTAAAACTTTTTTAAAAGCAATTGAAAATTATGAAAATGAACCTGATGAAGCCAAAGCTATAATAAATAATGCTTTAGGATTTTCTTATGCTGCTCAAAATGAATTTAAGAAAGCAATTAAACACTATAAATCTGCAATAAAATCACTTCCAGAATATCCTATAGCCCTAAATAACCTCGCATCAGCACAACAGCGTTTACTAGAGTACGACTTGGCATATGAAACTTATCAAAAGGTTTTGGTGATAGATCCAAAAAACAAAACAGCAATTAAAAAAAGTAAGGAGTTAGAAAAAAGAAACAATTATAAACCTTATCAAGGTATTAAAGATAAGGGATTCTAAATATGGAAAATTATTCTTCTTTACTAATTGGTGGAAAACAATTTTCCAGTAGATTAATGGTTGGTACTGGCAAATACAAATCTACTCAAGATATGTTGGAAAGTTTGTCAAATTCTGAAACGGAAATTATAACCGTCGCTGTTAGAAGAATTAAAAATAATCAGACCGGAGAAAATTTACTCGAAAAGATCAATTGGGAAAAATACTGGATGCTTCCTAATACAGCTGGTTGTGTTAATTCCGATGAGGCAGTCAGAATAGCAATTTTAGGTAGAGAACTTGCAAAATTATCTGGTCAAGAAGAAAATAATTTTGTGAAGTTAGAAGTTATTCCTGACAAAAAGTATTTGCTACCAGATCCAATAGAAACTCTTAAAGCAGCCGAAATTTTAATAAAAAAGGGTTTCGCTGTACTACCTTATATCAATGCAGATCCTATTCTTGCAAAAAGACTAGAAGAAATAGGTTGTGCAACTGTAATGCCATTGGGCTCGCCCATAGGATCCGGGCAAGGCTTGTTAAATTTATCAAATATAAGGATTATTATTGAGAATGCAAAAGTACCAGTAATAATTGACGCAGGAATAGGGGTGCCTAGTGAAGCTTCTCAAGCTATGGAAATTGGAGCTGATGGTGTCTTAATCAATAGTGCAATAGCACAAGCTGCAAATCCTCCTCTAATGGCTCAAGCAATAAATTATAGTGTGAAAGCTGGCAGGCAAGCTTTTCTGGCAGGAAGAATTAAAAAACAAGACTTTGCAGTAGCAAGTTCGCCGGAAAAAAATATATCTATCTAATTCTCTAAATTGAGAAATTTTTTAAAAGAAAGTAAAAATTTATTATTTGCTTTTATTTATCGTACTAAGAAAGAAGATTTGAAACTATTTACAATATTTTTTCGCAAAGTGGAAGCACGCTGTAGTAATTTAATAAATATATATTATGAATCTTTTAATTCTGGAGTTCTGAGTGAAAGTTATTGTTCTAGGTGGAGATGGTTTTTGCGGTTGGCCTTGCGCGGTGAATTTAGCAGAGCAAAATCATGATGTAATTATTGTCGACAATTTAAGTCGTAGAAAAATTGATATTGATCTAGAGGTAGAATCTTTAACTCCAATTGCTTCTATAACAGAACGACTTTCTGCATGGGAAGAGACTGGAGGCAAGCCTATGAGATTTCTTAACATGGATATCTCTAAGCAATATCAAAAATTACTCAATTTGCTCATTGATGAAAAACCAGATTCCGTGATCCATTTTGCAGAACAAAGAGCAGCACCATACTCGATGAAATCGAGTTTTACCAAAAGATATACAGTAGATAATAATGTTAATGGCACCCACAACCTACTTGCTGCGATAGTAGAGAGTAATTTAGATATTCATGTTGTTCATTTAGGGACAATGGGAGTCTACGGATATGGATCACATAGAGGTGCGACAATTCCAGAAGGTTATCTAAAAGTTGAAGTTCCACAACCTGATGGAAGCCGCTTTGAAGAAGAGATATTACACCCTGCAAGCCCAGGAAGTGTCTACCATATGACTAAAACTTTAGATCAATTATTATTTCTTTACTACAACAAAAATGATCTTGTAAGGATCACTGATCTACATCAAGGCATTGTTTGGGGAACAAATACAGAAGCAACTTTAAAAGATCCTAGATTGACAAACCGATTTGACTATGACGGAGATTATGGAACTGTGCTAAACAGATTTCTAATGCAAGCTGCAATTGGATATCCATTAAGTGTTCATGGGACAGGAGGGCAAACAAGAGCATTTATACATATAAAAGACTCTGTAAAATGCGTACAACTTGCTCTTGAAAATCCTCCAAAATCTGGAGAAAGAGTCAAAATCTTTAATCAAATGACTGAGAGTCATCAAGTTGGAGAACTAGCTAAAAAAGTTGCTTCACTAACTGGAGCTGATATCAATTATTTACCAAATCCAAGGAATGAAGCAGTAGAAAATGATCTAATTGTTGATAATAAATGCTTTATAGAATTGGGTTTAAACCCAACTACTCTTGATAATGGCTTATTAAAAGAAGTTGTTGAAGTTGCTAAAAAATACTCCAATAGATGTGATCTTAACCGCATACCTTGTGTTTCATCCTGGACAAAAAAACAAGCTGAGGCTATAAAGACTAATTAAAATTTTTGAAATAGTTACCTTAAGAAAGTGAAAATTGCATTGTTTACTGAAACTTTTTTACCTAAAGTTGACGGCATAGTCACAAGACTGACTAAAACAATTGAATTTTTAATAAAAAATGGTGATGAAGTTATAATTTTTTGTCCAGAGGGGTGTCCAGAATCATATATGGGGGCAACTGTAGTGGGAGTTGCTGCAATGCCATTACCCTTATACCCAGAGTTGAAGCTCGGTTTACCAGGTCCTGCAGTCTCAGATAAGTTAGAAAAATTTAACCCAGATTTGATACATGTTGTTAACCCAGCTGTACTTGGCTTAGGTGGCATATGGTTGGCGAAAACTAATAATATTCCTTTAATTGCTAGCTACCATACTCATCTTCCGAAATATCTAGAACATTACGGTATGGGTATGCTAGAGCCACTTTTGTGGGAATTACTTAAAGCAGCTCATAATCAAGCCTTGTTAAATTTGTGTACTTCCACCGCTATGGTCAATGAATTAAAAGATAAAGGTATTCAAAGGACTGCTCTTTGGCAAAGAGGAGTAGATACTTCCAGTTTCAGACCAGATTTAAGAAGTGAGAAAATGAGAGATAAATTATTTGGAAAATATAAAGACGCTAATTATTTGTTGATTTATGTAGGAAGATTATCAGCAGAAAAACAAATTGAGAGAATTAAACCAGTCTTAGAAAGTATCCCTAATGCTTGTCTAGCACTTGTAGGTGATGGACCGTATAGAAACCAGCTTGAAAAAATCTTCGAAAATACCAAGACTAATTTCATAGGATATTTATCTGGTGATGAACTTGCTAGCGCATATGCCTCTGGAGATATATTTTTATTTCCCTCTAGTACAGAAACACTTGGTTTAGTTTTACTCGAAGCAATGGCCGCAGGATGTCCAGTTATCGGAGCCAACAAAGGGGGGATTCCAGATATAATTAGCGATGGGATTAATGGTTGTTTATATGATCCAGATGAAAAAGATAATGGGGTACAAAGTTTGATTGAAGCAACAAAAAAAATTCTCGAGAATGAAGATAAAAGAGAAATTATGAGAAAAGAGGCACGAAACGAAGCAGAAAAATGGGATTGGAATCAAGCAACGCTACAACTGCAGAATTATTATTCAGATACTCTCAAAGAAATAGATTAAATTTGATCTAAATTATTATGCTACGTGTGGAGGCGTAGGATTGCTATATGAACTCAAAGGAAGTATTAGAGTAGCGATATTTTGATTCTTTTCAGGTCTTTTTTTCTTTGAGAATTTTTTACCAAAAGGTACTCTTATAACATTAGTCCCCTCTATGGAACAAATATTTGAGTTATTTCCAGAAAAATTATTTACAAAATTTGGTAAGTTGACGTTTTTAACTGGCAGTTGCTTAACATTACCAGATTTAAAATCTTTGGTCATAGCTTCAAATACCCCAAAAAATTTGATGCTCGAATATTTTAATAAAAAAATTTAAAAAAATTCTATAAGAAAATATTAAATTTTTATTCACATTGATAATAACTAAGTAAATACTGGGACGCTAGTCCTTTAAGCACATTTTTTTTCGTCTAAAGTCTCATCTTGATTCACATTGCAAGAACAAATTAAATTGCGATCGCCATATGCATTATTGATCCTAGAAACTGAAGACCAAAACTTAATAGTTGTTGGAGTTTTATAAGGGAAAGAAGCTTTTTCTTTTGAATAAGGATAATGCCAATTATCAGAAATTAACTCTTTCAGCGTATGGGGAGCGTTACTTATTACATTATTATTCTTTAATGCAACATTTTTTTCTATTTCGCTGATTTCTTCTCCAATCAATAGCATAGCCTCGCAAAATCTATCCAATTCAACCAAACTTTCACTTTCAGTAGGCTCTATCATTATCGTCTCTGGAACAGGCCAACTTATAGTTGGGGCATGAAAACTATAATCTATTAATCGTTTAGCTAAATCATTTACACTCAACCCAGTTTTGGATTTTAAATCCCTAAAATCTAAAATGCACTCATGTGCGACAAAATTATTTTTTCCTTTATAAAGAATCTTGAATTTATGCTTTAAAGAATGCGCGATATAATTTGCAGATAAAATTGCATGCGCAGTTGCTTTCCTTAAACCATTAAAACCAGCCATTTTTATGTACATCCAACTTATTGGTAAAATACTTGCACTCCCATGCTTTGCAGAAGATACGTAATTGGAACTAATAGATAAATCATTATCCATTAAAGAATGAGTAGGAAGAAATGGGCTTAAAGTTTCTGATGCAGCGACTGGACCTACCCCTGGACCACCACCTCCATGTGGAATGCAAAATGTTTTATGTAAATTCAAATGACAAACATCAACACCATAATTCCCCGGTTTACATAATCCAACCTGAGCATTCAAATTAGCTCCATCTAAATAGACAAATCCTCCCACAGAGTGAATTAAATCACATATCTTTCTGATTTGTAATTCAAAAACTCCATGAGTAGAGGGATAAGTCAACATAAGAGCACCTATTTGGTTATCAAATTTCTTAACCTTGATTGACAAATCTTGAAAATCAATATTTCCTTCGTCATCACATTCGACAGTTAACACGTCAAAACCTGCCATAACTGCACTAGCAGGATTTGTTCCATGAGCACTTTTTGGAATTAAACATTTTTTTCTTAACAGTTCACCTTTTGATTCAAAATAAGAATTTATTGCCAATAAACCTGCAAACTCTCCTTGAGAGCCTGCATTTGGTTGAAAAGAAACTGATTTTAAACCAACAATCTCACTTATCCATTTTTCTAGGTCAGATATAATTTTTGAATAGCCTTTAGTTTGATCTGGTAGTGAAAAAGGATGAATGGAAGATAAATTAGCCCAAGAGACTGGATTTAATTCTGCTGCAGAATTTAACTTCATGGTACAGCTTCCCAATGGCATCATCCCATCTACCAAAGAAAAATCTTTTTCTGCAAGTCGGAATATATATCTCATTAATTCAGTTTCACTTTGGTAATTTGTAAATACATCTTGCTGCATCCATGCACTGGATCTCAAAGCTAAACTTTCAAGATGAAATTCTTTATCAAATTTTATATGCTCTAAATCTGCTTCTTTTTCTATAAGGTTTGCTATGAAAGTCAAAATATCTTTTATTTCTTTTTCATTACTAAGCTCATCTAAAGAGATCCCAAAACCAGTTGAATTTTCAATAGTTGATCCCAACGGCAAAATTCTTAAGTTATAGCCATTTTTTAAAGCTTCATTATGGATCCTCTCGGAGTGCTCAGAATAAACATCAACACTATCAAATCTAATCCCATCAGGAATATTAAAACCTAAAGCAGCTAAACTTGATTCTAAATTTATTCTTAACTCAACTAATCTCTTAGCAATTTGCGTTAATCCAGAGGGTCCATGATAAATAGCATAAAAAGAAGAAATTATGGCTAACAAAGATTGAGCAGTACAAATATTACTAGTGGCCTTTTCCCTTCTGATATGCTGCTCTCTTGTTTGCAATGCTAGTCTTAAAGACTTTTCTCCATTCTTTGAGAGAGTTTGCCCAACAATTCTTCCAGGTATAAGCCTTTTATATTTTTCGCTACATGCAAAATATGCTGCATGGGGACCACCAAAACCCATTGGAACACCGAATCTTTGCATACTACCAACTGCAACATCAACACCAAATTCAGAAATTGGTTTAATTAAAACTTGAGCCAGTGGATCAATAGATGCCGTTACAATAATTTCTGATCTATGTGCTTGAGATATTAAGAATGTAGGATCATGTAATTGTCCATTTTTACCAGGTAATTGCAACAACATTCCAAAAACATCATCATGATTAGGAAGATTGCTTTGAGTAAAGCGTTTTAAGGATATTCCCAAAGGTTTTGCTCTGGTTTGTAGAACATTAAAAGTATGATCAAAAACATTTGACTCCACTAAGTAGACTTTTGAAGATTTATTTTTTCTAGCTGAAAAACTCATGGCCATTGCTTCTGCTGCTGCAGTACCCTCATCCAACAAAGATGCATTGGCAACAGGGAATCCTGTTAGTTCACAAACAATAGTCTGAAAATTAAATAGAGCTTCTAATCTTCCTTGTGCAATTTCTGCTTGATATGGAGTATAAGACGTGTACCACCTTGGATTTTCAAGAACATGTCTTTGGATTACTTTAGGCATATGGTTGTCATAATAACCAAGGCCTATAAGTGTTCTCATTTTAGTATTTTTATTGGCAATCTCTTCTAATTCGTTTAAAGCCTCAATTTCTGAACAACCTTGGGGCAATATTTCTGAAGATTTATCTTTAAGCTGAATATCTTCAGGAATAACTTGATTTATAAATTGATCAATATTATTAAAACCAAGCTTGTTCAGCATAATTCTTTCATCATTATCTCCTAACCCAAGATGCCTTTCTATAAACAAATCAGACCCAAATTTGGAAGTCATATTAAAATATTTTTCTTTAAAATAGCTCTTTTTAAAAAGTTTGTCTTATTTTGGTACAACCTTTGATTGATATTCCTCAGAAGTCATCAAATCAGCAATTGATGCTTTTGATTCTGGTTTCAAAATGACTAACCAACCTTCTCCAATCGGATCATTCTGTAAAAGCTCAGGGTTCTCAATAACACTTTCATTTACAGATACTATTTCCCCTGAAAAAGGGAGATAGACTTCCTCTACGGCCTTAACTGATTCTATTGTTCCAAAAGTCTCGCCTTTCTCTAAAGTCGCCCCTTCATCAGCTAATTCAACAAAAACAATATCTCCTAATTGATCTATAGCGAATTCACTAACTCCAATTTTTAATAATCCATTTTCTTCCAAGACATATTCATGAGTATCAGCATAGTTGAGGTTGTCTGGAAACTTGTAAGACATGATTAAGTTGATAAAGGAAGTAGAGAATCCTTTGAAATTAATTTTTCCTCTAATAGTTCAGATAATAATCGAATTAATGCAATTTTGATGTGAGCTATGTGTGAACCACCTTGAACAAAAATATTGTAAGGATCTCTTAGAGGGGCATCAGCAGAAAATTCACTTGTGCTACCTTCAATAAAAGTACCTCCTGCCATTAATAATTTTGAATCATATCCATCCATTGATGATGGAACAACATTCAGAAAAGAATCTACTGGTGAAGAATTTTGAAAAGATTGACAAACTTTTTGTACCAAATCAGGATTATTCAATCTTACTGACTGAATAAGATCAGATCTATAAGTTGCTGGCTCTGGTAAAACCTTAAATCCCAAATTTTTAAAGACTGCTGCAACCATATCAGCACCTTTTAGTGATTCGTGAACAATTTGTGGAGCTAAAAACAAACCCTGCAAAATTAATCTTCCTAGTCCAAAATTTATTCCTGCAGAAGAACCAATGCCTGGTGAGGTTAATCTAGAACATGCCATCTCAACCAAATCTGCATCTCCTGCAACGTACCCACCAGAAGGAACGATTGTTCCTCCCAAATTTTTTATCAATGATCCAGCAATTATATTTGCCCCTTTAGAAATTGGTTCACTATCTTCAACAAGCTCTCCATAACAGTTATCAACAAAACATATACAATTAGAATCAAGGGAATGAATAAGACTGCAAATTTTCTCTATCTGATGATTCGTAAGAGACTTTCTCCAACTATAACCACAACTTTTTTGTATAAATACTAATTTACATGAATTTTCTTCAAAAGAACGAACAATTTTTTCTTCAAAAGAATCAAAATTCTCGCAGATATTTATTTGCTTATAATTAATGTCAAAATCTTTAAGTGAGCCTTTTCCTACCCCCCTTATTCCTATGACTTCCTCTAACGTGTCATATGGTTGTCCTGTAAGAGATAACATTACATCTCCAGGTCGAAGAATTCCAAATAAGACAGAACTTATTGCATGCGTTCCACTTACAAATTGCATCCTCACAGCAGCCTTTTCAGCAAGAAACAATCTTGCAAAAACCGCATCAATTTTTTCTCTAGATATATCATCATGACCACTACCAGAAGATTGATTGAAATGACTAGTAGAAACTTTTTCTTCCTTAAAAATTGTCAAAATATTTTCTAACTTCTGGAAAACCTGATTGGATCTTTCTTGGAAAACTTTACTTAAACTCTCTTCAACAGAAAGAACAGCGTTTTCAGCCAGTTTTAAGTTATTGTTTAATGTCATTAATTATGAAAACTCATTTTTTTTTTCAGAAGCTAAATATCTCAATTCTGCTAGGAAAGCATTTGGTCCGCTCCCATTAAAATAAGAGAGTTTTTTTGAAGCCTCATATAAATCAAGAAGTTCTCCATCTAACTCTTCTGCTGTATAGTCTCTAATTCCTGCTATTACCTCAGCAAAACGTTCTCTACGTGAAGATTTATTGACAGCATAAGCTTCCATTACCTGAATTTTACAAGATCTCCAAGCTTTGTTTTGACAAAAATGCACTGAAAGGGAATCACTTAAAGCAGAAGCTTCTTCATCTTCAATATACCAATCAAAAGATGAAGGAAGAGATTTTAATCCTGAAAAAATCTCAAATAACTCGCCGGCCGACAATGGGCTACCAGAATCATTTTTTAGGGGTGATGAAGACTCTTCCAAAGATTTCCATAACTCTGGGTAATCATTTTCTAAACGATCCCTGATTTTTTCTATACCTTGATCAAGAATCGTATTAACTTGAGCTAATGCAAGAAAAACTTCAGGCCCTGGAGAAGATAACTTTCCATTCCTAAGATTAGAAATTTGCGAATTATGAACTTTACCTAAATCAAGAATTTCAGAAAGTAATGGCAGAACCCTATGGGACCAACCGTTTCTCTCATGCCAGAGGTGTATCAAATGAGCCATAGCCCTTCGACCTCTAGATAATTTATCGCGATATCCTAGACTCACAGATAATTAAACATATTAATAATATAGTATGATAATATTACATATCGGTAATTTTGAAAATATTATTTCAATATCATGAATTCAGTAATTTTCCAAGAAACAGCAAAATTAAAAAAACCTGTTCCAGCTGAAAAAGTTATAGAACTTTCAGAAAAATTGCTGGAACCTTCCAGTCATTCAAAAAAATATCCTCCTAGATTGCATAAAACTTGGGGAACAATTGTTTTTATGGCAGCAATTCATATTCTTTCTCTTGTGGCTATACAGCCAAAATTTTGGAGTCTCCCTGCAGTCGTATCATTACTATTTTTTTACTGGGTAACTGCTTGTCTGGGCGTCACTCTTGGATATCACAGGTTGTTATCTCACAGATCTTTTATAGTTCCTAGATGGCTAGAAAGATTTTTTGCTACCTGTGGAGCCATAAGCTGCCAGCATGGGCCAATAGATTGGGTAGGTTTGCACAGGCATCACCATTCTTTTTCAGATACTGAAGTAGATCACCATAATAGTAAAAGGGGGTTTTGGTGGAGTCATATGGGGTGGATGTTTAAAGACGTTGAAGCACTCAAAGCGGTTCCAAAACTAAGTGCAGATTTAATTAAAGATCCATACTATAGATTTCTAAATAAATATTTTTTATTCTTACAGATTCCTATTGGACTTACTTTGTACACAATAGGTCAAAATTTAGGAGTTGGTGGTTGGGCTTTGGTGCTATGGGGCATTCCATTGAGGCTCGTAGTGGTTTATCACGTAACTTGGCTAGTAAATTCAGCAACACATTGTTGGGGTAAAGCACCATTTGAAAGTGGTGATTCATCCAAAAACAATGCATGGGTTGCTGCATTAACATTTGGAGAGGGTTGGCATAATAACCATCATGCATTTCCTAATTCAGCAAAACAAGGTTTATTTAGAGGCCAAATCGATATAACATGGGAACATATTAAGATTCTTGCGAAATTAGGTCTTGCAAAAAAAGTAAAGTTACCCTCTAGGTCTTATTATTAATTATATTGTTCAATATTTCCATGGCCAAAAGAGTACAAGTCGCATTAACTGAATCAATCTCCTCATTAGGGAAAGAAGGCGATTTAGTTGAAGTAGCACCCGGATATGCAAGAAATTTTCTATTACCATATGGAAAAGCAATGAATGTAACACCAGCTGTTCTTAAACAAATTGAAAGAAAAAAAGAAAAAGAGAAAATTGCTGCTGATAAATTAAAGCAAGAAGCTGTAGATTTCCAAACTGCATTATCAACAATAGGTAGATTCACTATTAAAAAACAGGTTGGAGAAGATGGAGTGCTTTTTGGAACAGTTACCAATGGAGATGTTGCTGAAGCAATAGAAGCAGCAACCAAAAAAGAAATTGATAGAAGAAACATTACAGTGCCTGATATCCATAATTTAGGTTCCTTTACTGCAAAAATAAAATTACATCCAGAAGTAAATGCAGAAGTTAATATTGAAGTAACAAGTTAATCAATTTGTTGCATTATTTCGAAAAGTAGCCAGAGTATATATCTAAGCAATTAAAGATATGGTTTCCGTACCTTTTCCAAATAATGGGCAAAATAAAAATTTTAAAAAAGATTTTAATAGTGAAAATGCTGGATTAGTCCCTCCTCAGAACGTTCAAGCAGAGGAGGCTGTTCTTGGTGGCATACTCCTGGATCCAGATGCGATTGGGAGAATTGCAGACTTAATTAAACCTGAAGCTTTTTATATAAATGCTCATCAAGAGATTTATAGAACAGCATTAATGTTGCATACCCAGGGGAAACCAACTGATTTAACATCCATGAGTGCATGGTTGGCAGATAATGGAACACTAGAAAAAATTGGAGGAAACAACAAACTAGTAGAGCTAGTAGAAAATGTATCTTCTACAGCGTCCATAGAACAAGTTGCTAATTTAATTAATGACAAATTTATGAGAAGGCAACTTATCAAATCTGGAAATGAGGTAGTTCAACTAGGATTTGATCAGACTCAAGATACTAATGAGGTTCTTGATAAAGCGGAGCAAAAAATATTTGAAATCAGTCAAGAAAAACCTTCTAAAGGTTTGACTCAAGCAGCTGAAATACTTACAAGTACTTTTAATGAAATAGAGTCGAGATCATTAGGTACTTCAGTTGCTGGTATACCTGTGAATTTTTATGACCTTGATGCGATGACTCAAGGCTTTCAAAGAAGTGATTTAATAATTGTTGCTGGAAGACCTTCAATGGGGAAAACTTCGATAGTTCTCAATCTGGCTAAGAATGTTGCACAATCTCAAGATTTACCTGTGTGCGTATTTAGCCTTGAAATGAGTAAAGAACAGTTGACATATAGATTACTCTCTATGGAAGTTGGAATAGAGAGTGGCAGGCTAAGAACAGGTAGATTACAGCAAGATGAATGGCCTTTACTTGGAGAAGGTATCAATTCATTAGGTCAATTACCAATATATATAGATGACAAGCCTAATTTAAGTGTTTTAGAGATGAGATCTCTTTGCAGAAGATTAATAGCTGAACAAAAAAAAGAATTAGGATTAATTGTGATTGATTACCTCCAGTTGATGGAAGGATCAACCCCTGATAATAGAGTGCAAGAACTTTCACGAATAACAAGAGGTCTTAAAAGCATGGCTAGAGAATTAAAAGTACCAGTCGTAGCCCTATCGCAACTTAGTAGAGGAGTGGAGTCTAGAACAAATAAAAGACCAATGTTAAGCGATCTAAGAGAATCAGGATCTATTGAACAAGACGCAGATTTAGTATTAATGATTTACAGGGATGAATACTATAATCCAGAGACAGAAGATAGAGGAATTACAGAGATCATTGTCACTAAACATAGAAATGGGCCCGTTGGAACTGTTAAATTATTATTTGAACCTCAATTTACGAGATTTAGGAATTTAGCTAATTAAATAGATCCTAATAATGCAAGATCATCAATCAACAAATGAATCTTTTGATATTATCGTCATTGGAGGAGGACATGCGGGATGTGAAGCAGCTATAACAACAGCAAAATTAGGATTTTCTACAGCATTATTCACAATCAATTTAGATAGGATTGCCTGGCAACCTTGTAACCCTGCAGTTGGTGGGCCAGCAAAAAGTCAGTTAGTACATGAAGTTGATGCATTAGGAGGAATCATTGGGAAATTAGCTGATACAACAGCGATACAAAAAAGAATATTAAATGCAAGTAGAGGACCAGCTGTATGGGCACTAAGAGCTCAAACAGATAAAAGAGAATACTCAAAAAAGATGATCGAAATCCTGCAAAATACAGATAATTTATCTTTAAAAGAAGCAATGATTACTGAACTGGATATTGCAAAAACTGAAGAAATTGGATTGAACTCAAAAAAAATTGTAAAAAAAAGAATAAAGGGTGTAAAGACTTTCTTTGGTAGTTATTATTCAGCAAGATCAGTTATTATTACAGCTGGTACTTTCTTAGAAGGAAGAATATGGATAGGAAATAAATCAATGTCAGCTGGAAGATCTGGCGAACAAGCAGCAAAAGGTCTTACTCAAAATTTGCACGAAATTGGTATCAAAACAGAACGTTTAAAAACTGGTACTCCAGCAAGAGTTGATAAAAAAAGTATTATTTTTGATGAATTAGATATTCAACCAAGTACTGCAGCAGATAAATATTTTTCTTTTGACCCAAATATAAAAAATAATATGCCTCAAGTTAGTTGTCATATCACAAGAACAACTGCCAAAACACATCAACTAATTCGTGACAATTTGCATTTAACTCCCATTTACGGCGGTTTTATTGATAGTAAGGGGCCAAGATATTGTCCATCAATTGAAGATAAAATCGTTAAATTTGCTGATAAAGAATCACATCAAATTTTCCTAGAACCAGAAGGAATTAATACCCCTGAAATATATGTTCAAGGATTTTCCACAGGTTTACCAGAAAATATTCAATTAGAACTTTTAAGAACCTTACCTGGGTTGAGTGAATGTAAAATGTTGCGACCAGCCTATGCTGTCGAGTATGACTATATACCTGCAACACAACTCCAAACATCACTGGAAACGAAAGAAATTGAATATTTATATAGCGCTGGACAAATTAATGGAACTACTGGTTATGAAGAGGCAGCAGCACAAGGATTAGTTGCAGGAGTCAACGCGATAAGAAAACTAAACAATAAAGATCCAATAATATTCAGTAGAGAAAGCAGCTATATAGGAACAATGATCAATGATCTAATTACCAAAGATCTTAAAGAACCTTACAGAGTTCTCACTAGTAGGAGTGAATATAGATTAACTCTTAGAGGAGATAATGCAGATAGGAGATTAACGCCATTAGGTTATCAAATAGGGCTAATTGATGAGAAAAGATGGTCTGCCTATCAAGAAAAAATGAAAAGCCTCGAGGAAGAGAAATTAAGATTGAATAACACACGTTTAAAAAATACCGACGAAATATCAAAGAAAATAGAATTAGACACTGGGTCAAAGATCAAAGGTTCAACAACTTTGAAAGAACTCTTAAAAAGACCAAACTTTCATTATTCAGATCTAAATAAATATAATTTGACTAAAAAAAATCTAGGTTCTTCAATACAAGAAGGAGTGGAAATAGATATTAAATACGAAGGTTACCTCAAAAGACAGAAAAACAACATTGAACAAATAAATCGTCAAAGCTGTAAATCATTGCCACAAGAAATTAATTATGAAAAAATTGATACATTATCTTTAGAAGCTAGAGAAAATTTAAACAAGATAAAGCCAAAAAATTTTGGTGATGCTTCAAAAATTCCTGGAGTAAGCAAAGCTGATTTAACTGCATTACTTGTTTGGCTAAAAATAAGAGAAATAAAAAAAGAAAAGACAAATAATTTTGTCGAAAAAAAGTTATCATCTTAAAAGTATCTCCGTCAGAGCACTGAATAATAAACTTTTTAACTCACCAAACATTTTATGGGAAGAAAAAGCCTCTACTTTTTTAGTGAAAAATTCATTACCAAAAATATCTGGTCCATGGAAATTAATGCTACTTGGGGATGGAAGTCCAACTAGACATTTACAACTTTTAACTAACCAAGAGACGAAAATTAAATTAATTTCAATGCAAATAGATCCACTATTTATTGAAGAAGGTCCTAAAGAATTAAATCAGTTAAATGGTCCTTTAATTAGGAGACAAGTATGGATTAAAAACAATAATAAAAACCTAGCATGGGCTGAAAGTTGGTGGAATGCAGAACAAGTGAATGACAATTTAAAAGCAAAAGAAGAACCAATTTGGAAGAATTTGACACAAGATAGATCAGAATTATTTAGAGAAGTTGATCAAATTTCACTTGTTAATTCACATTGGTTAGAAGATAAATTTTGTTTTAAAGGCCCATTCTGGTCAAGAAATTATAGATTTTTTCGAGACAAAAAGCCCCTAACAATTATCAGAGAAGTATTCAATCCACATTTAGAAAGTTTATTAGGCTATTCAGGAATTAAAGAATTTACGAAACTATACTCTTCTTCTTCTTGATCTGGGAAGATTTCTTGATTTTGATTGAAATTGTTGGTTTGATTGATCTCTCGAAGTATTATTCTCTTTTTCTGAAGCTCTTTGCCATCTTTCAACTTTGAAATCCATTTCATCTGGCCAATCTTCGTCGATACTCTCTTTAACATAAGGTAATTTTTTTTGCTCAGTTGTCTGTAAATTTTTTGGTTGCCTTAATGATATTGCTTCTAAAGGTCTTTTTGAGTGCTGTTTAGCAAATTCATAAGAATTTGATTCTCTGGAAAATGTCTTAATATTGCTGTTATCATCGTAATAATTCTCATCATTCCAATCATCATTATCTTCATCAAAAAATAAATCAACTTTTTCAGATACCCATCTTCCTACTTTTTTAACACTCTTACTTGTTATTCCTCGAAAATCTGAGTTTCTTCTTTTACCTGGCCTTGCACCAGATACTCCATCAACAAATTGTCTTCCAGTTTCAAAAATTTTATCAACCTGTTTATCAACAATATTTTTATCAAAACTATTTCTAAGATTTCTAATTCTCCTTGAATCCATAAATTATTATGCTTTTTAAAATATAAACTACATTAAAAAATAAATAATTCCAAATATAGAAACAAAAACACATCTTATATTTTTAATCAAACAAAATTAAACACTTTTTATTCCATGATCCATTAAAAAAATTTACACAACATTTTTTACAGGCAATATTCTTTATCCTTTTCCTGTAGTAAAATTTCTCACCACAATTTTGGCAAGTTCCTATGTATTTTAATTCTCTCCTTTCAATAGGAAATGAGTGCCTTACAGAAATTTGAAAATTCTTCTCTTTCTCATTAATTTCATTCATCTTTTGTAAAAAATTAGGACCATGTATCTCATTTTTTTTTAATATCCTATCTACCCATGCATGAATCATTTCATGACATAAAGTACTGTTTATTTCACTAGTAGATAATTGACTCAAAATAGGTTTCGATAAGATAATTTCAGAATCTACAAGACCATTAATTTGTTTTCTTTTATAAAAACCAGCAGTAGTTTTTAATCTATTATCACTCCATCTAACTTTTACTATAGGTTGATTATTAACGGCTAGAGAGTTTTCAAAATATTGGCTATTAAATTTATGAAATAAAGGTAAAAGAGGAATTACAGGCATTATGGATTAAAATTAGTATTATTTTGACAAAAAAAGCCATCAAAAACGATTTCTTTTCTTAAAGTAATAAAAAACTCAAATCAACATGGATGCAACACTAGTTAAAGATATCGGAATTAAAGCATTATTAGTTGGTGGAGCTGTACTAGTTTCTTTTTGGACTTTTAATGCAGTCAAATTAGTTATAAGCGCCAGGGGAATTAATCCATTAGTAAGAAAATTTTTCGATCAAATAGCTGCTGGCAGAATTGATGCAGCTTATGGTTTGACTACAAAAACTTATAAAACGCATGTAAAACGACAAGATTTTCTTAAATTTTTAGCTAGTTTAAACCTCAATAAATACAGAAATTTAAAATCAGGAAGACCTAGAGTCCAAGAAGATCAAATCATAATAACTTTGAATCTAAAATCAGAAGACAAACAAGATGAACTCCCATTAGATTTTACTTTTGCAAAAACTGACAATGATTGGAAAATAGACAGAATAGCTAAAGTTAATTAATAATTTCTTGTGAGGCAAAAAATTGTTTAAAGAAGAAATAATACATCAATTAGAATTACACCCAAGTAGATTAGATAAAGAAAAAATCATTTCAGAAGCAATGGAAGATGGTCTAGATGATTTTTTTGAAGGTATACGTATGGCACTTGATCCATTAGTAACTTTTGGTGTAAAAATTGTCCCTGAGAAAGAGACTGAAAAAAGTCAAAATTTTTTATGGGAAGATTTTAGAAAATTAGCCAATAAGCTTATTCAAAGAGAACTTACTGGTCACGCTGCTCGCGATGCAATTCTTAAGGCTATGGAATCTGCAACAAAAGAAGAGTGGAATGGATTTTATAGACGAGTTTTAATTAAAGATCTTAGATGTGGAGTATCTGAAAAAACAATCAACAAGATAGCAAAGAAATTTCCCAAATATGCTATTCCTATTTTTTCTTGTCCTTTAGCTCATGACAGTGCAAATCATGAAAAAAAAATGATAGGGAAAAAGCAAATTGAAATCAAATTAGATGGTGTACGCGTCTTAACTATTATTAGACAAAATAAAGTAGAAATGTTTTCTCGTAATGGGAAACAATTCCATAATTTTGGTCATATTATCTCAGAAATAGAAAACGCCTTAAAAGAAGATCCAGCACCTTATGACTTAGTACTCGATGGTGAAGTGATGAGCGCTAACTTTCAAGATTTAATGAAACAGGTACATAGAAAAGATGGCAAACAAACAAAAGACGCAGTTCTACATCTATTTGATTTATGTCCCCTTGAAGACTTCCAAAAAGGGCGATGGAACACTAGTCAAATAGCAAGAAGTTTATTAGTAAAAGAATGGGTAGCAAAACATTCTTTACTTCTTAGACATATAAAAACACTTGACTGGGAAAATGTAGATCTAGATACCATTGAAGGACAGAAAAGATTTGTAGAGCTGAATAAATCTGCTGTAGAGGGTGGATATGAAGGAGTAATGATTAAAGATCCTGATGCAATATATGAATGTAAAAGAACACACAGTTGGTTAAAAGCAAAACCTTTCATTGAAGTCACCTTAAAAGTTGTATCCGTTGAGGAAGGGACAGGTCGCAATAAAGGTAGACTAGGAGCTGTACTAGTAGAAGGTGAAGATGATGGGCATGAATACAGTCTTAGTTGTGGAAGCGGATTTAGTGATATCCAACGTGAAGAATATTGGTCAAAACGGAATCAACTTATTGGTCAACTTGTAGAAATTAGAGCTGATGCTAAAACTAAATCCAAGGATGGGGTGGCTTTTAGTCTGAGGTTTCCGAGATTCAAATGCTTTAGAGGTTTTAAAGCTGGAGAAAAAGTCTAAATTTTAAAAAATTATATTTAAAAATTAGTCAATGAAAAATGTGGTTTTTAAGTAAAAAAACTAAAAATCTTAGCTATAAAATGTAAGAATAATTATCAGTACTTTTAGAGAGACTCATGACAAAGAAAACAGTTTTCAACTTCATAAAAACACCTTGTGGACAAGCAAAATATATCGAATTAGAAGCCAACAAAACTCTACTAGGTAAATTTAGGCTTTTGTTGTTTATCTTAATTGCATCTATTAGAGATTGGAATATTAAAGAGTAAATTCTTAGGATTTTTCAAAATATTCCCTGGAATATTTAGCTGAGAAATATACAACTAAAAAAGTTGAAATAATTCCAATGATAGTCATATATAAGTTATTTGGTGATTGGACATTTTTTAGCTCCTGAATATTTTTTGCCAAACTACCTATTGAGC
This sequence comes from uncultured Prochlorococcus sp., assembly GCA_902527105.1. Lineage (GTDB taxonomy): Bacteria > Cyanobacteriota > Cyanobacteriia > PCC-6307 > Cyanobiaceae > Prochlorococcus_A. Next base: position 20,456 of record CABZNT010000005.1, on the reverse strand, counting down.
AATAAAGAAAAGTTCCTGGAATTATTCCAAGAAGACCAATAGCGAAATCTCGAAATTTTACATTATTCAAACCATAAAAATAATTAAGAATACTGAAGGGAAATATCGGAGATAATCTTGCTAAAAAAATTAATTTAAGTCCGCCTTTTTCAACTACTTTTTCCATAACACTTAATTTTGGATAACGACTAAAAAGATTTTTTAGCTTTTTTGCAAAAAAACTTTTTGATACAAAAAAAGCAACTGATGCTCCTAAGGAAGCGGAGAAAAAAACGATAATTGATCCTAAATATGAGCCATATAAAAAACCTGATAGTAAAGATAACCAAGAAGCTGGGAGTATTAATAAAACAATTAAAATATAAATACAAACAAACGAAAATATCCCAATTCCAGTATTAAAAAAAAAAGATAAATTATAAATATTTTCAAGAAATATGTTCATTCTTAATTCAAAAGTTCGAGTTTTTTAGTAATTCTCTCCATTTGTACCGAACCCTCATTTAATTTAAATCTACATTCATCAACAATATCTTTTGGAGCCTTATCCACGAAATTTTTGTTAGATAATCTCTTATTTAAATTATCTAACTCAATAGTCACCTTTTTTAAATCCTTGTTTAACCTTTCCTTTAATGCATCCATATTTACAAAATCCTGAAAAGGTAAGTAAACCTCTAAATCACTAATTATCCCAGAAAAAGATTTAGCAAACTCTTTTTTATCAACAGCATTAGGTTTAAAAATAAATACTTCAGAAGATTTAGTTAAGGTTTGAATATCATCAACTAAAATTTTTAGAAAATCAATCAATTCATCATTATCTGAAATCAAGTAAACAGGAACTTTTTCTGATGGCTTGAGGCCTAATTCAGCTCTCAAATTTCTAATCAATCTAATAATTTCAAAGAGTTGTTGAAAGGAATTATCAAGCTTATTATCAACAAATTTATTTTCTTGGGTTGGCCATTTTTGAAGAGATAATAATTCTTTATCTGATTTAAGTTGAAGTACATGCCAAAGTTCTTCAGTAATGTGCGGCATAAAAGGATGAATCATCACCAAAATATCATTGAGCACTTTTATTAAAACCTTTTCAGATATTTGTCTATTATTAGTCTCTTTATTATTAAACCTTTGTTTAGCAAATTCTACATACCAGTCACAAAAATCATTCCACGTAAATTCATATAGAAGTTTCGCAGATTCTCCCAATTTATATTCTTTCAACAAAGCAGCGACTTTTATATTTACTTGATTCAATTTCGATAAAATCCACTTATCACATAACTCTAAAGAAGTTTCATCACTCTCATTAAGCGAAAAATTATTATTAGAAGTTTTATTAATTAACACAAATTTAGTTGCATTCCATAATTTATTCGCAAAATTTCTTGAAGCTTCAACAGTTGAAGACGTATCTTTTTTCCTATCAAAATCAAGCCGGATATCTTGACCAGCGCCTGCAACTTCTCGAATTAAAGCAAATCGTAGAGCATCAGAACCATATTTATCAATTAATAGTATTGGATCAATACCATTTCCTGAACTTTTACTCATTTTTTTATTATTTTCATCTCGAACGAGACCATGAATATAAACATCCTTAAAAGGAATATTATTTGTAAAAGTATTCCCCATCATTGTCATTCTTGCCACCCAGAAGAAAATAATATCGAAACCAGTAACAAGAACATTATTTGGATACCATTTTTTAAAATCCGGATCATTTGTATTTGGCCAACCAAGGGTTGAGAAAGGCCATAAACCACTTGAAAACCATGTATCCAAAACATCCTTATCACGAACCAATTTAATATTTAATCCAAATTTTTTATTAGCTTCGATTAAGGCATCTTGTTCATTTCTTGCAACGATATATGGAGTATTTTGTTCTATTGAGTCTTGATTTTCATCTAAAACATACCATGCTGGTATTTGGTGTCCCCACCATAATTGACGACTAATACACCAATCATTAATATTCTCCAACCAATCCTTATAAACTTTCTCCCAGCGTGGAGGAATAAACGATGGTTTTTTAGAACCAATTTCATTAAGACATCCTTGTGATATATCATCCATTTTCAAAAACCATTGTGTTGACAATAAAGGTTCAATTGGAACCTTACCTCTATCAGAAAAAGGAACAGTATGTTTATAATCCTCTATCTTTGTCAAAAGGCCTAAATTATCCAATTCTTTAATAATTTTCTTTCTAGCCTCATATCTATCTAAATTTTGAAAAATACCTGCATTAATATTTAAAGTTCCATCTTTGTTCATTACATTAATCTGTTTTAAATTATGCCTTTTTCCTATTGCAAAATCATTTGGATCATGGGCTGGAGTAACCTTTACACAACCTGTACCAAAATCTTTATCAACATGTGAATCAGCGATAATAGGTATTTCTCTATCAACGAAAGGGACTTTTACTTTGACACCAATAAATTCTTTATATCTATCATCATCAGGATTAACTGCCACAGCAGTATCACCCAATAGAGTTTCTGGTCTTGTTGTTGCAACTTCTAAGTACTTATCTAACTGTTCACCACTTTCAGAAATTAAAGGGTATTTAAAATGCCATAAATGACCATTTACTTCTTGCATTTCAACTTCAAGATCACTTACGGCAGATTGAGATGCAGGACACCAATTAACCAAATATTCGCCTCTATAAATTAAATTCTTTTTATAGAGAATATTAAAAGCCTCAATAACTGCTTCATTTAATTTTTGATCTAGAGTAAATCTTTCTCTAGTCCAGTCAACTGAATATCCTATCCTTTTTAATTGAGAAACTATTCTTCCACCACTTTGTTCTTTCCAATTCCATGCTCTTTTAAGAAATTCATCTCTTCCAATATCCTCGCTTGTTTTGCCTTCACTTTTTAATTGTTTTTCAAGAATAGTTTGAACAGCTATTGAAGCATGATCAGTTCCTGGTAAGCACAAAACATTCTTACCTAAAAGTCTTTGAAAACGTACTACAACATCTATCAAAGCCGTATTAAATGCATGCCCCATATGCAAAGACCCAGTTACATTTGGTGGTGGAATAACAACACAAAAAGGCTCCCCATCATCCTCAGGATTAGGACTAAACGCCTTTAAACTTTCCCATTTTTCTTGCCACTTTTTCTCTACTTCAAAAGGTGAATAATTCTCTAAAGATAATTGATCATTCATCTCTGTCATGTCCAAATTTTATTTCAATAAACTTTTTGTTTATTTTATCTTGAGAGCAGCCAATTAATGAAAATAATATTAGTTTGCAAAAAAATAATCATACATTCTACAAAAGTTTGAAGCCAGAACCGCAAGAACAACGTTTTGCATTTTTTGGTGTTGAAATAAGAAATCCACCACCGCTCAAATCACCGTAATAATCTAATTTTAAATCTTTAAGTAAATTAAACTTTTTTACATCCGCGTATAAAGTTACTCCTTCAGTTCTTGAAATAGGGGATCCATTACATGTACCCGGCCTTAATTTAATATGCATCCATCCTTCGGAACAATTTTTATCCTCTACCAAATCAATCGACATTTCTCCTGGAGAACCTCCAAAAGAAGCTTGCCTAGATAGTTCTGAAGCAGCGCTTTGACTGATTGAAAGATTGACGATCTCAGTCATTAGAAAAATAATAAATGGGCGATCCAGGGTTCGAACCAGGGACATCCTGCTTGTAAGGCAGGCGCTCTACCGCTGAGCTAATCGCCCTTATAATAAATCATTCTAATAGATGAAGTTGAAATATTTATACTAAGTATTTAAATATTTCATGATTGAGGCAAAATTAAATTAATAAAATATATCCTATGTCCTCAAACGATAGATATAACTTACAAAAAAATTCCGATTTAGAGACTTTAGAAAACTTTAAAATTTTAATATCTAATATCAAATCATTAAAAGATAAAACTTGGGGATGCCCTTGGCAGAAAATACAGTCTCATAAATCGTTGATCCCATTTTTACATGAAGAAAGTAATGAATTTATAGATGCGATATATGAAAAAAAGGCGGATAACATATGTGAAGAGTTAGGAGATCTTTTATTACAAGTAATGCTTCATGCTGAAATCGGTTACGAAAAAAAAGAATTTGAACTAAATGATGTTATAAAAAATCTAAACAAGAAAATTATTAATAGGCATCCATATATTTTTAAAAAAAAAGAAAAAGTATCTCTAGAAAAATCGCAACAAATTTGGGAAAACATTAAAAATTCAGAAAAAGAAATACCTCATATGGAATCATCAATAAGTAAAAATTTAAATATGAAAATCAAAAATTTACCACCAATGGTTGGAACAGATAAAATCACAAATATTGTTAAAGAATATGGTTTTAAATGGGAGAGTGCTGATCAGATTTTTGAAAAGTTAGAAGAAGAGATTAATGAATTAAAGGATGCAATTAAAAGCAATAATGATTCAGAAATAAAAAATGAATTTGGGGATATTTACTTTACCCTTCTGAATCTCTCAAACTTTTTAAAAATAAATCCTGAATCAGCTCTACAAAAAACTAATAAAAAATTTTTAGACAGATTTTCAATCATTGAACATCATGCAGGCGATAATATAAAAAAACAAACTCCCAAAGACTTTCAACGGCTTTGGCAAATAGCCAAGCGAAAACTTAAAAGAAAAAATTCTTAAAAAGCAAATGACTAATATTTCAACATGGATAGATGAATATCATAAAGGCTCAAGATTCGGTCTAAATGGAGATGTTTTAATTAAACAAAAATCACAATATCAAGAAATTATTGTTATTGAAAATGAATACTATGGAAGAGCTTTAATGCTTGATGGTTGTTGGATGACATCACTAAAAGACGAGAAATATTATCATGAGTGTCTTGTGCATCCAGCATTAAGTAGCATTGACGAAAAATCTAATGTACTAATTATTGGTGGAGGAGACGGCGGTACAGCAAGAGAATGCGTTAAATATTCTCAAATATCGAAAATTGATCTAGTAGAAATTGACGAGGAGGTAATCAAAATATCTAAAAAATTTTTAAAAGAAATTGGAGGCGAAGCATGGAATGATAAAAGATTAGAAATACATGTTGATGATGGTGTTAAATGGGTAAAAAAAACAAAAGATAATTTTTACGACGTTATTTTTATAGATTGTTCAGATCCCTCAGAATTCTCAAATTTATTATTTTCATATTCTTTTTATAAAGAATGTAAAAGAATACTTACACCAAAGGGGATATTAGCAACGCAAAGTGAATCTCCTGAATCCTTCAAAAATATTCACATAAATATTTTGAAAACCCTAAAAAATATATTTAAAGTTTCTGAAACTATGTATTCCTTTGTGCCTATATATCCAAGCGGGATTTGGAGTTGGACATTCGCTTCTTCAGAAGATCTAAATTTATCAAAGCAAAATTGTGATGAAGTCCTAAAAATAGAAAAAGGATGTGAAATTTGGAATTTAAATTTTCAAAATGCAGCATTCAAAATGATGCCAAATAAAATTGTAAAAGAACTAGATTAATAAGATGACAAAAAATTTATTTGATAACGAAAATGCAATTTATATGGGAGCAAAAAGAAGTCCCGAGAATTGCTCAATTGGTATATTTGGAGTTAATTATGACGGGACATGTTCTTTTAAACCAGGAGCAAGATTTGGTCCAGAAGCAATAAGACAAGTCAGTTCTTGTTTGGAAACATATTGTCCAAAAATAAAAAAAGACTTAGAGGATATTATTTATGTTGATTTTGGATCAATACTAATTGATAAAAATGACTCAAAGTCCGTTATTGAATCGGTTAAATCAGCAACAAATTATTTAATTAATAAACGTCTTAGTCCTATTATGCTTGGAGGCGAACACTCTATTACAAGAGGTGCTATTGAAGCATTAGTAAAAAAATATCCAGATTTGATATTGGTTCAACTTGATGCTCATGCAGATTTAAGAGAATCATATATAGGAAATGAACATAGTCATGCTTGTACTATGAAAAGATGCTTAGAAGTGCTACCAGAAAAGAAAATTTTACAAGTAGGAATTAGAAGTGGGACTAAGGAAGAATTTGAAATTATGCATAACAACAACCAATTAATTAACTTTTGTCCAGGCGGAAATGCACATGAGTTAAAACAAGCTCTTCTACCGTTCGCTAAGTCTCCAATCTATTTAACAATAGATTTAGATTGGTTTGATCCCAGTTTATTAGCAGGGACGGGCACTCCAGAACCGGGAGGATTTTTTTGGAATGATTTTGAAGAAATACTGAAAACTTTAAAAGACTTTAGAATTGTGGCTTCAGACATTGTGGAATTATCTCCAGAAATTGATAAAAGCGGAGTAAGTAGCATAGTTGCAGCCAAAGTACTTAGAAGCTTAATTTTGTCATTAGAAAATATGCAATAAAAAATTTCTAAACTACAGTGTAAAAATACTAAATACAAACTAAATATTTCATGGATTTGCTAAAAAGTCCTCTTTATTCAAAATATGTTGAAGCCAATGCAAAATTAGTGGATTTTGCAGGTTGGGAAATGCCCATATCATTTTCAGGATTAATTAAAGAGCATGAATCAGTTAGATCATCAGCAGGATTATTTGATATTTCTCACATGGGGGTGATTTCTATCAAGGGAATCAATCCAAAGGATTATATTCAAAAACTTTTTCCTACTAATTTATATTCCTTTTCTGAAGGTCAAGGGCTTTATACAGTAATGCTCAATGATAAAGGAGGAATAATAGATGACTTAATAATTTATGACCTTGGCATACAAGAAAATAACATATCAGAATTATTATTAATAGTTAATGCAAGTAGATATGAAGAAGATTTTCAGTGGATAAAAAATAATTTAAATAAATATGAAATTTCGATAACAAACTTTAAAAAAGACAAAGTACTTTTAGCACTACAGGGAAAAAACTCATTCGATTTATTTGAAGAATGGATTGAATCTTCGATCTCACATATCCCTAACTTTGGATGCGAATATAAAATTTTTGAACATATTTCGCCTAAAGAAAAAATTTTCTTTTCAAAGACAGGATATACGGGGGAAAATGGTCTAGAAATACTTTTATCTAAAAAAGCAGCAATTAATTTATGGGATTTCTCAATTTCCAAAAATGTTGCACCTTGTGGTTTAGGAGCTAGAGATACTCTTAGACTTGAAGCAGGCATGCATCTTTATGGTCAAGACATAAATGAAAAAACTTCTCCATATGAAGCAGGGTTAGGCTGGTTAGTACATCTAGAAAATAATCACGAATTCTTTGGTAGGAGATTTCTTGAAGAACAGTCAAGATTAGGTATTCAAAAAAAGTTAGTTGGTCTCTCTATAGAGGGTAAAGCAATAGGAAGAAAAGGTTGCTCAGTTCTTAAAGGTGGAGAAAATATTGGGAGTATAACAAGCGGCAGTTGGTCTCCAACTAAACAACAAGCTATAGCTTTTGCATACATCAATACTTCGCATGCCTTAATAAATAATGAAGTTCAAATATTAATAAGAGGCAAAAAATTCAAAGGGGTTATAACAAAAAGAGCGTTCTATAAAAAAAATTATTAACTAAATTTACCCTTAAAGAATTATTATAAGTTATTGATAAATAAATCATACTTAGATGAGAAACAAAATTTGCGAAGAACTCAATAATACAGATATTGGTAAATTAGTTAATTTATGCGGATGGGTAGATAGAAGAAGAGATCATGGTGGTGTAATTTTTATTGATTTAAGAGACCATAGTGGATTCCTACAAATAACAATAAACCCCGATGATGGTGCAGATCTATTTAAACAGGCAGAAACTCTTAGAAATGAAACAGTAATAATGGTTAGCGGAATCATTAACGAAAGGCCAAAAGATTCAATAAATAAAAATTTAAGTACAGGAGAATTAGAGCTTAAAGTTAAAGATTTGCAAATTCTCAATCAAATTAAAAAAAACCTACCTTTTCCAGTATCTATACATGATTATGAAAATACAAAAGAAGAACTCAGATTAAAATATAGATACCTTGATTTAAGAAGAGGTAAATTACTAGAAAATTTAAAAACAAGACATAAAATTATTAAAATTGCTAGAGAATTTCTTGATAATTTTGGATTTACAGAAGTAGAGACTCCATTACTTACAAAATCAACTCCAGAAGGCGCTCGCGATTTTCTTGTTCCTGCTCGTCTTTCGAATGGAGAATTTTTTGCTCTACCTCAATCCCCACAACTATTTAAACAACTTTTAATGGTGGGAGGCTTAGATAAGTATTATCAAATCGCAAAATGTTTCCGTGATGAAGACTTAAGGGCAGATAGACAGCCAGAGTTTACGCAATTAGATATTGAAATGAGCTTTATTAGTGAAGAAGAAATAATCTCTTTTAATGAAAGTCTTATAAAAAAAATATGGAAAGAAGTATTAAATATTGATTTTGATAATGCTTTTCCAAGAATGTCATGGCAAGCAGCAATGGATAATTATGGCACTGATAGACCAGATACAAGATATCAAATGTTATTAAAAGATTTAGGAGAAGTATTAGGTGATATTGGCTTTAATATTTTCACCAAGGCAATTAAGTCTGGAGGTTCTATAAAATCCATAACAGTCAAAGGAGGTAATTTAAGTATTAGCAACGTAAGAATTAAACCCGGAGGTGATATCTTCCAAGTAGCTCAAGATGCAGGAGCGGGTGGTTTGGCCTTTATAAGAGTCAAAGGAGAAGAGCTTGAGACTATTGGGGCAATTAAAAATAATCTTAATGAAGAGCATATAGCTGATATTTTGAGAATCACCGAAGCGCAAGATGGAGACTTAATTCTCTTGGGTGCTGGAGATAAACAAATTGTCAACCAGTCATTAGATAGAGTGAGACAATACATCGCAAAAGACTTAAATCTCATAGATAAAAGTAAATGGAATTTCTTATGGGTTACTGATTTCCCGATGTTTGAGAGAAATGAAGAGGAAAATAGATATGAAGCTTTACATCATCCTTTTTGTTCTCCAAAAAATATAAAATCTAAAGATCCTGAAAACTTGCAAAAAGAAATCGAGGATTCTATAGCAAATGCTTATGACTTAGTTCTTAATGGCTTGGAATTAGGAGGAGGCTCTTTACGTATTCATGAAGCAAACTTGCAAAGAGAGGTTTTGAAAACGGTAGGACTTACTGCTAAAGAGATTAATGAAAAATTTGGATTTTTAATTGAAGCCTTAGAAATGGGTGCTCCTCCTCATGGTGGAATAGCATTCGGATTAGATCGTATTACCATGCTGATCATAGGTGCAGATTCAATTAGAGAAACAATTGCGTTTCCAAAAAATCAACAAGCAAAATGTCTTCTCACAAATGCACCTTCAAATGTCTCAAAATCACAATTAAAAGAATTAGATATTGAAATAACAATTGATGAATAAGAATATATATGGATGTTCTAAAAGTTTTTTGTTTAAATAAAATATAAGGAGGCAGTGCTTAATTAAAAATATTTAATGTCAAAATTTGTTTTTGTCACCGGAGGAGTAGTTTCTAGCATTGGTAAAGGAATTGTAGCTGCAAGCCTAGGTAGATTATTAAAGTCTAGAGGATATACTGTTTCAATATTAAAACTAGATCCATATCTAAATGTTGATCCAGGCACAATGAGCCCTTTTCAACATGGTGAAGTATTTGTAACCGAAGATGGGGCTGAAACCGATCTAGATTTAGGTCACTACGAAAGATTTACTGATACAGCAATGACTAGGTTGAATAGTGTAACAACCGGATCTATTTATCAAGCAGTTATTAATAAAGAAAGAAGAGGTAATTATAACGGTGGAACTGTGCAAGTAATACCTCACATAACGGGAGAAATTAGAGAAAGGATTCATAGAGTAGCCGCTAACAGTAATGCAGATATTATTATTACTGAAATTGGTGGAACAGTTGGTGATATTGAATCTCTTCCTTTTTTAGAGGCAATAAGAGAATTCAAAAATGATGTCAATAGGAACGATGTTGCATACATACACGTAACATTACTTCCTTACATCAAAACGTCTGGCGAAATAAAAACTAAACCAACACAACATTCAGTGAAAGAATTAAGATCAATTGGAATTCAGCCAGATTTACTTGTATGCCGAAGTGATAAATCTATCAATGAAGCTCTTAAAAAAAAGCTGAGTGGTTTTTGCGGTGTCAGTATCAACTCTGTAATTGAAGCTTTAGACGCAGACAGTATTTATTCTGTACCTCTTTCTTTAAAAAAAGAAGGTTTATGCAAAGAAACCCTGAAGTATTTAGACCTTGAAGATAAAAAATGTGATTTAAAAAATTGGGAACAACTAATACACAACCTAAGAAATCCTGGAGATCCAATAAAAGTTGCCCTTGTAGGCAAATATATTGAACTTGGAGATGCATATTTATCCGTTGTTGAAGCTTTAAGGCATGCATGCATTGAACAAAAAGCTTTATTAGATTTACATTGGGTAAGTGCTGAAATGATAGAAAAAAATTCAGCAGAAACTTACTTAAATGAAGTTCATGCAATTGTCGTACCCGGGGGATTTGGCAATAGAGGAGTCAATGGAAAAATTTCGGCTATAAAATTCGCAAGAGAAAATAAAATTCCTTTTTTAGGTTTGTGCCTTGGTATGCAATGTGCAGTTATAGAATGGGCCAGGAATGTAGCTAATCTTCCAGATGCATCTAGTTCAGAACTAGACCCAAACACTCCAAATCCAGTGATACATTTATTACCAGAACAGGAAGATGTAGTTGATTTAGGTGGGACAATGAGACTTGGAGTTTATCCATGTAGATTGACAAAAAATACAACTGGAAAAAACTTATATGATGAGGATGTTATTTATGAGAGACATAGACATAGATACGAATTTAATAATTACTACAAACAAAGTTTTTTAGATTCTGGATACAAAATTAGTGGCACATCACCAGATGGCAGATTAGTTGAGTTAATTGAGTTAGAAAATCATCCATACTTCTTAGCCTGTCAATATCATCCTGAGTTTTTATCACGACCTGGCAAACCTCATCCTTTATTTAAAGGATTAATAAAAGCCTCTCAAGATAAGTTAACTCAATCAAATTAATATTCTTTATTTTTTTGAATGAAAATGACAAATTTTTTACCCTTAGTCGAACAATTTCATTCATTACAAGGTGAAGGTTATCACGCTGGAAAAAGTGCTTTTTTTATAAGATTAGCCGGATGTAAAGTTGGATGTTCGTGGTGCGATACCAAGAATTCATGGGATGAAAAAAAACACCCTTCTATATCAATTGAAAAAATAATAGATCGCATAAAAATTGCCAGAAAAAAAGGAGCATCTTTTTGCGTTATTACAGGTGGAGAACCTTTACAACATAACTTGGATAATTTTTGCAAAGCCATAAAAAAAATGACGATGGGAGAAAAACAAAAGCCAATGAAGATACATATTGAGACAAGTGGAGTTAATTCGATATCAGGAAGCTATGACTGGATTACTTTATCTCCTAAAAGACACTCACCTCCAAAAAATTATTTTTTAAAAAACTGTAATGAAATCAAAATAATCATAAATGAAATAGAAGATATTGAATTTGCTATTCAAATAAAAAATGAAACTTTAAAACAATATCAACTTTCTAAAAGCGAAGATGGCTTAAAAAAAGAAGATAAAATTTTTTATTTACAGCCAGCATGGAACAATGCAAATGGTTTCTCTCTTGCTATTGATTTCGTAAAAAATAACCCCGATTGGAAATTGAGCCTTCAAACTCACAAATACTTAAAAATTAATTGAAATTATATGACTCTTAAAAATAAATCAATAGTAGTTTTATTATCTGGAGGTTTAGATTCTTCTACAGTTACTGGTATCGCCAAAAAATCCGAAGCTAAAATTTTTGGCCTTTCATTTGACTACGGTCAACGTCATAAAAAAGAATTAAATTCTGCATCAATAATTGCAAAACACTTTGATATCGAAGAATTTAAAATCATTAAACTTGACTTATCTTTATGGGGAGGCTCGTCATTAACTGATACTCAAAAAAAGATTCCAATAGAAGGAGTACAAACTAATAAAATTCCTAATACTTATGTTCCTGGGAGAAATACTATATTTATTTCCGTTGCACTAAGTTATGCCGAAGCAATAGATGCTGATTTTATAGGATTAGGAGTTAATGCACTAGATTATTCTGGTTATCCAGATTGCAGACCTGACTACATTAAAAAATTTCAAGAGTTAGCAGATTTAGCCAATAAAAGAGGAAGAGAAAATAATCCAATAAAACTTTGGACACCACTATTAGATTTAAATAAAGAGGAAATTATTAAATTAGCTTTTGATAATCATGTCCCTTTAGATAAAACATGGAGTTGTTATTCGGGTAATTCAAAACCATGCGGTAAGTGTGATAGCTGCAGAATTAGAAATGCCGCTTATGAAAAATGGCTGAATAACAATAATAAAAAATGAAAATAAAAAAAATAATTCTAGAAAAATGGATAGATCCAGCACTGATTACGCATCATCTAACAAAAAAATTCGGAGATAAAGGATTAGCTTGGCTAGACAGTGATGGCAAAGAAAATGGGGAATGGTCAATAATAGGAATTAAACCTAAAAAAATAATCCAATCAAGAGATATCAATAACTTAGACAAAACTAATAATCCATTTAACAATTTAAGAAATATAAAAAAAGGATTTTGGATCGGATGGTTAAGTTATGAAGCTGGAGTTTTCATAGAACCCAAAAACCCATGGCGAAAATCTAATATGGCAACTTTATGGATTGCATCATATGATCCAATCATTAAATGTAATCTAATAAAAAAAGAAATAATTATCGAAGGCACAAACTCATCTGAACTGATCAATTATAAAAACATAATCAACAATATTAAAAATATTGAAGAAGAAAATATTATTAAAACAAATTTGAATTTTGATTTTTCAAAAATCAATTTGGACGAAATGGCTGAAAAATTTCAGAAAGATATTCTTAAATTGAAAAAATTAATATCCTTAGGGGATATATTTCAAGCAAATCTAACAACTAAATGCGAAATTGAATCTTCCAAAAACTATAATCCTCTAGATATTTATTTGAAAATAAGAAGAAATTTAAGAGCTCCCTTTGGAGGAATAATAATAAATAATGATAATTATAAAGAGGCTGTATTATCTACCTCGCCAGAAAGATTTATAAAAATAGATAATAAAAATTTTGTAGAATCAAGGCCAATCAAAGGAACTAGATCCAGAGATAAGGATTTAAATCAAGACGCACTTAATGCTATCGATTTAATAACGAACGAAAAAGATAGAGCCGAAAATATTATGATTGTTGACCTGATAAGAAATGATTTAAGTAAAGTTTGCGAAACAGGAAGTATTATGGTGCCAGAAATATTAAAACTTGAAAGTTTCTTAAAAGTTCATCATCTAACATCAGTAATCAGAGGTAAATTACAAAAAGACAAAAACTGGATTGATTTACTAAAAGCTTGTTGGCCGGGGGGCTCTATAACTGGAGCACCTAAATTAAGATCATGCCAGAGACTTTTTGAATTAGAAGAATGTGAACGAGGACCATACTGTGGCTCATTTTTGAAGCTTGACTGGAATGGAGAATTTGACAGCAATATACTAATAAGATCATTTTTAATTAAAGACAAAAAAATCAATATATATGCTGGTTGCGGAATAGTTATTGACTCAAATCCTGAAGAGGAAACTAATGAACTAAAGTGGAAACTTTTACCGTTAATTGATTCACTCAAATGATTGAAACATTAGGCTGGCACAAGGATCAATGGTTAGATATTGATAGAATTTTTATTGCTGCTAATAATAGAGGATTAAAATTTGCTGATGGTATATTTGAGACCATTTTGATAAAAGAAAACAAACCTATTCTTTTTGATGAACATCTGAAAAGGTTAGAAAAAAGTAGCAAGATTTTAAATATTAATCTCAAAATAAATAAATTAACTTTGAGACAACTTATTCAAGATGGAATTAGAAAGTTATCGCTTAAAAATGATCAATTTGCTTCAGTAAGAATAAACTATAGTCGAGGAACTAATGAAGGTCGAACACTTACAATTGATAGTACTTCAGAGACAAAAGATTTGGATAATATATGGCTTGAGTTCTATAGAATCAAACCAAATTTTAATCCAATAAGCGTTTGGATTAGTCAAACAGAAAAAATAAATGAATTTAGTCGTATAAGTAAATGCAAAACATTTTCATATAATCAGGCAATACAAGTTTTGACAGAAGCGAATGAAAAATCATTTGATGATTCTATCCTTTTGAATACATCAGGTGAACTTTGTTGTGGAAGTACATTTAATCTTCTAATTAAAAGAAATAATCAATGGATAACTCCTAGAAAAGAGAGCGGCTGTTTAGAGGGGATTATGATTTCTAAAGCTTTAAAATTGAATATTGTAAAAGAGGAATTAATTCCTCCAGAATTTCAAAATGATGACATAATAGTTGCAATTAATAGCTTATCTTGCAGACAAATTAATCAAGTTAATGATTTAAAGCTTAAAGCTAAATTCGATCCAATTTATTTTTGGGATTTATTATATAGTTGAACTTTATTAATATCTGGTAAATAAACATCAGATACTTTAGTTATATTGTTATTAACCTTAAATTCAACAATTTTTCCAATAATGACAATTGATGGAGCAGAAAATTCTTTATCTTTGATTTTATAAGGAAGATTATTTAATTTCTCTATCAAACATTTTTGATTTTTTAAAGTAGCTTCTTGAATCACAGCGCATTTAGTATTCTTATCTAAACCACCTAGAATTAATTCTTCCACAATATATTCAATATTTTTTATACCCATAAAAATTACTAAGCTATCTGATGATTTAGCTAAATCTCTCCAATTTACTGTCTTTTTTTCCTTATCTACACGCTCATGTCCAGTGACGAAAGTTACGGAACTAGCAGCATCTCTATGGGTTAGTGGAATACCAAAATATGTAGGGGCAGCTATCCCAGAAGTAATACCAGGAACAATTTCAACTGAAATTCCATTTTTTTCTAAAATTGATACCTCTTCACCACCTCTAGAAAAAACGAATGGATCTCCCCCTTTAAGCCTTACGACATTTTTGCCTTCTTTTGCCAATTTCAAAATAAGAGCATTAGTTTCAGCCTGAGGTACAGAACACTTCCCAGCTCTTTTACCTACATGGAAAATTTCTGTATTTTTTCCTGCCTCTTTTATGATTGCATCAGGAATTAAAGCATCATGAACCAATGCATCACAATTTTTTATTAGGCGTAAAGCTTTAAGAGTTAAAAGCTCAGGGTCACCAGGACCTGCTCCAACCAAATAAACAATGCCGGGCACAATAATCTCCATTAACAAGTATGGTAGTAAAAGTTAATCGTAATGAAGGTATATATTATGAAAGAAAGTTTATCAAGACCAAATAAAAAATTTACTCTCCTTAGTGCTTTTATCACTCTTCTAAATGATCGTTTAAGTGAAAGTATACTGTTACCTATATTACCCTCTTTTGTTTTACTTTTTGATTCTAAAGCAAGTACATATGGTTTATTATCATGCACTTATCAATTAGCTCAATTTACAGCTTCTCCTTTTATAGGACTTATGAGTGATAGATATGGAAGAAGACCTGTCACTCTTTTTTGTATTACTGGTTCAGTAATAGGAATATCAATATTATCTTTTACAGTTCTTTTTAATTGGTCAAATTCAATAGCCTCTATCCCGTTATTTTTATTATTTTTAGCGAGACTAATTGACGGTTTAAGTGGAGGGACTGCAGCTACTGCAACAACAATTCTTGCAGATATTTCAAGCCCTGAAAAAAGAGCAAAAACATTTGGGCTTATTGGTGTAGCTTTTGGTTTAAGTTTTTTCTTGGGTAATATTTTTGTTGTAATTTTTGCAAGAAATACAAATAACAATTTTATTATTCCAGTTTTGATAGCTTCAATCATTCCAATAATAAATTTTCTCCTTGTATTTTTTTACCTACCAGAAACCAAGCCTAATAGTGACTCAAATAAATCAAAAACTATTTTAAAAAACCCTTTAAAAGCTCTATTTACAGTTTTCAAAGAAGAAAAGATTAAAAAATTATCATTAGCTTTTTTTATTTACTTTATTGCTTTTACTGGATTAACCAATATCCTGATATTTTTCCTTCAAGAATCTTTAAACTGGACGACCAAAGCATCAAGTGGAACTCTTGTTGTAGTAGGAATCATTGCAATTATCGTTCAGGGAGGATTAATTGGGCCTCTGGTAAAGCAATTTGGCGAAATGCGATTAACACTCGTCGGATCAGGCTTTATTCTTGTGGCATGTGCTCTTTTAATAACTGCTCCAAAAGAAAATGCGACAATTAATATTTATTCAGCTGTTTCATTTTTAGCTGTTGGGGCAGGGTTAATTACGCCCACATTAAGAGCACTAATATCTAAGAAATTAGACATTGATAAACAAGGATCAATCTTAAGTAACCTTCAGGGTCTACAAAGTCTTGGAGGAGTTTTAGGAATTGCAATGGCAGGAAGGGTTTATGATAGTTTTGGTCCTAAATCACCTTTTATAGCTGGTTCCGTTATCTTACTTTTCATGATATACCTTATTGCAGAGGGTAAAAATAATAATTCTTTTAAAAATCAAAAATTAAAAGTTTTTTTCAATGAAAAGCCAGACTGATGTTTTTATTAATAGAGAATTAAGTTGGATTGAATTCAATAAAAGAGTACTTCTTACTGGTATGGAAAAGGAGTACAAAATTCTAGATAAAGTGAAATTTTGTTCAATTTTTAGTAATAATCTTGATGAGTTTTTTATGGTAAGAGTAGCTTCATTAAAGGCTCAAGTTGAAGCAGAAATTACTAAAAAAAGTATTGACGGACTTACCCCTAAAGAGCAATTAAAAAAAATCAATAATGAAATAAAAAAGTTAACTATTCTCCAAGAAAACTATGTAAACAATGAATTAAAAAATAAATTAAAAGAAAAAGGTGTAATTTTAAAAAAATATAAGGACCTAAATGAAAATCAAAGAAATTGGTGTAACAACTTCTTTACAACATCTATTTTCCCTTTATTAACTCCATTAGTTGTTGATCCGGCACATCCATTTCCTTTTATAAGTAATTTAAGTCTAAATTTAGCAGCTTTAATAAAAGATGAGGAGAATTCTAAAAATCAGTTTGTCAGAGTAAAAATACCAACAAAAAATATACCCCGATTTATACGAATTCCCAATGAAATTACTCAACTTAGTAATGAAAGATCTCACTATTTCATAAGTGTTGAAGATTTAATTGGAAATAATATAAATACTTTATTTAACGGAATGGAATGTATAAATTACTCCTTTTTTAGAGTGACAAGAGATGCAGATTTAGAATTAAAAGAACTTGAAGCTGATGATCTACTTTTAGCTGTTGAACAAAGTTTGCAAAAAAGAAGATTAGGTGGGGATGTAGTTAGATTAGAAGTGGAGTCAGATATGCCAGAAAATATTCTAAAGTTACTTATTGAAAGTATCTCAATACAGAAAGAATATATATACTTTTGCAAAAGTTTATTAGGCCTAGACGATTTAAATCAGCTTACAAAAATTGATAGAGATGATTTAAAAGAAAATCTGCTAATTGGAAAAACTCACCCAGAATTAAAACATTTAGATTTACCTTCAAACAAAAACCCTAATTCTATTTTCAAGATACTTAGAAAAAAAAATATTCTGCTTCATCATCCCTATGACTTATTTAAAACTTCAGTTGAAGAATTTATAAACAGAGCAGCTGATGATCCACTTGTAATGGCTATAAAAATTACTTTATATCGGGTTTCCCAAGATTCGCCTATCATTGCAGCTTTAATGAGAGCTGCAGAGAATGGGAAAGAAGTAATGACTCTTGTTGAACTAAAAGCAAGATTTGATGAAGACAATAATATTCAATGGGCAAAACAACTTGAACAAGCTGGAATTCATGTTGTATATGGAATCATCGGATTTAAAACACATACAAAAATTGCCTTAATAGTTAGAAAAGAGAAAGGACGATTAAGGAATTATTTCCATATTGGAACGGGAAACTATAACTCTAATACTTCAAAGTTTTATACAGATTTAGGATTACTTTCAACGGATCCTGATATTGCATCTGATTTACTTGAGTTATTTAACTACTTATCTGGTTTTTCTAAACAAAAAAGTTATCAAAAGTTATTAGTTTCTCCCTCATCGATGAGAGAGAAATTCATTTCTTTGATAAAGAGAGAAATTAAAAATGCAGAGGAAGGCAAAAAAGCCGAAATAATCGCAAAAATGAATTCTCTAGTAGACCCAGAAATAATTAAACTGCTTTATTTAGCTTCAGACTCAGGTGTAAAAATTAGCCTCATCATAAGAGGTATTTGTTGCCTATATCCCCAAAGAAAAAATTTAAGTGAAAATATTAAAGTTATAAGCATTATTGGTCATTTTCTTGAACACTCAAGAATTTTTTGGTTTTGTAATAACGGGGATAATGAGGTTTTTATAGGGAGTGCAGATTGGATGAGAAGAAATCTTGATAGAAGAATAGAAGCTGTTACTCCTATAGAGGATTATGAATTGAAATCTGAAATATACAAGCTTTTGCAAACTTACATTAAAGATAATTACTTTTCTTGGATAATGAAAGATGATGGTTCATATTCAAAATATGAATTAGATTCATCGCATAATCGTTCGCAAATTGACCTCATAGAAAAATAAAATTAATATTGATTTTTACAACATTTAAAAAAATACTTAATATTTAAAATTTTTTTTATTTTTTATAAAATCAGCTCATATCAATGGATTTCAAGAAATAAGCCTTCAAAAAAAATTTTTTGTCTTTAAAATTTCAACGTAAAAGTAGTTTTTATTTCAATTTCAGTGCTAGCTTTTTAAAAAATCCATTATTTAGGAGGCCAGGGTGATGGGGATCCCTCTGGAATCTGCGAAAAGCTCTTCAGATAATAATTTTGATGAGCCAAGATTACCAAACACTGCGGGCAAGCCTCGCAAATCGAAATCCAGTCTTACGGCAAAACAAAGCCAAAAAAAATCTGGCAGACTCGCTTCAGATTCTATTGGCTATTACTTAAGTAGCATTGGAAGAGTACCTCTTTTGACTCCAGCAGAGGAAATAGAGTTAGCTCATCATGTTCAGAACATGAAAAAATTGCTACAAATTCCTGAAACTGATAGAACCCAACGAAATCTTTATCAAATTAAGATTGGCAAAAGAGCAAGAGATAGAATGATGGCAGCTAATCTAAGGCTCGTTGTCTCGGTTGCAAAAAAATACCAAAACCAAGGGCTTGAATTATTAGATCTTGTCCAGGAAGGTGCTATTGGCCTTGAAAGAGCTGTAGATAAATTTGATCCTGCTATGGGATATAAATTCTCAACTTATGCTTACTGGTGGATTAGACAAGGAATGACGAGGGCAATTGATAACAGTGCTAGAACCATCCGTTTGCCTATTCACATAAGTGAAAAACTGTCCAAAATGAGAAGAGTCTCTAGAGAATTATCACATAAATTTGGCAGACAACCTACAAGATTGGAAATGGCAACTGAGATGGGAATTGATCAAAAAGATTTAGAAGATTTAATTTCTCAAAGTGCTCCTTGCGCCTCCCTAGATGCACATGCAAGAGGGGAAGAAGACAGAAGTACACTTGGTGAACTCATACCTGATCCAAACTGTGAAGAGCCTATGGAGGGTATGGATAGAACTATTCAAAAAGAGCATTTAGGAACTTGGCTTTCTCAATTAAATGAAAGAGAGCAAAAAATCATGAAGCTCAGATTTGGGCTAGATGGTGAAGAACCATTAACACTCGCAGAAATAGGAAGACAAATTAATGTTTCGCGAGAAAGAGTAAGGCAACTAGAAGCTAAAGCAATATTAAAGCTTCGAGTAATGACAACTCATCAAAAAGCCGCTTAATTAAATTGATAAAATTTACTGTAATTTTATTATATTTATTTTCAATTTTTTTAATATCAATAGTTTTTAAAAAATATAATGAAGATAGCAGAGAAATCGTCAGAAAAATTATACATATTGGAATAGGACCTTTAATACCAATTGCTCAATTTTTAGAAATTAATCAAAACTCTGCTCTAATTTTTACAGGAATTGTTTCATTAATGGTTTTCATCAATTACAACTATAAATTATTTCCAACAATTGAGGATGTTGAGAGAAAAAGTTATGGGACATTATTTTATTGTCTAAGTTTATTTACTTTGATTTATCTTTTCTGGGATAAAAATCCATATGCACTAATTAGTGGATTTTTCATAATGACTTTTGGTGATGGATTAGCTGGATTAATAGGAAAAAGCTTTAACTCAAAGAG
>CABZNT010000004.1 GCA_902527105.1 uncultured Prochlorococcus sp. | reverse complement strand
GAAATAATAGACGTAGAAGTTGATTCTGAATAATCAATAAGATTTTAAATTAAAATCATTAGAGGTTTGAACTTAAAAAGTAACCTATTTTTAACTCAATTTAAAGGATAACTATATTTAAATTATAAGAAGCTTATTATGAATCTAATGCTACTTCGATAGCTGCTATTAAGTTTTCGTCAAACGGTTTAACATCTGGTTTGAACCTCGCAATTACTTTACTATCTTTCCCTATTAAAAACTTCTCGAAATTCCATTCAACATCTCCTTCAGGTTCAACTTTGTTAAGGGTTGTGTATGGTTCTGTGGTGTTGCCTTTAGCATGTACTTTTTCATAAATTTCAAACTTTACGCCATATTTTGTTGTACAAAAATCTTTTATTTCTGACAGAGAGTCGGGTTCTTGTTTCCCAAAATCATTACAGGGGAATGCAAGTATCCTTAGTCCTTTGCTTGAATATAAATCATGAAGCTTTTGAAGATCCTCATACTGAGCAGTATTTCCGCAATAACTAGCCACATTAACAACTAAAATCACTTCCCCTGAGTATTCACCAAGTTTTATGGATGATCCATCTGCGGTAAGAACAGTAGTATTTTGTACGTCAACTTGCATGTCTAAAAAAATTCACCCTTTGAAGATAGCATTGTATAAACTTTATTGTGTTTAAATTTTCTGATGGTTTTGGTTATTTCTTTTATAAGTTTTAATTTTTCATTTCTTTAACCCCTTTATAATTTATATTATTAATCATTTTAATTTTGGACCCTTTAGACCCACTTACTGAAATTATTTATTCCGGTCAAGGTTTTTCACCTGCAATTGCTTTAGAAAGAATTATTTGGGCAATGATTGGAGTCTTTTTTTTAGGAGCAATTTCAAGATCAATGACTAATAGTATTCGAAATCAAAATTGGTTTAGTAGAAAACTTTTATTTAGTTATTCTAAAGAGAAAAAAATTAGAGATGATGCATCTTCACAAGCTTCTTGTAATGACGAATAAGTTTTATAAACATGAAAGATTCAATTTTTTCTAAAAAAAGAATTTTATTGCTTGGTAGTGGCGAGCTTGGAAAAGAATTAGTAATAGAATCCAAAAGATTAGGATTAGAGGTTATTGCCATTGATCGATATGAGAAAGCACCTGCAATGCAAGTCGCTGATTATTCAAGAGTAATTGATATGGGAAATAAAAATATTTTAAAAAATGTTATAAAAGAATTTATGCCTGACTACGTGGTCCCAGAAATAGAGGCACTTTCAATTGAGGCATTAAAAGAACTAGAGGATGAAGGATTCAAAATTGTTCCAAACGCCAGAACTGTAGAAATAACAATGAATAGAGATAAAATTAGAGACTTAGCTTCTAGAGATTTAAAAATAAAAACTGCAAAGTTTGATTATATTTTTGAATTTGATGATTTAGAAAAAAAAGCAGATGAAATTGGATTCCCACTTTTACTTAAGCCTTTAATGAGCTCTTCAGGAAAGGGACAAAGTTTGGTTGAAACAAAAAATGATTTAAAAAATGCTTGGAAAGAGGCACAAGCAAATTCAAGAGGAAAGGTTAAAGGTGTAATTATTGAAGAATTTATTAATTTTGATTTTGAGTTTACTCTTTTAACCGTAAGAAAAGAAAGTGGTGAAAATATTTTTTGTTTACCAATTGGACATCTTCAAGCTAATGGTGACTATCAATGTAGTTGGCAACCTATTGAGATCAACGATTCCTTAATTACTGAAGCTAAGAGAATGACAAGTAGAATATTAAATAACCTTAATGGAGCTGGATTATACGGAGTAGAGTTTTTTATAAAAGGAAATGAGGTTATATTTTCAGAATTATCTCCAAGACCGCATGACACCGGTATGGTTACATTAGTTAGTCAAAATATTAATGAATTTGAATTGCATTTAAGGGCTTTTTTAAATTTGCCAATACCGTATATAGATCTAATAGAACCCTCTGCAACCAGAGTTATACTATCTAAACAAGATTCTATAAATCCTATTTATGAGGGTCTTAATGAAGCATTAGAATTTAAAAAGACAAAAGTGCTCATATTTGGCAAACCAGTTTCCAGAAAAGGCAGAAGAATGGGTGTTGTTCTCTCATCAAATTCCGACATTAATTTGGCTAGGAAAAATGCAGATGAAGCTGCTCTTAAAATAAAAGTCAGTACGAAATGAATATTAAAAAATAATAACGAAAAAAATACTTATTTCCTTTGTTTTTTTTCATTGTTTCTCTGAGTATTATTTGAGTATCTTCTTTATTTCAAAATGATAGAAAATTATAAAGGCTGGGATATAACTTTAAATTGGGATAATAAAGATTATCTCAAGAGGGATACTACTATGAGTAATTTTTTTAATCAAAAGGAAAAATGGATTGGTGTCCACTTAAATGGTGAAAAAATCTATGGTTCTTCTCTTAAAGAAATTAGACATATTATTGATTACCCTAGTTTGCATGCAAAATAAGTTAAAAGATTTTTTTTAATTATCCTGATTATTTTCATTATCTTCAATTAGTTCATTAGCAAGTTTTCTTAAATCTCCCTTAATCGAAACCCATGTAAAAGCGATTATAAAAATTGAAGCAGATATTGCAACAGTAATTTTTTCGACAGGGGACATTCCAAGTGCAATAGCAAACATTTAAAACTAAATACTAATTTTTTATTATATTAAATTTTTTTAACTTGTTAGAAACAAATTTGTTTTTGCAATGATATTTAATTATTCAAAATATAATGAATTAAATTTGAATTACTTATTTTGTTTATTGTGCCTGATTTTAATTTTATTAAGTAAGATTAAATTATGGAAAAAAAAAAGTGCCCTCAATGTAAAAATTTAATTTTAAAAACTTCACCAACATGTTTATATTGTGGCAGGCCTAATAAATTTATAACTAAGGAATATGTCAATAAAAAGTGGAATAAAAATAATAATAAAAATGTATTTGATCATATTTTTGTTAACAAGTTTTTTGTATTTATTTTATTATTAATATCTACAACTGTTATTGTTTTATTAATTTAAATATTATCAATAATTCATTCTATTATTGCATCTATTACTTCCTTAGTATTTGTTGATAATTTATTTTTTTTAATCTGCTTTATTGTTTCTATCATATTACTTTTGTAAGGCTCTGAATAATAATTGTATCTGCTAAAGACTTTTACAAAACGAGAAATTACGATTGGATTTAATTTATCAAATTCAATTATCTTTTTTGCAATATATTTATAACCAGAACCATCAATTGCATGAAATGTACTATTTCTTGTCACGAAAGTATTTAATATAGCTCTTAAAGTGTTTGGTGATTTTGTATCAAAAAACTTATTTACAAATAATTTTTCAATGCTGTTTGTATTTTTATCAATTTCTATAGATGCATTAAATGAGAACCAACTATCCAAAACGACACTATTATTTTTCCATTTATTGAAGAATATATTTGAAATAATTTTTCTTTCAGGGCAATTAATCCTACTGAAGGAATTCAATGCAGCTTTTGCTAGTGTCATCGAATTACTATCTACATAATTAATTATTTTGCTTTTAATTGCCTCATCATTACTGTGTAAGAGTAGTTTCCAAATAGTTTCGATTAGTTTTCTTTCATTTTTACCTTCTGGCCACACTTTATCTAGATTTTTCTCTATTTCTTGGAGCTTAAAATATAAAACTTTTTTTAATTTCGTACCAAATAAATAATTTAATTCGTCAATAGTTTTATATATTTTTAAAGGATCGATATTTTCCATCTCTGATTCAATTTCAGCAAATGTCGGAATACTTAGTAATTCTGATAAAAGAGATAGATTAATATCTTTATTTTTTATAAATAAAATTATGGTGCTTATTAATTTATTTTCAATTTTATGATTTGGTTTATCATCTAATCTGCATAAAATGATTTGTTTATAAAATACTTTTACTGTATTAGATAGTGTAAAAAAATCGTTTTCATATTTTAAGATTAAAAAATTTTCAGCCAAAGTAGTGTCTGATTCCCACTCAACGGGTGAGGAGAATTCGCGAAAATACGTAACTAAGGGGATTCGCAGGTTAGATCTTAAATTCCTAAAAATAAATTCTTGTTTTTTTCTTTTTAAAACTAATGTTTTTTCTATTGTTTTATTTTCATCGCAAAATATAGCCAGATTTATAGGAATTATTAGAGGTAAATCATTATATGGGTTCTTCTTTATTGGATTACTTTGAGAGACTTGAATTGTAAGTTTTTTTGCTGTTTGGTCCCAGATTCTCTTGAATTTAACTTTTGGTGTGCCATTTTGCTTGTACCAAACTTTAAATTCTTTTGGATCGATTTCCTTATTGTGCTCTAAAATTTTATCGACAAATTGGTCTATTGTCGCGGCCTTCCCATCATATGTTGAGATGTAATTACTAAATCCTTTATAGAAATTTTCATCTTTGACAAGCTTATTAAGCATTCTTATTATTTCTGATCCTTTTTCGTATATTGTGGTCGTATAGAAATTATCTATTTCTTGATATTTTTCTGGCATTACAGGATGCGATGTTGGACCAGAATCCTCTCTAAATTGATTTCTTTTAAGAAATTTTGCATCCTCAAGTCTCTTGATTTCATGATTATGAATGTCAGAAGTGAATTGTTGATCTCTGAAAACGGTTAAACCCTCTTTTAGAGATAATTGAAACCAATCCCTACAAGTCACTCTATTACCCGTCCAATTATGGAAGTATTCATGGGCAATCACACCCTCTATTCTTTCTAATTCCTCATCAGTTGTTGTTTCAGAATTGGCGAGTATTAGTTTTGAGTTGAAAATATTGAGACTTTTATTTTCCATTGCTCCCATATTAAAGTGTCTGACTGCGACTATATTGAATAATGACAAATCGTATTCAAGGTTATATTTATCCTCATCCCATCTCATAGATTTCTTTAAAGAACTTATTGCATGTTGAACATATTTTTCATCGCCGTACTCAACATAAATATTTATTTTTACTTTTTTATTAGATTTTGTTATGAAATTGTCTTTTACACATTTAAGCTTCCCTGCTACTAATGCAAATAGGTATGAGGGTTTTGGATATGGGTCTTCCCAAATTATTTCATGTCGATTATTTGTGAGATTATTTTCTTTTACTAAATTACCATTTGAAAGTAAGACTGGATAATCATTTTTGTCTGCCTCAATTCTCACAGTGTATTTGCTTAGAATATCGGGCCGATCAGAGTGAAAACTTATCTTTCTAAATCCCTCAGCTTCACATTGCGTAGTTATAATTCCATTGCTCTCATACATTCCTAAAAGGGATGTATTTTCCTTCGGTTTAATTATTGCTTCTATTTTTAATATAAATTTATCTTTGTTTATATTTTTAATTTTTAAGATATTTTTTTGCTGCTTGTAGTATTCCTTTCCCAGTAGTGAGTCATCTATAAATATTTTTTTTATTAATATATCCGTGCCATCTAGAATAAGATTTTTGGTGTCCTTATTTTTTTTTACCAATTTTAATTTCGTCGTAACATTAACAGCATTTTTCTTTATTACGAAGTCCAAAAAAATTTCTGGAATTTCATAATCAAAAACTTTGTAATCTTCAAGTTTTACATATCTTGAAATACCTTTTTGGTTTTTTGGTTTGTTCATCTTTATAAAGAAGTTCAGAAGTTAAATAATCTAGAATACTTATTCTGAAATTATAAGTTAGAACTTTTTTCTTCTGATTGACAAAAATGTGCTTTAACTTCTCCAGAAGGAAGTAGTTCGAATAAAGAAGGATTATTAATATCAGGAGATCCGTCTTTATTAAATTGGTACCTCCAGTCCCACTTCTTATCTGTAAAGGAAATATAATCTTTTCTTAGAGAGTATGGAAGCATAAGTTTTTTTTTGTTCCAATTAATATTTATAAATGCTCCTGGCTTTAACTCAGATATATTTTCTACTATGGTAAAGTCACCGTTTATATTATTTCTCATCACAAGATCAAGCTTTGAATTTTCGCACATATAGCTACTATTTAAAGCTAAAAAAAGTATTGAGCTAATAAGAAATGAATGAATTTTTTGAACTCCTTTTAAAGTAGATTTACTTTCAAGCTAAATAACTTAATTAGAGATCTTTTTGGATCGATTTAAATCATAATAGATTGCATACTCTTTAGATCTACAAGATTACAATTTAATGTCTCTTCGTAATCCTGAACTGAAATAAAATTATTTAAAAAACCTGAATATTTTGCATCTCCGCCTATGGTGCTTGAAAGTATATATTTTGGATTGAATTTGTTAATCAATTTAGGGATTACATCAGCACCTTTTACAAAAGAACCAACAAGGGGTAATTCTAAATTTTTTGTAGGAGTAATTACTGCATCAAGACTTTGCTTTTTTAAATTTTCATCAAGATATCCATGGGGCTCAATATAAAAACCATTATCTTGATCGTCTTTAACGATATATCCGTTTTCTATTTGTGGCACTGGAGCTCCAGCAGTTGCTTCAAAACTTAAATTAAAAAGATTTGCCTTTTCAGTTGGCTTAAGCATTTTAATTGAACTAAAACCGATTTTTTTTAATGTTTCAACAGCACTTTTAGGGCAAATTATAGGAATATCCTTTCTGAACATTTCTAATGTTGGCACATGACAGTGGTCAGGTAATCCTTGGGTTAACAAAACAATATCTATTTTTTTATCTATTGAAATTTCTTCTTCTAATGAACCTTTAAAAAACCACTCACCTGGAGGAAATATTAAATCTCCTTTGAGCCAAGGATCAATAATCAAATTTGATTTCTTAAATTTTATAAGCCAACCATTTGAACCAAGGTAGGTCGCTTCAAAAGTCATTATCAATTAATTGTTTTATTAGACTATAAGGTAATTTGAGCTTTATCGAGAAATTACTAATTTAGATTAGTTTGCTTCATTTAAGATTTGAAATGACTTTCTTTTTAGATTAAATATTAAAACTTGATTATCTTTATAACTAATTTCAAAGTTTTCTTTTTCTAGCATTTGTATTGGTATTAAAGCTAATCCTCCTGTTCCTGAAAATATGATTGGCATGGTGCTATTTTTAGTCCCATTCATTTTTTGCAAGTCAATAGCTTGAGAAACTATTTTTCTGGCTTTATCAAATCCGTAGTGTTCTATTAATTCAGGCCATAAAAAGTTAACTAATTCATATTTCGAAAACTCAATTTGTACTGTTTTCATTAAAAAATATTATATATATAGTGATTAATTAAATACGGTAACTACTTAATTACTATTTTTAAACCTATCCATGACTAGTTGCAACATATCTACTACATCACCATCAGTTAAATTTAAATCCTTCTTTAAATCATTGCAAGTTAAATTCATTTCAAGTGCCGCTTCAGCCATATGATTAACTTTTTGGTTATCACCGCCCAATGAAATAAAGGGATTGAAGTTTTCTATCATTTAATACTTTTTGTTACCTACTAGTTCTAGCTAAGAAATAATTAATTATCATTTATTGATACAGAAGCTTATAAATATGTTATTTAATATTTAGAAAGTTTTTATTTTTAAACTAGGGATATTGATATACCTTTCGATATCAATGCGAATCTTCTGGCTCTGACTAGTAAAGGAAATATCAAATTTGTTCGTTTATCTGATTTAAACACTCTAGAAAGTAACAAAAGTAAACTACTTGAGGGATTATTTATCTGTTTGCAAATAGTATTAATTGCATCTGCCCCATGAAAGATATCTTCATCTTTCAGGAGAATAGCACCTTTATCTAGGTCATAACCTTTATCTAGGAGGGATTTAATCAGAGTTAAATTTTTACGACCATCAAGAATTTTTATGTTATTCAACTTGCTTTTGATCTCAAGGAGCTCAGCAAAATGATTGCAGAATGGACATTCTCCATCATAAATAAAAGTATAGTTAGAAGTCATTAGAAAAAAAAAGTTTTAATGGTCTTAAAGTGTGCCTACAAAATATTAATGCCTCGATAATAAAACAAATAATAAAAATTTTGTGGATTTTTTATAAAGGGATAGTTAAACGATTCTAATAATTACGAAGAAATGTCTCAATATAGGTATATTTTTCATAAAAATCTGTATGCTAACTCGAAGATATTATGTTTTACAATCATGAATTTATTAGCTTCTTTTGCTTTAGGTGGTTTCAATCCATGGGCAGCAGGCTTTGGAATTGGTTCTTTAGTACTTTTTGGTCTTGTTGGTCTTGTAGCAGGCCCAAACCTAAAGAATTTTGACCCTGATGCATAAATCATCATATTTAATTTAGATTTTAAAAGACTCATTTGAGTCTTTTTTTATGCGGTTTTTTAAATTTATTTTTAGAATCAATCTAAATTATATTCATCCAAAGAAATGTTGTTAAATCCTTTTTATCCATTTACTTTTTTGAAAATCTCTTCTCTTAAAGCTACTATTGTTTTTTTATCAATACTTTTAATTAAATCAAATTTGCTTAGATTAAAAGGGGGACTAATAGGTGGTCTTTTTGCCTTGATACTCTTATCGGGCATTCTTGCTTCTAGTACCATAGCTTTAGGATCGTTAGTTTATGCCTATCGATTAAAGAAGAATTCTAATTCTGATGATAATCAAATGCAGGATTTAGAAACTGTTAATGTTTAAGGTGTTTTGTGAATCAAATTAAATTGGATACTCCTAAAATGGAGTTCCAGGTACAAAATGTAAGACTAAAAATCCAAAACCGGCAGCAAAAACTATTGATACTGCGATGATAAGAAGGCCTGATGCCATTCCCCCTTCATTAAACGCCATTTAGTTAGTTATTTTAAATCAATAATAGAACATATTTGTTCCCAGGTAATAGTTCTAATTACTCATAAATCATCCAAATTTATTATTAATGGTGAATAAAAGTAAAAAGATGGAAGTTAATGAGATGATAAAACCAAATATTATTAATGGTTTAGATTTGACGTTTTCTTCTATCTCAATCTTATTCTTTGAAGAAGGAAAATTTCTATCTTTTTTTTTATAAATAAGATTGGAAAAAGGTTTAATCACGATAAATTTTAGATTTAAGCTAATTACCCTAAAGTTTTGAACAAATTTTTATGGTAATCAACAACATTTTGACAACTTATTACAGGCGTAAATTCCATATGAATGCCAAATTTGGCTCTCCATGGAGCAAAATGCTCAAAAATTTCTTTATCACTCTCTGCCTTACATAAACAAACTACTCTACCCTCCCCTGGAGCATGAACTCTAAATAGCATCTCAAATTTATCTGTTTTATCTGATTTTGCAATTTCACCGTTTTCCCACGCTTCTACAAATAATTGATAAGCTTTCACTTGATTCTCAATATCTGGGAATTGGCAGTCAGCAAGAAATAATTGCATTGGAGTATTCTTAAGGTTTTACTCATTATCCCTCAAATAATTATTTATTAATGGGACTGTTTGAATTTGAAGATCAGAAAAAGAATATTTTCTAAATAAAGTGAGAAGAGAGAGTCTCAAGGAATTTACCAATATCTTTTTTATATAAACTATCTGTTATTTTTAAAGAGAATAATTCATAATCATTTATATCTTTTTTTTTATCAAAATTAATATTTCCCTTTAATGAAATATTTTTCATGATTTTATTGATCACTATTTTAAATTTAAACAAATAGCAGTAAAAGACAAATTTCTTTACATTTTGTTTTTATGAGAGAAATTTCAAAGGCTAATAAAAAAATAAATTTACTTAAAAGTTAATTAATTTTTCTAGGATATATAAGAAAGAATTAGTTAAAGAAAAAATCACAGTTAATACACATGCGATAACGGGTAATAAATTGAACCATAATTGAGAAGTCGTCATTTTTGAATCAATAGGCAGAAAATTGGTTCTTTTTTTAATTCTTATTTGTAACCAAAAAATGGATAATGGATAAATAATTCTTGAGAAAGTAATTACAAATGCAGGCAAAATACCTTGGTTTGAATAAAGTATAAATCCTGAAAAAAAGTATAACGCCCAAATTAGAACCCTTTGAATCAGAATTAATCCCCTGCTTTTGCCAGACATTATTAATTAATTAATTTTTATAATTTTAATCATTTTATATCTTTCAAAAAAAATGTTATTTATAATGACTTTTTCTTTACGTATAATTTCCCATTCATTTTTAAGAAATAATTCATAACTTATTAAGCTCGCTTCAGTATAAAGAGAGTCTAAACCTTCTTTCTTTGCTTCATCTTCTAATTTACGAAGTAACTTAGAGCCGTATCCTTTTCTTTGGAATTTACCTTTACAGTAAAATAGCGCAATTCTATCGGTGGGATATCTTGTAGCAAAAGCAATAATAATTCCTTGTTTACTTATAAGCCATCCTTTTCCTTTAATTATTGACTTATCAAAATTTGGGTTATTCCAAGCTTGGCTTGACCAAGCTCTTTTTTGTTCTTGACTATAAATTTTTTCATCTAAAGATTGAATTGAATCGAAATAAACCTTCTTTAATCCTAGTTGATCTTTAATGGTGATTTGTCTTAAATTCATATACAAATCTTTTATTTAATATGCCTAGTAAAAATATAGTCGCAATTGGGGGAGGAGGGTTTGGACGTTCTTTAGGCTCTCTTGAAATTGAAAAATATATAGTTTCTTTAATTAATAAAAAAAGACCTAAAATTTGCTTTATTCCAACAGCATCTGGCGATAGTAGTTTGTACAAACTAAATTTTTATAGAGCATTTTCTAAACTTGATTGTATAACAAGCCATATTGATTTCTTCTCTAGAACAGAAAACTTAGAAGAGAAAGTTTTAACTCAAGACATCATTTATGTTGGCGGAGGAAATACAAAAAGTATGTTAGCTGTTTGGAAAGAATGGAATTTACATAAAATTTTGCGAAATGCTTATGAAAAAGGAATTGTAATGAGTGGTGTAAGTGCTGGGGCTATTTGTTGGTTTGATAAAGGTATAACAGATTCTTATGCTAAAGAATTAGCCATAATTGATTGCTTAGGCATAGTTGAAGGTATTGCCTGCCCTCATTTCGATGAAGAGAAAGAAAGGGAACCTTACGTTAATGATGTTATTCAGAGAGAAATTATTGAATCTTGTATATGTATTGAGGGAAATTGTGCCTTGCATATTAAAAATGATTTTGACTATTCCTCAATTGATTTTGGTAATGGTAGAAACTGCTTTAGAGTTGCAAGAAAAAATAATATTGTAAAGAAAGAAATTCTTTAAAAAGAAAATATTTTTAATATATTTAGATCTCATCATTCTTCGAGATAGAAGTAAATTCAATTCCTTTGTATTTTACGAAAGATGCAGTCCATACTTCTTTTGAGAGGTTGCCAAGGTATTTTAGAAACTGTTGTGTATCTCCATCTCTTATCCATTCAGATTTAATGAATGGAAGCTCTTTCTGCATTCTTTTAGGATGCATATGAACAAGGAGCAAACCTTTTTCTTCAGAAGCCCTTTTTAGAGCACCTTCATCACTTCTTTGAAATACTCTCATTAGAAGATTTAAAATTACCTCTTCACCAAGTTTCTTGAAATTTTCTGATTCCTCAAAATTATCTTTAATTTCTTTACCTCCAAGAGGCATTGCTCTAACTAAGTTTTGCTCTATTAAAGCTATTGCAATTAGATAATCTTGGCTAGCCATATTCTAAAATAATACTTTTTTGTTATTCTAACCTCTCGAGTTCATGAAAATCTTTCATGGATTAAATATCTGCGATAAGAAGAAAGGAAATAATTTATTAATTATTTTCCAATACAATTAAACTATTGTTTTTTATTTTAATTAGTAAAATTAAAAATTTGTTCGTCATGAGGTTTTTCTTATTTTTATTTTTCGGTATTTTTCTAGGTCTTTATTTATCATGGCCCGGTTTAGTAATACCAGAAAATTGGAAATGTTTTAATCAAATTATTGCAAAATCTGCAGAAGATAAAATTTCTTTTAAAGCTGCATTAGAGATTTCCCCCAGTTATTTTCTTAAAGCTAAGAATAAAAAGACGACTTCCAAAATAAGAATCGTAGCAGATGCTTGTTTTCGTTAATATGATGAGTGACTAAATATGACTACTAAATAATGAATAATAATATAAGATTTGAATTGTCATTTAAAAATATTTCTCAGCTAGACGATAAACTTAATTTCTGCAAATTAAACAATATCAAAAATATTAATATTCCATGTAAAGGACTTATAAAGAAGGATTTATTTAATTCAACTATTAAACATATATCAAAAAACTATGATGAGTTTAATGTGACCTACCACTATAGTCTTCATCATCAATATTCAAAAAATAAAGAAAATTCGTATCAGGAATTTTTAGATTTTGTTAAAAGTTCTCAGACTAATAAAAATTTTGAAATTCTGCTTGTGTCGGGATCAAATAAGAAAAAAAACTTTGACTCAGTTCATGTATTAGCTTATTTAAAAAAAGAAAAAAATTTAAAAGTTAAATTAGGTATAGCTTACAATCCATATTTGAAAAAATATTATGGTATTTCTTCAGAAAGAGAAAGGTTCGAAAAAAAAATTTCGACTGGGTTAATAAATTCAATTTGGTTTCAATATGGTACAGATATTAAAGTTCTTCAGAATGAGGTGGCTTATCTTAAAAAAGTAGCAAAAGAAGAAAAATTAAATTTATTTGGAAGTTTATTTATTCCTTCTAGACAATTTATAGCACGGTTTAAATTTCGTCCTTGGAAAGAGGTATATATATCTGAGAAGTGTTTATATGCCTTGGAGAATTTTTTTGATTTCACAAACGATTTAGTTAGTTTTTATAAAAAAAATAATATTACACCTGTAATTGAATCTGATTTTTCATCATCAGAGAAACTTGATTCTGTTTATAGTTTTTTAGAAAATGAAGGATAATTTCTGTCATTATTAAACCAATGAAAAGTGATGTTACATATGACTTATTAATAATAGGTGGTGGAATATCTGCGTGTGTTTTCGCTTCGAATTATCTGAAAAATAATATTACAAAAAAAGTTGGATTAATTGAAATTGGTCGAGGACTTGGAGGGAGATCAAGTACAAGAATAAGCAAAAAATATGAAGGATGGAAACTAAATCATGGTTCTCCAAATTTTAATATATCTAACAGCAAAAATAATCTTCTATTAAAAAGATATATTGATGAATTATTGGAAAATCAATATATAAAAATTGACGACTCTGATATATTTCTTTTAAATGAAGATTCTAATTTAGAAACCAAAAAAAAATCTGAATTTTCTAGCGGGGTTAATTATGTATCTTTAGATTCCATGAGTGAATTATCGAAAAAGATAATTGAGTCAAATAATTTAAAAGAGAAAATTGATTTTTTCTTTGAAACTTTAATAGTTGATATGAAGTTTAATGATAAGGGATGGTTACTAACATCAAAAAATGGCGATAAATTCAAGTCTAAATATCTAATTTGTTCAACTAATTTGTTGTTACATAAGAGGTCTTTAAAAATATTAAACGTAAATCAAATTCCTTTAAGAAAAGCAATTCCTATTAATAATGATAAAAAAATAGATTTACTATTAAATTTCTTAGAAGAACAAACATTTATTCCCAGGTTAACTTTTCTAATTTATACAAATAAAAATTATAGTTATAAAGATAATTATTCTAAAAAACTAAGGTATTTTTATTTAAAAAATAATTTAGAAAAAAAATATAGATTTGAAAGAATTATTTTTCAGCTGCAAGATGATAATAAATTAGGAATTGTAGTACATTCAAAAAACGAAGAGTTAATTAATTCTTATATAAATGCAAAAGATGAAGAAGTTTTTAAACAAAAAATAATTAAAAATTTCAATAAATTGTTTGAGGAGAATTCTTTAGTACATAAATTAACTTTTGATGAAAAAATATCCATTATGAAATGGAGAGCTTCACAGCCTTCTGGCATCTCCGTACCATTATCTTTACAATTTAGTAGAAAATCTAAAATTGGATTTTGCGGAGACTGGTTTGAAGGAAATGGGTTTGGCAGAATTGAAGGTTCAATTTTAAGTGCTTTAATATTAGAGAAAAAAATTAAAGACTTAATTAAATAATTTTTTCAGAATGTGATCTATATCAGTGTTTTTTTCAATAATGAATTTATTTGTATTATTTTTTATGCTATTAGGTTTGAATTTTTCATAATAAATGCTCCATGATTTTAAGAAATCATTCTCAGCTTGTTTTTTTTTCTTCCCCCTTTCTTTTATATCTCTTTGGACAACTCTTTTCATGCACTCATTTTTTTTAGTTTTTATTTCTAAAAAAATATAATCCTTATTATTTAAAGTGTTTGAGAATTCTTTAGCAAATATACCCTCAACTATTAAAAAACTAATATTATTTGTTTCGTTTAAGATATTTTGAATTGTTTTCTTTTCGAAATTATAACAACGATCACAGATTGAAATTCCATTCTTATAAATGAAATCAAAATCTTTTTTGAATAGTTTGTTATTAAAACTAATACTTCTATCAAAAAACCCTTCTATAAATTTTGGTAGTAATTTACTTATTAAACCTGTCTTATAGTAATTGTCGGTACTTAACACAACACCATTTTTATTTTTTTTTATTATTTGATTAGATAAAGTTGTTTTCCCGCTTCCGGAAGGTCCACTTATAAAAATAAGCTTCATTTTTATGATCTGTTCTTTAATAAGATTTTAACTTTACTATTAATAAATACCTTTAAATTTTGAATATTCATTTTAAATTTTTTTAAGTTTTTAAAATAATTTATAATACCTTGCAATGGCTCGTAAGCTTGCATAAATATTAAATGTGTGTCTTTATATAATTGTAAATAAATTATTTCTATGCAGTTAGTTTTTATCTTGTAATTAATTCCACTGGAATTTGATAATATTAAACTGAATAGCTAATTTTATTACTTATATATTGCAATGATTTCTAAATTTCTCAGCAAACTAAAGTCAATTTTATTTAAAAGTGCAGTAACTTCTGAAACTCCTTTAAAGAAAGAAAAAAAAGCAGTAAAGTCTGCAAAAACAAAAACCAAAGCGGTAAATTCTAAGAAAAATATTGAAACTTTGACTACACTTCCAGGTGTTGGAGCAAAAAGCGCAAAAGCTTTGTATGAGGCTGGATTTAAAACAACAAAGGCAGTTATCGCTGCAGATGAAAAAGATCTTCTTGCTGTGTCCGGAGTTGGAATAAATCTTGTTAAGAAGCTTAAAAAGCTTAAGTAGTTAAAATTTTATTTTTAAACCTTTTTAAAATAATTTGTAATATCAACTGATAATCAAAAAATTTATAAGCTGTAGCAGACTATCTTCTTCTTGCTTTTCTTCTTTGTTGCAACTTTCTTTTATATTTCTCAATAGGAGTTTCGTGATGTCTAAGTCTTTTTAAATCTGCAAAGATTCCCGACTTAGATACTTGTCTTTTAAATCTTCTAAGGGCTGACTCAATTCCCTCGTTCTCTCCAACTGTAACCTGTGTCAAAATTTTCTAAATAAATATTATTCTAGCACCTTAACAGATATATTTAAACTCAAAACATCTAATTGGCGGTTAATGGTTTATTTGGCTAATTTTTTGCCCACTCCATAAATCTTTTTTTATTACTTTTTATGTCTTGTAATGATTCAAAATAATATTTTTCCCAATTATCTTTAGGCAGGCCAAGAAATAACATTAGATTTAGTGGATATTGATCACTATCAGAACAATTTCTAAAATCATCCCTGAATAAAAAGATTTCCTTTTTTAAAGCAATTGCGATACCCAATTCAATCATAACCCCTTCATCTGGAGGATTTCCATTGACAATCGCAAAAATACAATCACATTCTTTTAAATCATGGAAATTACTATTTGCAACTTCATATGCCCATTGACTTTTTTGTTGCGTAAATGGTTTTGCTCTCTCAAAAGGTTCATATACTTCTACATTTAAATCATTGAAGATTTCAATAAATTCATGTAAGAGGGTTTTAGTTTGTTTTGAAAATCCATATGGATTAGCTAAATACAATTTCTTTCTCAACTTAAACCTCTTTTTTTGATGTAATTTTCGCGGTCACTTTTTGAATTTAAAGTATTTTCCCAAGGGAAAACAATCCATTGACTTTTTTTTGTCACATGTACTGTATTCCACCATGTAGGATTGATTTTACTAAATAATACAAAAAACATTGCTCCTTCAATATTCTTGAAGGTCGTCAATGTAATGCCTGTTTCATAAACATCATCTACTATTAGTGAATTCTTTAATGGTTCTGAAATTAATTCAACTTTTAATTTATGGCTTAGTGCTACAGCAAGACATAATCCGCCACGAGGAACTCCATATATTCCAGAAAATTCCTTAAACCTACATTTATTAGCTATTTGTTCTACGCTCTTATCAAATTCGCTCCAAGTAAAATAACTTATCATCTTAATTTTCGTATTTTTATGATGTAGTAGCGTAATTTGAAGCAATTACACTTAACAGTGCTACTACTTGCTCATTTGGACAATTAGTAATTTTTTTTAAATTTTCACATTCATTTATTATCTTGGTATATGTATCCTCAACTATCCCGTTCATTTGATCGATACTAAAAGAATATGGTTTATTCATTTTTAAATTATTAGTTATTTTATTTTTACTTAAATATCTAACGAAGTAAATATTTTTAGTATTTAAAGATAAAATTATTCCCACATGGGGTTATTTAATTTTTCATTTTTAAGTGAAGAAGGAACATAAGTATGTAGAGCTTCAATTTTTATAGCCCATTTTTTAGAGTTTCCCTTTAAACTTTCGCTTTCAATTAGGTTTGTTAGGGGAATCCTTTTTCTAACTTTAAGAAGTCCTAAACAAGCTTCCCAGGCTTCATGATTTTTATAAATATCTAACCAAAAATCAAAAATATTTTCCAAGATTTCTAAAGGGATATCAAATGGAATCCCCATTGAAGGCCTTGAAATTAAATATTTTTTGTTTCTTAGTTCATTTAATAAATTATTTACGTTTAAATTAATAGCTAAAAGAATATCTTTTGCTGATTCAGTACCTATTAATTCTTTTCTATGGCAATCTAAAAGATTTTCATCCTCAAGGATATTTTCATCGCAATTTTTTATACCCACAATCCAAAACCCTTCTCCATTATTCACTCCACTAGCAAGAAATAGATATTGAGGTGAATTCTCCAAGATTTCAAATTATTTTTTCCATTTTTAACATTTTTTGTTTGATATGAAAATAATTTAGCTTAGCAATTAACAATATGAAGTCCTCGAAAAAATATCTTTGTTGTTATAGTTAAATTTTTAGGAAATGTTTGATTTAAGAGAACTAAAACTAATGTTTTTAGATCCTACTGATTTAATAATTAATAATATAAATAAATATCTTTATAGTAATAAAGCAATTAAATTTATTTTTTCTTAGGAAATAATTTTCCTATTCTCTCCTTTTGCAAGTATTCCTTTTTAGTTCTTATTTTTTTGTCTTCTAAGGATTCTTTATTAGTACTTACAGCATAAATAATATAGAAAATCATGCCAGTAAATATTAATCCTACAAAAATTATGAATATTCCTATAGGTTCACTGGGACTGAATATTTTAAGATCTAAACCTGTATTTAGGGAAATTATCATCAATAAACTAATTCCTTAAATAAATTTTATGGAAATCTAATTGATTTCCTCGTATCCAAAAAATGTGGCATTATCTGAATTTTTATACCCATTAGCGGCTTCCTGTGGGTTTTGACTGTCAATTTTTCTCGCTTTAGCATGAATCATGTTGAATGGGAAAATCACAGCTCCTACAAAAAAATGAAGAATTAAGAAATCTGAAGGTAATCCATTTGTCCAATCAGGAAAAAATAGCAATGTCATCAATGATTCGTACATATTTGTAGTCAAATAAACCTCTGACTATTATTACTGAACTTATCGCAATACTTTTAATTATTAATAAATTGAAATTTAATTTGCTTTTAATAATTATCAGATTTAATTGAAAAGAAAATTTTAAAATACTATTATATTACTTATAAACTATTGATTAATAGCTGTTGTTAAAATTATTTTTTGTATTACTTTTATTTATAATTTTTCAATTAAAACCTGCAATAGGTTTAGCTTTTGATACGTCCGATCCTAGTGTTAGTTTGCTACAAAATAGGATCTCTAATAATTTCTCTAAAAAATATTGCAATGCTATCCAAAATGGTCTTTCTAAAGATGAAGCAATGAAATCAGCTATTGTAAAAACTGAAAACATTATATCTTTCTCTTACAATCCTCAGAAAAAATGGATTGAAAAAAGTGACTTGGCTAATCAAATTTCATTGCAAGTAGTAAATGATTGTGGCCAGTCAATAGGATTAATTGGAAAGGAGGGAGTTAATTATTTTAAATCATATTTTCTTGAAATTTATGAAAAAACCACTCCTGACAAAAATTTTTCTAGATAGATTTAGTTAATGAATAATATTTCAGACAAATTAGTAATGACAATCATATTGGTCACTATTCTTATTGTATTTGGATTAATTTTTT
The DNA here is from genome assembly GCA_902527105.1 of uncultured Prochlorococcus sp. GTDB lineage: Bacteria > Cyanobacteriota > Cyanobacteriia > PCC-6307 > Cyanobiaceae > Prochlorococcus_A. The sequence goes on along the minus strand of CABZNT010000004.1, from coordinate 121,693 downwards.
CAGTAAAGTCGCCAGAGAGAAAGGTTTTAGATTCGCCAATAATGTGGAAAGATGACTACTCTAATATTACGCTTTTCAGGAGAAATAAAATAAATTCAGATATAAAAAGATTAATTTAAAGCAAAAATTAAATATTTAACATAATAAGAAATTTCTATTCAACCATATACAAAAATTTTATTTCGAATCTCAATCAATTTATCATTTCATTTTTAATTTAAGTAGTTTAAAAGTACTGACGCAAGTTTCAAATTGTCATTAAACCATGCTCTAATCGCCATAGCTCTTCGAGGATCATAAAAATTTTGTTTTCTGTACCAACTAAGGACTTCTGAATCTGATTTCATCCCATTACATGACAAACAACATGGCACGCAATTACTTGTACTGCTAATCCCCCCTTTTGACATAGGGTGAAGGTGGTCAAGTGATTCTGATGGTTTACCGCAATAAATACATTTATAATTAGTGACTTTATTAAGGGACTCTCTCCAATTTTTATTACTTATCTTTGGACAAAACTGATCAAGGTAAATTGCATCTTTTCTATGCATAAAATTCTTGATTAATTCTCTGATCATAACAGTTTTTTTAAATGTATGATTGAAAAAGATAATATTAGACTTTTTAAGTCATATGCTTCTTATGAAAAGAATAATTTCACTTATTAATACAAAGGCAATTAATAGTTAATGCTTTATTTATTAACAATATTATTAGGAAATTTTGATCATTCTTTATTTAAAAGTATTTATATCTTTTTGATATCGTTTTTTTCTAATACATTCTCAGCGATTTCTGGAGGAGGAGCGGGGTTATTACAATTGCCTGCATTGATTTTATCTGGAGTTCCTTATTATCAGGCTCTGGCTAGTCATAAATTAGCAACAGTCGCATTAGGTATAGGAGGTTCATTAAGAAATTACAAATCTTTAGGCAATGATATAAGTGTTGCTTGGCAAATTTTAATTTTTGGATTACCAGGAGTAATTTTAGGAGCTTCTGTAGTTGAATATATATCAGAAAAGTATTTGTACTTGATTTTAGGAATAATATCCATATTATTAGCTTTTTACTCATTCCTTAAACCAAATTTAGGTTTATCTTCTGGTAATAAAAAGCTCAATTTAGTTCATAAAATTAGATTTTTAATTTTTATTTTTCTTATAGGTATATTAAATGGTTCTATTTCCTCAGGAACTGGATTGCTTGTAACAATACTTTTAATAAAAACTTTTGAAATGGATTTTCTTCGAGCTATAAGTATGACATTCTTTACTGTTGGGATTTTTTGGAATTTTATCGGGGCAGTTTTTTTGGCAAGAATAGGATCGGTTCCCTCAAATATATTGATAGTGTTAATAATTGGTTCCTTTACAGGAGGATATTTCGGGGCTCACCTGTCAAAATTAAATGGGAATACTCTAATTAAGAAAACTTTTATAACAGTTTGTATTTTAGTTGGAATTAGCTTATTGATTAAATCCATAAAAAGTTTTTTATAAATTAATTGAGATTTTCACTAGACTTTTAGTGAAAAGTCTAAAGCAGGTTCATTAGTTAACAAAATAAATTCATTCTTTTCATTATTCATTATCAAAGGGGTTAATGAATAACTATTTTTATCAAGTAATGCCTTTAGAGAACCCTTATAAAAAAAACTAAAAAAAAAAGGCCTCACATAAGTGTGGCCGGGTGATGGGGAACCTTATTTTTAAACCAATTTCTTAAAAAATGCAACCCCCTATCTGTAGTGCATTCTTCATTACCTTTGTACACTACAGATAGCGCTTTAATGATTTTCTTATGTGTTAATTAATAAATTCTGAAATAATTTTGATACTTTAAACTTTATGAATAAAAATCTTATTTCATAATTTCAAATGTTTTTGGTATTTTTACTTGTTAAAAATGTTCTGCACAGTATCATTCGTAAGAACTTTGCTAGTAAGATGCTTTAATGATTGAATTAACTTTACTAACTCTTTTGAATTATGTTGGAGATAATTTCTGTGAATATAGAAATCTAGGTCATGATAACTATAAATCTTTACTTCTTTCATACAGTGATGCAAGTAATAAATTTGGGCCATTAGAGGTTAAAAAGGTTATTGAGAAGTCTGATAATTTTAAAGTTACGGCTGTTGCTATTGCTGCAATTAAGTGCCCTCAGCATATAGTTAAGTAATGAAGTTTGAACTAAAAACTGAAAAAGAAAATCATTCAAAATCATTTTTACAATTTTTCGGTATATTTTTTTTTCTTACTTTAATAATTATCCTTTGTGATGTTTCACTAAAATTAGGAATCTTATCTAGAAATCATAAAATTGAATATAACTGTAGGCTTTTAGCTGTTGAAAAATCTAAGCCTCTTTTTAAAAAATTGTCTAGGCTTTCTAATCTGAAAAGTAAACAACAAATTTGGGAATTTTGCAGCGAGGTTATTAAATAATACTTAACTAGATGCTGATGTATAGAATTTTAATGCAAATAACCAGAACTTTCTTGAAGTTATAAGAAATACCGTCGCAACAATAACTTCAAGCACTATTTTCCATAATACTGAATATCCTAGAAAAACTTCAGAAGGAATTGTAGTTATAAAAGCAATAGGAATGAAAACACTAAAAAAAATCCTTAAAGAAAATGAAAATGAATTTAGAGGAAATCTTCCAATATAAAGGAATGATCTTAATACTTCTATTGCATTCCAAGTCTTAACAAACCAAATAGTAGTAGTAGAGATAAAAAACCATAAGCTATATAAAATACAAATCGAGCAGCTTATCGTAATCAAGGATAGAGTCAGAAAAATTAAATTTAAATCTATTTGATTTATTCTTACGCAAAAGAACAAAAGTAAAAATCCAAGCATTATTTCTAAAAATCCAGATGGATTTATTTTTTTTAATGAAATAAAAAATTGACTATCAATAGGTTTTAAAAGTACGAAGTCTAATGTTCCTTCTCTAATGTGTTTAACTATTTCTGTAAGATTAGGATTGAACCATGTATTTGTTATTCCATTCAAAATTGTATAAATAGCTTGGATTATTAGTGCCTGTTCAAATTTCCATCCTCCAATATATCCACTATTTTGAAAGAAAATAGATAGTAGAAAAATACTCCCTACTAAACTTAAAATTGCAGTTATTAAATCAACTAATATATTTGTCTTATACTCCAATTCAGAAGCAAAAGAAGTATGTAAGAATTTTTTATAAACTTTTAGATATTTTCTTAAAATCATGAGCCCATCGCTGTATATTTTTTCGTTCCTTCAGACCAGATTTTCTTAAATAGTGGGAACAGTAACAAAATCCATAGAATTTGCATACTTAAGCCTCCAACAATATTTGTTTCATTACCTGACAGTAAGTTCGCAGGGAAATCAATTAGATATGGAAAAGGAGTCAAATAAATCCAAGATTTAACATATTTGGGAAATGAAACTACTGGTGCTAGAAGACCTGATAGAAATAAAGTGGGAATAAATAACAATCTTTCTATCGAAGATGCTTTCTCTGTCCAGAAACATAGACATGCAACTATTGACTGAATTAAAAATTGGATCAGGAAGGATAAGAAAGTAGATACTATCGATAAGATTAAAATACCTAAATTTGGTATCCATATACTTTCTGGATTAAAAATAAAAAAGAAAAATGCGATTATTAGTGCGAAAGGAAATCTTGTTATTTGTTCAGCAAGATGTTGTGCAAAATATCTGAAAAATGGATTTAAAGGTTGGATTAAATAAGGAGATACTTTCCCCATAAGAGAATCCTCTTCAAAACTAAATACAACCCAAACTACAGAAAACTGTCTTACAAAAAAGGCACATAAGAAATACCTAGAAAGCATAATATCACTAATGTTTATGGATTCATTTAGATTATTATTTGTCCAAATATTTAACATGAAAAAAGGAATAATCCCTGAAATTGCCCATAATGCAATTTCTACCCTATATTCCAACATGTTTGAATATTGGACTTTTAATAAAGTGAATATTTTACGTTTAATCAAATTAGATATCATAATCTTTTTTGATTAATACCTTCCCAATAACTTCATCTATAGGCGGTTCATTTATAAAAAGGTCTTCAATATCGAAATTATTTAGGATGGTTTTTAGTGAAGAAGTAATAGAGTTGTTTTCAATTTTTATGGTGATTTCATTCTTTATTTTATTTTTAACAGTAAAACCGTAATTTTCTAATTTAATTGCATCCTCTTCTGAGCGACAAACTATTAATATTTCTTTAACAGGAGATAGTTTTTTTAATAATAGGTCAAGTTTTCCATCATATGATATCGCCCCTTCGTGCACACATATAACTCTCTTGCAAAGCGATGTAATATCTTTCATGTAGTGACTGGTAAGACATATCGTTGCGTTAGTTTCCTTATTATATTTTTGAAGAAATTTTCTTAGATTTCTCTGTGCATTAATATCTAATCCAAGTGTCGGCTCGTCTAAAAATAGAATATTTGGTTCATGTATCAAAGCTGCTAGTAATTCTGATTTCATGCGTTGGCCAAGTGAAAGTTTTCTAACAGGTATGAATAGCTCTTTATCAATTTCAAGCATTTCCGATAGTTTTTTTATTCTCTTTTTAGCTTCGAACTTATCTAAGTCATATATTGATGCATTCAAATAGAATGATTCAATTGGCGGAAGATCCCAAATAAGCTGTTGCTTTTGTCCCATTATTAAGGTGATATTTTTTAGGAAATTTTCTTTTCTCCTGAAAGGTAAGTAACCTGAGACCAAAATCGAACCTTCACTTGGATATATTAAGCCACAAAGCATTTTTAGTATTGTTGTTTTCCCGGCTCCATTAGCACCTAGAAAACCTACTATTTCTCCTTCTTTAATTTCAAAACTTATATTTTTTATAACTTTTAAACTTTTTGTTTGTCTTCTAAAAAAATGTTTAATTGTTCCTTTTAAGCCTGTTTCTTTGTAAGAGATGTCAAATGACTTAGATAAATTTTTTACATCGATAATATTTTTTACCATTTAAATTTTTAGTTACTGAAATTTTATATTTAAATAAATTGTTAAATAATTTTTTTATTTTAGAAAATTTTATAAAGAATTAAAAAATGTCTTTAAACGATACAACCAGCCAGATAAAAAAGTTAATTGGATTAAGTAACTCGCTTACCTTATTTTTATTTTCATAATTTAATCCTCTTAAAAAATCAAATATAAAATTACTTTTCTCTTTTTTAAAATTATTTTTTTTAATTACATTACCATTTTCGTCGAGAAGATCAATTTCTTCTTCAAAAAACCATTGTTCTTTTCCATTAGATAATTGCAAGACAACTCCTATACCTTTGCCATCAGTTATTCTGAAATCACTTATCTTACCCAATGAAGAAACATTTATTGCATCAATAGTTTCTTTGGTAAGTCTATCCTTAGATAGTTCTAGGTTAACTTGAACAGAATTTCCTATCTTAGCCTTATCTAAAATTGACATTTTTTAGGTTATTATACCTAGTGACAAAGGATTTATGCGATTAATTCAGAATTATTGATTTACTTAAATATTTACGATTTTTTGAAAACAGTTTCAAGGAGTCTTTTTATTGAAATTGTTAATACTCTCAAGAATACAAAAAACAGTCCTAACCATCCTAAAATGACTGCTATTGATAACATGCTTGAACCTAAATCACGCTGTAGCAAGTTCTGCATGTAATTTTTTATATTAGTTAATTTAACTCTACTTTATTAAATTGCTTATTAAAGATGTAAATGTTCAAAATTTAGATTTTTTTAAATTCTTTTTTCGACGTATTTAATAGATATGAATTGTGAGCTAAGATTTAGTTAGAAATAAAATTTTATATTTTGGATCTATCTTTGAATTCATACATTGGGATACTTTTTATAATTACTGGTCTAGTAGTTAGAGTTGACTTGAAATTCTCTATTCAAAAAGATCTCAAATGATTTTTAATAAACTTCTTTTAGTAAAGAAGTTATAATCTTTATTTTTATTATTACTGGAACTAACGCAAATACTAAAAAAAGCAGCTTTGAAGCTGCTTCTATATGGTGGCGGGGGGGGGGGAGATTTGAACTTCCGACCTTCGGGTTATGAGCCCTACTTATTTTCCTTGTAAACCATTGATAGTAATGAGTTTAACTTCTGATGTTACACGGCTTGTTACACCACCTTTAACAGTTTTTCGATGTTACACGTGTTACAACTACTTTTTAAAATTAAAAGATATATCAAGTGATTTTAAGGATACCAATATTACACGTGTAACAAAATCAGGCAATTTTCTTTAACCCGAAAAAAATTCGGGTTGATAAAAATTCCGTCTTTATTTGAGAACAATGTAGTAATAAATACCTACAAAAATCAATTTGATCGTTTATAAATAAATCCTACGAGTGAACCCGTTCCAATTTGTTTACTCTGAGGTTTTACCGTTGATTCCTTATCTCAAGCAGTAGATCTCCTACTCCTGGCAGATTTAAAAACGGTATTTATTTAATCTAAACTATGAAAGAGAAAATCGTAAAAAAATATGCTGACCTTATACTCCAAGCTAATAATGCTACTGGAAGAAAAGAAGCGGTGGCTTTAATTCATAAGGCAGCAAAGTTAAAAAATAAATTTGATAGCTACGAGATGATGTGGTCTGATTATTAAAGATTTAATTAATCATGATTAAATCAATCTTAAGGATTCATGCAAAATATTTGAGACCGATTAATTTATTTATACGACAGTTCTGGTGATCGACTCGACTAAGGTTGACCAACTAGATCTTCACTAGTCCCTGGTCAGAAACACCAAGGTAAATTAACTTAACTAACCTTTACGGAAAGAAAGTTAAATGATCAGAAATTAAACTTTCGGGATTAATTCTGAACTATCTTAAAAATAAAGTCGTTTGTAAAGCATGAAGATGTGAGTAATCACTTTTACTTTCAAAACTAATTTCTAAGAAAATTCTTAATCTGATTATTAAATAGATCTCCTTTCTGTCGTCACCATTTAAAAAAGACCTCTAAAAGGGTCTTTTTTTATGTCTTAAATTTTATTGATTGACTGTTAATCCACAAATAACTAAATATTTTTATCTCGCTCTTTCGCGATCAGTTAATGCTTTTTCAAAAGTAGAAAAGAAAGTACAAATGCTATTCAATGCAACCAACAAAAAAACTACTGATCTTCCATGTTGATTTAATTGAAGTGATCTTTGAGTCATACTCTTAATAATCTTCGTTGTAATCGGATGGACTACCAGTTAAAGAACAAACAACTGATTCCTCTTTTTTCATTTCTTTTATTTCCATTATTGGTCTGCCCATTTTCTTAAGAACATCTATATCTTCTTTAGTCTGACAGCGAGCAATTATGTTACCTTTTTGATCAAAGCAACTGTAGTAAGTCATTTTATTAAATGTAATTTAAAGTTTATGGTTGATTTCAGTTGTAGCAATGCAACCGACTCATGACAACCATATTTCTAATTTAGGTCAGCCATAGATTTAAATGACTAAAAAAACATACCTCTTTCCGTACCTAAATGTTCCTCAAACCGCACACATTAGATACGCACTATTTTAGTCAAATCAATTAGAACAAAGATGTAGCTAAACAAATATACAAAGGAGAATTTATGAGTGGAGATTTCGAAACACTTGAAATTAATCAACCAAAAATTACATATCTAAAACAAGATGACAATACAGAATGGATAGAAAAATTAATCAAGAATATTGAAGATATGAAAAACAAGTTATCAAGAGATTCTTAGTCATTAAATAAAAAAGAGGCTGAAAATTACCAACCCCCCCCAAAAGTCTTAATAAGCTTTTTCTTAGAAAATACCTGGAACAATTTGACCTGTAAAATAGTAAGCCCCTATTAGAGCAAACATTCCAAGCATTGCAGCTTTACCGTTAAGCTTTTCAGCTTTTTCGGTCATGAATTTTTTAAAGAATTCCATAATTATGCGAGATAGATTTATATTTACAAGTTAATTATTCCTAATAGGTAATTGATGTAGTGTTTCCTACCTAAATTACATTTTTTCTAAGAATTTTATTTTTAATTTATTTTTCATTAATAATTTTCGAAATTTAAGAAAGAAATTTTTTTATTAGATCTTTAGTTTGAATAAGAAGCAATTCAAAAAAGAATTTAAATTTTGTATTTAAGGTAACCACTTTTTTGTGAGCATTATTCAGAATAAGATTCCGACTAGTTTTTATGCAAAAAAATTTAGATGAAAATTCTTATGAAAAAAGAATTGAAAATATAGAAAAAGGAAAATCTTATTTAAAAAGTAACGGATTTTTTAAATCAGAATCTAATCTATTCGAAGACATACAAAAATTTATCTATAAAAGGTAATTTAAAAAAAAATTTTTCTATTCACACTTTATTCGCACTTTTAATTGATTTAAAGTCGATCTAACGTAGAGGGATTAAAACCTCTTTCTTAATTATTTCTTCCTGTTATTCTGCTTCTTCTTTAACTTCACTTGCGTTTACCTCTTCCGCTTTTACTTCCTCTTCTTTAACTTCAACTAATTTTACCTTTGGCTCTTCCGCTTTAACTTCAACTACTTTTGATGCTATAGATTCAAACTTTCCTTTAATAAAATTTACTATGAAGATTAATATTGGAACATGGGCTAGACCACCCATTATCACTTTAGTTTCTGAATAATACATTTGTAAGTTAATGAGAACTGAAATATTTAAGCATAAATTTAATTTGATAATTACTTATATTAAGTTGTTATTAAGGGAAATAATTAATTAACAGTCGATCTAAAATGATGAAATCTTTGATAGTCAACGTCCGCCATTAAATCATATTTTTTTAAATTTTGTAATACGCTTATATTCAATATCGTTTATTAAATAAGATAAATATTTTTCTATAAAATTTATATTGATTTTTAGCTTCATTAGTATCCTTTATTTATTAATAGCTAATAATTCTCGTTCTAGCTTTTTTTGATTGATAGTCGATCTAAACTTTTTTATGAACACACTCATCACAGAAAGAAAAAAAAGCTCGATTATATTTCTAGAAGCAAGCTCTCACGAATATGTTTGTTGAAAATTTATACGAACACTTCTGTTGCTGTAGTGATACTTAAAATTACAGAAATAAAGAAAATGTAAGGAACTACCTTAAAAGGAACATATCCTTGGCGTTTAGAAATAAAGTCCATTTAGACGAACCCAGGAATAATTTGACCTGTTGTTAAGTAAGCACCAATAGCAGCTATGAAGCCAATCATGGCAAATCTGCCATTGAGCTTTTCAGCAACAACTTTTTCCTTCTCAACTGTTTTTGTTTCGAGAACTTTAACTTTTTTTGAGTTCATAAGAAGAATGGAATCCTACATTTACAAATTTAACATTTATATTACTTACTGTAAAGTAATATTACTATTTATCTTAGATTTTAAATAAATTAAAATAAACTGTCACAGTTATGAGTCAAATTCATCAATATTCTTTATTTAGTTACCCTTTCTAAAATTTAATTTCTTTCAACAAATAATTAACTTTTTGCATCTTTTTTCACCCATGTTTGATGTTTTTTCTCTCTATCAGTAAATCTTAATATTTGCAGACTAGCATTCTTGCTATCAATTAATTAAATACATTTTTATTTAATGCCATTAGACGTATTTCTTATGAATATGTGTGTAGTTGTTATAGCTTTACTAATTAGAAGAGAGATAAAATTAATGAAAGCTAGATAGATCATGAAGGCTAAAGTTTTTAAAGAGCATTACATTCCAAATGTGCATGCTATTACACTTTTACTATTGATGCTTCTATGTCTGTGGTTACCGTTAGGACTCCGATTCTTATTAATAATCTAAAATCCAAGTTATATCTCAATAAAATGTAGTTTTAGAAAATTAGAACTTACTTTTTCGTAGCTTATATCCAAAATTCATTAATTGGTTAAATGTAGATTTTGTTTGTAAAGCGTTAAGAGAAAGACGTTTTTCTTCATTCTTTTGTAAATAAAAAAATCCTTTGTTATCTATGTTTTTCTCAATAGTTACATATTCCTTTCCTTTCTTTAGAATCCAAGGCTCAAATTGGAAATTATCATCTCCTATTTGATAATCCCATGGATAAATAACATTAGTTTGATTTTTTAGTGACATATTAAATACCTTAACTTCAGTAAAGGCATACTAATACTTTGTGATGGAATTATTGTGTATCTAGAGAGACTGTTATATGTTTCTTTTGTTGTTTTTTCAATCCTTCACTTATTTGTTATTACAAGCAAAAAAAAAGACTCTTGCGAGCCTAGGTGATGGGGATTCCTATCATGACAAAATAAATGGAAACTTACAACCCCATCAATAGGTAAAATTTATTACATACAAACACCATATGTAGTGCTATTATTTTAAAAAGGCTGGGTGATGGGGATTATCAAGCTTTTAATCGGACGTATCTTACGTCCTTTTTTTGTTGATAAAATAATCACTTACCTTATTTTTCTTTAATTATTATTAGGAGCAGTAATTAAAAAAAATATTTTATATTAATCATTTTTTTTCAGAACCCCCAATGAATATTTTTGAGGTTGACAATAAATAAAATTTTTCATGAAGAGTATTTGAGAATCGTTTTTCTTCGTAATAAAATTTTAAATCAAGTGGAGAAATATTCTCATCAAACCATTCGTCATATTTTATATAATTATTTTTTGCGAAATAAGACATTTTAAAATGCCCCCTTTTTTTTCTACCCTTAGCAACCATTACCACTGGCACTAATAGATATGTAAAAAAAGAGATTAAGAAAATATCTATATTCATTTTAAAAAATACCTGGGATGATCCAGCCAAAAAGACCGTAGTTTACAACCAATGCGAATAAACCCATCATTGCCATTCTTCCATTGGTTCTCTCGGCATTTTGCCAATAAGTTGGTTTTGAGTTTTCCATTTTTTAATTGTTCGTTAATAAGAGTGAATAAATTTTTATAGTGCGTAAGCAATACTTGGTGCTATCGCAGTTGTTATTATTGCGATGCCAAATAGTGATATGGCAATTAGATATGTTTTCATAAGAGTCCTACTTTTCCTGCTGTAAAACCCACAGTAAGAAAGAAACCAAACTCTAAAAGGTCTTTAGCACTTGAAGGGACTGTGTTAAATAAAGATGAGATGAAAACCATTTTGATATATATCCTCTAAGCTCCTTGGGGAACGTAGTTATATACCGGGGAGATTAATCCACCGCCATCATCATCGTCATCATCATCATTCCATGGCAAATCACTCAACATTAATGCACTAACAATAAATAATGTTATGACTGGCATAAAAGGAAAAAGTATAGTGTTAATACAAGTGTTAATTCCTGCCTCAAGCATTACACAAAGCCAGGAATTATTTGACCAGTTGTTAGATAAGCGCCAACAAGAGCAATAAAACCCATCATTGCAAATCTGCCGTTAAGCTTCTCAGCTATAACCTTTTCCTTCTCAACTGTTTTTGTGTTTTTCATTAGAACCAACCAGGAATAATTTGACCAGTTGTTACGTATGCGCCAACAGCTGCAACGAAACCGAGCATTGCTGCCCAACCGTTAAATCTTTCTGCTTCTGGGGTCATTTTTATGAAAAGTAATTTATGTAAACTAATGTAACATTAATATTAATTAATGTAAAGAAATTAGTCAAATATACTTGTATTTATATTAAATCTATACGTTACTGTTACATAATTGTATTTTATTGTGTATCTGCGCAAAAATTTTTAAAGATTTAGGTCAAGTAGTTTTATAAGACTTCAATTGAAAGTCGATCTAAACTAAGGAGAAATTAGCTCCTTTTTTAATGTCAAATACTAAAGCCATAGAAGATTTAATTAATGGTTATGCAACCAGTGAAGATTCTTCTTTTCTAATACCAAACGTAACTGAGGATTTTTTGGCTGTAAGACCGAGTGGAAATCCAATCTTCAAAGGGATTAGTGGGAATGTTTGATAGTAAAGACTTAGTTGCAGAATCATCAGAACTAATCAAAACCCACAAGATTGAAATTTACGGTGAGATAGCTTACGCAGTTTTTACCTTAAATGAAATCTTTAGTTATAAAGGGAATCAAAATAAAGATCTTTCAACTTACACGTGTATTTTTAAAAATGTAAATGGTACTTGGAAATATTCTTGGATGCAAAGATCACAAGGAACTACTGATATGAAAACTTGGGAATAAATGAAAAAATTATCCGAATCCCTTAATCATTTTTTCTGATTGATATCCTGATTTCACGAATTTAGTATTATCAGTCAATATTTAAATGATTTTTAAAAAGAGTTTTTGGTTTTTTTGAAGTAGTTTTCTTAAGATATTCAGGGATATAACTATATGAAACTAATTGCAAACACTAAAAAAGCAGCTGTGAAGCTGCTTCAAAATGGTGGCGGGGAGAAGATTTGAACTTCCGACCTTCGGGTTATGAGCCCGACGAGCTACCAGACTGCTCTACCCCGCGTCATATACATAGCATACATCTGCAAGGGTTATTTTTTCTGTTTTTTAGGATTCTTGGAATTTTACTTTACCTTTAACTTCAAGTCGCACTCCTTCAGAAAAATTAAACACCTTTTCTTCGATGTCTTGAATTCTTAAGTCAGATATCCATTCCAACTGTTTTAGTAAGTGAAGACTAACAGCATGCTTTGCTCTCTTTGAACCGTCTTCTACTTTTAAAGCTATACCTATCCCTTCATTTACTTTACATAGACACTGTATTCCCTCGGCTCCACCTTTACCTATAACGTTCCCATGAGAAGCTTTAATTATTTCTGTATCAAATTTATTATTATCACTTATCATTGTTGGGTTTATTATCATCGCTCTACTGATTTGTTCTAATTCAGCATTTTCGGAACTGCTCAGAAGTGAATACAACCTCGACATTTCTAATAGTTTTAAATAAAGAGTGGGTGCACCACAATCATCGCGTTCTGCGTTTATTTCAGATGACGGGATCTCAAGTAATTCAGAAACAATTCTGAATATTTCTTTTTGAAGAGGATGATCCCCCTTTAAGTAACTATCTAATGGCCAATTCATTTTTTTGCATGTAGCTAAAAAAGCAGCATGTTTACCCGAACAATTGTGTTCTAATGGACTTGTCTTAGATTTTGGACATTTAAGATTATTGATGTCAATGTCATATTCCCATAAAATTTTGAATGCTTCCCTTGAATGAAGCTTTGATCCACTATGTGACCCGCATGCTAAAGCAATTGATTTTGATTCATTATTAATTTTTGATGCAGCTCCACTACTAACGAAAGGTATCGCTTGAAACGGTTTTAGTGCTGACCTTATGAAACTTTTATATTCTGGATTTCCTGCGCACATTAAAACCCTCCCTTTTTTATCAGTAATAACAGCATGAATTTTATGGATCGACTCAATATTTGATCCTCTCATTAAGGTTGCTTGTAAGGGAGGATTGTTAGAGGTGTAAAGGTTTTTGAAATTAGAACTCATTTAGAAATTGTTATATTGAAAAATCAAAATACCAGACAAAGCTAAGACCGAAATAATAGAAAAAATTTGAATTAAATTTTTTAAAATAGGCTTTACCTCAATTGAGGCAATAAGTGATTCTTTTTCTTTCAAAACTATAGGCTTTTCCCATACTTGACCGTCATACCATCCGGATTCCTCGTATTCAACTTTTTCAGATATTAATCTATTAAATATATGATTCCATCCTAAATATAACCTTATTGAAATTAAAAGAGGTATTGATAAGCTACTAAAAAAGCTTAATAAAATATATTTTAAAGTAGATGTTTTAAAATATACACTTCCTGAAGAAATGACGAGAAATAGAAGAAAAGCTCCTACCCAAAATTTTATCAAAATAAGAATTAGTGACTTTTTTGTTTTTGGCCAAGAAAAAATTTTAGATTTTGATAATTCTATGAATTCATTCGTAGGTTGTTGCTCTCTAGGGACAGGACACTTAGATTCGTTCATAAAATATATTATGGAAATATAAGATTATCTCCATTACTCCAGAAAGATTCAAGGTCATAATATTTTCGTATTTCTGGTTGAAAAATATTTACTATCAGATCTCCATAATCAAGTAAAGCCCATTTCGCTTCGTTAACCCCTTCTTTTCGTATAGGTTCAATTTTAGCCTTCTCTCTAAGTTCTCCTTCTACAGAGTTAGTTATAGATCTTACTTGTACATCAGATAATCCTTCTGCAATCAAAATCCATTCACTTATAAAGGATACTTTGTCAATTTTTATAAGTTTAATATCTTTTGCTTTTTTTTCATCACATGCTCTAGCTGCCATTAATACCAAACTTTTATTGTCCATAAACATTTTCACTTGAAACTGACTTTTCTGAACCTTCTTGCTGAGATAGTTCTGATCTTGCTTTTTCAGCGCTTTTTCTTAAGGCATCTAATCTATCTTCAAAAAAACTCCTTTTTTTCTTTTTTCGTGTCTTATCTATTAACTCCTTTAATGCTCCTCCAAGACTTTTGTAAGCATTTGGAATGCTGTATCCAAATCTACAAGCAAGATCTATAGCTCTTTCATCTGCATAAATAGCATCTTGAAGTTTCTTTTCAGAATTATTTTTTAAATATAATCTATAACCTGCAAAACTTGATAAACCAAGAGCAAGTAATAAAAGTAAACCATCTTGCACCCATAACTCTCCAATAGCTCCTCCAAGTCCTATGGCGAGAGCTGCCATTTCCCATCCATCTCTAGGAATTGTGTCATTTTGAATTTTCCCAACCTCGTGCCAAAACAATAGATTTCTGTGGTCAATAGCAAAGTTATCCCATTCATCTAAATCTATTTGAATTTCTACTTCGTCACGACCTATTTCCTCAAGTGTTATTAAGGGTGGATCTATAGCAGCAGCAGCTTCAACAAATACCCAACTTTCGTTCTCTGGAGGCAACAAATTTTTAAGTCGCTGAAGTTCGCTCATAAAATATTATTTTCTTTCAATACTATAGAAACAAATGTTGCTTTTCAAGTAAGTTGATTAACATCTGATGATTTATAAGTAGCATGTGATAAATGAAGGGTTTAAATTATGCCTCAAAGAGGTGATCTAAAAAAAATTCTTATTCTAGGTTCGGGACCGATTGTTATAGGACAAGCATGCGAATTTGATTACTCTGGCACTCAAGCTTGTAAAGCTTTAAGAAATGCTGGTTATGAAATTGTTTTAATAAATTCAAATCCAGCGTCAATAATGACTGATCCTGAGATCGCAAGCAAAACATATATTGAACCATTGACTCCTGAAATTGTTTCTCAGATAATTTTAAGAGAAAAACCTGACGCGATTCTTCCCACTATGGGAGGTCAAACCGCTTTGAATCTTGCGGTTAAATTATCAGAGTCAGATTTTTTAAAGCAAAATAATATTGAATTAATTGGTGCTGATTTAAGAGCTATTAATAAAGCTGAAGATAGAAAATTGTTTAAAGAATCGATGGAGAAAATAAATGTAAATGTTTGTCCATCTGGTATAGCATCTAACCTCGATGAAGCTAGGGAGGTATCTAAAAAAATTAACTCTTATCCTATTATCATAAGGCCTGCATTTACATTAGGCGGCGTTGGTGGTGGAATTGCTTTTAATCTTGAAGAATTTGTCGAGTTGTGTAAATCAGGTTTAGAGGAAAGTCCAAGCAATCAAATATTGATTGAAAAATCACTTATTGGATGGAAAGAGTTTGAACTAGAGGTAATGAGAGACACTGCTGACAATGTAGTAATAGTTTGCAGTATTGAAAATTTAGACCCAATGGGTGTCCATACTGGAGATTCGATTACTGTAGCTCCTGCACAGACTTTAACAGATAAGGAGTATCAGAGATTAAGGGATTTGTCATTGAAAATCATTAGAGAGGTAGGAGTTGAAACAGGAGGCAGTAATATTCAATTTGCAATAAATCCATCTAATGGAGAAGTAATTGTCATAGAAATGAATCCCCGTGTAAGTAGATCCTCTGCTTTAGCAAGTAAAGCAACTGGATTCCCCATAGCTAAGATTGCAGCTTTATTATCTGTTGGCTTCACGCTTGATGAGATTATTAATGACATTACAAAAAAAACACCTGCATGTTTTGAGCCATCAATTGATTACGTAGTTACTAAGATCCCAAGATTTGCCTTTGAAAAATTTAAAGGCTCTTCTAATACTTTAAGCACTGCTATGAAATCCGTTGGTGAGTCAATGGCAATAGGTCGTTCTTTTGAAGAATCATTTCAGAAAGCATTAAGGTCATTAGAAATAGGTGTTTTTGGGTGGGAATGTGATTCACGAGATGAATTTAAAAATGAGAGTCAAATTAAAAATAGTTTAAGAAGCCCTACATCTGAAAGAATTCTCCTAATTAAAAAAGCTATGCAGCTTGGTAAAACTGATACATATATTCAAGAAGTTACAAATATAGATTTATGGTTTATTGAAAAATTACGAAATATCTTTAATTTTGAAAATGATTTTTTGAAAAATAAGGAACTTTACACCCTAGATAGGGATTTAATGTTACATGCTAAGCAATTAGGCTTTTCAGATCAACAGATAGCAAAGTTAACTAATTCTGAGTTTTTTGAAGTAAGAAGATATAGAAAAAAACTTGATATAATTCCAATTTATAAAACTGTTGATACTTGTTCAGCAGAATTCTCATCCTCAACTCCCTATCATTATTCAACTTACGAAGAATCTTTCATTAATCTTAATTCTCAAATTTTTGATAGCGAGATTTCAAAAAATAGTAAATCAAAAAAAATTATGATTTTAGGAGGAGGCCCCAACAGAATTGGTCAGGGAATAGAATTTGATTACTGTTGTTGTCATGCATCATATCAAGCTTCTACAAATGGTCATAAAACAATAATGGTTAATAGTAACCCCGAAACTGTATCAACAGATTATGATACTAGCGATATTTTATATTTTGAGCCTGTAACTTTTGAGGATGTGCTCAACATAATAGAAGCTGAAAATCCTTATGGTTTGATTGTTCAATTTGGAGGTCAAACCCCACTGAAATTATCATTACCTTTATTTGAATGGCTTAAATCTAATGATGGGATTAAAACTGGATCAAAAATTCTTGGAACTTCTCCAACATCTATCGATTTAGCAGAAGATAGAGAGGAATTTACAAAAATTCTCGAAGAATTAAGTATTAGACAGCCTTTAAATGGTATTGCACGTAATCAAAGAGAAGCAGAAATAGTAGCAAAAAATATTGGATTCCCCTTAGTTGTGAGACCTTCTTATGTTTTAGGTGGAAGGGCAATGGAAATTGTTAAAGATGAGAATGAATTATCGAGATACATCTCTGAAGCAGTTAAGGTATCGCCTGATCATCCAATCCTTCTTGATCAATATTTGAATAATGCAATTGAAATAGATGTTGATGCTTTATGCGATTCAGAGGGATCGGTTGTAATTGCTGGCTTAATGGAACATGTTGAACCTGCAGGAATTCATTCAGGAGATTCAGCTTGTTGCTTACCATCCATTTCTCTTTCAAAATCCACAATTGAAAATGTAAGGAACTGGACTAAATTAATTGCACAAAGATTAAATGTTGTTGGTTTAATTAATTTGCAATTTGCAGTAACAAATACAAATAATAAGGAAAATAAATTATTTATTCTTGAAGCAAATCCAAGAGCATCTAGAACAGTTCCATTTGTTTCAAAAGCGATAGGTAAACCAGTTGCAAAATTAGCTACTCAGTTAATGCAAGGTTTTACATTAGAAGATCTTAATTTCACAGAGGAATTTTCTCCAAAATTTCAGGCAGTAAAAGAGGCCGTTTTACCTTTTAAAAGGTTTCCTGGATCTGATACATTACTTGGGCCTGAAATGAGATCTACTGGAGAAGTAATGGGTTTGGCTAAAGATTTTGGAATTGCTTATGCCAAGTCGGAATTGGCAGCAGGTAATGGTGTTCCTTCAGAAGGAGTAGCTTTTTTGTCTACAAATGACCTAGATAAAAAAAATCTTGAGGAAGTTGCTAGAGAACTTTTGATTTTAGGATTTAAATTAATCGCAACAAAAGGTACAGCTGCGTATTTGGTGAATTTAGGAATTCAAGTTGAAGAAGTCCTAAAAGTTCATGAAGGGAGACCAAATATTGAAGACCTAATTCGCTCGGGACTTGTTCAATTAATAATTAATACTCCAATTGGATCACAGGCTCTTCATGATGATGCTTATTTAAGACGTGCTGCTTTAGAATATAATATTCCAACTTTTACAACTATTCCTGGAGCAAAGGCTGCCATTAAGGCGATCAAAGCTTTGCAATGTAATAAAATTAATACTTACTCTCTACAAGAAATCCATAATTATTAAAATTTTATTTTAAGTTTTTTAGTTTTTCTCTTAATTGATTAACTAAAGAGTTTCGACTTATCGAAAGTAATTTGAGAGTATCTTGATGCATTTTTAGTTGTGTTTCCGCTATTTGCAATATCTTTAAAGATTCTTTTATTTCATTAGAAAGTTCATTTATTAAATATTTTTTGCCTTCAAAGGTTAAAACTGGATTTGCAGAATCGTTTGATTTTTCGCTCATAGATTTACTTTTTAATAAATAAAATAGAATTATAATTTTTTAATCAATTGTTTTTCACATAATTCTTTATAAATTCCAGGTTTTTTGATTAAATCAACATGTTTCCCAACTTCAATAATTTCACCTTTATCGAAAACAACTATTTTATTTGCCTCTTGAGTAGTGGCTAATCTATGAGCAATTACAATAACTGTTCTATCTTTCATTGCTCTATTAAGACCTTCTTGAACTTCAAATTCTGATTCTGCATCTAATGCACTTGTTGCCTCGTCTAAAAGAAGAATTGATGGGTTCCCAAGTATCGCTCTTGCAATTGCTATTCTCTGGATCTGACCTCCCGAGAAATTTGATCCTCTTTCAGTTATCTTGGTTTCATATTTCTCAGGAAGCTTTTGTATGAAGTTGTGAGCATTTGCTTTTCTTGCTGATTCTATAACTTCTTCTTTGGTAAAATTTCTCCCCATTCTTATTACATCAAAAATTGTTCCTGAAAACAAAAAAGGCTGTTGTTGTACTAATGCAATATTTTTTCTAATATCTTTTGTATTTAATATTTTGAGATTTTTATCATCTATAAAAATGTCTCCATTATCTGGAGTTATAAACTTTAATATTAAAGCCAACATTGTACTTTTACCAGCCCCAGAAGCTCCAACGAAAGCTGTGACTTCCCCTCTTTTAATTTCTAAATTGATATTTTTAAGTACTTGATCGTCTTTTTTGTAAGCGAAATTAACTTTTTTGAAACTTATTTTTCCAATAATATTGTATGTCCTTATTAAGTTTTCTTTATAGTCTTCGATAGGTTCTAGATTTATGTTTTTTAACCTTTTTATCGATGCTTCTGCCTGTTTGTAGTCATTAAAATTTGTACTTACATGGCTTATTGGATCAATAAGCATCAAAATTGCAGCAAAGAAACTGCTAAATTCTTCACTTGTTAGGAGGCCTAGATTAATTCTTGCGGCTCCTAAACCTAATATTGCTAATATTCCAAATGCTTCAACAAATCCTACAACTGGATGTTGAAATGCAAGTAATTTTAATGTTTTATATTTCGCCTTTTTATTTGCACTTAATCTTTTATAAAATCTATTCTCAATCCAGTTTTCTGCAGCAAAAGCTCTTACAGTCGACATTCCATTTATAGATTCACCTATTAATCCTGCTAAATTACTTGTTGATTCTTGACTTTTCTCAGATGCGAATAAAACTCTTCTTCCAAAACTATTAACTGAAAGAATAATCAACGGTGCTAAAATAAAAGTTGATAATGTTAGTGACCAATCTAAATAAAACATATAGATTACTACTGCAATTAACTGTAAAGTGCATGGAATAGTATCCTGTGCCGTTTTATAAATAACTTCGCTTACTCTGTCTGCATCTTCTGTAAGTCTATATGTGATGTCCCCGGCTGAAATCTTTTCAACAGATTTCATCTTTATTTTTTGAATTCTGCTAAATAAATTTCCTCTCATCACCTCACTAATTTCTAATGATGGTTTTGCTATGAATACATCCTGTCCAAATTGAGCAGTTTTCTGAACTAAAAATACAAATAAAGACTTAATAATTATGCTAGAAACTTTTGAGAGATCACCAGACCCAATTGCTGGGATTAAGTTTCCAGCTAAATAAGCTAATAAAGGCCAACAAGCTACATAAATAAGCATGCATATAAGACCCTTTATAAACCTATTTGAATATGGTCTGAATGGTGGTAATAGTCTCAAGATATTATATATTTAATTGCTTATCCTACTTTATCAATATCTTTGGGTTTAAAAAACAATGAAATTGGATCAATTCTTAAAATGGAAAAATTTGGTATCTTCTGGCGCCGAAGCAAAAATCTTTATTAAATCCGGTTCTGTTAAGGTTAATGGTTTAATTGAGACTAGGAGAGGAAGGAAGTTAAACAAGGGAGATAAAGTAATATTTCTAAAAAATGAATTAATTTTTGAATAGTTAGCTTATTCAACTCACTTTGTATTAATATATTTTTCTTGGAGATAGTATTTTGAGAAAATCTGTAATTGCTGGTAATTGGAAAATGCACATGACTTGTGCTGAAGCTAAATCCTATTTAGAAGAGTTTATCCCTTTAATAAAAAACATAAAAGATGATCGAAAAGTTGTTATTGCTCCTCCTTTTACCGCTATTTCAACCTTTTCTGATTATTCTAATTTTGATTATGTAAATATTTCTAGTCAAAATATTCATTGGGAAGATCAAGGAGCATTTACTGCAGAAATATCTCCAAAAATGCTTCTTGAACACGGTGTCTCATATGCAATCGTTGGACACAGTGAACCAAGAAAATATTTTAGTGAAAGTGATGAACAAATAAATAAAAGAGCAGTTTTTGCTCAATCTAGTGGACTTACTCCAATAGTTTGTGTTGGAGAAACATTAGAACAAAGGGAGAGAGGAGAAGCTGATAGAGTTATTACTAGACAGGTTGAACAAGGATTAGAAAATACAGATCCATCTAATTTAATTGTTGCCTATGAACCGATATGGGCTATTGGCACTGGTAAAACGTGTGAGGCAGAAGACGCTAATAAAATATGTTCTTTGATCCGTAAATTAATAGGTTTTGATGATGTAATTATTCAATATGGAGGATCTGTTAAACCAAATAATATTGACGAAATTATGTCAATGAGTGATATCGATGGGGTGTTAGTTGGAGGGGCTTCATTAGATCCAATTAGTTTTGCGAGAATTGCAAATTATCAATAAGAAAAATCCATGGCCAAAAGGCTGGAGACAAAAAACTTCAATTATGGGAGTTATTAATTTAACTCCTGATTCATTTAGTGATGGTGGTGAATTAAACTCTTCAGAAAAAGTTTTAGAGCAAGTAAATCATTTCTTGAGTAATGGTGTTGATGTTATTGATCTTGGTGCTCAAAGTACGAGACCTGGGGCTGAAGAAGTTGGATCTAGTATAGAAATAAAAAGATTGATCCCATATCTGAAATTAATAAAATCTGAATATCCCAATGCTTTAATTTCTGTTGATACTTTTAATTCTGAAGTAGCTTACGAAGCTCTTTTAAATGGTGCTAATTGGATAAATGATGTCACGGGAGGAAGAAGAGATATAAATATTTTGGATGTTGTATCAAAATTCAACTGTCCATTCGTTATAACTCATAGTCGTGGTAATAGTCAAAATATGAATCAACTCTCTAATTATCAGAATGTATTGAGTGATGTTAAGTGCTCGCTTGATAATTTAATAAAGAATGCTTTAGAAAAAAATATATCTGAAAGAAATATAATAGTTGATCCTGGAATTGGGTTTTCAAAGGATATCATCCATAATTTGGAAATCTTGAGAAACTTAGATGTATTTAAAAAATGGAATTTGCCAATATTGATAGGTGCATCTAGGAAAAGATTTATAGGAGAAATTTTGAATGAAAAAAATCCAAAAGAAAGGGATATAGGAACCCTTGCAATAAGTTGTCTTTGTTCTCAATTTAATATTGAGATTGTGAGGGTTCACAACGTTAAACTAAATTATCAAATCTTGAAAGTAGCTGATAAAATCTACAGAAAATAATGAATTAATTATTCTTTAACTCCTTCGATTTTATCCTCTACCTCTTGGTATAGTTCTTTCAACTGTTCTATATTTTCATCTGAAGTTTCCCAATATCCCCTTCCATTGACTTCTAGCAAAGTTCCAACAATTCTTCTGAAACTATTAGGATTAAGATCCATTAATCTTTTCCTCATCTCCTCGTCATTTATAAATGTTTCATTAGTTTCTTCATATACAAAATTATCTACTTGACCACTTGTCGCACTCCAACCAAGGGTGTAGTTTAATCTGTTAGAAAGTTCTCTGACTCCTTCGTAACCAGATTTGAGCATACCTTCATACCACTTAGGATTTAAGAGTTTTGTTCTTGAGTCTAATCTGATAGTTTCTCCAAGTGTTCTAACTTGAGCATTAGAAGTTGTTGTGTCAGCTATGTAGCTACTTGGCTCTTTTCCGTCATCTCTTAGTGTCTTTATCAATTTTGTTGGATCTGAATCAAAATAATGACTAACATCTGTTAATGAAATCTCCGAGGAATCAAGGTTTTGAAATGTAACATCCGCTGTTTTCATTACTGACTCAAATACCTCTCTTTTTTGATTCATTTCACCTGGATTATCGGCATTAAAAGCATATGTTTTGCGTGATAAATACATTTCTTGTAATTCATTTTCTTCCTCCCATGTTGAATTTTCTACTGCTAAATTGACATTTGAACTGTAACTTCCACTTGCATTTGAGAATACTCTCGCTGAAGCTTCTCTAATAGAGGTGCCTTCTTTTTCTGCTTGTTCTATTGAATGTTTCCTTACAAAGTTAGATTCCAACGGTTCATCAGCTTCAGCAGCTAATTTGACAGCCTGATCTATTAATGCCATTTGATTGATAAATAGATCTCTAAATACTCCTGAACAATTAACAACTACATCTATTCTTGGCCTACCTAATTCTTCTAAAGGGATTAATTCTAGTTTGTTTATTCTTCCAACAGAATCAGGTTTTGGTTTTACTCCTACAAACCATAATATTTGTGCCAGTGATTCTCCGTAAGTTTTGATATTATCAGTACCCCATAAAACACAAGCTATTGTTTCAGGCCAGGTTCCTTGCTCTTCTTTTTGTCTTTCAATTAATTTGTCTACAACAGACTTTGCTGCAGCTACTGCTGCCGTAGTTGGAATTGATTGAGGATCAAGTGCATGGATATTTTTACCACTGGGCAAAACACCTGGATTTCTTATGGGATCTCCACCTGGTCCAGGTAAAACATAATTTCCATCTAGTGCTTTAATGAGGCTATCCATTTCTTTGTCTGCACAGACTTGTTCCAGACAGAAAAGTAAGTAATCAAATAATTTATTTAATTCCTTCTGATTAACTTCATTAAATCCATTTAATCTGCAGACTCTTAACCAAGGTGTAGGTAGATTTATACCAAAAACTTTAAGTAAATCGAAAAGTTTGGAAAGAAGTGATTTTTCTAAATAAACTCTGCCATCAACAATTTTTAAAGAGTTGACCATCGCAAAAATCGATTCTCTTGCTGTCTTTATGATTTTTTCATTTAACTCTACAAATTTAAGTTCACCTTTATTATTGCCATCATAAATTTGTTCAATAGTTAGATCCATGGATTCTGCTAGTAATCCAGGAAGGGATCTTAATCCCTCTTGTTCTCTCTCTAAAGATGCAATATTTACAAGTGTCGCAACAGCTTCTTCTGCTGTTGGAGCTTCTCCAATAGTATGAAGACCGCAAGGCAATAATCTACTTTCAATTTCCATCAACTGTTTATAGACATTACCAACAAATAAATCTCTTTCATCTATTGAAAGTTCTTCTACGTCTTTTGAAGGGAGCTCTACATCTTTGTCAAGGTTGCATTGTTTAGAAGTCTCAACTATTGCATTTACAATTTGAATACCCCTACTATTTTCTCTTAATTGTTGATAAGAACCAACGAGTTCACTTAGTTCTTTAAGTCCTTTGTATAGTCCTGCATTTTCGGCTGGAGGAGTCAGATAACTAATAGTTGAAGCATACCCTCTTCTCTTCGCAATTGTTGCTTCAGAAGGATTATTCGCAGCATAGTAATACAAATTGGGTAATGATCCAATGAGAGAATCCGGATAGCAAGTTTCACTCATGCCCATCTGTTTTCCAGGCATAAATTCAAGTGAGCCGTGAGTTCCAAAATGAAGAACAGCATCAGCCCCCCAAATTTTTTCTACATACGTATAGTAAGCAGCAAAACCGTGATGAGGACTGGCGCTTCTTGAGTATAATAACCTCATTGGATCACCTTCATAACCGAATGTAGGTTGAACTCCTATAAAAACATTTCCAAAATGTTTACCATAGATAAGAAGGTTTTGTCCGTCACTATTTAGGTTTCCAGGAGGTTTACCCCAATTCTCTTCAAGTCTTTTTGAATATGGTGTGAACTCTTCATATTCTTTTACTGACATCTTATGAGCTATATTTAACTCTGGAGAGCCATCCATAGCATCAGGGTTGTTAATTACCTTTTCCATTAATTCTTTTGAATTACTTGGAAGTTCATCAATTTGATAACCTTTCGATTTCATTTCAAGAAGAACTCTATAAATTGAACCAAAAACATTTAAGTATGCTGCAGTACCAACATTTCCTTTGTCTGGTGGAAAACTAAATACAGTAATAGCTAATTTTTTGTCCTTTCTTTGCTTAACCCTTAAAGTTGACCATTTTATCGCTCTTTCAGCTATTACATCAACTCGATCTTGGAGTGTATGAGCCTTACCTGTAGCATCATCACGACCTGAGAGAATAATAGGTTCGATAGCACCATCAAGCTCTGGAATTGCAATTTGAAGTGCTACCTGTACTGGGTGTAAACCTAAATCACTATCTTCCCATTCTTGAGTGGTTTGGAAGACTAATGGAAGTGCAACCATATATGGTCTGTTTAGTCTTTTAAGCGCTTCAATAGCTCTAGGATGGTCTTGTCTTGCTGGTCCACCAACTAGTGCAAATCCAGTTAGAGATACAACTCCGTCTACTATAGGTTTATCCTTATTTATTGAATCATAATAAAATTCATTAACTGGTTTAGAAAAATCTAGACCCCCGCAGAAAATAGGAAGTACTCTCGCACCTCTGTATTCTAATTCCTGAATTACGGCAACGTAATGAGCATCATCCCCTGTAACTATATGACTTCTTTGAAGCACTAAACCTATTGTTGGAGTTTTGTCATCTTTAGGATTTATATCTTTCCTATTATTCTCCCAATTTTGATATTCTTTAAGACTTTCAAACATGCAAGGCGCAAGAGGATGCCAAATTCCTAAATCCGGGAAGGTTTCGGGGTCTTGAATTTTGAATTCTTCGATTTGATCTTTTATGCTCTCTGAAACCGCATATTTTTCAGAAATCATTAACAAGAAGTTTTTTAAGTTCTCAGTAGTACCTCCTAACCAGTACTGAAAACTGAGAATGAATGTCCTTGCATCTTGAGCTTTTTCAACTGGTAAATATTTAAGTATTGAAGGTAGGGTATTTAATAACTTCAACATTGAATCTTGGAAGCTTGCTCCATCAGATTCTTTTTTCTTTTTTATTAAATCTCCAATAATACTTTTAGATTGACCAAGTTGAGCCATACTAAATGAACCTAACTTATTTAATCTCATTACCTCTGGCATAGAGGGAAAAATAATTGAGGCTTTAAGCTTTTCTTTGTATGGGGATACTGCATCAACTACTTTTTGAGCTAGGTCTTCGATGAAGATTAATGAAGCAACAAAAATATCTGCTTTAGCTATGTCTTCCTTAAAATCTTCAAAATTACTTTCATTTCTAAGTTCTTCGATAAGATAGCCGCTAAGATCTATACCTATTGGCCCATTCATCTTATTTATTGACTTTGCAGCTTCCGTTAAGGAATTTTGGTATTGTGGCTCAAGGACAACATAAACTGCTTTTATTACAACTTTGTGTCTGTTATCCTCAACAGGAGATACTCTGCGGTTTGCTGAGCGGACCTGCGTAAACATTGATTTTCTTTGAGTATTTCTACCAGCCTACGAGTGAAAAGACGTTATTGTGTGCAATATAAATAGCGTGTAACAACCTTTAAAAAAAAATTTTTTACAAAAATGATTGAAAATTCTCAAAAACCTATACCAGTACTAGTATCCGGAGCTTTAGGCAGAATGGGTGGCGAAGTTGTGAATACAGTATTAAATTCTACGGATTGTGAACTTGTTGCAGCAATTGACATAAATGAAAAAAATAATGGCTCAAATATTTCTGAACTATTGAAGGTAAAAAATTGTGATGTTTTTGTTTCTAATGATTTTGAAGGAACTTTATGTTCTGTTAGTCAAAATTATAGAAATGAAAATATCAAACCTGTTCTGGTAGATTTTACTCATCCTGATTCTGTTTATGAAAATACTAGATCTGCTATCGCATACGGTATTTCACCAGTGATCGGAACTACAGGACTTTCTCCTTCGCAAATAAAAGATTTGTCTGTTTTTGCTGAGAAGGCATCTGTTGGTTGTGCAATAATTCCTAATTTTTCAGTAGGAATGGTTCTTCTTCAACAGGCAGCATCTGTAGCCGCAAAGTTTTATGACAATATTGAATTAATAGAGATGCATCATAATCAAAAAGCTGATTCCCCTAGTGGGACTTGTATAAAAACTGCAGAAATGATTGAAGAATATCCAAAGAAATTTAATCAGAGTTTAGTGAAAGAGTCTGAGTCATTGAAAGGTGTGCGAGGAGGGGTCAGAGATTCAGGAATTAACATACATTCTGTACGATTACCTGGATTATTAGCACATCAGTTAGTAATTATGGGATCTCCTGGTGAAACTTACACAATTAAGCATGACACTATTGATCGAAAGGCATATATGCCAGGTGTTTTACAAGCTATTAAAAAAATAGGTAATTATGAAACTTTAGTTTACGGACTTGAAAAATTGATTTTTTAAAATGCTCATTCCAATTAATTCAAATCAAATTTCAAAACTTATTCCTGCGGTGGGTACCGGAACTCAATTTAAGTACACTTTGGGTAATCCAAGAAAAATTCTTCAAAGAGTAATAGTTTCTTCAATTGGTGGATTTATCTCATTAATCATTAGTTCGACGGGAGATCAAACAAATAACTTCTGGTTATTGCTTTGTGTAGCCTTCTTTTTGTATATCATCTGGGGACCAATTCTTGAATCAAGTAGAAAAAATTTGCAATTAAGAAAATATAAATTTTTTTCTATATTTGATGGTTATGTATCAGACATCTATAAAACAGAAAAGATTGAAAGTTCAAGAGAACAATCTAATAGAGAAGGACGATTAGAAGTTATTGAAAACAAAAGGACTTGGTTAGTACTTGAATTAGAAGATGAAGATGGTTATTTGGAAAAGTTAAGTTTTCCCATGGAAAATAAGCACAGTCAAATTAGAGTGGGTTCTAGTATTAGATGTTTATTAACATCTGATAACCGTAATTTTGACAGAGATTTTTATTTGACCGATGCTTGGCTTCCTGAAATTAACTTATGGGTTGGTGAGTATCCCTATTTATTAAGACCAGCATTTGAGGAAATTTGTTATATTTATTTGAATAGATAGTTGATATTTATATTATCTGATGAAAAATAAATTCAATTTTAAAATTGTTGGATCGGGTCCCACAGGTTTATTACTTTCTATTGCACTTTCAAAATTTGATTGCAATATTTTTTTAACTGATTTATTAACAAAAGATAGATTAATTTATAAAGATAAAACTTATGCCATTACTCACTCAACAAAAAAAATCTTATCTAAATTCAGACTTTGGGAAAAATTAGAGCCATTTTTATTTGGCTTTGATACCCTTTCTATTTCAGATAGCGTAACTTCTGCTTTGACCAACTTATCCACTTTTGATTTAGATGAAGATATAAGTTCTGCCGAAAATATTGGCTGGGTAGTTAAACATTCAGATCTTATGAATGTTTTTTTTCAGGAGATTGATAATTATGAAAATATTTTTTTTATAACGCCACAGAGATTGTTAAGTAAAAAAATATTATTTGATTATCAATTCTTTTCTACAGGAGCAAACTCACTTGATAAAAAATTGTTGAATTATATAGTTATAAAAAAATCTTATAGCCAGTCTTGTTTAACTTTTAAAGTTTCTCTTAGAGGGCATTGCGAAAAGCGAGCTTATGAAATTTTTAGAAAAGAAGGCCCACTTGCATTATTACCTTTAGAAAAAAACTTATATCAAGTAATTTGGACTTCCAATACATTAAAGGCTATTGAAAGGTTAAATTCTGATAAGAATTTTTTAATGGATAATTTATCAACTATCTTGCCTGATGAATTTAAGTTGGATCAAATAATTGGCGAATGTAATATTTTTCCTGTTTCATTATCTTTAAATTTACCAGTTTTAAATCTTAAAAAATTTGTTTTTGTAGGGGATGCATTTCATACATTTCATCCTGTTGGAGGTCAGGGTCTAAATACTTGTTGGAGAGACGTTAATACTATTTTTGATATTTTTAATGAAAATAATGCTATCACTAAAATGCAATTGTTTTTATTTAAATTTAAATATGTTTCAAGCAGGATTTTAGATATTATCGTTACTATTTTCATAACTGACTCATTGATCTCAATTTTTGCTAATAGAAATCTTTTTTTATTTCCAATAAGGAAATTTGCATTTTTACTTTTAAATAATTTTCTTTTTATAAGAAAATTAGTCCTCAATCAAATGACTAAATCTCTAATTTATTCAAGTATTAAATAGAACTCATGAATAATTATGTATCTAGAGAAATGATAGTTTATTTATTAAATGTAGTAGGTTTAGATGAGTCTTCTATTGAACTCGCTATAAAATTATCGATAAAAAATAACACTCCACTACCAATATTATTATGGAGTTATGGAATGCTAACTATTGAAGAACTGGATAAGTTATATTCATTTTTATTTCAAAAAATGGATTAATAATTCTGTTATAATTAGTACATATTCTAATAAAGAACAATTACAGTTTTAACTAGAGGAAAACAGGTATCAAGAAAATCTATAGAGAAGCTTGATTTATTTTTATTAATATTAGAAACTATTGATTTAAATGGCATACAGTCCATTTACGCCTTATCAAATAAACTTAATTTAAATAATGTTATACCAAATAAAGTTACTATTTGGAAATTAAGGAACAATAATCCATTGAGAAAATCTTATGTTGGCAACAATATTAAATTAAACGAATTCGATGCATTAATTAGAGTTACAGTTGAAATGTCTAAATACTTATATCCTTATATCAGAGAGATACTAAAATCTAAAGAAGATCTTGAAGAGAATTCAATTATTTGGAATGATTTTAATAAAAGATTTATTGAGTTGATTAAAGAGAGATTTAATATGGATAGTATGAGAGTGAAGAAGCTTTTAAATAAAGCTGAAAATGATGAAATTATCATTAAATCTTTGCTTACTTTATCATTTTGCATTTCAAATCAGGGTTATCAAAAGTTGAAGAATTTTTTATACGAATTTTAATATCATGCAAAATAAATTGTCATTTCATCAATCTTCAGTAAATCTCGAAATAATCGGATTGCCAGATTATTCCAATAATGAAAATAAAGATCAAATATCTATAATTTCTCAATGGAAATTAACCATAATTGATAAACCACTTATTGAAGGTAAAATTGAGCATTTGGGACCTATTATGAATGCTTTTTATATTTATTCAAATCTTTTAATAAAAAACGAAATTCCAATATTTGAGTCTAAATTAATTGATATAAAAGCCGACAATCTTCACATACATAATATTGTTCTTAAGAGTTCTAAACCAAATGTTAAGCCTTTAATTTTAAAGATTGGGAATTCATTACTTTCAGATACAATAAATTGTTTTGATCAGTTAAATGAATCGCCTAAAGTAATAATAAAAAAACCTGATGTACCCAATAACTTTCCTGGAAAATTAAGAAATGGATTGAATAAAAAACTTAAATTTTCCAATTTCTTTATTCCACCGTTTATTGCAATTTGTTCTTTAATTCTACTCTCTTCTTCCTTTATTTATTTTTACAATCCTTTTGAAAGTATAGAAAAAAAAGAACTAATAAATGCTGATTAAAGAGCAATTAGCATATTAAATACAAACACGATACTATGGGTTAATTTCGTTTCAGAGTTATTCAAATTTATTCTTTGAGCTGTGATTTATGGCAGATCTAAACATCCCAAATTTGAATATTAAATCTGATAAATATATTTTTAAAAAAAAATTAAAATTAAGAAGAAAATCAAAAAGTAGATTATTTACTGAATCTTTCTTTTTGTTTATCTTGAGTCTTTTATTAGTTTATATAAATTATTTAATACCTAATAAAAACATGCTGTTACAAAATCTACCTTCTACATTTAATAAATCTTTTTTATTATTAATTGATCTCTTTTCGTATCTCTATCAAATATTTTTGGTGATTTTTATTTTTGTCTCCTCTTTTTCTGCTCTTATTTTAATGATAGGTTCTTTTTATAGGTTATTTAAAGTCTCTAGGAGAAAGTCAAAACAAATTATTTATAAATAATATTAAATAGGTTGCATTAGGCCACCACTTCCTGAATCCGAATCATCATCATCATTTTCTGTTTCTTCTCCAAATAATGCGAATATGCCAAGTACAATTGATGAAAGAATAATTGATAAGGGTAAAATCGAAGTTTGGATTCCGACGTCTATATATTCACCCATAAAATAAATAAATTTTTATAAACCTAACCGAAATCAAACTAATCCGCGGATTTTAAATAATTATTTAATAATTTATTCTCTTTTAATAAGTTCTTTATCGAAATTCCTTATTTCTCTTTCAAAAGATCCAAACCACAACATTAGTTGATCAATTTGATTTTGAATTTCAGTTGCACCTAAACCCCTTATAGTGATGATTGATAATTGTTCGCCTTCATTAAAATTAAATTTATTTTGAACACTACTTGCCAATGAATTTTTAAGAATTTTAAATGTAGAATTTTTTAATTTTGTCTCTATTACGATGTTTGGCTTTTTGAGCTTGATCTTATTAAAACCACATTTTTTAGCTAATAATTTTAGTCTCATTATCATAATTAAAGACTCAACAGGTTTGGGTAAGTTTCCATATCTATTCACCCAATCTGTAGCTAATTCTGTTAATTCATCATTATTTGAACATTCAGTAGCAGATTTGTAAGCCTCCAGCTTCTCTTCTCTGTTTAAAATCCATGTTGCAGGTATAAATGCATTTATTGGTAGATCTATTTGAGTATCCTTGACTTCAGGTATTTCTTGGCCACTGATTTCTGAAATAGCTTCATGGAGCATTTCTATATATAAATCATATCCAATAGCATTAACCTTTCCACTTTGTTCTTCACCTAGTAAACTACCAACACCTCTTATTTCCATGTCTTTCATTGCAAGTTGGTATCCACTTCCTAGTTCTGAAAAGTCTTTTATCGCTCTCAATCTTTGTTTTGCAGCGTCATTAATTTTATTTATATTTGGATAAAATAACCAAGCATGTGCTTGTACACCACTTCTACCAACTCTTCCTCTAAGTTGATAAAGTTGTGAAAGGCCAAATTTGTGAGAATCTTCAATAATGATTGTATTTACTTTAGGAATGTCTAATCCACTTTCAATTATCGTAGTGCATATCATTAGATCTACTTCTCCATTATTAAAAGCAATCATTGCATTTTCAAGCTCTGTTTCGTTCATTTGCCCATGAGCAACAATAAATTTTAAACTGGGAAACATATTTGTTAATTTGTTTACGGCTTGATCAATATCAGAAATTCTTGGAAGAACATAAAAAATTTGACCTCCCCTATCAAGTTCTTGATTAATTGCAGTTCTTATAACATCCATATCTATTTCTGATAAATATGTTTTTATTGATCTTCTTGATGGAGGAGGAGTATTTAGTAAGCTCATTTGTCTTAGTCCAGATAAGCTCATATAAAGAGTTCTTGGAATTGGAGTTGCCGAGAGAGTTAAAACGTCTATGTTGTTTTTGATTTTTTTAATTTTCTCTTTTTGCCTTACACCAAATCTTTGTTCTTCATCAATAACAAGTAGTCCTAAGTTTTTGATTTCTATTTCTTTACCTAAAATTTGGTGAGTTGCTACAACTAAATCAATTTTGTTATTTTTCAAACCTGCATAGATTTCCTTTCTTTCATTAACGGTTTTGAATCTATTGAGTAATGATACTTTTATTGGGTAAGGTGAAAATCTATTGTTTATTGTTCTCCAATGTTGCTGAGCTAGGATTGTTGTTGGTGCTAGTAATATTACCTGTTTACCAGATGTAATAGCCTTAAAAATAGCCCGAACAGCGACTTCTGTTTTGCCAAATCCTACATCTCCACAAACTAGTCTGTCCATTGGCTTATCGCTTTCCATATCACATTTAATTTCTTCCACAGCAGTAATTTGATCAGGTGTTGGTTGATAAGGGAATGATTCCTCTAATTCATTTTGCCAAGGACCATCTTCTGGATAAATGTACCCCTTTAATTTTTCTCTCTTTGCATAAAGTTTTAAAATATCGACAGCAACTTTTTTGATTTGTTTCTTATTTTTATCTTTTATTCTTTCCCATTCTGTCCCGCCTAATTTATTTATTTTTGGCTTTATTTTTCCGCTAGATCTATATCTGTTGACACTGCCAAGTTGATCAGCTGCAACACTTATCTTCCCATCCTGATACTGAATGACTAAATAATCTCTTGAATCCCCAGTTATATTTATTTTTTCTATTTTAAGAAATTTTCCTATTCCATGATTTTTATGAACTATAAAATCGCCAGGACTAATCTTATTTACATTTATATTTGAATTGACACTTCTCTTTTTTCTTCTTATAAATACATTATTAAAAAGAGATTGTTGAGAAAATAATTCTTTATCTGTTATTAGGACAACTTTCCATATCGGAAGATAAAAACCCTCGATTTCATAATTGTTCTTATTTTTTAAAATTAAAGGAGTTGAATTATTAATTGACTTAAATGCTTCATCAATATCATAAGCATTGTTTAGGATGTTTGTATTACATTCGTGCTCAAAAAGTAGAGTCCTAGTTCTCAATGGCTGTGCTGATAAAATCCATACTTTTTCATTATTTTTTATGTTTTTATTTATATCATTGGATAATTTTCCTATATTTTTAGAATATGAATTTAATCTTTTATCGCTTAATAGAAACCTATTATCAATATTGATTTTAGATTCAAATTCGTAAAATTTTATTAAATTAAAATTTCCAAGTGAATTTAATATTTCGTCAAACTTAAAATGCAAATTAGGTTTGGCCTCTAAATTAATGTCATTATTTTTAAGGTTCTTATTTAATTCATACGCACAATTATCAAAATTACTTTCTGAATCTAGATACCAATTATTTGCAAATTTTTTACAATCTTCTAATTCATCAATTACAAGAAACGTTTCCTTATTTATAAAATCTATTAAATTTGAGGGTTGTTTTTCAATTATTCCTAAATAACGATCAAGATTATTTTTATTTATATCTTCTGAATTAAAAATATTGTTCTTGGATAAATTATTTAACTTATCTTTTATTAACAAATCAAATCCAGCCTGTATTATTTCAATGTTATTGATACTTTCTAATGTTTTCTGTGTATGAGGATCATATTCTCTTATTTTCTCAATTACATTATCAAAAAATTCTAATCTAACAGGAAACTCATTATTGACAGGATAAATATCTATTATTTCCCCTCTCCTACTCCAGAATCCTTCTATTGAAGTTACATTATCCTTTGTATAACCAAGCAAAGTAAGTTTATTTGCTAATTCTTGAATCTCGATTTGAACCCCTTTTTGTAAATCTAAGTTGTTTTCGATTAATAAGTTTTTATTTATTAGATGAGGTTGTAGTGATCTCTCTGTAGATATAACAATATTAGGTTTATTTTTTTCTTTTTTGATTAATTTGGATAAAACAGTGAGCTGACTAAATTCGATCTCTTTGGATTTATTAATCGATGCGTATGGTAAATGTTCTATTGGAGGATAATATAAAACTTCTTTATCATTTATACTTTCAAAATAACCAATCCATTTGTAGGCAATTTCTACATTAGGACAAATTAATAATATATTTTTCCCCTCTTTTTTTGCGATGCTATCTAAGATTATTGATTTTGCATATCTACTTGAACCAATAATATTTAATTCTTTGTTTTTTGATATTCTTTTTATTAATTCAGAAGTAATTTGTGAGTTAGAAATATAATCAACTAAAGTATTTAAACTCATTTATAGTTATCAATCTTGATTACAAATATCCGATACATTATATTAGATTTTATACTGATTGTGAATAATATTTGATGGATTCAGCCGCAATAAATTCTTTTATACCCACACTAGATCAGGTAGACAGTTGGTACGAAATCTTTACACTTTTACCAATATTAATTGCTCTAGAATTATTATTATCGGCAGATAATGCTGTAGCACTAGCTTCTCTTACTAAATCCCTCAACAGTTCAGAATTAAGGTCAAGAGCATTAAATATTGGTATAACGATATCTTTATTATTTAGAATTATTCTCATCATATTATCTAATGTTCTTCTAAAGTTTATTCTTATAAGAGTTTTTGCAGGTATTTATTTAATATACTTATTCTTCTCTAATGTTTTTTTAAATTCAGATTTAGAAAACGCTGAAACTGGGACAAATAATAATAAAAAAAATTTTAAGTTCTTAAGGGTTGTAGCGCTTCTTTCAATTACTGATTTTGCTTTTTCCATAGACAGTATCACTACTGCAGTAGCTATCAGCGATCAATACATATTAATTATATTTGGAGCAGTGATTGGAGTATTGGCCTTAAGATTTACATCAGGGATTTTTCTAAAACTTCTAGATTTATTTTCTAGATTAGAAACAGCAGGTTACGTAGCTATCTTAATAGTTGGGATTAAACTATTACTAAATACGTTAATTAAAGAATCTATTCTTCCAGACTATTATTTTTATTTTTTGATTCTTTTAGCTTTCATTTGGGGATTCTCTAAAAAAGAATCTAAAACTTAATCTGAGAGATATTCACCTACTGACGGCTTTAACTGTTGTATCAATTGCTTTTTGCTAGAAATGTTTTTGCCTTCAAGTTTTGCTTCTAACAAAATAATCGGATCAGTTTTAGTTGAAATTATTATTCCATCATTTTCTATTACAGCGAGAATAATACCTGGTCTTGAATAATTGCTCGTGAAAAGGTATTTTTCATTTTTAATTTCATCGCTATTCAAAACTTTGATTTTAAGTATTTTTAGGTTCTTACCTCTAAAAGTTGTATTTGCTCGTGGGTATAATGCTTTTATTTTTTGAGAAATTTTAATTGCCTCATTTCCCCAATCAACTTTAAAGTCTGATTTTTCAATCATTCTTGCGTAAGTAATTTTTCTTCCAAGGGTATCTTGTTTTGTTAATTGAGAATTTTTATTTTTATTAATATTTTCTTCGAGAAGTGATATAGCATTTAAAAATAATTTTGCAGATAAAATACTAAGTTTTTCCGATAGTGTATTTAAATTATCGTCATTATCGATTTTAATTTTTTCTTCCAATAA
Organism: uncultured Prochlorococcus sp.; assembly: GCA_902527105.1. Classification (GTDB taxonomy): domain Bacteria; phylum Cyanobacteriota; class Cyanobacteriia; order PCC-6307; family Cyanobiaceae; genus Prochlorococcus_A. The sequence goes on along the minus strand of CABZNT010000004.1, from coordinate 85,787 downwards.
TAAGTCTCCAGTATCTAGTCCCTCATTCATTTTCATAATTCCTACACCGGTAAATTCATCGCCTTTGATAAGGGACCATTGGATTGGGGCAGCACCACGCCATCTTGGAAGTAATGAAGCATGTGCGTTCCAACAACCAAATTTTGGGATTTCCAATATCTCTTTTGGTAAAATTTTCCCGTAAGCTATAACAATAAATAAATCACAAGATAGTGATTTAAGTTCATTTATAAAATTTATATTGTCTCTGATTTTTGCTGGAGTATAAATTTTTATTGATTCTTGCTCGGCAAAGCTTTTAACAGGTGAGGGGGTTAAATTTTTCCCTCTAGATCTCTTCTTATCCGGTTGGCTAACTACTGCAATTACCTCGTGCTTAGATTTAACTAAAATATCAAGGCTCTCAATTGAATATTCAGGTGTTCCCCAGAATATAATTCTCACGCGTCACCAGTTATTGATAATTCATCTACCCATATATGCGGAGAAATCCCACTTGTTGTTACCTCCTGGCTTGATTCAATATTTACTATATTTTTCAAAAGATATTTGATATCCCCTGCTACAGTTGCAGATTCTATTGAGATTTTTTTGCCGTTTTTATAAAGCCAACCATCAAATGGAAGAGAGAATGAACCTTGACTTGCTCTGACACCTGCATGGATTGCATTTAATTCTTCAATATAAACAAATTCTCCCTCATAAGTAGAGTGTTCTAATGATGATTTCAGATCAGAGTTTTCCTTTGATTTTTCAACTACTATCCAATCAGGAGATACTGAAACTTTTGACCCTAGTCCAGCGTGGCCAGTAGGGTTTGTTTTAAATATTCTTGCAGTTGATTCAGAATGTATAAAATTTTTAATTCTTCCTTTGTCTATTAAACATAGTCTTTTTGTAGGAGTTCCCTCTCCATCAAATGGTGATGAAGAAATATTCTTTTCGTGAAGACCATCATCATAAATATTGAGTGCTTCTGTAGATAGCTTCTCTCCAATGGAATTTTTATTAGATAAGCTGACTCCATCTAAAATGCTTCTAGCATTAAACATTGAACTAAAGGCATTAATGATCGTCAAAAAAGATTCTGGGGAAAAACATATTAAATATTTATCAGTTTTAATTGATGAATAATTTAGATGAGAAATTGTTTTATTAGAAGCGTCTTTAATGCACGACTCTATATCTATATCTTCAACTCCATATCCAAGTTTTACAGAACCTGAGCTACGAGGTTTCTTATTTCTCTCTTCTGCTCTTGCATATAAATAAAGTGCAGCTTGACTTTTGGTATAACTACGAAAGGCACCATCACTATTTGCATAAACTCTCTCATAAAAACTCTCAGATAGACCATTATACGGAACAGATTTTATTGATTCATGGCTTTCTAATAGTTTTATTTCTGCTTCTCTTAAAATCGTAAGTAATTTTTTAATTCCAACAGGATTTCTTTTTTTTGCGTCCTTAATTTCAATAGGAACCTTGGCTAGTGGTGAGAATTCTGTTATTTCATTCTTATTACCAAAATCAGATGCGATATTCGCTTGATTTAGAGCCTTTTTAATACCAGATACACTGATATCACTAGTTGTTGTTATACCAACTAAATTAGATTCGTTCCAAACTCTTAAAGTTAAAATTTGCTTTTGTGATGCCTTAAGTTGTTTAGCCTCACCTTTATCTACTTGCACAGAATAATCATTAGAAAAGCTTGCACCATAATCCCATTTTTTTAGATTTAGGAAATCTGCAGCTTTTGAGATTTGAGTTGTAATTTCTCTTGAATTCATATCCTATCTTCCGCCAACAGTGATTGAATCAACCTTAATATGAGGTTGACCAACAGTTACGTTGACACTTCCACTAATGGATCCGCAAAATCCAGGAGCTAATTCGAGGTCGTTTCCGCACATTGATATTTTTGGCATAACTTCTTTAGCCTCGCCAATCAAGGTTGCTCCCTTTACTGGACTAGTTAATTTTCCATTTTTGATAAGATATCCTTCTTCTACCGCAAAATTAAATTGTCCTGTAGCACCTACACTGCCACCCCCCATTGATTTGCAGTAAAGACCATCACTAATACTATTGATTAAATCCTCTTTAGAGTGCTCACCTTTAGCTATATATGTATTCCTCATTCTTGAAGCTGCAGCAAAAGAATAATTTTGTCTTCTTCCACTCCCTGTTCTTTTATGGCCAGTTCTTAATTCACCTGCCCTGTCTGATATAAATTTTTTTAAGATACCATCTTTTATAAGAACTGATTTTTCGGGCTCCATACCTTCATCATCTACTGATAATGAACCAAAGGATCCTTCTGAAATCCCTTCATCTATTGCTGTTACGGATTCATGTGCAATTTTTTCATTCAATTTATTCTCAAATGGTGTTGTTCCTCTCTCTATTTGAGTAGTCTCAAGTAAATGACCGCAGGCTTCGTGGAATATAACGCCACCAAATTTATTAGCTAATACAACAGGCATTTGTCCCGCATCAACATAATCTGCATACAACATGTTCATTGAGCTTTCAAACACATCATTAGCTGCTTTTTCGTGATCCCATAATCTAAATTCATTAGGCATACCTGATGATCCAAATCTTCTACTTCCACTAGATCTATATTGGGCATCACTTGCAATTAGGTTGAGTCCAACTGTTTGATGCAATCTAATATCTGAGACATAGGTTCCGTCGCTGGAGGCTATAATTACTTCTTGAAGATTTCTTGAGTAACTTCCTTTTCTAGTTATTATTTTATTATTTCTTTTTAAAGACTTTGTGCTGACTAATAGTTTTTCACTTATCTCATGAATAGATGGGACTTCATTAATCCATTTTTTCTTGGATAAACTATAGTCCCTATGTTTATTTAAACCGCTAAATACTTCTCTTTTGTTATCTGTTATGTCTAACATCTCAATAGCCTGAGATACCGATCTCATCAAGCCATGCTTTGTTAAATCATTTGTACTTACAAATCCATCCTTTTTACCCTTGAAGATTCTAATGCCAGCACCCTTTCCAAATGATGGACTTACACTTGTAATAAAATCTTCTTCAGCTAAAACACTTGAGTTGTCAGTATTCTCTATAAATATTTCTACAAAATCAGCACCAAGTCCAATGCCGTAGAAAATAATTTCTTCTAATAAATCTTTATTGCAACTACCAAAATCGATTTCATTTGATTTGATTTGTGACGAAAGCATATGAGTCTATAAATCTTCTCTGTATTAAAGATTATCTAATTGAAGGTTGAAAATCTTTGCTATCAAGAGGTTTTAATAAGTATAGTCTTAATAACTGGTAACCGTTTGATAAATATTTAGGTAATTTTTTAAAAATTTTAGATACTTTAATTTGATCACTATTTGCAATATCGGAAAGAACCATATTATTCTCGACTATTTTATCTAATCTTCCATAAAAAGATTTATTATAAACGTCCATTACTACAGGGAAAACTCTTGCTGCAGTTTCATTTGTTTTATTAATAACAAACTGGTCGTAATCTCTGGCATCTAAACCTAGAGAAGTATAGAAATCTTTTTTAATTCCCAAATCCCTTGCATACATAGTTGCAAATACAGCTAACAGAAAGAATCTAGACCATAACTTCGATGTTAATGGAAGATTATTCAAAAAATATCTAAACCTATGGAAGTAGTCAAATAATGGGTGTGTAAAAGTAGAGCCACCAATGGTAATTTTTTGGCTTAAAGATTTAACAGTACGTGGCTGTGCTTTCATTAGTGCGTCAAAGAAATCCCCATGTCTATTTTCATCCTGACACCAATTTTCAAAGTAATTAAATAGTGGAAAAATTTTGCTATCAGGGTTCTTTTCGAGATGCCTATAAATTGCTATGTATCTCCAATAACCTATTTTTTCGGATAAATAAGTAGCGTAAAAAATACTTCTTGGAGGGAAATAAGTGTAATCTTTATTGGCTGTTAAAAAACCTAAATCTAACTGAAGTCCAAAGTCACTCATTGATTTATTTAAAAAACCTGCATGTCTTGCTTCATCTCTGGCCATATGAGCAAAACATTCAGCAAGTAGTGGGTTTTTGACTTTAATTCTCTTACTAAGTTCCTTATAAAGTAAAAAACCTGAAAATTCTGAAGTACAACTCCCCTCGAGAAAATCAACAAAAAGCTCTCTTGTCTCAGGATTTAATTTTTCTGCAGCGCCTTCAAATTCACTATTTCTTACAAAATGATGTCTATTGTAATCTTTCCTAAATTCCTCACATATAGCTTCCAATTCCTCCTCGTTTATTGATAAATCCATATTTTCCATGGCCTCAAAGTCTGTTGTATAGAATCTTGGAGACAAAATTGTTTCTTTTGCTGGTATCTTTCCATTATTAATATCTTTTTTATTTTTTGATTCAACAGTTGACTGAGCCATTTTTTATTCGGTTTATTAATACTATTATTTACTATGATTTGTATTTTCGAGGGAAAAGTTAACTTGGTGTTATTGTTTTTCTAATTAACTCCTATTAACTTTTGCCCATTCAATCTTTGAAGTACTCTTGAAATAATTAATTTTAGGGTAATTCTTTTTTCGTCAATAAGAAAAGATTCAATAATACTTGGTTTTTGATTAGGTTTTGATAAAGAAATACTTTTTAATGAACTAATGTCATCCTTCTCAAAGGATAACCAAAAGTTACATGTATCTTTAATTTCACAATTTATTACCCAACATTTATCTCCAGCAATAGGTCTATTTGTGTTAGTGAGGTTAATATTGTTTATTTCTAATCCTCTTTTATTAATTTCCTCAGTAAGTGAAGGAATTAGGTGTATGTTAATAAATTCTTGGAAAGGCTTTTTCTCTACTGGGAGTTCTTTTTTTGGTTTTGTTATAGGTTTTTCGGGAGTATTAATTTCATTTTTTATAACAACTTTAGTAGCAGAATCACCATTATTTATATCCATATTGATAACTTTTTCTGATTTAGGTCTTTTTATTTCCTCAGAGTTTGATTCAGTAGTTTTGTCAGATATTTCTTTATTTACTTCATTATTTTTGTCTGAATCCTTTTCCATAAAAAAAACTATTTATTACATTATAAATTAAAAAAACATTTTTTAATTAATTTATTTTTCTACCAATCATTATCAGCATTATCCCAGTCATCTTTAATATCTTGATTTGAATAACTTTGATCTTTTTTAAAATTATTATCCTTAGTATTTTTGACTACTCTGTAATTAACAGAAATTGTTGGTTGAGTTTCTCTAATATCCCTTTGTGGCGGCATCTCAACGTTTTGTTCCATTTCTTCCTCATTATTGTTAGATACAAAATTATCTTCCACATTTTCGAAAGTTTTTTTTCTGAAACTAGTACTAGTAATTGTTGTATTTAATAAAGTGCTTACAAATAAACCAGAAAAAAACGAAATACTGATTAACTTACCTATACTTACTTCTTTGAAGGTCCATTTAAAGTATCTAAATGAAGTCTTCTGGTTATTATTTGTATATAATAAAATTTGAAAAATAATTATTAAAAAAAGAGTTAAAAGTAAATATTTTTTCTTAAACATAATTATAAAAAGTTATCTTAAATTTTTTTGGTTAATATTTCCATAATATATTTTGTGAAAATTTATTTATGTTAATTCTAAATCAATTTGATATTTTAGAATATCGACTTTTATTATTTTTACTTCTATTGCATCTCCAACTTTATATGATTTTTTAGATTTTCTTCCAATCAATAGGTTTTGCCTTGACCTGTATTCATACCAATCATTATTAAGAGTACTTACGTGTACTAAACCCTCTACATTTAGCTCTGATATCACAACAAAGAAACCATATGTTTGCACTGATGAAATAAAACCACTATAAATATTACCTAGTAATTCTTCTGCTTTTCTTACTTTTTTTATATTTATCATATTAGATTTATATTGGTTAACTTTGTACTTGAATTCATTAAGTTTATCAATCAAAAACTTGTTAAATAATATTTCTAGATTTTTTGAAATTGATGAATTAAATATATCCCAACTTACTAATTCTAATGAATTACTCTCAGATATATTGATTCCATTTATATTATTTTTCTTTGATTTCTTACCGTTTATTATCATATTAAAAATACAGTACTGATTTATAAGATTTGTGAAGTCAAATCCAGGAATTGTCCATGGAGAAATAAATAATTTTTCTGATTCATCATTATCAGGATCTTTAGATATCAACCTTATTTCATTGTCCTTAAATTCACTAATTAGAAGTTTATGTATGATTCTTTTTTTATTATCGTCGTCACATAATTTAATTACTTGACTAAATGTCAAATTGCCATCTTCATTAAGCTCTACATCATTATCAATAAATTCAGAATATTTGATAATTTCATTAGCATTTACGTTATCTATTCCATTTGAGATGTATCCAGCACTTTTTAAGCCATATTGATTTGAATGTTTGAACCAAATTAAATTAGCTTCATATAATATTGGTGAAAGGTAGGTTTGGCAATCTTCTTTATTTAATGATTCAAAATATCCTTTTGAATATTCAGCTGGATTGTGAATGAAAAATTCTTCTAGTGCTTCAATCTTATTCAGTGCCGCAGGAATTTCCACCTTACCCTCCAAAAGTTGGTTTTCTCTGAATGAACATGAAATTTCTAGTATTTTATCTAAATCGTCGACATATTCCTTTATAGGTTTTAATACCCGAGAGGTTATTCTTGATTTGCTTTTCCTAGATAGTAGCGCGTTAGTATGATCACTTCCAACAATAAGAGTGCACTTTACTAAAGTAAGATGAAATGACCAATCAATTATTTCATTATCACTATTTAAATTGACACAGAGGCTTATTGCTTCATTCTTTTCACCAAATTTAAATTCAGAATCATTTCTTATGGCTTCACCAAGGTAGTTTTGCCAATCATTTAATAAGGGCAATGATTCAAAGCCTTTGAATAATATTTCTAGAGATTTTTTACTATTTAGATCTACTCTTTCAGCAAGATTATTTGTATGTATCCATAATTTAGTATTTTTATTTTTCCCCTGCTCTATTTGAAGCATTGGGAGCATTGGAGAATTATTAGAATTCCAACTTTTGAATAAATAAGAGTTTTTATCTGTAAGGTCTATCCTCTCCCTTTGTTCTATTTTTTTTGATTCAATATGATTTAAATCATATGATTTAACGATATTGCTTTTAGATAAAACAAAGTCTGTATCATAGTCTTCATTATTGTTTAGTTTTAGTTCTTGTATCACATGACCTAGTCCCTCTTCTTGACCTATGGGGAATCTATCAATTTCAACTTTTACTATATTCTTATTGTCTGGATTGAAAGTGTATTTTTTATTTTCTTTTGGAAGTTTAATTTTAGAAAGGATCCTATCGTCTATTGGGATTGCATATACATCATTGTTTATTATTTCTACTTTAGAAAGAAGTATTTGATTTGATCTTTCAAGAATACAATCAACTATTCCTTCAGGTGATCTTCTTCTATATCCCTCTTTTATTATCCTTACTAAAACTTTATCTCCATTCCATGCATAGTTAAGTAGATTTTCTTTAATGTAGATATCTTCTTTGTCTTTCCCTCTTACAGCAAAGCAATAGCCTTTGCTACTACATCTTATTTTGGCGACAAGATGATCATTATCCTTTATGCAAGTATATTCATCATTTTCATTTTTATTAATTATTTCAAGTTTTTCTAGAGCTGTTAAAGCTATATCTAATTTATCCTTATCAGATTTCTTTGTTATTTTTAATAATCTGCATAATTTTTTATATTCTAAACCTTCTGACTGATTAAGATTATCAATTATTGTTGATGATGTGAACATAATCTATATGCAATTATAAATTAATTTAAGGGTATACACTTCATTATTACACCTTATTATCCAAGCTTAAAACTAATTATTTTCTTTCTCTTCTTTTTCTTCTATTTCGATGGTGAAAGAGTTGATAAAAAGCCTTATACCAATGATGAAAAATGTAATGGACGCTATTGACTTAAGAACTACTTCGGGTAAAAAACTTGAAATAGAACCACCTGTTAAAGCTCCTAGTAAACTTGCAAAAACAAGTGCTGAAGAAGATCCTAGAAAAACTGCTAATGGTTTATTTGAAGTGCCACTTATAGTTAAAGTAGCTAGTTGAGTTTTGTCACCTAATTCAGCTATGAAAACGGTCAGAAATGTTGATAGTAATAAACTTAAAACCATTTATAAATAATTTTTGAATGTTTCATAAGCTAAAAATATACTTATCAATATCATTAAAGTACCAGTAGATAAAGCAAATTTGCTAGGAGATATTTTTTTTGATACCCATTTACCAATAAGAACTCCTACTATGCTAGAGCTTATTAATGCTAGAGAACTTCCCAAAAAAACAACTATTGGCCTGCCCGATTCTGCAGAAAGCATTAATGTGGCTATCTGAGTTTTATCGCCAAGTTCAGCAATAAAAATTGTCGTAAAAGTCGTTATAAATATTGAAAAAAAACTTTTTTCTAAATTGTTTTCTTTTTTTTCTAATTTACTATTCATTTTCCTGAAACAGCAATTCTAAAAGTTTTCATCTCTTTACTTTGGTATCCATAATTTGATGAAATATGTTGCTTGCAGCAATCTATTAAAAATTTATCACCAGATTTCAAATATCCTTTAAATGAAGTTGAAAATTCACTTACACGGCAAAAATGTGGTCTGGTTTCATAAATTAAGCATTTTTTATTTTCTCTATCTAGGTTTTTACACCAACCGTCTTTAGCCGTCATCGAATTTATCAAAGCTATATCCTCTTTGTTAAGTTTGTTAGCTAAATCGCTTCTTTCGTTCAAGTCGAATTTACAACAAGCTCCACAATTTTCTATACAAGTCCATGATTTCATAATTTAATTCAATCTTGTAACGTATCAGTACAGTTTCATCATTTATTTGTAAAAATAGTATCACAAAACATATTCATTAATCATGGCAACACTTATTCCTTTGGCTGTAGTTGCGTTAGCAGGACCAGCAATAATTGCACTTGTTTTTTACCGTAAATAAAAGAAATTCTTTTTGGTGACTTATCTGAAGGGTGTTTATTGGGATTTAGATGGTACCATCGCAAATACTGAATTAGAGGCTCATTTACCTGCTTTTAATAATGCTTTTAATGACCTTCGTATTGACTGGAATTGGGATACTAATACATATATAAAACTTCTGAAGGTAAATGGGGGCAAAAATAGGATTGCTTATTACGCTAAATCTAATAATGATAATTTCTCAGAAGATTTAATTCTCAAAATTCATGAAACAAAGCAGTTTCATTATTTAGAAATTATAAAAAAAAATTGCGTTAGTTTAAAAACTGGTGTTTTTAGATTAATAAATGAATTACATAGAAAAAAAGTAAGACAATTTATTGTTACTTCAAGTTCAAGAATTCAAGTAAATCTACTTGTTGATTATCTTTTTAATGGCTTCAACCCTTTTGAGTTCATTATTTCAAGCGAAGACGTTGAATTAAAGAAACCAAATCCATCACCATATTTAAAGGCAATCCAATTAAGTGGTATAAACAAAAACAACTCAATTGTTTTTGAAGACTCTAATCCAGGATTGAAATCCTCCTTGGCAGCTAACTTGCCAACAATTTTTGTTCCTTCAAATATCCCAATTGTTCTTGAGGAAAATATTAAATTAGATTGTATTTTAGACAGTCTTGGTGATCAGAATAATGTGGCAAATGTAATTAAAGGCCCTAAACTAAAAAAAACATATATTGACTATAACTTTCTAAGTGATTACTTAGTGTCTTTTAGTAATGCAAAAAACTAATTTTTCAAGAATTACCTACCAGTTAAATAATTTATTTTTTGGTTTTCTAAGTGATACTTGGAGAACAAAATCTATTGGTCTAATTTCTGTTTTGACAGGTTATTTTCTGTTCGCAAATTTTATTACAAAATTTATATCTGAAGGTAAAAATGAGTTGATAATGGTTCCAATAATTATTATTTTTATTGAAATTATTATAAGAATTAAACCTGCCACAAGTTCAAAATTTTATTATCTATGGACCTTAGTTGATAAATTAAGAATCGGTGCAATTTATGCCGTTATACTTGAAGCATTTAAATTAGGATCTTAAAAGCTACTCTTCTTCTTCTTCTTCAATAGGATAAACAAATCCTTGAGCTTTCCCAGTTAGAACTGATTTACCTAAAGATATTGCTTTTTGAGCTGCTATTGCTGCTTTTCCTTTCCAAACAGCGTGCCTTTGGTTCCTTTTGCTCTTGGATTTTTTCTTCTTTGGTACAGCCATTCTGTTTATTTATTTCCATATAATAATATAACCTTTAACTGGTTATCTCCAAAACTTTTGAGTATATTTTGTTTATATACGTCAATTTTTTAAATAAGCATATATGCTTTATTAATAACTTATAAAGATTAGTGTTTAGATCAAAATTCTCATATTCAGATTCTAAATCAAGTTATTCGGATCTTCTAGAAGATATAGAGACGGGGAAAATAGAATCAATATTTTTCTATCCAAGGCAGAGAGAAATTGATGTTCTGTATAAAAATGGGAATAAATTTAAAATACCTATCCTTTACAACGATCAATTAATCCTTGAAAAGGCTACTGAAAATAAGGTAGATCTAACTATTAACAATAGTAGAAAGGAAACCTCAGCTGCTAATTCATTTGCTTCAATAAGTCTTTTCCTGATTTTCATATTAGCTATAGTCTTAATCTTGAGGAGTACATCAAAATTGGCTTCCAGAGCTTTTGGTTTTACCAAAAATCAAGCTAAATTTGTAACTATTGATGATGTAGAAACGAGATTCGATGATGTAGCTGGCGTCCCTGAAGCCGCTGAGGAATTAAAAGAGGTAATAACATTTTTGAAAGAACCAAAGAAATTTGAAAATCTTGGAGCAAAAGTTCCTAAGGGAGTTCTTCTAATTGGTCCACCAGGAACAGGTAAAACATTATTAGCTAAAGCAATTGCTGGTGAATCAGGAGTGCCTTTTCTCTCGATATCGGCATCAGAATTTGTAGAACTTTTTGTTGGTGTTGGAGCAAGCCGAGTTCGTGATCTGTTCTCTAAGGCTAAGGAAAAATCTCCTTGTATAATTTTCATTGATGAAATTGATTCCATTGGTAGGCAAAGAGGGTCTGGGATCGGAGGTGGAAATGATGAAAGGGAACAAACCCTCAATCAGCTTCTAACTGAATTAGATGGTTTTGCTGATAATTCTGGGATTATTGTTTTAGCAGCAACAAATAGACCAGATATTTTGGATGCAGCATTATTAAGACCAGGTAGATTTGATAGGAAAATTGAAGTAATGCTTCCAGATTTAGATGGAAGAAAAAAAATTCTTTCAGTTCACTCACTTTCCAAACCACTTTCAAGCGAAGTTGACTTAGGATATTGGGCTTCTAGAACAGTTGGATTTTCGGGAGCAGATCTTGCAAACTTGATGAACGAGAGTGCTATTCACTGTGCAAGAGACGAATCTAAATTTATCAGTGATCTTCATATAGAAAATGCTCTTGATAAAATTACTATTGGCCTGAGAAGCTCATTAATAACTTCTCCAAATATGAAAAAAATTATTGCTTATAACGAAGTAGGTAGAGCAATTGTATCTGCTGTGAGAAATGGAATTGAATCAGTTGATAAAATTACGATTTTACCTAGATCTGGATCTATAGGAGGATATACAAAAATATGCCCTGACGAAGATGTAATTTCTAGTGGATTGATTTCAAAAAAATTATTATTTTCAAAAATTGAAATTGCTCTAGCTGGAAGAGCAGCAGAAACGATAGTTTTTGGTGAAGGTGAAATTACACAATGCTCCATAAATGAGATCTCTTATGCGACAAATATCGTAAGAGAAATGGTTACAAAATATGGATTTTCAATTATTGGCCCAATTTCAATGGATTCTGATAATAATGCAATGTATTTAGGAGATGGATTATTTAGAAGAAAGCCTCTTATAGCAGAAAATACCAGTTCTAGAATTGATAATGAAATCATAAATATTTCTAAAATTTCATTAAATAATTCAATAAAAATTTTGAAAAAAAATAGAGTCTTACTAGATAAATTAGTTGATATACTTTTAAATCAAGAAACTATAGATAAAAAAGTTTTTAAATTAACAACTTCTAAATTGTTGAAAGTTTGATTTAATTGCTTTAAATTAAAAAAAATATTTTCTTGATAATTAAAAACAATACGACGAAGTTATTAGTTACACTTTCATTTTTACTTATTTTTCCTTTTGTACAAAAACAATGGTTTAATTTGTATTCACTCAATATTAATGATATTACCTTTTATTCAACCCTTTACTATTTGAGCGGTGCAATATGTCCATCTTTGGTGTATGTAAACTCTCTAAAAAACTATACATACTTTAATTTTACTGAGGATAAAATCCATAGTATAAAAATAATTAAAGGAAAAAGATTATTATTCTTAGTAGCAATAAATTTAATATTTCTCTCTTACCTAATAGCTGATTATATATTTATAAATTTTGATCTTATATTTAATTTATTTCTTGAAGGAATTACTCTACCAAAACTGGATATTACAGAGTTATGTTTTTTAATATTTTTAATTTCTATCCTATTAATTTTTAAGAAATCTAAGTTTCTGTTAAAAAAAATAATATTGGTAAATTTTATTTTGATTTCTCTCTATCTTTGGCATGTTCAAATTAATAATATTAGTATTGATGATCAGTTTCATATTTATAGATATTTTGGTTTAAATGACTTAAATTTAATTAATCTTTTTATCCTAGTCGCCATAGAAATTTCTTTTTATACGTGGTCTTTCCTATCATATAAAACTAATTTGAGCGATTGGATGGTGTCCAAACCTCAAAAAGGGGATGTAATCCCCTTTTTGAATATGCTTGTTTTTTATTTATTTATAATTATTTACTACTCAATACTTACTTAAATGTTTCTAATTCATCTATAGCGCAGAAAAATATTCCTTACTACCTTTGGGGTCTTCTAACATTGTTTTCTCCCCGGGTGTCCAGTTTGCTGGGCATACTTCATCGGGGTTTGCCGCAACGTATTGATAACCTTGAAGAATTCTTAGCGTTTCATCAACATTTCTACCTACAGGAGCCTTGTTAACAGTCGTATGCATAACTACTCCTTCGGGATTGATAAGAAATAAACCTCTATCAGCCTCTCCATCATCATTTAGAACATTGTATGCCTGGCAAATTTCTCTTTTTAAGTCAGAAACTAACGGATAGTTAATATCACCTATACCACCTTCATTTCTTGGGGTTTGTATCCAAGCTAAATGACAGTGTTTGCTATCAACTGATACCCCAAGTATTTCCGTATTAAGTTCCGAGAAATCTTGGTATCTATCGCTAAATGCAGTGATTTCAGTTGGACATACAAATGTAAAATCTAGCGGGTAAAAGAATAGAACAACCCATTTACCTCTTAGACCTGAAAGTGTAATCTCCTTAAACTCTTGATCGTATACTGCTGTAGCACTAAAGTCTGGTGCTTCTTGGCCAACTCTTAAGCTCATGAAAAAATTTGTCCTTATTTAAATTATGTATGGTCTGATTGACCGTAATAAGTATTATAATTTTATAAATAATGAATTAGCAAGTTTTTTTTTAATTCAATGAAATGGCACTACCCCTTTACTAGGAAATTTACAATTTTGAATCATAATAAGCTTTTAAAAAATCTCAAAAAGGAGTTAATTAAATATCCCATTAACAGGCTTGATAATAAAAATTCGAATTAAAAGAAATTTTATTTTATTTAAGATTCCTTAAAATTTAACTCTCTATAATTAGAAATATTCTTTTTAATATTTTTAATTATGACTAAATATATTGAAAGACTAAAGGAAAAAGTTAAAATAAAAAAATTTGATTCTAATCAGCCAATTGGAGCTTGGATTTTCGTTGTAATTTTGAATATAGTTGGGTTTGCGGGTTATTTTTACTTAAAGGTAAATCATATACAACTAGGTAGTTAAAAACTTATCCTATTTCCTTCTTAATTGAGCGGCAAAAATTTTTAAGTCTTTCATTTCTCGTTAAGTCAGGTAAAGTCCAAATTGATTCTGTCTCGGGTAATGGATCCTTGCTCCATTCTTTAAATTCTTCCATTATCGAAGCATTATTTAATTTTGATGTATATTGCTTTCGTTTTTTTAAATATTTTCTAATTACTGTAAGATTTGCCTCAATATATTCCCTCATAATAGATACTTAGTCTTATATTAATTTATCATCTAGCAAGTTCTAAATTAAAGAAAAGATTAATTAGACATTTTGAACTGCTTGAAAAAGTCCAAACGAATAACCTCCTATTAGAATCCAGCCTAGTACGCTTGATATTATTGTAGATCTTCTATTATGTCTCCTTAAAGCTGATTCAATCATTTCATTAACTTCATCTCTATTAAGGTATTCTTTCTTGGAGTTTTTTTTCATTTTTTTTTCTTTTTACAATAAACGAATTTATAAGAAAGTGAGCTTAGGTTATTTTCTTATAAGAAAAAGTTTTATTTTTGATGATTTTATAAATATTTTTTTTCTAGCTTAAAATATACAATGAAATTTTCAAAATTATAAGATAAAGTATTTGAATTGAAGGATCATAGTTTTTTATACAAACAATGAATATTAATGATAAGTCTGTGTTAGAAATGCTTAATAAACTTATTGTTATTAATAGGCTAAATAAAAGTCAAATTCTACAAATGGTTAATTTAGTTTCTATATCAAATGATATCAATGATTTAAAGGATAACTTGAAATGGGAAAGTTCTAAATCATTTCATCAAAATTTTTAAGATATATAAACTCATTGTTTAATAATTATTAATTCTTGAAATTTACATAAGAGATACTTAATAGTTAATTGAATTAATTAAGAGTTTTATAAATAATTTGTATAAGCTATTCAAACTAATTTTTGATAGTAATTTTTCTTATAAGAAACTTGCTCTTGGTTACTAAAATTAAGTGTAGTTTTCTTATCCTTGCTAAATGATTTAATTAATATTGTAGATGTAATTATTATTATTAATATAATAAGTAAATCTCCAACAGTAATCCCTCTCTCCTTTAGATTCATGATAAAACATATATTTTGTTTAAATATAGCCTTTATTATTTAATAAAATAATATTTTTTACAAACGTGCTAAAAACACATATGAAGGAAATATAAAAAGAATATAAAAATATTGAGACTATAACCTTTTAAGTCATATAAAAAAAATAGATGAATTCATTGATATGGAAGTCAAAAAAAAAATTAGTAGTTCTAATACTCCTTATTTTTTCTCTAAAGAGATGATTATCACAAAAAAATCACTTAACGAAAATCAACTCAAATTTACTTATCAAAAACAGTTAATCTCAGATCTAGATAATAAGCACAAGGAATGGTCAAAATCGATTAACAGAAAATTTTAAAAGCTTTCTTTGATTATATTTAAAAGTTTATTTCTTTTAATTGTATTTTTTTCTTCCCAATTAAGCGTTACTTCATCATTAATGATAGGTTTTGCTTCATAAGCTAGATACCAAAGAATAAATCCGACAGGAAATAATAAAATATGCATAGCAAAATTAGTTGACTTAAATCAAATATAGTGCAACACTTATAATGTGCAAGTGTGACACTAATTTTTTTTTATTATGCCCTCTCCGAGGAAAAGAATTGGTTTTTTGCCAAGTGAAGAAGTGCATGAAATTATTGAAAAATTGTGCACAGCTAATGAGTTTAGTCAGTCAAAAGTCACAGGTTTATTGGTTGAGGAAGCGTTGAGGTCTCGAGGTGTGTTAAGTGAATCTTATTGTCAAAATCAAAATGTTAAAGGGGATTTTATAAACTTTTCTTTTGATCACGAAACGTTTTCTGAAAATAATAGATCCTCACTTAATGTGGACGAATATTTAGTTAATAAAAAAGTATTAACCGACAATATCAAAATGATGCATGAATTTATTGAGTTTAAGTATTTTAAGAAAGTTATGAAGCGAAATAACAACATTATTGATTAAATAGTGTCACACTATTAATTTTTATATGAGAATGCTTTTCAATGGAATTTAGAAATTAAGCAGAGATAAATATTTTTGAGTATTGCTAATCAACTTCTTAAAGAAAGATCCTAAATAAATTTGAATCTTTAAAAATTCAGCGGACTAAATCCTCGTGGAGATATGAACCTTAGCCCGCTTTAAAAAAATAGCAATAAAAAAATATAAATACAATAAGTATGTAAATTAACTTTTGATTTAAAATTAAATTGTAAAAACTTTAAATATAAATGGCAGTAAGTGAATTAAATGAAGATACACAGGATCAAATATGTGATCTTATTGAAAATCTTCAGCAAATAGAGAAACTTAAAAATAAAGATATACGAATTTTGCTTGATAAGATTGTTAGAAAATATGGAGGAAAAGTAGTTAATAAATGAAACGCCTATTAATCCCACTTTTAGTTTTGATTACTTTACCAGGTGTTGTAAATAGCTTCCACTTAAATAATCAGAAAGAACTTATAGTTACCTCAGAAAGCACTAGGAAATCAATCGAGTTAGCAAAATACCTTAAGGATAATGGTGTAGTTAAATATTCAGCATATTGGTGTCCTAATTGCCTTAATCAAAGTGAATTATTTGGTAAGCAAGCTTATAGAGAACTTAATGTAGTTGAATGTGCAAGAGATGGCATAAACAGTCAAACTCAATTATGCATTGATAAAAAAATTAAAGGGTTTCCTACATGGGAAATAAATGGAAAACTTATTTTAGGTGTACTTTCACTAAAAGAGTTATCAAAGTTGACTGGATTTAAGAATTAAGGAAAATGTAAGATGATTAATGGCTAGATATTAAAGGTTATTTCTTGAGTACCTTTCATACATCCTCCAGCTGGATAGTTAATTACTTTTTTTGATATTAATCCAATACTTACAGCAACTATTCCATTACCAAACAAAGCTCTTGATCTTTTGCTTGAGATGAGATACTTCATTGATTATTTATTATGTATTAAAAAATAGGTATTATTAAATTATAACGTGGATTTTTTGTTTAAAAAAAATAACAAGTAACCCTAAATCTATAATTTTTTAAAATGTGTTTTAGATATTAGATATCCTGAAAATCCCTATTCAATGAGTGCTTACATAACTTTTTTTTAGTATTTTTAGTTTGTATTTGACAGACTTTTTATAATTAAATTGTGACTTTTATTTTTTATGAAAAATAAAGAATTTAATGTGACTCAAGGAATGGCTTTGTTACTTTTGAAGCCACTAAATTTGCCCGCTAACTACGTCCTAAATCTTATAATTTATATAACTAATCCTAATAACAATATTGGATATTAATAGTCTTCCCAAACTGGTTTGGTTCTCCTCCAACCTTGAGCGATTAACTTTCTCCATTCATCTCTAGCTTTATCAACATTAAGTTCTTCTCTGGTTGTCATAAGAGGTGGTTCTTTTCCTAAAACACCAAGTATTCTTCCAGAGTCAATAAACATATATTCAAAAAATTTATCTTTATTTTGATTATTCTTTGAAAACCTTTTAACCCTTGAACGATTAGAATTTATAAGCCAAAAACTTTCTGTCAATCTTACTTAATTTATGTTTTCTCAATTGGAGCCATTGTTAATCCTTTGCTGAATAGTTGCTCATGATATAGCTCTGCCTGTTCAAGATTACCCCTCCACACCTCTGCAGATCCCTTCTTGTCAACTTTAATGGTTAGATCCCACGCTCTTTGTTCACTCATGCTTGGGATTATTGTTAGAAGACAATTTGCGACATGCTGAAAAGTATTAAAATTGTCATCAAGAACTATAACTCTTGCTTCTGGATATTTTGCTTTAGATTTTTTTGGATCTAAGACTGTGCCGAGTGAATTAAACATTATTGTCTTTAATAGTTTAATTAAATTAAAATTTCACCAATGTTCTTCAATTTAAAAGTATTGAAAATGTCTCGAGCGTGACTTGAACACGCGACCTGCGGGCTATGAATCCGCCGCTCTAACCAGCTGAGCTACCGAGACATGGGAATATTGTAAGGCATTGGTTGTACTTAATTGCCATTTTGAAAATTTATTTGTTTGTGTGCCTCATATATAGCAATTCCGCATGCTACAGAAAGGTTTAGGCTTCTGACACCTTTCTGATCATTGTTTCTAGTCTGTATATTCGGCATAAATATTGATATTAAAAAGTCGCTTTTATCAATAATGGAATCGGGTAATCCTGAATCTTCTCTCCCAAATAGCAAAATATCATCTTGCTTAAATTTGAAATCCTTCAAATATAATCCATTTTTTTTACTAAAAGAAATTATTCTTTTTGTTGATTTTGCTGCTAAAAATTTTTCAAAATTCTCATACTGATTAACAGTAACTAGAGGCCAATAGTCTAATCCTGCTCTTTTTAAATATTTATCTTCTAGCTTAAAACCCAAAGGCTTTATAAGATTTAAAGCTATATTAAATGCAGCACATGATCTGGCAATATTACCAGTATTTTGAGGGATTCTAGGTTCAAAAAGAGCGACTTCCAATTTTAAGTAGGTATTTCAATACTTATTTCATCTATTTTGATTGCTCTGCCGTTTATAGCAAGCCAATTATCTTTAGATATTTTGGTTATTCTCTTTTGAAGTTCGCCGATTCTTTCAATATAAGTATTACCAATTTTATATTCAGAGACCAGACTCCAACCCACTTGTTCTCCAACAATAATTGTTATGCTTTTTCTTCTAATTAAGAGACTTATAAGTGAATTCATTTTTGTTGACCATTCATTTTGTTCCTTTCCAATACTTTTCATTACGAATCCGCCAATCGAATCTATTAATAATGGACCTTCTTCTTTCCTTAATGTATTTATTAGATCTGTAGTTTCTATTAATTTCCAATCTTTTGGCCTTCTTTTTCGATGTAAATTAATTTTATCTTGCCATTCTTTATCATCCAAATTGTTTTCAGATAAAGCAACATATGACAACTTATTTAACTTCTTTGCGAGATACTCTGCAAATTCACTTTTGCCACTTTTGGTTCCACCTGTAATAAAAACTATATGAGATGAATATTCATTAATACTTGATGCATTGGCATTCATAAATTCTCTATTATTTAGAGAAATACCACCATGTTGCTAAAGGAATAATTGTGGCAGCAATTAACAAACCTATAACTATATAAGTAGCAGTTGAGCTCTCAGTATCTTTTGACCTCATAGTGTTAAAATTTGGATCTACTACAGGGTTGTCGATAGATGAGGGCTGACTCTTTTCGTAATTTATGACAGTCTTCTGTTGAGTAATAGCAAAATATTTGTTTATGCTACTAATTTCATTTGCGTATGTATTTGAAGGGATAAGAATAAAAATAAAGCCAGTAAAGATAAGGGTAAGTATATATTTATTGATGTTTAGGTTCATTTTAAGAAGTTTTGATTAATTATATATTAAAAACCTTATGTTTGAGTAATTTTAAATGTACTAAACAATATAATATTTGCATAATTTAATTAGAAATAACATATTTTAAATATGGGATTCAATGGTAAATCATTAATATCAGTCGGTGCAATACTCTTTATTTTTCAGATAGCAAATTTCATTTCAATAGAAACAATCACTCCTGAGCTTGAAAGAGCACAAGTGTTAGCTGCAATAGCTTCGTTAATTATTATTTTGATAGGTTTTTTATTTAAACAATTCCAACCCATTGCTGGTGAGAAAGCTGTTTTAAAAGGAGAAAATAAGTTTCTCTTCGATAGAAACATGCCGGATGAAGTTATTGATGAACTTGCATGGGGTTCTGAAGCGATATTAACTTCTACAGCGGCAGCAGCAATATTAATCCACAATGATGGCGTTAATATATTGAGGAGGGGTATCACTTCAAGTAATGATTTTATACCTGGGGAAACTTGTCTGAGATCTATTAAAGATATGAAATTAATATCATTGGCAAACACTAAATTTTATCCTGGAAGAGATGAATTTTTTAATTTTTGTGCTGACATTCCATCTATTTTAGTTGTACCTATAAATAAAAAGGCTTTTATATTGATTGGAGGTTGGAGTGCTAAGTGTTTTACGAAGTCTGATGAAAAATGGATTAATAACTGGTCCAAAAAAATTAATAATATTTTCTCAAAAAATAAAATTTAAAAATATATTGTTGATTTAACTCTTTTATCTTTTGCTTCAAAGCTTACTGATTCAGTATTTAAATTATAGAAAGCATTTTCTGAGTTTATTTCATATTTATTTTCGTTATTTTCATCTTTAATTATATATTTTACTGGATTGAAAAATTCAATTATGTTATCTGAACCCAATATGGCTTTTCCTGAATTTAAGATGATATTTTGATTTTCAAATCTAATATTTCCCTCTAATACATAATTAGTATTTTCTATATTCCAAATAAAATTATCAGCATTTAAAATTTCCTCATTTTTTTTTAAAGTTTTTAATTTAACATTCCCTCTCAATTTCAAGAGTTTATTATTGTCTGATAATGTAGACTCTTCTGAACTAATTATAAATTTAGTTTCTTTCCCATTAAGAATATTAATAATAGGTTTTTTTAATTTGAATTTTAATTCAATATTGTCATAACTTGAATTTGGACTGGTAATAGAATATATTTTATCTCCACTTTTAGAGAAAATAGTCATATCTAAACTGTCTATTTTTTGTATAACTTTATTTTCATCAATTACATTTGGGGTGCAACCAAGCATAAATAATGGAAGAAAAATTATTAATCTATAGTTGTTGCTCATACTCAAGTTTATTTATGATTGGAGTGGGTTTAGGAAGACTTGTGTTGCTAACTAATAATCCCCAAATTAATTGTTTTTTCCAAGGAATTTCCTCTCTATATATAGAGCCAAGTTGTTCATTAATTTTTGTAGATAATTCGGGCAATAAAGGTAGTAATAATAATCCTATTATTCGGGTACTTTCTAAAACGTTATAAATAATTTCTTTAACTAGAGGTAGATTATCTTTCTCTTTTATTAGCAGCCATGGCTGATTATCATTCAAATACAAATTTGTATTAATTGCTAGGCTAAGTACTTCATTAGCTGCTAAATCTAATTTGTAGTTATCAAAGTTATAAATATAGTTCTCAACAGCAATTTTGGCGAAGTTCTCTAATTTATTTTCACTTAAAATTTTTTCATTACTTGGCACTTTATTATCAAACCATTTTCTAGACATTGATGATGTTCTATTTAATAAATTACCAATTGTATTAGCTAAGTCATTATTGATGATGTCAACAAATCTTTTATCTTGAAAATTTCCATCATTTCCTAGTGATATGTCTTTAATGAGATACCACCTTACAGGATCATTTCCATATTTTGAAAGCAATAAATCAGGATCGAGTACATTTCCTAAGCTTTTACCCATTTTTTGCCCCTCTCTGGTAAGAAACCCGTGCCCAAAAACCTTTTTAGGAACTTTCATTTTGGCAGAAATGAGCATTGCAGGCCAATATACAGCATGGAATCTCAGAATATCCTTACCAATTAAATGAACATCAGCTGGCCATCCTCCATTAATTGATTTTTCCAACGAATGTTCTGTCGCATCAGAACTAATGGCACTTACATATCCAAGTAAAGCATCAAACCACACATAAAATGTATGGTTATCGTAACCAGGGACTGGAATTCCCCATGTAACATTTGTTCTTGAAATTGAAAAATCCTTTAAACCTCTAGAAACAAAATTTATAATTTCATTCTTTCTTTCTATTGGTTCTATAAAAGAAGGTTCGTTGATTAATTTCTCGATTTCTTTTTGATATTTTGAAAGCCTAAAAAAGAGATTCTCTTCATTTTTCCATTCTAGATTTTTTTGATGTATTGGACACTTGTATGTTGATGAGTTTTCTGGATTATCTTTAAATTCTTCACAACCGACACAATACCAACCTTTTTGAACTCCCATATAGATATCATCTGATGCTTTTACTCTTTCATAAAATTCATTAACAACAAATTCATGATTCTTTGAGCTTGTTCTTATGAATTGGTCAAAGGATATATTCCAATCTTTCCAATTATTATTAAAGACTTCTGAGATTTTATCACAATGTGTTTTTGGTTCAATACCCTTTTCATTAGCTGTTCTTTGTATTTTCAAACCATGTTCATCAACACCAGTGATGAAAATAACATCTTCACCTGCAAGTCTTTTATATCTAGCTATTGAGTCACAAATTATGGTTGTATATACACTTCCTAAATGAGGTTTATCATTAACATAATATAAAGGTGTAGTAATGACAAAAGTCATAAAGCTTTTTTATTAATACTAACAGATATTTTTTAAACCAATAACAACCTATTATATTTATTATCTGATTAATAAATAAATTCTAAAAGATTACTATCATTTATAATATATTTAACTTTATATATTTTATTACTATATATTTCTATTGATACAAAAAGAGTAATAAGTATTTCTAGTGAATAATCTGGAAAATAAACCAAAGCAATATTTTTTTTATGATTAATCCATTTAACAAATATTATTTTATAAGAAGGTTTTTTTTCATTCTTAAAAAATAATGTTAAATACTTAAATTTATCATTTTTAACTATATTATTATTCTCAGATTGTCTATTTTTTGAATAATCAATAATGTTAGAGACTGAATCTTTACTTAGAACTTCGTAATTATTAATTTTGTTATAGACTTGCCTTTGTATAATCAAATCAAGATATCTTCTTAATGGTGATGTGCATTGTACATACATTTTAAGGCCTAATGATTCATGTATTCCTGGCTTGGTAGTTATGTAACTTCTTCCCATATATTGTTTTAATATTATATATTTAATATCACTATCATTGTATCTATCAAGTATTTCAGATGGATTGCAATTTATTTTTTGAATCCTATATGCAGCCGCTAAATTATATTTATCTATAAATAAACTAGTTACATAACCCATTAATATCATTGATTCTGCAACTATAATTTGTGAAATTGTTTTCTCTAATTTAGTTAGTATAATCTTATCCTCATATAATTTAATTTTATTATTAGGACTTTCAAAAATAATTGCTCCTTGTTTCTTTCTGAATGTAATACTTTTTTCTAATAAATTTTTAATTTCAATTAATTCGATTTCTTCTTTAGGTTCTATTTCTAATATTTCATTTGCATCTTCATATGTTAGTTGATATTTTGGTTTTATTATTGCTTCAGTTATTTCATATTTATTTATTGATCCATCCTCATTGAATTCTATTGATGCACTAATAGTTTCTGATACTTTATTTTGAGCTAGATTTGCCTTTTCAAGAATATCCTTAGGGAGCATTGGGACATATTGATCAATTAAATATAAACTGCTATTTCTCTTTCTTGCATTTAAATCAACATTAGAGTCATGCAAAAAGAGTTTGCATGGATTACTAATATGTATCCATAAATTTTTTTTATTTCCTTCTTTTATTTCTAATGAAATAGCGTCATCAACCTCATGTGGATCATCAGAGTCAATAATATATGTTTTTAAATTAGTTAAATCTTTCAAATATTTGAAATATTAGTTATTGTGCCAACTTATATCCAATATGAAATTATCCTTCAGGATTTACGAAGGGTAAAAGAGCTACAATTCTGGCTCTCTTAACAGCTAATGTGAGATCTCTTTGTTGCTTAGAGGTTAAACCTGTCATTCTTCTTGGTAGGATTTTGCCCCTCTCAGTTATGAATTTTTTTAATAGTTCTACATCCTTATAGTCAATAGGATCTCCAGGTTTAATAGGTGATAATTGTTTTTTAAAAATTGAATTAGGCATGATTTAATTTGATTTGATTACTTTATTTCTTTGTGAATTGTCATTCTGTTTAAATGAGGATTAAACTTTTTTAGTTCTAATCTTTCGGTTGTATTTCTACGATTCTTTTCAGTAGTATATCTTGAGACACCATTTGATCTCTTATGATCTGTGCTTGTCCTGGCTTCAGTACATTCCAGGGTCACTACAACTCTTGTCCCTTTTTTGGCCATTTTAATTAATACTTTATTGTATAATTTTCTATTGTACATCTTCAACAAACTTTTTTGAAGATATACTCATTTCTTTTATCATCATTGATTAAAAAATATATATGAAAGTTTCTCAAAATTGGTTGAAAAATTTAGTAGAAATTACTTCTACTCCTGAAGATCTCTCTGAGAAATTGTCTATTGGCGGATTTGAGGTTGAATCATTAGAAGATTGTTCAAAAAATGTAAATGGTGTTGTTTTAGGTAAAGTATTATCTGTTTCAAAACACGAAGGATCTGACAAACTTTCAATTTGCCAAGTCGATATTGGTAATTCAAAGAATTTACAAATTATCTGTGGTGCAAGCAATATCAAACCAAATATTTATGTGTATGTTGCTACTGTCGGCGCGAAATTAAATGCAGTTGATTTAACTATTAAAAGAAGTGAAATTAGGGGTGTCATAAGTGAAGGAATGATATGTTCACTTCAGGAACTGGGTTTAGAGGACTCTAGCGAAGGGATAGAGATCATTGATGAAGATTTGGCTCTAAAACATGAATTGGGCACTCCAGGGTCTGACTTGCTTCAATTAAATGATTATATATATGATTTAGCCATTACAGCTAATAGACCTGATGGAATGTCTGTTATAGGTATAGCACGAGAAATTTCTGCCCTTTTAGAATCCACCTTAAATTTTCCAGAATTAAACCATAAATACAATATTCATTTACTTAAGGGAATTAAACTTTGTTCAGAGGCTATTGAATCTAATTGCATTTATACAATAAGTTGCATTGATGGAGTAAATGGAGAGAAGTTATCGCCTAATTGGCTTAAAGACCGTGTAGAAAAATCAGGTATAAAATCTATAAATCTTCTAGTTGATTTGACAAATTATATTCTTTTAGAACAAGGTCAACCTTTGCATGCGTTTGATAAAGATAAACTATCAAACTTAATTGGCAAGGATGTTTCTCCAGAAGATTTCTCTGTAAGAAAAGGCAAAGATAACGAAAGCCTTATTTGTTTAGATGGTAAAGAATATGACTTAAATGAACATATCACAGTTATTACTTGTTGTGATAAACCAGTAGCTATTGCTGGGGTTATAGGCGGTTTAGAGACTTCTGTAAGTAATACTACCTCATCTATTTACCTTGAAGGCGCTGTTTTTAATCCAGTTACTATAAGAAAATCATCCAAGGCTGTTGGCATAAGAACAGAATCTAGCAGCAGATATGAAAAAGGGATTTCATCAAAAAATACAATAAGTGCAGTCACTAGGGCAATTAATCTTTTAGAAGAATATTTTTCTATTAATTCACCAACCATCAATACTTCAAATTTAATAAGTAATGAAGATATATTTATTAAATTACGGAGAAATCGAATACACAAAATTCTTGGTCCATTAATAATTAATGATCAATTTGAAAAAAGAAATTTATCTGATAATGAAATAGTTGATAAATTAACACTCATAGGTTGTACTTTAAATAATAAAGAATATGGCTGGGATGTAGCAGTAATTCCTAATAGATCTCAAGATTTAACAAGAGAAATAGATTTAATTGAAGAAATTGCAAGATTAATAGGGTACGACAGATTCGACTCAAACCTTCCTAATCCAATCAAGCCAGGAAAATTGTCATCAGAACAGTTGGCATTGAGAAAAGTAAAAATTGGTTTCACAGAAAATGGTTTTAACGAGGTACTAAGCTACTCTCTTGTCCCAGATGATAATGAAAAACTTATAAAAATTTCTAATCCTTTGTTATTAGAAACAAGCTGTCTTAGAGATAATATCTGGAAAGAACATTTGGAGATAGTAAACCGTAATATAAAAGCCGGACAAACAAGTTGTTTTATATTTGAAATTGGAAATGTTTTTCTAAAGAAAAATGAGTTTATTCAAGAAGAAGTTCTGAATGGTGCGATTTATGGAAATAGAAAATTTGGAAAATGGATAAATTCGGATAAGGATAACGAACTAAATTATTATCAGGCCAGAGGGAAGTTAAAGGAGGCTTTATCATCGTTGAATATAAAAATTGAGGATAAATCTACTAATTCAATTGATTTTCTGCATCCAGGAAGAACAGCGAAATTAGTTATTGAAGGGAAAGATGTAGGTTATTTTGGTGAAATTCATCCTAAACTAATATTAGAAAAGAAGTCATTAAAAAAAGTTTATTTATTTAGCATATATGTCTCTAACCTTTTGGGAGCTAGTACAAGAAAAAATAAATGGATTCCAATATATAAGCAATACCCAATTGTTCCAAAAATGGAAAGGGATATAAATTTTGTTTTCAATAAGAAATTTTTAATTAGCGAAATAACATCACAAATAAGAAAAACAGGAAAAAATCTCTTAGAGGATGTATCTTTAATTGATGTTTTTGAAGATACTAAATTTGGAGATGATCATATAAGTTATACATTTAGATTATCTTATAGAGATAAAGATAAAACATTACTGGACTCGGACATTACATCTATACATTCAAATATTATTTCTAATGTTGAAAAATCATTTGATACTGAATTGAGGAGCTAATTGTATATTTTGTCTTAGATAAGACTATAAACGAGTCTATATCTAATTCTTATATTAGAAAAGTAATAATCCTATTAAACTAATTAATGTTGTATGATAATTATCATGATCAACTTACTATCTCTACTACTATCTTCAGTGCTATGGGTACAAGTACCTCAGTGGTCAGACGATTGGTCAAAATGTGCTGTCGACGTTCCTGATACTTCTTGTCATTGGTACATAACTGCACCTGATAATACCTTTGGTGAAGGTTTTGATTGGGCAAGTGCTCCTTGGTTTGACGCAAACGGCTTAAGCGATGTCCCTAGTATTGATAAACAAACTGCTATTCAAAAGCTTCAAAGTAAGTAGTACTGTCTATAAGGCAGTACAGGAACAAATAAAAGCCATTTATAGGTAGGCTTTTTAGGCGTTATTAATTCCTTGGACATTGAAAGGACATAATTTATTATTTATTTTTTATTTTTCCCAGTCAATAAGCAGTTTGGGTATGTTCGACTCAATTAGATAAATTTAATTATCTTAGATATCTATTATAAGACTATATATTAGACTTATAGTGAATCTTATTAAAGAACAACTATACAAAAATTTTATATTTTTAAAAGTAATTTTTATTTTAATTTTCATTATTATAAAATAATTGGTTTCATAAATTTGAATAATAATAATTGTTAAATATAAGAAATCTGCAACTAACAACTATCTAATATGAGACTATTAATTAGACTTATCATTAGTCTTATCTAAGAACTACTATACAAAGAAATTTATATTTTTAAAAGTAAATTTTTTTTTTATTTTCATTTATATAAAATTATTGTTTTCATAAATTTGAATGAAAATAATTGTTAAATATAAGAAATTTTACACTTAACAGCCATCTAATTTGAGACTATTAAATAGACTTATAATTAGTCTTATTTAAGAATTAATATACTAGCTTTTATATAGATTTTTTAGCAATTGATACGCTTCATTTAATTTTCTCATTTGATCTGTCGATCCTCCAGCATCTGGATGCGTCTCTAAGGCTATTGATTTATAGGCCTCCCTAATTTTGCGGAATGTATGAGCTGATCCTGCGGATGTTGATAAATTCAATAATTTAAGTGCTCCATGTACTGTCATTGTTGAGTCCAATGTTTCAAATGAATTTGATCTATTATTTCGCTTAAATCTACTTACAAACCTTCTCATAAGTGTTGGTATTCTATTTATCAGATCTGATGTAGCAAAAGGGTCTTCTAAAACTCCAATCATTAATAAAACAATTTCAAGTGATGGATTTTTCTTTATCCAAAAAGGGCATAATTCTGACATTAATTTATTGGCTGCACTCCAAGTAAAGGGTAGATTTTCAGTTCCATCAAGATTTGGCCATATATCCCTTTCAAACCAATCCATTGAAGCTTCTACTACATAATCATTAGGAACTGATCCATATAAGTTTTTCCAATGACTAATTAACTCAATTCGACATTTTATTAATTCAGTTTCTTTAATTGTATTAATTTGAATATCATTGATATTCTCCTTCAATTTTTCAATATTAATACTTCTTCTTAAATTCTTAACTTTTTTTTCAACAAAATTGGGAAGACTTATTTTTGAGTTGGCTTCTTCTTTATATTGATTGTTATTTGTAAATCTTTTTTTCAAAGATATCTCATTAACTTCTTTTTTTACGTCTGATTTAATTAATACCAATGCAGTATCTTCATCAATATTTAAATTTTCATTATTCTTCTTCTCGTTAAAGTCTATTTCTTGCTGTTGGTTCTTAGGTAGTAAATCATCATCTTGAAGAACTTCTTTAAGTATTTTTTCTATTACAGGTCCTCTTGCTCTAAATCCCCACTCTTTTCGTAATTGATCAAACCTGGAAATTAGTTCCTCAGGTAAATCAATTGAAATTCTTTTTGTATTTGAATTTTCAGGAATATTCAATAATATTTTCTTGAATAGTATGGAATTTATTTAATTTTATTCAAAAAAAAATTGAAAGTCCATACGGAATATTGTTTTTAAATTAAAACCAATTTATTTTCATGTCACAAGTCAATTAAGTATCTTTTTATAATAAAAATAAAAAATGATTAATTGTTATTTCAAGTCATCTAAAGAAAAAAAGAGTTTTTATCAACATAAGAAATTAGAAATGCTCAATTATATTAAGGATTCACTTGAACGTAAAATCGCTTCCGTAACAGCATCTATTGAAGTTCTAGAAAGCCAAATAAGCAGGGATAAAGAAGTTGAAGTTACTAACTAGTATTCAAACAAAACTTTCTAATAGTTTTTCAGGGCCATATTTCCTTAAATAATCAATATTTGATTTTTCAGTTACTAATAGATATCCTGCAAATCCTAAACCGTTAATACTAAAACCATGAATATGATCATTTTTTCTCTTTACAATAGCGATCCATTTATTAGTTATTAAAATATTGTAGGGAGATATCGGTTTCTTATCCCTAATAGGATCCCCAAGTCCTAATTTCTTGCATAATTCTAAGTAAAATTCAAAAAGACATGATGGATTTTCTAAAAAATTAAATTTCGATACAATAATATTTTTTTTTAGCTTACTATCTAGATCTTGATATGAGTTCATCTCTAAAAACCAATTTTCTCTAGGGCATGATATCTCACCTTTAGATCTACGCAGAAGTTGAAAATGCCTGTGAGGTTGACTTGCACCTGCAATTGGAGAACTATTGAAAAACCATAATCCACTAGTATCTTTATTAACTTGTTGGATCGCCCTCCAATCTTTAATATCTAACCATCCATTTTGAGGTTTCCATTCATTTGTAATAAGTAAAATATGACCTTTTTGTACAGGGTACTTATTTAATATTAGTTGATGATTATCACCAATTTTATCAATTTCTAGTATCTTTTCCCAAGGAGAAAATGGATTTTGCTTAGGACCATAAATTTTTTTTTTATTAAATTTTGAAGTATCGAGTTTTCTAATTATGAAGTCGTCTTTTTCATATAAATCTCTTGTGATAATATCAGTTTTGAGAGGATGTAATGATTTTTCATCAATTGATAATTGAGTTTGTTCTAATGCTTTTTCCCAATATATTTCTAAACTCATTTAAAAAAAATTATCATATTCATTTTAAAAAAAAAAATAAACTTGTAATTACTTTTTATTAAATTGATATTCTTTCAATTTTTCCAGAGGTACAGATTCTAAGACAACAATATTCGTTGATTCTAATATGACTTTTGGTGCAAGACCATCTAATAATGCTTGTTTCCACCTATCAAGACAAATACACCAATGATCACCATCCTTTAGTCCAGGGAAGGAATAAATAGGCATGGGAGTTATTAAATCATTACCTTGTGATTTACTATATTTCAGGAAATTATCATCCATTACGCAACATATGGAATGATTCCCTCCATCATTTTTGTCATAGTTGCAAAATCCATCTCTGAACCACCCTGTCATAGGAGCGCAACTACAAATCTCAATTTTTTCTCCAAGTACATTTAACTGATTTTGATTATTTATGGTCATAGATTTTTTTAATAATAATAAAACACCAACATTTCTTTAAAAAAGGTTGACGAGTATGGGGGGTAAGGAGGTAATAATTCTAATAAGGTTTTTTTCATTATGGATTGGGACTTTACTGAAAACATAGCATTTAAAGCTCTTTATGAAGCGTTTAAAGATAGTGATGAAACTTCCGCATTAGAATTTTTATCTAGTGATGGTGCTTCATATTATCTTGAGTTAACACAGGATGCCGCGGGAGAGGGACTTGATCTGGGTGATAATGAAACGATGGAAGAACTACAGGAAGAAATTATTGAGTATTTAGAAAACAACTAAAAATTTAGCTTAAGCACTGAAATATTTAGCTTTTGAGTGTAGTGAAATGATAGCTGTAGTACTTTGTTCTGGATGAAGTTGTTCAGATTCATCCATTGTCAAGTTTATTCTTTTTGCATCCAACAATGATAATTGTATGTTTGAATCAGATACTTTTGGACATGCAGGATATCCAAAAGAATATCTAGCACCTCTATATTTTTGAGCTAGTATTTCTCTATTTTTGTCTGGTTCTTCAGTCCTAAAACCACATTCAAGGCGTATTAATGCATGGACATACTCAGCCAGAGCTTCTGCTAATTGAACTGTAAGTCCATGGAATATTAAATAATCGCTATATCTATCTTCTTTAAATAGTTTTTGAGAATATTCACTAGCAATATCCCCCATTGTTACTGCCTGCATAGGAAATATATCTATCGGTTTATCATTTTTTAAATCACAATAGAAATCAGCTATGCATAAATTATTCCCAGATTTTTGTCTTGGAAAATTAAATTGGGAAATTTTATTTAATGATTTATCATCAAATAAGAAGATACTATTATCTTTTCTCCCGCATCTGAAATATCCATAAACTGCTTTGGGTGAGATAAGTTTTTTTTCAATAATTGTATCTAACCATTTATCTAACAATGGTTTAGCGTATGAATCCAAATAATTATTGTATTCATCTACGCTTTGGTTTTTCCCTTTTTTTATTTGCCATTGTCCGCTAAAAAGAGCTTTTGTATCTAAATAAAAAATTAACTTATTTAAATCTATATCAACGTCATTCAAGACTTTCGTTCCCAAGAAAGGAGCTTGAATTGGTTCTTCTTCACTTATAAATTTAGATCTTATAAAATTTTCTTTTAAATTTAATTTAGAAGTCTCTTTATCTATAGATATTGATTTCTTAACAGCTTGAGAGTTGGATTTTGATGAGGCCAAGTTAATATTTATACCCTCATTGTTTATGAACCCCTCTGTATTTGACCAATTACCCTTTTTTTTATTATCCATATATTCATTCATAAATTTAAGATCAGTGAACGCATCTTTTCCGTACAATATTTTCCCGTTATATATTTTGCTGCAGTCCTCATTTACAAATTTTGGGGTTAAGGCTGCGCCTCCTAATATTACTGGTACACTAATATCTTCATTGTTAAAAGCCTCTAAATTATCTTTCATAAATGCAGTTGATTTAACAAGTAATCCGCTCATGGCAATGCAATCTGCATTGTGCTTCTTTTGTGCATCTATAATTGCTGAAACATCTTGCTTTATTCCAAGATTAATAACGTCATAACCATTATTTGTAAGTATTATATCAACCAAATTTTTCCCAATATCATGAACATCGCCTTTGACAGTTGCAATTAAGAGTTTTCCATTTGATATGTTTTCATCTACAGTTTCCATATGTGGTTCTAAAATTGAAACAGCAAATTTCATTGTTTCTGCTGATTGAAGTACAAATGGCAATTGCATTTGACCTGAACCAAATAAATCTCCTACAACTTTCATACCATCTAGTAAAAAAGTATTAATTATTTCAAGAGGTTTATATTTTTTTAACGCTTTATTTAATTGATCCTCTAAACCTATTTTTTCTCCATCAATAATATGATTTTTTAGACTTTCTTCCAGAGTAAGGTTTATATTTTCTAAAGATGCTTTTTTGAAATCTTGAATAGATAAATCTTGAAAAGCCTTTGTTAATTCTACTAATGGATCATAAATACAAATATCATCTTCAAATTCTCTTTTGTCATATATCAAATCTAAGCAGAGCTTTTTAGTTTTTTCAGAAATTTTTGATAATGGCAAAATTTTATTTGGTGCGATGATAGCAGAATCCAATCCTGCTTTAATGCATTCATCTAAAAAGATTGAATTTAGATTAATTCTTGATAATGGTGAAAGACCAAAACTAATGTTTGATATCCCCAGTATGATATGGATATCTGGGAAATTTTCACGAATTTTTGATATAGCAGTAATTGTTTCTTTAGCGTTTAATCTATCTTCTTCTATCCCAGTAGATATTGGCAGAGCTAATGGATCAAAAAATAGCTCATAATCTGACAAGCCACATTCTCTTGTTCTATTAAGCGCTCGTTTTACAATGTTATATTTTTTATCTGCATTCCTTGCCATTCCATCTTCATCAATAGTTCCTACAACAAGACCTGAACCATACCCTAAGGCTAATTTTAGGACTTGATCAAACCTTTCATTGCCGTCTTCGTAATTGGTTGAATTTATAATACATTTACCACCAGCTGACTTTAGTCCACTTTCCATTTTGTCAGCATCTGTAGAGTCAATCATTAATGGCAAATTAATATTGGTAACTAGTCTTGAAGTTATCTCTTTCATATCTTTTACTCCGTCTCTCCCCACATAATCAACATTCACATCAAGAACGTGTGCATTTTCTTTTTGTTGTTGCTTGGCAATTGAAACTAGTCCATCCCAATCGTCGTTATTTAATAACTCCCTTACCTTTTTAGATCCACTTGCATTTAATCTTTCTCCTACAATCAAGATAGAATTGTCTTGTTTGTACGGTACAGAATTATATATTGATGATGCAGAAGGAACATAACCACTTAAATTGTTATTACCAATTTTGTTAAATCTTTCGTTATAAGTAATTTCATCGATTATTGAAGAAAGATATTTAATATGTTCAGGTGTTGTGCCACAACATCCACCTATTAATTGAACTTTAAAGTCATATATAAAATTCATTAACTGCATCTTTAATTCTATTGGCTTTAATCTGTAGTGAGCAACACCTCCAATATTTTCAGGAAGTCCTGCATTGGGAATACAACTTATAGCGAAAGGAGAATTTTCAGATAAATATTTAATATGTTCTTTCATTTGTTCTGGACCAGTTGCACAATTCAGTCCAAGGATATCTATATTAAATGGCTCTAATATTGTTAATGCAGAGGCGATGTCAGATCCAACAAGCATAGTACCTGTTGTTTCCATTGTTATAGATACCATTATAGGTATATCTATATTTTTACAATCAAGTACTTCTTTAGACGCTAATAAGGCAGATTTAATTTGTAATACATCTTGACAGGTTTCAATTAAAAGAAGATCAACTCCTCCATCTGTAAGACCATATATTTGTTCTTTATAGGATTGATTTAATTCATCAAAATCTATATGTCCTAATGTGGGTAATTTAGTAGTTGGACCAATTGAACCAGCAACAAACCTTGGCTTATCTATTGATCCATATTTGGCAGCAGCTTTTTTTGCTATTAATGCAGCATTTTTATTTATCTCATATGCCTTATCCGCAATATCATATTCATCAAGAACTATTGATGAGGCTCCAAACGTATTAGTTTCTATAACATGACAACCTGCTGCTAAGAATGAATTATGAACCTTTTCAACTACCTTTGGTGAGGATAAAACAAGGTTTTCATTACATCCCTCTAATTCTTTGCCTCCAAAGTCGTCTGCAGTAAGATTTAAGTTCTGAAAAGAAGTTCCAGTACCCCCGTCAAAAATTATTAATGGTTTTTCATCTCTATTCAAATAGGTTCTGAAAGATTCCATTTTTAGGTAAAAATTAATTTATTTTAGAGAAATTCTAGTTACCCAATTATCATAGTCTTGAGAACGACCTTCTGTTATTTCTATAAGCTTACTTTTTAATTTATTCATTATTGGTCTCTCACCGTTTAATTCACTTGATTCAATTTTTTTAACTGGTGTAATTTTTGCTGCTGTACCAGTTAGAAAAACTTCATCTGCTATTAATAATTCTGTTTTATCAACGGGCCTTTCAATTACATTTATTCCAAAAGATTTTGCTAATTCAATCACACTAGCTCTAGTAATCCCCTCAAGGATATCTTGATCAACCCCAGGAGTGATTAAGTCTCCATTCCTTACAATAAATAAATTCATACCACTAGCTTCGCTTACCTTACCACTTGAATTTAATAACAAGGCTTCATCAAAACCTGATAAACTAGCTTCTGTTTTAGCTAATGAACTAGTAATATAAGCTCCACTTATTTTTC
Source organism: uncultured Prochlorococcus sp. (assembly GCA_902527105.1). Classification (GTDB taxonomy): domain Bacteria; phylum Cyanobacteriota; class Cyanobacteriia; order PCC-6307; family Cyanobiaceae; genus Prochlorococcus_A. The sequence goes on along the minus strand of CABZNT010000004.1, from coordinate 51,177 downwards.
CTCTCAATGGGAGAGATCTATCTTCTTGTCTAGTCCAACTACTCATTCTACAAGAAACTCCATCTGGGGATAGATAATCTCCTAGTTCAATACAATACATAAAGAAATCTGTTTCAATATTATGTAACCTTGGAGCTATACCTAAATCGCTTGTATATACGAATGGTCTAATATAAATAGGTTTTTCTGGCCTATTTCTTTTTATAACTTCCTCTAAGGCTTTAAAAATATATTCTTCAGAAATATCAGTTAAGAGTAATTTTGCACTTTGAGATAATCTTTTTATGTGTTTATCAGTTCTAAATAAAAGGAATTCTTCTTTATTTGTAGGGTTAGGTATCGCTCGCATTCCTCCAAATGCAGCAGTACCATAATGTAGTGCATGAGTAGCTATTGATATTTTTGCTTCTTTAAATGGAATACATTTACCTTCGAACCAGGCGTATGGAAGAAATTCATGCATATTTAGTTTCTTTAATTAATGTAAACTTGTTTTATCCTACTTACGTATTCTAAACCCTATTTATATATAAAAATGCACAGGATATTAAATATAGCAGGAAATGATAAGAATAAGGATGATTTAATAGAACAACCAGTTGCAGATTTTATTTTTATAACAAGTGTCAAAGCTGATTTAAATCTCTTATCGAACTTATTGTTAGAAAAAGAATTTGCTTCATTAAAAAATAATATTAGAGCTTTAGAAATTTCTAATTTAAATTCCTCAGCTCAAATAGATAATTATCTATTTAAAACAATTAATTATGCAAAAGTTGTCGTACTAAGATTATTTGGAGATAAAGGTACTTGGAACTATGGAATTGAACAACTCTTAAATTGGCAAGCAATTGATAAAAAAAGGAAGTTAGTAATCCTATCAGGTACCCTTGATCAGGAAGTTTCCCTATGTGAAATTAGTACTATAGATATAAATGTAGCATTAAATATTTCTAAATTACTAAGATCTGGAGGACTCGATAATTATAGAAAATTTCTTAATTGTTTAAATTATCTAAAAAAAGATGAAACATTAATTCCTAATGAGTTTTTGAAGATTTCTTTTTATCCAGATCCTTATTTGTATGATTGGAAAATTGAAGAAGGAGAAAAGATAGGAATAATATCCTATAAATCTCTTTTTTTGGCTAATGAAATTGAAGTAAACGAAAAACTTAACTTGCAGTTAAGAAAATGCGGACTATCTCCTAAAACATTTTTTATTTCAACTTTAAAAGATCAAATTATTCAAAAGAAATTAATAGAAATTTTTAAAAAAGAAGATATTAAAATAATAATTACCACAACTTCATTTTCTTCATCTCAAATCAAAAATAATAATATAATTGAAAATTCTACAAATATTTTTACTTCTCTTAAAATCCCAATTTTACAGCTTCTTTCTTCTAATATATCAAAAAAAAATTGGTTAAATTCATCAATTGGAATGAATTCATCTGATTTATTAATGCAAATAATTATTCCCGAATTTGATGGAAGAATTACTACCTCTCCTTCTGCTTTTAAAGAATTAATATCAAAAAAAAATACACTTTACAGTGAAATAACTAGTTACAAAGCTGATCAAGTAGGGATTGAATGGATTTCAAAACTTGCAAAAAATTATGTGAAACTTCAGAAACTTAATAATTTTGATAAAAGAATTTGTTTAGTAATAAGTAATTATCCAGTAAAGAACGGAAGAATCGGTAATGGAGTTGGTCTAAATACACCTTCTTCAATAATAAATATTCTTAATTGGTTAAAAGAAGAAGGTTATGACCTTGGATCTTGTGATTATCCTCAAGATTCTTCGGAATTAATGTCAATGCTTATAAAAACAAGAACTAATGATCTTGAATCTCAAAATAATGAACCATTAGATTTCTTACCACTTAGTGAATATTTAAAATATTGGAATTATTTAGAAATTGAACCAAAAAATATTATTGTTAATCGTTGGGGTAAACCATCTGATGCCATCGATCTAGATAATGAAGGCTTCTCAATAAATGGTCTTAGATTTGGAAAAATAACATTATTGATTCAACCTCAACGTGGTTATGACGCTTATACTGATAGAGATATTCATTCTCCTGATCTTCCACCTCCCCATAGATATTTAGCACAATATTTTTGGATTGAAAAAGTTTTTGATGCAAATGCTATATGCCATATTGGTAAACATGGGACAGTTGAATGGTTACCTGGCAAATCTGTAGGTCTCAGCAATAAATGTTTTCCAAATATTGTTTGTCCGGCAATACCTAATATATATCCTTTTATCGTAAATGATCCTGGAGAAGGGTCACAAGCTAAAAGAAGAATTGCTGCCACAATTATTGATCATTTAACCCCTCCTTTGGATAGGTCAGAATTATATGGAAAATATTCAATATTAGAAAGTTATTTAGACGAATATTTTGAAGCTAAATTATTAAATTCTTGTCGTATTGATATAATAGAAAAATCAATTTTTGAATTAGTTAAAAAAGATTTTATTGAAATTAATTTAAAGAATAAAAATATTCAAATAGAAGAAATTGATTCCTTTCTTTGCAAAATCAAAGAATCTCAAATTAGAACAGGTTTGCATGTATTTGGAAATAGGCAGAATGATATTAATGAAATAAATTTATTCTTGTGTATTGCTAGAGTACCAAATGCCAACCGAATTGGTGTTGTTCAATATATAGCGAAAAATTTAAAACTAGATTTGAATCCTTGGACAAATAAATATGATCAAATGTTAACTGAAAAGGACAAAAAAATATTATTGAGTTTTTCAAACCAAAAAATTTTAAATTTTAGAATGGCTATTGAGTTTTTGGAACAACAAGCAAAATATATAATTTATTTGTTTTTTTACAAAAAGAATACCAATATAAAATATTTAGACAAATATAAAAATCAAAAAATCATAGACTATTTCTTCAATGATAAAAAACATAATAATTATTTTTTATCATTAAAAAATGAGATACTAAATCCAATCATTAATTCTTCATATAATGAAAAAATATCATTTATTAATTCATTAAATGGCAAATATGTAAAAAGTGGTCCATCTGGAGCCCCTACGAGAGGTAAAACTGAAGCTTTACCAACTGGTAAAAATTTCTTTTCAGTTGATGCTAGGGGACTACCAACTGAATCAGCATGGAGTGTTGGTTGTAAATCTGCTTCTCAAATTATTGATTTATACAAACAAGAAAATGGAGAAGATTTAAAAAATGTAGCAATATCTGTATGGGCAACATCCACAATGCGAAATGGTGGAGAAGATATTTGTCAAATATTATATTTATTAGGTGTACAACCTATTTGGGATGAACCTTCAAGGAGAGTTGTTGACTTGGAAATTATCCCTTTATCTGTTCTAGATAGGCCAAGAGTAGATGTTACATTAAGGATTTCTGGAATGTTTAGAGATGCATTTCCCCAGTTAGTCAAATTAACTTCTAAAGCAATAAATCTAATATCTAATCTTAATGAGAATGATAAATTTAACCCTTTGGCTGGAGCATTAAAAGATGGTGATCCAATTAATCGTATATTTGGGTCAGCACCAGGTTCATATGGAGCTGGTCTACAAGAACTAATATCAAATTCTAATTGGGAAAATATAGAAGATTTTGGAGAATCTTTTCTTAATTGGAGTAAGTGGATTTATAGTGATAATCTTGAACCTATAGAGGATAAAAAATCATTAGAAAATGCTCTTAAAAATGTGCAGTTAGTTGTTCATAACCAAGATAATAAAGAACATGATATTTTAGATTCTGATGACTATTATCAGTTTCAGGGTGGTTTATCTTCAGCAGTAAAAAAATTGAGCGGTAAATTACCTGAAATGTATCATGGTGATTTATCTAAATTTGGATTATCTAAAATTTCAAAATTACAAGATGAAATGAATAAAGTTGTTATATCAAGAATACTTAACCCTAAATGGATAAATGGAATGAAGGATAATGGTTATAAAGGAGCGTTTGAATTCTCAGCGACATTAGATTACTTATATGCTTTTGATGCTTCTACTGAAGTAGTTTCAGATTGGTGTTATGAGGAAGTTTATAAATCATGGTTATGTGATCCGGATCTTAGGAATTTCTTTCTAGAAAATAATCCATGGGCTTTAAGAGATATTGCACAAAGATTTCTTGAAATTATCAATAGAAAAATGTGGAATAATTGTTCTTCTGATGTCATTGAAAATTTAAAGAACGTAATTATTAATACTGATTCAATAATTGAAAAAAACGAATTCTGAATTATCTGCCTAATAGTGAAAATCCATGACTATCTGTTCCGCATGTTTTTAGCATTGAATATTTATCTGCTAATTTATCTATTTTTGAACATACAAATAAACTAGGATTCCATATTTCATTAAGTTCATAATCGTACCAAACCTCTATTCCATCAATACCTTGAATTTTGGCCTCTGGAATTAATTTATAAAAGGGAATCCTATACCTCGCTGGATGTGCAAGAAATGATAAACCACCAGATAAATTTATTGCTTTAATAACTGATTTAATATTTAAATCATTACCTATTGGAGATTCTCCAAGTATGTAGGGATTTAGGTATCTACTTTTAATATCTATTCCCAAACCAATTACATGTACTAAACATCCTAGAATCAAACAATTAATTTCTATTCCGGAAATTAATGTAAAAGAATCTTTAGGATAATTTTTGAGTAAATTATTTTTTTTTATATATTCATGAGCTTTAATTGTATGATGATCGGTTATTGATAAAAATTTCAGATTATTTTTATAAGCTTGTTCTAAAAGTTCATGTGGTTCTAGACTTCCATCACTAAATTTTGTATGACAGTGAAAATTAATATTATCAGGACAACTATATTTATTAATATTGGAAGTTAATTTTATTAAGTCTTCCCTATTCATTACTTAATGAATTCTCATTTTTCTTCCTAATCTTTGCATATAATTGTATTGAAGCCAACATGAAAATTACAAGTCCAACTACACTCCATGTAGCAACACTGGTTGGAAAATTATTTTTAAAAATAACTAAAAGTACAATTATAAATAATAACAATGTAGGCAATTCATTTAATAATCTTAGTTTTTTTGCTGAGATGGTTGAGGTTCCATTTTGTAATGAATACATTATTTTATAACAATAATAATGATAACAAACTAATCCCAAAACAAAAGTAATTTTTATTTGCAACCACTTCTCTCTTAACCAGCTTGGCTGCATAATAACCATGCATATAGCCATACTTAAAGCTAATATCATTCCAGGAGTTGTGATTATATTTGCCAGCCTTTTTTCCATCAAGGTGTATTGTTTATTAAAGGCAATTTTTAATTCATTATCCATATTTTTAGATTCTTCATGATATATAAAAAGTCTTACTAAATAAAAAAGTCCCGAGAACCAAACGATTACACCAATAATGTGCAGAGATTTAAACCAGAGATATGTTTCAGCTGTCAAATTACTAGATTAATTTATAAATATATATTTTTAATATAGTTATATTTAACATTATCAAGAAATCTATTTTTCAAAAATTAATTAATATTTATAACTCGTGAAAATATTCATATATATCATTTACTGAATTTTTTCCAAGGCCTTTAACTTTTGATAAATCCTCTTTAGTAGCTATTCTTATTGCGTCTATTGATTTAAAATGCTCAAGCAATTCTCTTATTCTTGAAGGACCTAATCCACTGATTTGGGACAATTGTGATCTATTCATTCTCTTAGATCTTTTGTCTCTATGAAAAGATAATGCAAATCTATGGGCTTCATCTCTTATTCTTCTCAATAGAAGGACCCCTTTTTGATTTTCGTCAGTATCAAGAGACTTTGTAAAGCCTGGAATAAATATTTCTTCATTTTTTTTTGCCAATGAACATATAGTAACTTCCTCCTCAAGATTTAATTCTTTTAATGCTTTAATAGCAGCATTTAACTGACCTTTACCTCCGTCAATCATTATTAAATCAGGCCAATCTGAGAGAAGTTCATTGTCTAATTTGCTATTCGTATTATCATTTAATATTGAAAAATCCCCTCCGCTTTTTTTATATCTTGACCATTTCCTAAACCTTCTATGTATTACTTCATATATCGAGGCAAAATCATCACTATGTCCTATAAAAACGTTTGGATCTTTAATTTTATATTTCCTATAATGCTGTTTAGAAGGAATTCCATCAATAAATACGACTTGTGATGCTACTGGGTCTGTACCTTGAATATGGCTTATATCATAACCTTCAATTCTTTTAGGTTGTTCGCTTAATTCAAGTATTTGGGCAAGATCCTCAATTGATGATTCATTATCTTGTATCCCATTTAATATTCTATCTAATTCTAATTTCGCATTTTTTAAAACCATCTCTACAGTTTCATGTTTTTTATTTCTTTTTGGGATTATAATTTTCACTTTCTTTTTTCTTAGCTCCGTTAACCAATCTTCTATGGTTCCTTGTTTTGGAAGGTTATATTGAATAAGAATTTCTGAAGGTATTTCAACGCCTTCAACATCCATATAATGCTCTTCTAATACCCTTTGAAGAATAATATTTTCATCTTCATTATTTAATTTTTGACTATAACCAATTCTCCCAATGAGCTTACCAGATCTCATTTGGAAAATTTGTATACTAGCTACATTTTTTTCTGCAACTATTCCAAAGATATCTCTATTAATTGAAGAATCTGGAATTGATATTTTTTGTGATTCAGTTAATAATTTTAAACCTGAAATTTGATCCCTTATTTTTGCTGCATTCTCATAATCTAAATCATTTGAAAATTGGAGCATTTTTTTTTGTAAAAATATTTCTAAGTCATCATTCCTTCCCTGAAATATCATAGATACTTGTTTCATTATTTTTTTATAATCTTCAGATGATATTACTTCTTGGCAAACACCTGGACATCTTCCTATTGAATAATTCAAACAAGTTCTATCTTTATACACTGGCCTTGGCCTTTGTCTAAGTGGAAATATTTTTTTTATTGTAAATAATGTTCTCCTTAATAGTCCTACATCTACATAAGGTCCATAATATCTATCTAAATTATTTCTATTTCTTCTTCTTCTTGTAATAAATATTCGAGGATATTTTTCACTCCAAGTTATGCAAAGATATGGGTATTTCTTATCATCCTTTAAAAGAATATTAAAGTATGGTTTGTTTGTTTTTATTAAATTTGACTCTAAGTTTAGTGCCTCATATTCGCTATCTGTGACTATTATTTCTATTTCAGTTATTTGACGAACCATCAAACTTAATCTTGGAGTTAAATCTGAAAAATTATTGAAATAACTACTAACTCTACTGCGTAATTTTTTAGATTTACCAATATAAAGTAAATTATTATCTATATCTTTGAAAAGATAGCAACCAGATGACTTTGGAATTTCGGATAATCTTGATTTTAATAACTCCTTATTATTAATTAATTTATATTCAATTTTAAAATTATATTTTTTATCTTTTGTTTCTATAAAGGATTTACTCATTTATGATGATTAACCTCCATAATTCCAGCCAGTTGAGGATAAATTTAGTGAGTCAACATCATTATTCAAATATGCAGATTGGACTTCTCCTACAAAAACGGTATGGTCTCCATGAACAACACTTCCAACTACATTACATTCAACTCCACCCACACTATCAACTAAAATAGGCAATCCAAGTTCACCTAAATTAAATTCAACAGATTCAAATCTGCCTCCTAATGCTTTTTGGGGTTTAAAAAAAACAGCTGCTAGATCTTTTTGATCACTTTTGAGAACATTTAATGAGAACTTATTCGTTGACTTTATTATTTCATGACTAGAACCCTCTGCTCTAACTGCCATTACGACTAATGGGGGGATGAATGAACCTTGAGTAACCCAACTAGCAGTAAATCCATTTACTTCGTTTTTATCTTCGTCTCTAACTCCACAAATGAATAATCCGTGAGGTATTTTTCTTAATAAGATTTTTTTTGCTTCTAGATTTAATGTCATAATTGATATATCTAATAAACTTATTTTAACTAAATTTCTTATTCGATCATAATAAATTCATGAAAATTCTTTATCCTGGTACATTTGATCCTTTAACAAACGGACATATTGATTTAATAGAAAGGGCTGAAAAAATATTTGGAAATCTAGTAGTTGCTGTTTTAGAAAACACTTCAAAAACACCAACATTTAATATTCAAAGAAGAATTTTACAAATAAAAAATTCTCTTTCTCATTTACCAAATATTGATGTTATTTCTTATTCCGGACTTACAGTTGATTGTGCAAATGATCTAAAAGCTAATCTTATTTTAAGAGGCTTAAGAGCAATGAGTGATTTTGAGTATGAACTCCAGATTGCTCATACAAATAAATCTCTTAATAATGAAATTGAAACTATATTTTTATCAACCAATACAAATTATAGTTTTCTTAGTAGTTCATTAGTAAAAGAAGTTGCAAAATTTGGGGGTGAAATTAATCACATGGTACCCCCCTCTGTTGAAAAGGATTTAAAAGAATATTTTAAATAATATTTTTATTTACAAGATTTCAAGTAATAAACATCACGTAATAATTTAAATGATTTTTCTTTATTAATATTATTTGAATTTTGGATAATGCTTATAATTATTGGCTTATCATTTTTATATAAAAAACCAGATAATGCAAAGACATTTGAAAGAGTACCAGTTTTTCCAAAAAAATTTCCAGATAATTCACTATTTACAAATCTTTTAGCTAATGTTCCTCTTACTCCCATAATTGCAAGTGTAGATTGATAAGTTTGAAAATTATTAGAATATCTCATTTTATGTAAAAACAATGCAACTAACTTTGTGGTAATTTTATTATTTCTAGACAAACCACTAGCATCTGCAAAGTATGTATTAGTTACAGGGAGTCCTTTATTTTCTAACCATTTTTTCAATTTTGTATAGTCATTATCATTCCATGTATTTGATGCGTTTTTAAAGAGAGATTCAGCGGTAAAATTATGGCTTTCAGAATTTGTTAAAGTTAATAATGAAAGAATTGGAGTTGAATATATTTTATTTATTTCTTTAATATCTTTTAAATAAAATTTTTTTTCTGAATCAATAAATTCTATATTTACTTTTGAATTTGGAAATTTATTTTTAAAATATTTTTTAATAAAATTTTTTAATTCATAAATATCTTCATATTTATTGTTATTACTTTCTATTGCGAGAGATGTAATTGGAGATCCATATTCGTAAAGTTTATCTGTATTTGTCCAACCTTTTGGCCAATATAATTTTGAATCAATTTCTACAATATTAAAGTTAATAATTTTATTTTCTTTAACTTTTGATACCAGTTCGATTATATGTTCATAATTTAGATCTGGATCACCTTGACCGAGCAAAAAATAATTGTTTTTATTTTTTTTTAATAAGGAAGTTTTTAAATTATTATTTAATTTATATTTACTCAAAACATAAGCTGATGAGAATAATTTTTGATTTGATGCTGGCAACCTGGGAACTTCATCATTATAGGAACTAATTATTTCTCCTTTATTATTAATGATCGATACACTAAAAGAATCATCAAGCGTTTGATTTAATAAAGCATCATAAGTAGGACATTTTTTATTTTTTGTTATTACTCCAGGGAAATTAAAATAAATGTTATTTAAAATAGGTATTTTCTGATTAGTTAGTAAATATCTTATTAAGATAGGAGATGTTACTGTTAGAAGAACAATAATGAAAAATGAATAAATTTTTTTTATCACATTCAATCTATAAATTTACAAAAATAGATTCGTTATCCGGTTTAATTTCAAACTCTTTTTTAAAATAATATTTTTTGTTTTCTTCTTTAAAAAGCAACCAGTTACTTGGATAAATATGCATAAGAGCAGCTTTATTTAAAGGCTGAAGGAAATAAATATTTTTCCATGTTTTGACAAAATTTTTACGTCTCTCTCTAATAACACTTCCTATACCAATATTGGTATCTTCAAATTTTGGATTTAATGAATAATGCGTTCCTTGATAATTATCAGACATAGGTTCAAATGAATCGAAATCATATGTCTGAGGAAGTATCGATATCATTGCACTATCAATATTATTTATATTATTTGATTCATTAAATGATTTAAAAGTAAAAATTTTATCTTTAATATCTGGATAGTCTCTTTGAGCCAATGAAACAGCACCTTGATCAGCAAATGTTATGAATACATCATTATTTTTAGATAATATATTGTAGATAGTTATTCCAATTCTGTTAAATTTCAATCCTTCAAAATTAAATTCTATAGTAAATCTTTTATTTGAATCTAATAAACTTGGAATAATTGCATCCTCCATATTCTTAAGAGATTCATTTAAATCCTTAGGTAGTCTATAATTAGTTTCCATTAAAATTTGTTAATACATATTTGAATAAGTTCTAAAAATTTATCTATTTCTGACTTATTGTTTAATGAACCTAAAGTAACACGAATATTTGAATATAGTTCATCATCTTTTAAACCAATATTCTTAAGTGTTGAGCTAGGTTTCCCAGATGAACTTGAACAAGCACTTCCACTACTTATAGCAATTCTATTTTCTGACATGAAATTAACAATCTTATAGGCTCTTATAGGCTCAAATAGTTTATTTAATAGAAGAAAAGAAATATGATTAGGAAGTCTATGTTGAATGCTACCAGTTATCTTTATATGATTATTATCCTTAATTTTTTGTAAAAAATAATTTTTAAGTTTATTAATATTATTAGAAGGAAATTCAGTTACGTAATCATAAATTTTTATTTTTCCTTTAATATTCTTTAATGATTCATACATTCCAGCAATTAATGGCAAAGCTTGTGTACCTTGTCTAATTGAAAATTCCTGAGTAAGTGATATGTCCTTATTTTTTAAAATTTGTCTAGAATTTTCTTTTGTTAAAAGAATACCTATACCTTTTGGACCTCCAAATTTATGAGCAGATAAACTTAAAAAATCACATTTAAGATTTTTCCAACTGAATATTCCATTACTTAATATTTGAGTTCCATCTAAATGAAACATTATATTTAATTCTTGACATTTGGAACCTATAAATTGAACAGGTTGTATTGTCCCAATTTCACTTTGTCCCCAAATAATTGAAACAAGCTTAGTTTGATTGGTTAAAATTTTATCGATATTAGAAATATTTATAATTCCATCATTATTAACTGACCATTCGTAAATATCCCAATTTTGTTTTTTAAGTTTATTTGCGCAAATAGTTGTTGCTTGATGTTCAACATTAGAAATGATAACTCTACCATTTTTAAAGTTCTCATAAATATTATTAAATACAATATTTGTTGATTCCGAAGAACCAGAAGTGAAAATTATATCCTCTGGAACTGCTTCAAATATATAAGCAATTTTAGATCTAATTTTTTCAAGATATGTAGAGCATTTTATCCCTAGTTCATATGTAGATGAAGGGTTATGCCAATAATTTCTATAAGTTGAATTTATTATATTTAAAACATTATCAGATAATGGTGTTGTGGATGCATTATCTAAATAGATAAAATTATTTTCCATTAATTTACTAACATTGATCCAGAGAAAACCTTTTTAGCATTTCCGGTCATCATGACTTCACAATCGTCTTTTGACCAATCAATTTTAAGATTACCTCCTGGTAAAGTTACTATGGTTTTTGAATTACAAAGGCCTAATTTATAAGCTGCTACATGAATAGCACAGGCACCTGTTCCACAGGCTAAGGTTGGTCCTGCACCTCTTTCCCATACTTTTACCTTGATATTATCTCTATTTAAGATTTGACAAAAATGCACATTAGTTTTTTCTGGAAATAATTCATTTTTTTCAAATATAGGACCAAGTCTGGAAACAATAATAGACTCTACGTCTTGTACAAAGAATATTAAATGAGGATTTCCCATTCCTACGGCATAACCTATATTATTAAAATTTTTCTCAATAAATTCATGTGAAGGAATTGAATTTATTTTTTTTTCAATTGTTGTTGGAATATTTTGACTTTCTAAAATTGGAACTCCCATTTTTACTGTAATTTCATCATTTACATATTTTGCAATTTTTAAACCTGCTTTAGTCTCAATTTTATATTCTATATTATTATTATTCAATGAATCATTTACATGGAGATACTCAACTAAACACCTAATTCCGTTTCCACACATTTGTGCTTCAGAACCATCAGAATTAAAGATTATCATTTTTGCATAATTATCTTCATTAGGTTCTTCTATAAAAATCACACCATCTGCTCCAATACCAAATTGCCTGTTGCAAATTTTTTTTATATCAAATATTTTATTAGTCTTGTAATTTTTAAATAAATCATTTCCTCTAGAATCGATTACCACGAAATCATTTCCGTTACCTTGATATTTTTCAAAAGTTATATTTTTCATTTGTAGATAATATATTTTAAATTTTAATTATAAATTATTCCTTTTAACAATCTATTTCTATTTTATATAATGGATATTAAAATAATAATTTAACAAATAAAAATTAAGTGATTTCTCCCGATAAACAATATGAGTCTGATACCAATTTATATAATCCATCTGAAATAGAAAAAAAATGGCAGTCAATATGGACAGAAAACAATTTATACAAAACCGATGAATTAACTGAGAATACCGATAAATTTTATGCCCTATCAATGTTTCCCTACCCTTCAGGTAATCTTCATATGGGACATGTTAGGAATTATGTTATTACAGACTTAATAGCTCGGTTCCAAAGATTTAAGGGCAAATCTGTCTTACATCCAATGGGTTGGGACGCATTTGGTTTGCCTGCTGAGAATGCAGCAATTGAAAGAGGAATTAGTCCAAGTGTTTGGACTAAAAAAAATATTTCTCATATGAAGTCACAATTAAAGCTTTTGGGACTATCAGTTGATTGGGATAGGGAATTTGCAACTTGTGATGAAAATTATTATATTTGGACACAATATCTATTTTTAGAATTATACAAGGCAGGTCTTGTATATCAAAAGGAATCAGAAGTTAATTGGGATCCTATAGATAATACAGTCTTAGCAAATGAACAAGTTGACTCAGAAGGTAAATCATGGAGATCTGGGGCAGTAGTTGAAAAAAAATTATTAAAGCAATGGTTTTTAAGGATTACAAATTATGCGGATGAGTTATTGAATGATTTAGAAAAATTAGATAACTGGCCCGAAAGAGTAAAAATAATGCAAGATAATTGGATTGGAAAGTCAATTGGTACAAATATTAATTTCAATATTAATACCAATCCAGAAAAGAAAATAACTGTATTTACGACAAGGCCAGATACTTTATTTGGAGTTACTTATTTAGCAATTTCTGTTAATCATTCATTAATTAAAAATATTTCTGATAAAGAAACCATACAAGGTATAGAAAATCTTAAGCGACATTTGAAAAATAATAAAAATAATGAACTTGAAAAAATTGGAATAAAAACTAGCTTAATAGCAATAAATCCAGTTAATTCCGAACCTATTCCTATTTGGGTAGCCAGTTATGTTCTTGATGAATATGGTACAGGTGCAGTTATGGGAGTGCCTGCTCATGATCAAAGAGATTTTGAATTTGCTAAGAAAAATAATATTGAAATTAAACAGGTAATAATAAAGGATATAAGTGAACAAACTAATGAGCTAGATAATTCTTATGTGGAAAACGGATATCTTATTAATTCAAATCAATACAATAGTATGGCAAATACCATAGCTAAATTAAAAATTTCAGAGGAGGGCGTAAATAATGGATGGGCCGAAAATAAGATTCAATATCGTTTAAGAGATTGGTTAATATCTAGACAAAGATATTGGGGATGTCCGATTCCCATCGTTAATTGCAAAAAATGTGGATCTGTTCCTTTAAACCAATCTGAATTACCTCTTGCATTACCAAAAGATATAGATTTCTCCGCTAACAAGATTAATGCTTTAGGTGATAATGCTAATTGGATAAATACAACATGTCCAAAATGTGGAATAGCTGCAAAAAAAGAAACGGATACTATGGACACTTTTATGTGTTCATCATGGTATTTTTTAAGATATCCATCTTCAAAATGTTCAACTAAGCCATTTGAGAAGATTGAAATTAATAAGTGGTTGCCAGTAGATCAATATGTTGGAGGAGTAGAGCATGCAATATTGCATTTGTTATATGCAAGATTTTTTACTAAAGCTTTGCGAGATAATGAACTATTTGAAATTGATGAACCATTCAAAAAACTATTAACGCAAGGAATGGTTCAGTCCGCAGCCTATAGAAACAATAAAACTGGTAAATATGTTTCTCCTTCAGATATTGCTGACATATCAAATCCTAAAGATCCAACTGACAATTCTAAACTCGAAGTTCTTTTCGAGAAAATGTCTAAGTCAAAATATAATGGAATAGACCCTGAATCAGTAATTAAAAAATATGGAGCAGATACAGCAAGAATGTTTATATTATTTAAGGCACCGCCAGAAAAAGATTTGGAGTGGGGAGATACTGATGTTGAAGGGCAATTTAGATTTTTAAGCAGGATCTGGAAGCTTTATGTGAATCGTGCAAAAGAAATAAATAGTAATAGTAAATCCTATCCAGATAAAGATAAAGCTTTAATAAAATCAATGAACATTGCTATAAAAGAAATTTCAAATGACATAATAAATAACAAATTTAATACTGCGATTTCAGAGTTAATGAAGTTTTATAATTCGTTATCAAATTCAATTAATGACGTAAACAATAATTTAAAAATAGACGCTTTAAAAACATTTTGTATATTGTTGGCTCCATTTGCCCCTCATATTGCAGAAGAAATATGGCATCTTTTAGGATTTAAAAAATCTGTGCATTTAGAACACTGGCCATCATTTAATTCCGAAGAACTAAAGGAAGATTCATATGAACTAGTTATACAAGTGAATGGAAAAGTTAGAGATAAAGTAAATATTGATAATGATATGAAAGAAGATCAAATTAAAGATTTGACTCTTAAAAGACCCAACATATTAAAATGGACTCAAGAAAAGGAAATAAGAAAAATAATTATTGTAAAAGGAAAAATTATGAATATTGTTGTTTAAGAATTTGTTTTTGAAAAATCAATGAATTTGGATTTGACCAATCTCCCTTAACTAAATAATCATCATTACCAAAACACATTTCACGAAGAATGAAAAATATAGGTTCACTCACTGAATTATCTAATAATGATGTTATGTCAGCTATAGAATATTCTCCCCCCTCGTCTAATAAATTACTTACTTTTTGTTGATACTCAATAATATTTGCGGCTGCTTTCTTTCCAGCTTCAACTCCAGGCTGATCATATGCATTTATATTTACCAATTCAGCGTAAAAGGAAACAGCCCTCTCAAATAAAGCTATTAGGGCACCTAGTGAAAAACAATTTAATTTTTCTAGTGTGATAGTGATACTTTGTCTTTTTTCAGAAGAGAGAGCTGATCTTGTTCCTTGCAAAAACCCAGAAAGATACTCTTTAGGATTCTCTTTTTCATCAAAAATATTAGTAGATGGAGAATCTAATAATTCAATAAAAATACAAAAGAAATTATCAATACCATCTCTCAGTTGCTGAACATAAGCATGTTGATCTGTAGATCCTTTATTACCAAAAACGGAAATACCTTGATTAACTACTTCACCATTCCTATTGAATTTCTTACCTAATGATTCCATTACTAATTGCTGGAGATATTTACTAAATACTTGTAACCTATCTCTATAAGGTAATACGACCATATCTCTCTTTCCAATGCCATCACCAGTTAGATACCAAGCAGATGATAATAAAGCTGCGGGATTATTTTTAAAATCACTCATACGAGTGGCCTCATCCATTAATGATGCACCTCTAATAAATTCAAATATATTTTCATTAATAAGAGCTAATGGAAGTAATCCAACAGAGCTTGTAATACTTGTTCTTCCTCCAACCCAATCTTGTAAATTAAATATTTTTAACCAATTTTCAGATTTGGCTTTATTAAATAATTTACTATCTTTCATAGTTATTGCTATAGCATTAGAATTCCATTCAAGAGCATTATTTTCGCAATGACTTTTAATAATTTCCATAGCAATTCTTGGTTCAGGCGTACCACCTGATTTGCTTACTACTACAAATAATGTTGTGGATAATTTTTCAGATAACTCCTCTAACTTTTCGCTAATTAAAAAAGGATCAACATTATCGATATAGGAAAAATTTAAGCCTTTAGAACACTTCTGCAGTGACTCTGTAATAAGTAATGGCCCTAAACCACTTCCACCAATTCCTACCCATAGAACATCTGTATAGGTTTGATTATTCTTATTCTTAATATGTCCATTTAATATTTGTTTTCCAAATTCAGAAATTGCATTAATATCTGCGCTAATTTCCTCTCCTATTTTTGAAGTTGGTGAAATTGATGGATTTCTAAGCCAATAATGTCCAACTTGTCTATTTTCATCAATATTTGAGATTGCTCCATTTTCTAATTCTTTTATTGATGAAAAAACATCTATAAATTTATTTTCTAAAATTTTTATCTCTTTACTTGCGAAATTAATTTTGCTTATATCTAACCAAATATTTAATTTTTTATCAAACCAAAGATAATTACAAAATTTATCCCAAGAGTTTAAATCTCCATTCATTTTATATATTTGTTTCTTTTATTTATTAATTATATCTATATGAATACTACATAGATTTGAATCATTTAAATTTGTTTAAATTATTATCTTCAAATAAATATGTTTTTAAATATAAACAATTAAATTGGAGGTTTTTTTTTATTTCATATGAAATTATCATTGGATAAAATTAAAAACATTGGATAAATCATTTAATTACATACTTTCTCCTGAAATATCAGAATTTAGAAGATTTTCCCCAAAATTAAAAATAGGTGTACTTGCTTCTGGGAAAGGAACAAACTTTCAGGAGTTAATTAATCTCTCTGAAAAAGGAGATTTAGATATAGATATAAAAGTTCTTATAACTAACAAAGAAAGTGCTGGTTGTATAAAAAGAGCTGAGACTGCAAAAATACCTCATAAAATAATAAGAGATAAAGACTTTTCACAAAAAGAGTTATTTGAATTAGAAATTGTAAATACTTTAATTAGGTATGAAGTTGAACTTGTTGTTATGGCAGGCTGGATGAAAATTGTCACTCCATTTTTTGTTGATAAATTTAAGAATAAAATGATAAATATTCATCCTTCATTACTTCCTGCATATAAAGGTGGTTCTGCTGTAAAGGATTCTATATTAAATGGTTCAAAAATAACTGGTTGTTCAGTACATTTTGTTGAAAAGGAAGTAGATAGTGGATCATTGATAATGCAAGCTGCATTGCCTATTAGAGATGATGATGATATTGAATCACTTACCAGAAAAATACAAATACTTGAACATAAAATCTTACCTCACTCAATCTCTCATGCTGGTTTTTTGATAAGAAGTAATTTTATGGGAAATTATTAGTTAATTCAAGACCTTCATCCATTGAAAAGCCACTCATTATATTTAAATTTTGAATTGCTTGCCCAGTCTGTCCTTTTAACAAATTATCAATTACAGATAATATAATTATCCTTCCATTTCGAATATCAACTTTAACAGAAAGGAAAATTTGGTTAGTATTTTTAACCCATTTTGTTGATGGGAATGTATCTACAGGTAAGACTTTAATATTTTTAAAATTTCTATAATAATTATCCAAAAGAATTCTGCAATCATCAGAAGTTAATCCTGGATCTCTTAATCTCCCATATATAGTCGAATGCATACCTCTTGAAATTGGAACCAAATGGGGTGTAAAAAGCAGTTCAATTTTATTTCCAGAAATCAAAGATGCTACTTCCTCAATCTCTGAGGTATGTCTATGGTTTATCAATCCATATGCTGATAGACCTTCACCACATTCTGATAAAAGTAGTTTTTGGTTTGGTTCTCGACCACCGCCAGAAGTTCCGCTTTTAGAATCAATAACTATACCTTCATTTTCAATAATTCCTTGCGAAAGATAAGGAGCTAATGGAATAAGAGCAGATGTTGGATAACATCCTGGACAAGCAATTAATCTTCCTTTAGAAATAGCTTCTTTATTTATTTCAGGAAGACCGTAGACTGCCTCTTTACATAAATCATCATCATTCCTCTTATAAGTAGCAGCTTCTTTAGAGTATACTTTTCTCCATTCATCTAACGACTTATACCTGTAATCAGCAGATAAATCAATAACCTTAACACCTCTATCTAATAATTTCCTTGTTAATGTTGAAGATAGTCCATTTGGTAAGCAAAGCAAAGCGACATCAGAATTTTTTGCAATATTTTCTACCGAAATTTCTTTTATATAAGGATCATTATCTAGATAAATAAAAGGGAAATTATCATTCCACTTTGATCCAGATGTTTTATTACCTCCTAAAAATGAAATTTTGTATTTTTTATTTTTCTTTAAAAGATTTACAGCTTGGATACCGCCGTAACCTGTAGCACCTACTATTGCAACATTCATTTTTTTGAATTGTCAGACTTTAAGATAGGATTATAGAGTGTTGAATTAAAGGTAACTAAAACACTATTTTTCTATATTGATAGGAATAATGAAAGAAACAAGTCCCAAATCAAATAATGGAACAATTTTGGATATAAATGAAACTTTTAAAATTGAATTTGATCCTATCAGTGATGCTTTAGCAGCCATAAGAAATGGTGAATGCATAATTGTTGTAGATGATGAAAGAAGAGAAAATGAAGGAGATTTAATATGTGCGGCTCAGTTTGCAACGCCACAGCAAATTAATTTTATGGCTACTGAAGGACGTGGACTTATATGCCTTGCTATGCAAGGTGAAAAACTAGACTCTTTAGATTTACCTTTAATGGTAGATAGAAATACAGATGAAAATCAAACTGCTTTTACGATATCAATTGATGCTGGACCTGAAAATAATGTTACTACTGGAATTTCAGCTGAGGACAGGGCCAAGACAATTCAAGTTGCTATAAACCCAAATTCAAAACCTGATGATTTAAGGAGGCCTGGACATATTTTTCCATTAAGAGCTAAAAAAGGTGGTGTTTTAAAAAGGGCAGGTCATACTGAAGCGGCAGTTGATATTGCTGCAATGTCAGGTCTTTATCCCGCTGGAGTGATTTGTGAAATACAAAATCCTGACGGTTCCATGTCAAGACTTCCACAACTTAAAGAGTATGCAAAACAGTGGGGAATGAAATTAATATCCATAGCCGATTTAATAAGTTATCGGTTTCAAACTGAGAGATTTGTATTTAGAAAATCCGATGCTGTACTTCCAAGTATTTTTGGTAATTTCAAAGCTTATGGATATGTTAATGAACTTGATGGTTCAGAGCATGTTGCATTAGTTAAACAAAAATCATCAAAATTAAGCGAGCCTGTACTAGTAAGAATGCATTCAGAGTGCTTAACTGGCGATGCTTTTGGATCATTACGTTGTGATTGTAGACCTCAGTTAGAGGCTGCATTATCGAGGATTGAAAAGGAGGAAGAGGGAGTCGTTGTTTACTTAAGACAAGAAGGTAGAGGTATTGGTCTAATAAATAAATTAAAAGCTTATAGTTTACAGGATGGTGGATTGGACACTGTGGAGGCTAATGAAAAATTAGGTTTTCCCGCAGATCTTAGAAATTATGGAGTTGGAGCACAGATATTAACCGATCTAGGTATAAAAAAACTAAAATTACTTACAAATAATCCTAGAAAGATTGCTGGATTAGGGGGTTATGGTATAGAGGTTATTGAAAGAGTTCCATTAGTAATTTGTCCGAACGATAATAATGCAGAATATTTGAGTGTTAAAAAAACGAAACTAGGCCACATGATAGATGAAGATAATCCTAATTTCAGGAATATAGATCCATTTATATCAATTTTTCTTGACGGAAAATATAAATCTATTGACCTAGTTCCAATAAAAAATAATGTTATTAAATTTTGTAGTGAGCAGAATATTAATATTAAACTGGAAAGTACCCCAAGATTATTAGCTTTTTGGAATCGACCAAAATTAGTTTGGCGAATTTTACATGATGAAAATAGAACCAATTCCAACATTACTGATGAAGAAATAAAAATTATAGAATTATTTATTCAGTTTTTATCCAATTATGAAAACAGTACAAAGATTGGAATTATTGTTTCTAGAAATATTGAACAAGCATTGCATCCAAAAAGTAGTATCAAGGTAATAAATACTAGGTTTAGTATTAATAATGAAATTTTATATTCTTCTTCAAGAAAATTTAATCTGGATAAAGAGACATTTAGTATTGTTTTTGAAAGCTGAATTACTACTTTATAGTTGCTTTTAGAATTTTTGTACCATTAGTAAGCTTTAGCACTACATCCATATCATCTGTCTTACCAAAAACAGTATGAACTCCATCGAGATGAGGCTGCGGTTCATATACTATAAAAAATTGACTACCGCCTGTATCCTTTCCTGCATGTGCCATTGAAAGTGAGCCTATTAGATGTTTATTGGAATTAATTTCACATTTAATATTATATCCAGGACCTCCAGTTCCAGGCATGCCAGACGCTCCAAGACGAGTATTTGGACATCCACCCTGAGCCATAAATCCAGGAATAACTCTGTGAAATGCTAGACCATCATAAAAACCATCACTAATCAACTTTGTAAAGTTTTTAACTGTATTAGGTGCGTCGTTAGAAAAAAATTCAATATTTATATTTCCAACTTCTGTCTCAAATAATGCAGTTGTCATGGTTTATTAGTTTATTAACTTATTGACATTTTAATAGCTAAAGCAACTTTTCAAGGTTTTCCTTAATGGTATTTATATCAATGTTATCTTTATTATGATTTTTATCATTCTCCCAATTTTCAACTTCTAGGTTTTTTTGGGGTGGTGAAATTAATAATCTATCTTCTGCGGTTTTAGGTACAAAATTTTTTTCTACTAATTTGCATTCATAATCTAATTTAATGCAGAAATCTTTTATTTCCTCTATGTTGATCATTTCAACTGTTGGTAAAGGAAAATCTTGAGCTTCTAACAATCCACAATATCTTGTTGCATCATCCTTATCTTCAAACATAAGAACAATTGTTCTTCCTTTAAGTTCGATTGAATGAATTCCTTCCTTATCTGTTCCTGAATTATATAAAAGAACAAATATGTTCATAGGTATCGATTTTTCTATTTATATAATATTTGATTGTGAATCAGAAAGTGATAATTCTTGTAATCTTGTATATAAAGCAATTTCTTCTTCATTAATATCAGCAGGTATCACTACCAAGATTTCAACATATTGATCGCCTACATTATCTTCGAATGTTAAACCCCTCCCTTTCAAACGTAACATTCTTCCCGTAGATGATTTTGGTGGTACTTGAAGTGTGACATTACCATTAAGGGTAGGAACCTCTACTGCACAACCAAGAAGAGCATCATGAGGAAATAACTCTAATTTATATAGGACTCTTAAACCATCTATTCTTAGACCACTTTCCGTTTGAACTTTTAACTGTAAATAATGATCCTTACCTCCTCTCGCAATATTTTCAAGTCTTAATCGCCAACCATCTCCAGCGAAAGGAGGTGTATCAACTTCTACAACAGTTTCATCTTCAAGCTCTATTAAAATTGAAGCTCCATTTAAGGCCTCATCAGGAGTTAATTCAATGATTGTCTCAATATCTTGATGGAGTTTAACTGGAGGCGGCTCTTCTGGAGAGGTTGTAGGGTATTGAGAATAATTAAAATCATCATTGTTTGTATTTATCGGTTCATCCTCAAATGTTTCATCAGAATATTCTTCGTAGTCCTTTGTTGAGTATTCATATCCAAATAATGAATCAAGATAATCTTGAAAATCAGGAAACCCCGTCTTGAAATTATTATTCTCGTAATCATCTTTGATATTTTCATCAGAACTATTTTTCCTCGTATTAGGATTACGTAGATATTCGTATGCTTCGTTTATTAACTTAAATCTTTCTTCGGCGTTAAGATCATTTTTATTTAAATCTGGATGCCATTTTCTTGCTTCTCTTCGAAAGGCCTTTTTAAGTTCTTTATCATCGAAATCTGGGGATAAACCCAAAATCGACAAATAGTCTTTTTTAGAGGAAGTAGTCATTGTCCCATGGATCATCGTCCCTAGAATTACCATACCTCGAATTTCTATAATTTCTATTCATTTGATTATCCCAAGGATCTTCATCCCAATAATCATCTGAAAAGAGTTCATCTTTTAATGATCCAAATGTATTTTTAATACCCTGTAAGGGATTATTATCAGTTTTCTTTTCTGCCGCAAATCTTCTGTTTAAGCCGAATAATGCTTCTTGTAGAGCACTTAGTGAAATTTCTAATTCTTGAGGATCATCGTCATCTATATACTCTTCAACATCTTGAATGGCTAATTCAACAGCTCTTTGTTGCCTTTCGGCTCCATAAGGACCAAATTCTAATGAAGCATCTCTAAGTCTTCTCTCAGCTTGTGCAATAAGAGTTAAAGCACTATTTTTTCTATCAATTACAGATCTTCTCTTCCTATCTTCATTAGCTTTTGCTTTTGCTTCTTCAATTATCGAATTTATTTCTTGTTCATTTAAATTAGAACCTCCAGAAATTGTAACTGTTTGCTTTCTTCCTGTTGTTCTATCAGTTGCACTTACTTCTAAAAGACCATTAGCATCAATATCAAACGCTACCTGGACTTGAGGTATCCCTCTTGGAGCTGGAGGTATTCCTGATAATCTAAATTTACCAAGTGATTTATTTTCAGAGGCTAAAGGCCTTTCTCCCTGTCGTACTTGAACAACGACTGATGATTGATTAGCTTCAGACGTACTAAAAACGTCAGATTGTCTAACTGGAATTGGAGTATTACGAGGAATGAGTACCTTCATAAGACCACCAATAGTTTCTAAACCTAAAGATAAGGGAGTAACGTCATTTAGGAGTAAATCTTGTAAATCACCACTAATAATTCCAGATTGTATCGCAGCTCCAACTGCTACGACTTCATCAGGGTTAACAGATTGACAAGGATCATTTGGAACAAGTGTCTTTACTAATTGCTGCACCATAGGGATTCTTGTACTTCCACCTACAAGAACTACCTCATCAATATCCTCTGCGTTCCATCCCGAATCATCTAAAGCAATTTGCACGGGCTCTAATAATCTATCAAGTAAATCTTGTGATAATAATTCAAATTTTTTTCTATCTAATGTTTCTTCAATATGTAATGGACCGTCTTTACTCGTTGTGATAAATGGTAAGGATATTTTTGTTTTTTGCAATCCTGACAATTCACATTTAGCTTTTTCAGCAGCTTCAGTTAATCTCTGTAAAGCTTGTCTATCCCTTCTTAGGTCAATATCATGTTTAACAAGAAATTTTTCTGCAAGCCAATCAACTATTTTTGAATCAAAATTATTTCCTCCTAGCTGTGTATCACCACAAGTAGCTTTAACATCAAATACTCCATTAGAAATTTTCAATAATGAAACATCAAATGTTCCTCCTCCTAAATCAAAAACCAAAACATTATTAGAAGAACTTTTTTCAAAACCATAAGCTAGAGCAGCAGCAGTAGGTTCATTTAGAATTCTATCTACTTTAATACCAGCTAATATTGCAGAATCCTTAGTAGCTTGCCTTTGAGATTCATTAAAATAAGCAGGGACTGTAATAACTGCAGAATCAACAGTATCTCCAAGATATGTTTCAGCATCATTAATTAATTTTCTAATCAATGAGCTTACTAATTCTTCTGGTGCATACTCTCTTTCTGTATTTGGACTAAGAACCCTAACGCTTCCATTGGTGTTGGCCTTTACGTTATAAGGAACAGAAATACTATTCTCATCTAATTCGTCCCAGTCACTACCAATAAATCTTTTTAGGTTATAAAAGGTATTCTTAGGATTTAGAACAAGTTGTCTTCTCGCTTGGTCACCTATTACTATTTCCTTGTCTTTTGTAAATCCAACTATTGAGGGTGTAGTCCTAGAACCCTCAGAATTTGCTATTACAATTGGACGACCAGCTTCTATAACTCCTACTACAGAGTTTGTAGTACCTAAATCAATTCCAACTATTTGCCCCATGATTTTAGATCGCTAAATAAAAGCAAAATTTACTAATAATTTAATTAATTTTTATCTTAGATATTTACATATAATAGTAAAAAACAATTATTTTCAACTTAATTTAAATAAATAAGATTATTTATAACTTGCAAAAAGATTACTATTTTTTGAAAAAAATCTTTAAAGACAAAGATGTTGATGTAATTAACCAAAATAAACTAATATAAAACGGAGAGAGAGGGATTCGAACCCTCGATAAAGTTGCCCCTATACAGCATTTCCAGTGCTGCGCCTTCAACCACTCGGCCACCTCTCCCAAGATAACTATTTTAACCCTTGATCATCCCTTTTTAGAGGAAAGTTATTTGAAAAAGGCTTTCACAGTCACGATTAAAAATAAAGAAACCGGAAAGGTCTACCAAGAGCAGGTTAATAGTGATGCGTACATACTTAAGGAATTTGAAAAAAAAGGTTTCAAACTTGCATTTTCATGTAGAAATGGTTGCTGTACAAGTTGCGCAGTTAAAATAATATCTGGTACTTTGCAACAAACTGAAGCCATGGGTGTATCTCGAGCCTTAAAAGATAAAGGTTATGCACTGCTATGTGTCGCTAAAGCGACATCTGATCTTGTGGTGGAAACTACATATGAAGATGAAGTTTATGATTTACAATTTGGACAATATTTTGGTAGGGGAAATACAAGAGTTGCGCCGCCTTGGGAATTTGAGGAAGATTAATTATCATGTTTGAATTAAGTGAAATAGAGGAACTTGCAAATCTAATAAACTTATCAGATTTGTTAGAAATAGCAAAGAACTCCGCTCAAATTGGTAATGAAATTCTAAAAATTAATTACAATAAAATCCAGAAAATATCATCGAAGGGTAGGAAAGGTGATCTTGTAACCAATGTAGATTTGGAAGTTGAAAATAAAATAAAAGAATATTTATTAGAAGAGACCCCAAGCATATCTATAAATGCAGAGGAATCGGGTAAATTAAGCAGATCCTCTGATTTAACATGGTGTATAGACCCATTAGATGGTACAACAAATTATTCTCATGGATATCCATTTTTTGGAACTTCTATTGGTCTTGTATATAAAAACAAGCCAATTATTGGGGCGATATCAGTACCTTATTTAAATGAACTATATTCAGGCTGTATTGGCTTAGGATCATTCTGCAATGATAGTAAACTTAAAGTATCTAGTCCTTCTAAACTTTCTGATAGTCTACTTGTAACTGGCTTCTCTTATGACAGGTTTGAGACAGAGGATAATAATTATGCTGAATTTTGCTATTTGACACATAAAACTAGAGGTGTCAGAAGAGGCGGAGCAGCAGCAGTTGATCTAGCATTTGTTGCTTCAGGTAAGGTAGATGGATACTGGGAAAGAGGATTGGAGGTATGGGACCTAGCGGCCGGTGCTATCATTGTGAAAGAGGCTGGTGGAATTATTTCAGATTATCCATCAGGTAAATTTAATTTAAGTTCTGGAAGAATATTAGCTTGTTCTCCCAACCTTGAAAATGAATTAAAAAATGAACTATATAAAGTTTCACCATTTAAAAAAAATTTCTATACCTAAAATTCGTTAAATATCAAAATGACAGATATAAAGGAAATCAAATTAGTCGATGTAAAAAATAACTCAAATATCATTAATAATTTAAATAATATTTATAAACTATGGGGCTATGAAGAGGTTTCACCGTCATTTATAAATACTTTAGAGACTATAAAAGGCCGTGGCGTTATTGAAGAGGATCAGGTTGTGGGAATAGTAAGTAATAATTCATTATGTCTTAGACCAGAAATGACAACATCTATTGTTAAATTGTCATCTACTAGATTAATAAATAAGAAAAGACCTATAAGATTATTCACTAATGGAATGGTCTTTGATAAAAAACAAAATAATAAAAATTCCATCAAATTACAAGAGAAACTGCAAAGTGGAATTGAATTAATTGGATATGATACTAGATACCCAGAAATTGAAGTTATCAATATTTTGTTTGATGCAATCGATAATATTAACTTGAAGAGTGGTTGTAATTTATTTCTACTAGTAAGCACCACAAAAATAATGGATTTAATCTTAAATAAATATAAGAATAATAATTTTGAAGAAATTAAGAAAAGTCTGGTTAATTTTGATCAAGATAATTTATCTAAATTAGAAATTGATGAAGTTGATAAATATATCCTAAAAGATCTCTTATTCACAAGAGGAGAACCAATTGCAATATTAAATAAATTGAAAACCACATATGGCACTAGTAAAACTCTAGATGACTTAAGTTTTTTATTTGAAACATTATCAATAATATCAAATAAATATGGAGTTAAGATACAACTTGACCCCACGTTTCAACCTCACTTAAATTTATATGAAGGAATAGTTTTTCAACTTATAGGTGATGATGGTAATAATAAAAGTGTTATAGCAAAAGGCGGAAGATATGATGAATTAGTAAGATTTTTTAATCCTAATGAGAAAATTTTAAATGGGATTGGATTTACAATTTCAATAGATATTTTAAGAAATTTAATTAGGGAAGAAAAGACAAATAAAAAAAAGATTTTATTAATGTTTAAAGATTCCTATTTGTTAGAAAAAGGTATGAATGAACAAAAAGAACTACAGAAAAGAGGTAATATTGCCGTTTTACATTTAAATCCATGTAATGACTTGGCTAAAGCCAATCAAATAATGAAAGAAAATAATTGTAATGAGATATTGTGGGTTAAATAAAATCTTTCAAAAGTTTATTTAGGTTTTTAAATACATATATGGTTCGGACAATACTCCTAATTAAACTTGATTAACTAGTTTTTAGGAAATAGGATTTAATATATTTGAATTTTTTATATGGAAAAAGGCGAAATTCGTATTAATACCGAAAATATTTTCCCAATTATCAAGAAGGCAGTATATTCTGACCATGAAATCTTTTTAAGAGAACTTGTTAGCAATGGTGTTGACGCAATAAGTAAACGAAGAATGGCATCTATGGCAGGCGAATGCGAAAATACTGAAGCAGCTCAAGTAAAAATATCTATTGACCGTGAGAATAATACCCTAACAATTTCTGATAATGGAATTGGAATGAATGATGAAGAAATTAAGAAATACATAAACCAAGTAGCATTTTCTAGCGCAGAAGAATTCCTAACAAAATACAAAAAAGATAATGATGAATTTATAGGCCATTTTGGACTTGGTTTTTATTCAAGTTTTATGGTGGCAGATAGGGTTGATATATTAACTAAATCAGCAATTGGAGAATCAAAAGCTTTCAAATGGTCATGTGATGGATCACCAAATTTCACTTTAGAGGAGTCAGAGAGAGAGAATATTGGCACGGATGTGATTCTTCACCTACTTGATGAAGAAAAAGAGTTTATTGAGCCAGAAAGGATTAAATCATTAATAAAAAAATATTGTGATTTTATGCCAATAGATGTCATATTAGAGGGCGAGACAATAAATAAGAAAAATCCTCCTTGGAGAAAACAACCAAGTGAATTAAAAGATGAAGATTATATTGAGTTGTATAAATACCTTTATCCTTTTCAGGGAGATCCACTGTTATGGATTCATTTAAATACAGATTATCCATATGACATACAAGGGATATTGTATTTTCCCAAGTTATCTGGTAGAGCAGATTGGGAAAAGGGAGAAATTAAACTATTTTGTAATCAAGTTTTCGTAAGCGATTCAATTAAAGAAATAGTACCAAAATACCTTTTACCTCTTAGAGGAGTGATAGATTCTACAGATATTCCGCTAAATGTTAGTAGAAGCGCATTACAAACAGATAGAAAAGTAAGATCTATATCATCATTTATTTCAAAAAAGATCGCTAATAAACTGAAGGATTTGATAAAGAATTCTCCAGAATTTTATGCAGAAATTTGGGATTCTATCTCTGCTTTTATTAAAATTGGTGCTATCGAAGATGAAAAATTTGCTGATTTAGTAAGTAACAGTATAATTTTCGAAACAATTATAAATGGAGAGAAAGATGTAACTAAAGATATTGAAAATAAATCACTTATCAAATTAAATGATAAATATTTTACAACTCTCGCGAATTACAAAGAACGAAATAAGATAATTGATACTAAAAAAATAATTTACTGTTCAGATTCAATTTCTCAGTCAAGCGCATTAAATATCTGCTTATCCGACAACAAAGAAGTTATTAAATCAGATCCTTTAATTGATGCACAATTTCTTCCTTGGTTAGAAAGTAAAAACGAAGATTATCAGTTCCAAAGAGTTGATTCAGAAATAAATGAAATAGAAGATAATGAAACTAAAGAAATTGTAGATAAGGATGGAAAATCAAATACAGATAATCTTAGAGATACTATTGTAAAAGCACTAAACAATGAGAAAGTAACAGTTAAAGTCCAGTCACTTTCAAGTAAAGGTGCACCACCTGCTATGATCTTGCTCCCAGAGCAAATGAGAAGAATCAATGATATGGGTGCTTACATGGAACAAAAGATGCCTGGCTTACCTGAATATCATGTTCTCCTAATTAATAAGGAACATCCTCTTATTGTTGGTCTTAATAAAATTACAGGCAATAAAATAATTATTGATAAAAAAGAACCTATAGAAAATCCATTGGCATCTAAAATTGCGAATTATGTTTACGATATGGCTAAATTATCTGTTGGTGGATTAGATCAAGAACAGATTATTAATTTGCAAAATAACAATGCCGAATTAATTTCAGAATTGCTTAATTCAACAAATTGAGTCGTATGTTAAAATTTTTAAAGAAATAATTAAAAATATGTCTAGAGTTTGCGAACTGACTGGAGCAAATGCAAATAATGGGATGGCGGTAAGTCACTCACATATTCGTACTAAAAAATTGCAACAAGTTAACCTCCAAAAAAGGAGACTTTGGTGGGAAGAAGGTAAAAAATGGGTAAATTTAAAAATTAGTACCAAAGCACTAAAATCTATACAAAAAGTGGGACTAGATAAATTTGCAAAATCAAATGGAGTTGATTTAAAAAAATTCTAAATTTGATGAAAAATTTAGTTGTAAGAATATTAATACTATTTATTTTTTTATTTAATTGTAATTCAGCAATCGCTTTTGACTTTGCTCCTGAAGTTGGAGATATGGCTCCAAATTTTCAATTAGAAGGTTTTAATAAAAACATAAAATCAAAAAAAATATGGGATTTAAATGATTTTCAAGGTAAGTGGCTTGTCATATATTTTTATCCAAAGGACTTTACAGCAGGTTGCACTCTTGAAGCTAAAGGTTTTTCAGAATTAAAGAAAGATTTTTCAAAATATCATGCCGAAATTGTTGGGATTAGTGCTGATAATCAAGATTCTCATGAAAGTTTCTGCAGCGAAAAATCCATAAACTACACATTATTATCTGATCCTGAAGGAATTATTAGCGATAAATATGGTTCTTGGATTCCTCCATTTTCAGATAGAAATACTTTTTTGATTTCTCCAGAAGGGGTAATTTCTTATAGATGGATAAGTGTTTTGCCTATAAATCATGCCAAGGAAGTACTTAATGTACTAAAGAAAAAAATATAAATTTTGCACGAGCTATCATTTGGAACTTGGTTAATTCATATCTCCTCGGTAGTTGAATGGATATTTGCCATTTTTGTCATATACAAAATTTCTACATATAAAAAATATAGTTTATTTTTTTGGTTGAGCTTAGCTATGGTTCCGAACTTAATAGGAGCTATGTGCGCTATAACATGGCATATCTATGATAATCAAGAATTATTATATGGATTAGTGACGCTTCAAGGTATATTTACATTTATTGGAAATTCTACTCTAGCTTTTGCAACTTTCACTATTTATAAAATGAAAGAGACTTATGAATGATTATTTATTAAAATTTATTGAAAAATTAGGTTCAATTGACAATACAGCTTTGTTCGCGGCATCTATATTCCCATATGCAATCTTTCTGTTTTATTTATATAAAATCAATTTTTTAAATAAGTTTGTCAAAACAGGGTTTACCTTAACAGTCTTATTCGTATTCATAACTATATTGGCTTCTATTTTTACCTTAAATTACTACGGTAAAACCCTTGTTGAGGTTGACTTCTTACATGGTTTGGCGGAATCTTTCTTAACCCTAAGCGATTTTGTTATTTTATTGGGATTCATAAAGATATTAAATAACTTAGAAGTAAACAACTCTTAAGACCTTTTACAATTTTGTGTTTTTTAGGTAAAAGTATTAGAGAATATATAAAAATAACGATTTTTTATGTTTACTACATTATTTGCAGCTGCTTCTGCTCCAGCAACGTTCGAATGGTCACCAAAGTGTGCCGTTGTTATGATTGCATGTAATGTTTTTGCTTATGCAATTGCAAGAGCAACTATAAGAAAACCTAATGAAGGTTTTGAAATACCTAATTCAAAATTCTATGGTGGGTTAAGTCACGCATCAGTTGTAGGTGCAAATTGCTTAGGTCATATTTTTGGAATTGGAGCAATTTTAGGATTAGCTTCTCGTGGTGTTTTATAAAATTTATTTATTAAATTTTTTAATTATCCAACTTAAATTTCTTAACAATTTTATCTGCCATCTGATCAGGCATAAGTCCTAATTTTTCCTTACTCTGGTCAGGTGAAGCATGATCAACTAATACATCAGGTATACCTATTCTGTATACAGGAATATTTATTTCATTGTCATTAAATAATTCAACTATTGCGGAACCAAATCCACCTATTAGGGTTCCTTCTTCCATAGTTACAACTTTTTGAATCCTACTTGCTAAAGGCATAATAAGATTCTTATCGAGAGGTTTCACAAATCTTGCATTAACAATACATGGATTAATGTTAATATTTTTTAGGATCTTTGCTGTTTCAACAGCTGATGAGACCATTGAACCATAAGCAATGATTAAAATATCTTCTCCTTCTTCAAGAATTTCGGCTTCGCCTATATTCAAAGGTTCCCACCCCTCATCCATTACAGCTACTCCTAATCCAGAACCTCTTGGTATTCTTAGAGCTGTGGGACCCTTGTGATTAATTGATGTTATTAACATTCTCTGTAATTCAGACTCATCTTTAGGCGCCATCAATACAAAATTAGGTATAGATCTCATATAACTGATATCGTACTGACCTTGGTGAGTAGGACCGTCTGCTCCAACTATTCCAGCTCTATCAAGTACGAACGATACAGGTAAATTTTGAATCCCTACATCATGAATTAATTGATCGAAAGCACGTTGAAGAAAAGTACTATAGATAGCTACAACAGGCTTAAGACCATCGCACGACATACCTGCCGCAAGAGTAACTGCATGTTGTTCTGCTATTCCTACATCGATATATTGATCTGGAATATTTTTTTGCAATAAATCTAAACCAGTACCTGTAGCCATTGCTGCTGTAATACCAATAACTTTGCTATCTTGTTCACAAATTTTCAATAACGTTTGACCAAATATTTTACTATAACTAACGGGTTTAGGTTTCTTTGATGGAATAGATTTCCCGGTTGTTAGATCAAAGGCAGATTGTGCATGATATCCAACTTGATCTGCTTCTGCATAAGGATAACCCTTACCTTTTGTTGTAACAACATGAACAAGAACAGGTTTTTTAAGTTTATGAGCAGCATTAAAAGTATTTACTAAATTTCCAATATCGTGACCGTCAATTGGCCCCATATATGTAAATCCAAGTTCTTCAAAAACAGCACCAACCTTGGGTACAGCAAGTCGTCTAACGCTCCCTTTAATATTTTTCAGTTCCTCGGGAATATCTTTACCAATTAATGGAATATTTTTTACACTTTCTTGAACGCTATCGGACAAAAATTGTAATGGGGGACTAACTCTTACCTTATTTAAATAAGTTGAAAGGGCTCCAACTGGAGGTGAAATAGACATATCATTATCGTTTAGTACTACAACTAAAGGAGTATTAGGTAAGTGACCTGCATGATTTATAGCTTCTAATGCCATTCCTCCAGTTAATGCTCCATCCCCAATAACAGCAACACATTTATATTTTTCACCTTTTCTATCTCTCGCTATTGCCATTCCTAAAGCAGCGGAAATAGAAGTACTTGCATGTCCAGCACCGAAATGATCAAATTTACTTTCACTTCTTTTGAGATATCCAGCTACACCATTTTGTTGTCTAAGGGAATCAAATTGACTGAAACGTCCTGTTATTAATTTATGAGGATAACCTTGATGTCCTACATCCCAAACAACCTTATCGAAATCAAGATCTAGAGTTTGATATAAAGCTAATGTAAGCTCAACTACACCTAATCCAGGTCCAAGATGTCCACCACTAGTAGATACTACTTGAAGATGTCTTTCTCTGATTTGACAAGCAATTTCCTCTAATTGTGAAACTGTTAAGCCATGAAGTTGATTTGGATGACTTAACTCACTTAAAAGCATTTAATAAAAATTGGTATCTATATAATCTAAAACGCCGAGGTGCAAAATGAGTATTTTTTTTGAAATAGATCATGTAATGTTTTATTAGATTAATAATTAATGCTAAAAATATATATATGAATGATTATTTTGAAAAAATACTTCAAGCTGAAGTCTATGAAGTAGCAAAAAAAACACCACTAGAGAAAGCTCATAATTTAAGTAATACACTTAATAATGAAGTTTTTCTAAAAAGAGAAGATCTTCAAGATGTATTTTCATTCAAGATAAGAGGGGCATACAACAAGATGAGTAAGCTCAGTAAATCTGAACTTACTAAGGGAGTAATTACTTCAAGCGCTGGAAATCATGCTCAAGGTGTTGCACTTAGCGCTCTCAAATTAAATTGTAAAGCAACAATATTAATGCCAATTACAACACCTCTAGTGAAAGTTAATGCAGTAAAGAATTTAAAGGCAAAAGTTATATTATTTGGTGATAATTATGATGAAACTTATAGAGAAGCAATAAGGATTAGTAAAGATAGAAATTTATGTTTTATTCATCCTTTTGATGATCCTGATGTAATCGCAGGACAAGGAACTATAGCTATTGAACTTGAACAGCAACTAAAGGAAAAACCTTATGCAATTTATATTGCTGTTGGTGGTGGTGGATTGATTTCGGGAATATCCTTATATATAAAAAAAATATGGCCTGAAGTAAAAATAATTGGCGTAGAGCCTGAAGATGCAGACGCTATGACAAAATCCTTGGAAGAATCAAAAATTGTGGAATTATCATCTGTGGGTCAATTTGCAGATGGAGTGGCGGTCAAAAAAATTGGTAAAAATACTTTTGATATTGGTAGAAAATATATAGATAAGATGATTAGGGTTAATACTGATGAAATATGTGCTGCTATAAAAGATGTTTTTGAGGATACTAGATCAATCCTAGAGCCCGCAGGAGCATTATCAATTGCAGGCATGAAAAAAGATATTTTAAATTCGAATCATTCAAATAAAAAAATGGTTTCCATTGCATGTGGTGCAAATATGAATTTTGAGAGACTTAGATTTGTAGCAGAAAGAGCAGAACTTGGAGAGTGTAAAGAAGTAATGATGGCTGTTGAAATTCCTGAGCATGCTGGAAGTTTAATTGAATTTTGTAAGTTACTTGATAATAGAAATTTAACTGAATTTAGCTATAGGATGTCGAATTCAAAGAATGCCCAGATCTTTGTAGGGGTTCAAGTCTATGGGTTAAATGATAAAAAAAATCTTTTAGATTTATTTAGAAATTCCGAGTACTCATTCATTGACATAAGTGATGATGAACTATCTAAAAATCATCTCAGACATATGGTAGGTGGAAGATTACCAAAGAATATTAAAGAAATGGATAATAGAAACATTGTTGAGCTTTTATACAGATTTGAGTTTCCTGAAAGACCTGGAGCGTTAATAAACTTCTTAAATAATATGAAATCAAATTGGTCTATAAGCGTTTTTCACTACAGAAATTATGGTGCTGATGTAGGGAAAATTGTTATTGGTGTTTTAATCGATAAAGATGAAATTTTAGAGTGGAATAAATTTATAAAAATCCTAGGCTATAAATTCTGGGATGAAACTCAAAACGATACATATAAACTATTTCTTGGTGCATCAGATTGAATTTAAGGTAAATTAGGAAAGATTTCGGTAATAAAAATCAATCAATCTGATCTGAATGCCACCCCAAAATCTGATATAGATCTAGTTACTAAAGTTGAAGCTGTTCTATATTTAAAAGGCAGACCTATAACAAAAAAGGATCTTTCAGAAATTACTAATTCTGATATCAACTCTATAAATGATGCAATTATAGATCTAAAAAGCAAATACTCTAATCCCAACTCAGCTATTGAATTAAATGCAGTTAATAACAGCTTTTCTCTCGAGCTAAAATCTAGTCTTAATGAATTCGTCGATGATTTACTTCCTTCTGATTTAAAAACATCCGAATTAAGGACATTGGCAACTATAGCAATCAAAAAAAAGATCCTGCAATCAGACCTCATACTTCTTCGAGGTTCAGGAGCTTATGATCATATTAAAGAATTATTAGAAAAGAAGTTTATCGTCAAACGAAAGCAAAAAGATGGTAGATCATATTGGTTATCATTATCAGAAAAGTTTTTTCAAACTTTTGCCGTAAGTAATGAATACCTCTCAAAGATAGGAAGTCGTAATAATAAGCAGCAATAATAAGTAAATGTTAGGATGTATTAAATTACGGAATGATAATGTTATCTGAGATTTTCGCAGTTCTAGGCCAAACTTTATCAATTTATTCTTTTATTTTGATAATAAGAATTTTACTTACATGGTTTCCAGGTATTGATTGGAGTAACGGTGTTTTATCTGCATTGACTTCCATCACAGACCCCTATTTAAACATTTTTAGAGGTATTATCCCTCCAATAGGTGGATTTGATATTTCATCTTTATTAGCTTTTTTACTTTTAAATGTTATTCAGAACCTAATTACAAATCTCCAATATGCAAGCTTAGGATATAACTGAATTCATCTGTCGTCCCCAGAACCGCATATCACTCCTTTAGCTGCTCTTATTTTTAGTTTTTCAAGGTTTTGTAGAGCAACATCATCTAAATTGAAATTTAATTCTGTACAAAGATTGGAGACGTACCACAATACATCTCCTAATTCTTTTTTAATTCCTAATTTTGATTCGTTATCAAATATTCCATTTTTATCTCTTATGACTTTTTTTACTTTTTCTGCTACTTCACCAGCCTCACCAACTAAACCAAGAGTTGGATAAATATTATTTGAGCCTAAATCTGGATATTGTGCTGTTTCTCTAGCTTTTTTCTGATAAGTTTTAAAATCCATGACTTAAATAACTAACTTTGGGTATGGTAAATTTATTTATATCTAGCAATATTATCTATATATGTCGAATATTGATTTAAAAAGAAGAACAAAAATTGTAGCAACTATTGGCCCTGCAACTCAATCTGAAGAGATAATTAGAGATTTGATTAAAGCTGGAGTAACAACATTCAGATTAAATTTCTCACATGGAGATCATAAAGATCATGCTGAGAGAATAAAAACAATAAGAGAGGTATCAAAGAAGTTAGATATAGATATTGGAATATTACAGGATCTTCAAGGTCCTAAAATAAGATTAGGTCGCTTTAAAGATGGCCCTGTAAAAGTTAAAAAAGGTGATAAATTTACACTTACATCAAAAGAAGTCGAATGTACAAATACTATTGCAAATGTAACATACGACAAACTTTCTCAAGAAGTTAGCGAAGGTAAAAGAATACTACTAGATGATGGCAAAATAGAAATGGTTGTAGAAAAAGTAGATACAAACGCTAATCTTTTAGAGTGCTTGGTAACAGTAGGGGGCGTTCTTTCAAATAATAAAGGTGTTAATTTCCCTGATGTTCAATTATCAGTAAAAGCTTTGACAGAAAAAGATAAAGAGGATTTAAAATTTGGTTTATCTGAAGGAGTCGATTGGATAGCACTAAGTTTCGTAAGAAATCCATCTGACATAAATGAGATAAAAGATTTAATAAACAAAAATGGACATTCAACTCCTGTAGTTGCCAAAATAGAAAAATTTGAAGCAATTGATCAAATTGATACAGTATTACCCTTATGTGATGGGGTTATGGTTGCTAGAGGTGATTTAGGAGTAGAAATGCCTGCTGAAGAAGTTCCTCTTTTACAAAAGGAGTTAATAAGAAAAGCTAATACATTAGGTATCCCAATAATTACAGCGACTCAAATGCTTGATTCAATGGCTTCAAATCCAAGACCTACAAGAGCCGAAGTTAGTGATGTTGCAAATGCAATTCTGGATGGAACAGATGCAGTAATGCTTTCAAATGAAACTGCCGTTGGGGATTATCCTGTAGAGGCAGTAGAAACGATGGCAACCATAGCAAGAAGAATTGAGAGAGATTATCCACTAAAAGCTATTGAGAGCCACTTACCTAGTACGATACCAAATGCTATTAGTGCAGCAGTTAGTAACATTGCTAGACAACTTGATGCAGGCGCTATAATTCCTCTAACAAAGTCAGGTTCTACAGCTCGAAATGTTAGTAAATTCAGACCACCAACACCAATTTTAGCTACTACCACAGAGAGGAGTGTAGCGAGAAGATTGCAACTTGTTTGGGGAGTAACTCCTATAGTAGTTAAAAATGATGAAAGAACTGCAAAAACATTTAGTTTAGCAATGCAAATTGCTCAGGAAATGGGTATCCTAAATCAGGGAGATTTAGTGGTTCAAACTGCAGGCACATTAACTGGTATTAGCGGCTCTACAGATTTAATAAAAGTCGGTTTAGTAAGAAAGATAGTAACAAGAGGAATTTCAATAGGAGAAGTCGGCGTTACAGGTAAAGCAAGAATAATTAAAAATAATCCTGATATGTCCTTAATTTGTCCCGGAGAAATATTATTTGTTCCGGAGGAATTAATGAAAAATATACCACTGAGTAAAAATATTGCCGGCATTGTTACTAACCAAAATGTGAATGATGTTTATGCTTTGTTTAATAAAAATAATAAAAAAATTTCTACAATTTGTAATTTAGAAAATATGGATAATCATCAAATTAGCAATGGCGACCTTATTACACTACAGCTAAATGAGGGTGTTATTTATATGGGTCAAATTGAAGATGATGACTCAATAGATAAATATAAATATGTCTAGGAATATCTCAATAAAAGAAGCCTTAGGCATGGCCACAAAAACTTTGGTATCGAACAAATTGAGAAGTTCGTTAACAATGCTTGGAATTATTATAGGAAATGCATCAGTTATTACACTTGTTGGACTTGGAAGAGGTGCTCAAACATTAGCAAAAAACCAATTAAGTAATTTAGGTGCAAATGTTTTATTCATTGTTCCTGGAAATAATGACACAAGAAGAAGAGGTATTTCATTTCCTAAAAACCTTGTTTTAGAAGATGCATTAGCAATAAGTAATCAAGTCCCAACAGTTAAAAGAGTTGCTCCCCAAATCTCTGCTAACGAAATAGTACAATCAAATTCTAAAAGCCTTAATATATCAATTGCTGGAGTTACTCCTGAATTTCTTGAAGTAAGAAGCTTTGAAGTAGATGAGGGAAGATTTTTATCAAAAAGCGATGTTAATAGTGCTAGAAGTTATGTTGTAATAGGTCCTGATCTTAAAGACGAATTTTTCAAAAATAAATCTTCAACACTTGGAAATAAAATAAGAATAAAAGACCACACTTATGAAATTATCGGAATATTAAAACCAAAAGGAGCTGTATTTGGAAGTAATCAGGACAAAAATGCTTATATTCCATTAACCACCATGGTCAATAGGATTACAGGGAAGGATCCGACATATGGAGTAAGTTTAAGCTTCATTAGTGTTGAAGCGAAAAATAAAAATGCGACTAGTGCCGCTAAATTTCAGATTACCAACTTATTAAGGCAAAGACATAAAATAATCAGAGATGATGACTTTGCGGTTAGATCGCAAGAAGACGCATTAAATATAGTAACCAACATAACAAGTGGATTAACGTTTTTATTGGCTGGTATTGGGGCAGTATCTTTAGTGGTTGGAGGCATAGGAATTATGAATATTATGCTCGTTTCAGTAAGCGAGAGGACAGAAGAGATTGGACTTAGAAAAGCAATAGGAGCTAAACAGTCAGATATATTAATTCAATTTTTAATTGAGGCATTGATTTTATCTACAATTGGAGGATTAATTGGGACAACAACCGGATTATCAGGTGTTTTTCTTTTATCTCTGATAACACCACTTCCTGCATCAGTAGGAATTACAACTACTTTTTCCACCATGATCATTTCAGGATCCATAGGTTTAATTTTTGGCGTCTTACCTGCAAAAAGAGCTTCTAAATTAGATCCAATTGTTGCATTAAGAAGTTTATAAATAGATTTAATAATAATGCTCAATTTTTATAAATTAATTGAGATACTGGTGAGTCTTCAATCACTAGTAATAACATCAATGTTACCTGTTTATATTCCACTACCTTTTATCTATAAATCTAGTAGTAACTTTGAGTTGCCTATAACATGGCAAATTCCAACCATAATTTTATTAACGCTTATATTTCATAAAAAAGTTGTAATCAGAGCATTTTCTATTTATATAATTCTGGGATTATTTATATTTCCAGTCTTTCATCAAGGAGGTTCAATAGGTTATTTGCTCACTCCAAATTTTGGTTATTTATTAGGTTTATTCCCATTAATAAAAATAATTGATAATTTAAATACTAGAAAAAAAATAAACGCTGGAAACTTTTTAAAAAATGGATTTATAGCAATATGTGCTATGCATTTAACTGGAATATTTTACAATTTCATACAAATTTTTTTCTACAGTCAATTTAATTTATTTTTATATAATTTAGGAAAATACTCATTAGGTAAAATTGGATATCATTTTATAATGCTTTTTCCACTTTTATTACTTGTTAAACCTATAGAAGTTTTAAAACGTAGCAATTAATGATTAATAAAATACAAACAAAATTATATTTTTTATCTTTGAGTATTTTCATTATTCTGATAGATCAATTTACTAAATATTTAATGTTTTATAATAAAAAATTATTTGTTAATAAAGATTTACTTTTATTCAAATTAGATTTTGTTAAAAATTACGGGGCAGCATTTAACTTATTAAGTGGCAGTAGAATATTTTTATCTTTAATTAGCATTTTTTTTTCAATATTACTTATTTATTTAATATTTAGGAAAAATACATTAAACACATTCGATCTATATTCTTATAGCTTTATTCTTGGAGGAACTATTGGTAATGGTATAGATAGGATATATAGAGGTTTTGTCGTTGATTTTATAAATTTAAATATTATAAATTTTCCAGTATTTAATATTGCTGATATATCAATTAATATTGGTTTAATTTTTTTACTATATAAAATTTTTAAAAATAATCGATAAAATGAACTACTTGAAATTAAAGTATATAAAATACATTGTATTAATATTATTTTTATATATTTTATTTTCAATATTTATAAGAATAGTTAATATTTATACCCTTTTGTTTTTAATAATAATTATTTATATCTTTTATAATATTGATAAAAGATTATTTAAAAAAATTGTTTATAAAGTTTTATATAAAAATAAAAAAAATTCACTTTCATTCAAAAATACATATGGTGCTGCCAAAATAAGCTTGGATGGGGTCGAGAAAATTAATAAAAAAATTAATGATAAAGTAAAAGTTGAATTGTTAAATTACCAAAAAAATAAACTAGAGTCCCAATTAAAAACAGGAGATTATAAAGTTACTCTTTTTGGAGCAGGTTCCTCAGGAAAAACATCTATAGCAAGATCGTTATTGAAAAATATTGTCGGACAAACTTCAGCAAAAATAGGTACAACAAAGCAAATTAATAGCTATAAAATTCGCATCCCAATCTTAAAAAGAAACATTAATATAGTGGATACTCCGGGTTTATTCGAACCTTCTAAATTAGGAGAAGAAAGAGAAAAAGCTACAATTTTACAAGCATCAAATTCAGACTTAGTTCTTTTTGTGCTAGATCAGGATATAAATAAGTACGAAAATTATTTAATTAAAGAATTATTGAAATTAAGAAAAAAAATAATAATAGTTCTCAATAAATGTGATCTGAGGACTAGAGATGAAAATAATCTTATCAAAGAAAATATAATTTCTATAACTTCTGCTATTAAAAATAAAATTTCAGTTGTTCAAACAATTGCAGTACCTCAACAATCTCCATATTTAAAAATAGATGCTTTAAATTTGGTTCCAGAGGTGGGAAGTTTATTTAAAGAAATAATTGTAACGCTCGATAATAATGGTGAAGAGTTATTGGCTGATAATATTCTTTTTCGCTCAAATAAGTTAGGTATTAAAAGTAAAAATTTGGTGCAAGAACAAAGATATTTAATGTCGAATAAAGTGATCAATAAATATATGTGGATAACAGGAGGTGTAATACTAGTTAATCCACTACCAGCTGTTGATTTCCTTACTACAACCTCCGTAAATCTTCAAATGATAATGGAATTATCAAAAATATATGAAATAAAGCTTACAAAAAAAGATGCAAAGGATTTAGCGACATCATTGCTAAGCGCATTGGCTAAACTAGGAATACTAAAAGGGGGTCTCGCAATTCTTTCTCCTGCTTTAGCTACAAGCTTGACTAAAATAATATTATCCAAATCTATACAATCAGTCACAGCAGGATGGTTAATAAGAATAGTAGGATTAAGTTTGATTGAATATTTTAAAAATGGACAAGATTGGGGAGATGGAGGAATTCAAGAGGTAGTAGATAAGATTTATAGAATAAGTAAGAGAGAAGACATCTTAAACAACTTCGTAAAAGAAGCTATTTCAAAAATTGAAATAAAGAAGTCTTTTAAATCAAATAAAAGTTTGCCTCCATTTACTATGTGAGATTGGATAATTGATCATTTATATAAGTTCTGAAATCAAAGATAGTTATTAAGAGTAAGTACGCAATACATATAGCTATAGAGATAAACCCTGTTACTATTGCAATAAGTTTTGGTCTACCCATATTCATAATTAAGCATCTAGAAGTCTCAAAAGTTCTTCAATATGAGATTCTTTTGTATTGTAATTTCCCATGACAACCCGCAAAAAATATTTGCCTTTAAACTTTGGTCTAGAAAGCATAAAATTATTATTAATTAGTTCATTAACTTTAGTTTGAGTCCATACATCAGAGTCTTTTGGCTTAAGTTTCTTTGGTAAGAATGAAACAATATGAAGAGGACCTGAATAAATATCAAATTTATTTTTACTAATATTTTTAATAAAAAAATCTTTTCTTTTAATTGATGATTTTAATATATTTTCTATTCCATTCATACCTAAAAAACGTAATCCAAGCCAAAGTTTGATAATCTCTGCAGGTCTAGAACCTTGTATACCTATTTCTCCTCTATTTATAATATTTTCTTTAGATGATATATATGGTAGTCCAGTATTAAAAGTATTTTCTAAAGTACTCATATTTGAAACCAATAACAAAGATGAAGTCTTTGTTATGCCAATGATTTTTTGTGGATTTATCGTTATCGAATTAGCCTGATTAATATTATTTAACCCCTCTATTGGAATAGAAGTTATAGCAAAAATCCCTCCAATTGAACCATCAATATGTAACCATATGTTTCTTTGTTTACAGATTTCACTTATTTCTTTAATAGGATCAATCGCTCCTCTAACAGTTGTCCCAAGGGTGGCAACAATAGCAAATATTTTTTTATTTTCTATAGAACATTTATCTAAAGACTTTCTAAGATCATTTATATCCATTCGACCTTGTTTATCAGTTTTAATCCTGACAAGATTCGCAGTATCAAGACCCATTACTCTTATGCA
This sequence comes from uncultured Prochlorococcus sp., assembly GCA_902527105.1. Lineage (GTDB taxonomy): Bacteria > Cyanobacteriota > Cyanobacteriia > PCC-6307 > Cyanobiaceae > Prochlorococcus_A. The sequence continues at coordinate 9,066 of CABZNT010000004.1, read as the reverse complement.
TTTAACGAACGAAGAATGAGCATCTTCACTAACAAGTAATACAGAATTAGGATTTGTACCTAATCCAGAATTATTTCTTGCTGCTATAAGTGCATTCAGATTACTTAATGTACCTCCGCTAGCAGCTATACCTCCTGAGAAATCATTAAACCCTAGTTTCTTAGCAAACCATTTGCATAATGATTCCTCAAGCAATGTTGCACTTGGTGATAACTCGTAAGCGAGAAGATTATTATTTAAACCAGCAGCAATTAAATCTCCCAAAATAGAGAATATTAATGGTGGGGGATCAAGGTGAGCTAGTGAGCAAGGATGAACGGGATTAAATGAATTATTCAAAAGAGATTCAATTTCAGAAAACAAATCATCTGCAGAGTTACCATCTTCCGCAGGCATAGTGCACTTGAAACTCTCATCAAAAGGTAAAGGACCATTTTTATCAGCTACAGAGAACCAGTCACAGAGAGTTTGACTTGCTCTATTAAGAAGAGTAATCAATTTGTCATTAGTCCCTAAATACGAGGGGAAATATATATCTTTATTATTAATTAGATCTTCAGCCATCAGATAAGATATCTATTAATAATTCTATTCTCAATATAGGTAAATGAGATATTTTTTCGAAAATGGAAATAGTAGTGAAGATCAACAAAAAAGAAAATATAATTCAAAATACACATTGTGGATGAATTCGATATTAAGAAGATCCAAAGAAATTAGAAAAGTTGAGGTTCCAATCTGTTCGATAATTTTAGATGAGAGAGGAAGATGTATCGGGAGAGGGGTTAACAAGAGGAATATAAATAAAGACCCATTAGGTCATGCTGAGATAATGGCACTTAGGCAGGCATCTCTAATAAAAAATGATTGGAGATTTAATGACTGTACTATTATCACAAATTTAGAACCTTGTACTATGTGTTCCTCTGCTCTTATTCAGGCACGGATGGGTAGAGTTATTTTCGGGGCTTACGACAAGAAAAGAGGCGGATTTGGTGGCTCAATCGACCTATCAAAACATGAAAGTGCTCATCATAAAATGGAAATAATTGGAGGTATCCTAGAAGATGAATGCAGTCAAATCTTACAGATATGGTTTAAAAAGTTGAGGACTCAAAAATAGAAAATTTCTTTAACTCAGTATCAAAAAGGTTTAATAATCTGTTAACATTCTCCTCACATGAATTAAAACCCATTAACCCTACACGCCACACCTTTCCAGATAATTCTCCAAGTCCATTTCCTATTTCAATTCCAAAGTTTCTTAAGAGATGATTTCTAAAACCATCCCCATCAACTGCTGGAGGTATTTTAACTGTAGTTAAAGTTGGCAATCTATAATCCTCTGGTACAAGTAATTCCATTCCAAGACTTTCTAAACCATTCCACAGTTTCTTTGCATTAGTATTGTGTCTATTCCAAACGTTTTCTAAACCCTCATTCGCAATTAATCGTAATCCTTCACGAATCGCAAAATTCATATTTACTGGCGCAGTATGATGGTAAACTCGATCAGAACCCCAATATTTATTCAATAGCGATAAATCTAAATACCAGTTAGGCACTTTTGTTTTTCTTGAACTTAGTTTTTCCTCTGCTCTTGTATTCATTGTAAAAGGACTTAATCCTGGAGGACAACTTAATCCCTTTTGACTACAACTGTATGCTAGATCAATTTTCCATTCGTCTATAAGTAATTCTAAAGCGCCAAGTGAAGTAACTGCATCAACCAAAAACAAGCAGTTATTTTTTCTACATATATCGCCAATCCCCTCAAGGGGTTGTAAAACACCACTCGATGTTTCAGCATGAACAATAGCAAAAATAGCTGGTTTTTTAGTCTCTATTTCATACTTAATTTCCTCATAGGTAAAAGCCTCACCCCATGGTTTGTCAATAACGGAAACTTGAGCTTTATACCTAGTTGCCATATCAACTAATCTATCTCCAAAATATCCTTTTTTAGCTATAAGAATTTTTTCGCCTTCTTCAATAAAATTAGCTATTGAAGCTTCCATGGCAGCACTACCAGTTCCACTCATTGGGAGTGTAAGACGATTATTGCATTGCCAAGTATACCGTAGAAGTTTTTGAACATCAGACATTAATGAAATATATGCTTCATCTAAATGACCAATTGGATTTAGAGAAAGAGCGTTTAAGACTTCTGGATGTGCATTTGATGGCCCAGGTCCCAATAAAAGTCTAGAGGGAACATAAGTCTTTGAAATATGAGATAAATTATCTTTATTTAAAGCCGTAATAAGTTTTGCTTCTGTCAAAGAATTACATTCAATTACTTTTAAATTAGACTAATATTGTCGCTTAAGCGATATTTTTTTATAGAAATTAATTCAATTTAAATAATTAAGTAAATATTTATTAATGTAATGAGTTGAAACACTAAAAGAAGACATCTAGTGTTGAAAAAAGTTACGGTTGATACATAATAAGAATCATCAAGTTATTAATTTCATAGAAGGTATTACAAAAGTTATGTCTAAGTCCCCACAAGATGTTTTAAGTCAAATTAAAGACGAAGGAATTGAACTAATTGATTTAAAATTCACAGACATCCATGGAAAATGGCAACATTTAACTCTTACATCAGACATGATAGAAGAGGATTCATTTACAGAAGGTCTGGCATTCGATGGCTCATCAATAAGAGGTTGGAAAGCAATTAATGCTTCCGATATGTCAATGGTTCCTGATGCAAGTACAGCATGGATAGATCCTTTTTATAAACATAAAACTCTAAGTATGATTTGCTCTATTCAAGAGCCTAGAAGCGGTGAACCTTATGATAGATGCCCAAGATCTTTAGCTCAAAAGGCTTTAAAGTACTTAGAATCTACTGGGATTGCTGATACAGCATTTTTTGGACCGGAACCAGAATTCTTCCTATTTGATGACGTGAGATACGACTCAAAAGAGGGTTCCTGCTTTTATAGTGTAGATACAATTGAAGCTCCATGGAACACAGGAAGAATTGAAGAAGGTGGAAATTTAGGATACAAGATCCAATACAAAGAAGGTTATTTCCCAGTTTCTCCAAATGATACCGCGCAAGACATCAGATCAGAAATGTTACTTTTAATGGGTGAATTAGGCATACCCACAGAAAAGCATCACCATGAAGTTGCTGGTGCCGGTCAACACGAACTTGGAATGAAATTCGATTCGTTAATAAATTCTGCTGATAATGTAATGACTTATAAATACGTTGTCAGAAATGTTGCTAAAAAGTATGGCAAAACTGCAACATTTATGCCCAAGCCTGTGTTTAACGATAATGGAACTGGAATGCATGTTCACCAGAGTTTATGGAAGAGTGGGCAGCCACTATTTTTTGGTGAAGGAGCATATGCAAATTTATCTCAAACAGCAAGATGGTATATCGGAGGCATACTGAAACATGCTCCATCATTCTTAGCATTTACTAACCCAACTACAAATAGTTATAAACGATTGGTTCCAGGATTCGAAGCACCTGTAAACCTAGTTTATTCAGAGGGAAATAGATCAGCTGCAGTAAGAATACCTTTAACAGGACCAAGCCCTAAAGCTAAAAGATTAGAATTCAGATCAGGTGACGCACTTGCAAATCCTTACTTAGCATTTTCTGTGATGATGCTTGCTGGTATTGATGGAATTAAAAATCAAATTGATCCTGGTGATGGAGTAGATGTAGATTTATTTGAACTTCCAGCTGATGAACTTGCAAAAATTGATACAGTACCTTCATCCTTAAATGACTCACTTAATGCATTAAAAGCTGATAAGGATTATCTATTAGCTGGTGGAGTATTTACTGAAGATTTTATTGATAACTTTATCGATATAAAATACGAAGAGGTTCAACAACTAAGACAAAGGCCTCATCCACATGAATTCTTTATGTATTACGATGCATAATTAAAAGAACACATTAGTTTAAAATAATCAATTTGAGAAATATCACAAAATATTCTCAAATTGATTTTTTTTTTGTTGGAATATATATATATAAATCGAAAAATGGCTAGGGAATCTATTTCAAAAATTGCATATAAAACGCTACAACAAAGTAAAAGCATTGCAGGTTTCGCTCACAAGCAGATTAGTTCAAGACTAATGAACTTTATTCTTCCAGATTCTAAGCTTGAAAATTTTGATATAGATAGGGATCTTCTTATGCAAATCCAAAATTCAATGGATATTTTAAGAGAAGAAGATTGGAATGATGCAGAAAAAAATATATATCCAAAAAAATTATTGTTTGACGAACCATGGCTTAGATATCTAACTCAATATCCTAAAATTTGGCTCGATATGCCTAATACATGGGATAGACGCAGAAAACAAAACTTTGATGATCTTCCAAAATCAATTGATAAAGATAATTATCCTCAATATTACTTGAGAAATTTTCATCATCAAACGGATGGTTATTTATCAGATTTTTCAGCTAGCATTTATGACCTACAAGTTGAGATACTTTTCAACGGTAGTGCTGACTCAATGAGGAGAAGAATAATTAAGCCAATGAAAGAAGGTCTTGGGATATTTAGTGATAGAAAAAAAAGTTCTATAAAAATACTTGATGTGGCTACTGGATCAGGAAGAACATTAAAACAATTAAGAGCCGCATTTCCTAAAGAAAAAATTACAGGAATTGATTTATCTGATTCATACTTAAAAGAGGCAAGTAGATATATTTCAGATTTAGATGGAGATTTAATTCAGTTAATAAAAGGTAATGCTGAGGAATTACCTTTTGAAAATGATAGTTTTCAATGTGTTTCTTGTGTTTACTTATTTCATGAATTACCTAGAACAATTAGAGCTAAAGTATTAAATGAATTTTTTAGAGTTCTTGAACCTGGGGGAATACTAGTTTTAGCTGATTCAATTCAAATAAGTGATTCACCTGACTTTACATCTGTAATGGAAAGCTTCTATAAATCTTTTCATGAGCCTTTTTATTGTGATTATATAAAAGAAGATATAGATTCTAAAATTGAGGATGTAGGATTTAAAGATGTAAAATCAAATTCCTTTTTTATGACCAAAGTATGGTCTGCTGTAAAGTAAATAAAAACTCCTATGACCTATTGGGATAAAGATACTATTCAGCTTGTTCAAAGTCTTAATGATAAATTAAAAATTGATCATTCTAAATGGCATAAAGATAAACGAAATAAACATAAACGATCTGCAGAACTAATTTCGGCAGGATTATGCCACTTAATTATTTCTTGTAATGAGAAGGAAACTATACAATATATAGAAGAAAGCATTAAATGGTTAAAAGAAATTAATGTAGATCAACCTTGCCCTAGTAAAAAATCACCTTTTTAAAGCCAACTGAAGCCTATTACCTTTACTACTCCATCTAATATCATCAAAACATTCATTAATAATGTATAGGCCACGGCCATTTACACTACTTATTTTTTTCGGTAATTTGTAGTCCCTTTTTTTTATTTCTAAACCATTACCTTGATCTTGAATTTGCCAAACACACCAATTAGGAGTAATTATTCTTCTTACTCTAATATTTTTTTTTGGATCTAATTTATTTCCATGTTTTACTGCGTTAACTAAAGCTTCATGTAATCCAAGTTTTATAAGGTAGCTTGATTGAGAATTTTTTATAGGTTCTAATAATTGATCGACAAATTCATTTAACTGTAATGATGATTCGAATTCGTAGTTTGACCAGTTAATCCTTGGTCTTTTAAAAAACTTTTTTAAAATATTCTTGCCCCGAAGTAAGGACATAATAATATTTTGATACTTTCTTAAGTTTAACTTATAGGATACCTCAATTTAAAGAATATTATTATGTCTCTCTGCAATAGCAGGATGCTTTAGGATGGAGTCCATAAGTCTTACTCCTCTTAGTTGATTTATTAAAGGCATATGTCCATCAGGAGCATCCAATGACCAAAGAAAAGATCCAGGATATCTAGTCCATAAGCCCTCTTTTTTCCAGCCTATTTTCGGCCACATTAACTCATATTTTTTTCCTACTGATTTTAATATCTTTGCTTGAATTGAGAATCCAAATCTACCAGTTGAATAAATAGTCCATAATCTATCTATTGTTTGTAGATCTTTACCTGACATATTCTTAACTTCACTATAGAAAACATATCCACGTTTCTCAGCTAGTTTTCCAGCTAATTTCCGTAAGTAGGAGCTTGTTAATCTATCTGCCTCTTCAAATTTTTGCTCAACTAACATCAATTGCAAATCTTTATAATTAATACCAATATCTGAATATGTATTAAACCAATTATTAAATTTAGAGTTTTCAAAGAACTCAGGTTTAAATTTTTTTAAAACTTGCAATATCCAACCAGCAGCCCAGTCATCTCCTTCATTATCAAAGATATCAAAAAGTGAAGGGCCAAGATTAAAAATATTTTCGACTTCAGATTCTATTTGAGATAATAAATTTATCCTTTTTCTTTGATTGGAATCTACAAATTTTCTTATCAGGTCTAATGTAGCATTACTATAGTTATCTTGTTCTTTGTTATTCATTTTAAAAAATCAATCAAAAAATAAAAACCATCCATGTATTTCAAAAGAAAAGAACTAGAGAAATTTAGAAGTTTTAAAGGACTACTTATAGATGTTAGGAGCCCAGGTGAATATTATAAAGGACACATGCCTAATTCTATTAACATTCCACTATTTGATAATGATGAGAGATCAATAATTGGAACGATTTATAAAAAAGAAGGAAGAAAAAAAGCGGTGATTGAAGGATTACAATTTTTAGAAAAAAAAATGGAATTACTTCTTGATAATTTATTCATGTGTATTGACTCATATAAAACTACTACTAAAAAAAATAATAATGAATTGTATATCAGAATATATTGCTCTAGAGGAGGTATGCGGTCACAAAGTATTGCTTGGTTACTGGAAAAATTTCAACTAAATCTCGTGACACTAAACGGAGGATACAAAATGTATAGGAGATGGGTGTTAGATAGTTTTTCGAAAAAATTGAACATTGTAGTTATTGGCGGGAAAACAGGAACAGGAAAGACAAGGTTATTATCATTATTAGAAAAATATAATTATCAAACTATTGATCTTGAAGGATTTGCTTGTCATAGAGGAAGTACATTTGGAGGTTTAGGAATGAAAGAACAACCTTCAAATGAACAATTTGAAAATATGATTGCAGAAAAATTAAATTCTTTTAGATTTTCTAATAATATTTTTGTAGAAGCTGAAAGTGCAAATATAGGTAAATGTAAAATCCCTCATGAATTCTTCAATCAGATGAAAAATTCTAGGAGAATTGAAATTTTAAGAAGCGAATCTAATAGGTTAGATGAATTGATAGATACTTATAGTGTTTATAAGAAAGAGGAACTCCAAGAATCTGTATTAAGGATAAAAAAAAGATTAGGACCGCAAAGAACAAAAATAGCTCTTGAATCAATTAATAGTGAGAAATGGGACTTAGTTTGCAGATCAGTTTTAGATTATTACGATAAGTGTTATGAATATGAAAAGGTTGGTAAAAAAAATATAGAGATATTAGATTTAACCGACAAAAAATATGATGAAAGTATCCTAGAGTTAATAAATAATTTTTTATGAAATAATTACAAACGAATGAGAAAAATATTTCCTAAGATAATTAATTATTAATCGAATACTATGACAGCAAATAAGATCGCAAAAATACAATTTTATGAAGGAACAGATGAACCAGTAGTTCCCGAAATAAGACTGACTAGGAGCAAGGACGGTACCACCGGCCAAGCATTATTTTTGTTCGAAAAACCTCAGGCATTATCTTCAATTACAGAAGGTGAAATCACAGGTATGCGGATGATAGATTCCGAAGGTGAAATACTAACTAGGGAAGTTAAAGTAAAGTTTGTTGATGGAGAACCCATATTTTTAGAAGCAGTTTATATTTGGAAGAACACATCAGACTTTGACAGATTTATGAGATTTGCAAATAGTTATGCCAAATCAAATGGATTAGGATATTCTGAGAAGAAGTAGAATATTTTAAAAATTGAGTAGTACATCATATTTCAAGTTAGTAGTAATTTTAATCACTTTATTAATAATTTGGACTTTAAGAGATTTTCTTCTATTAATTATTTGTTCTTTAGTAATTTCAAATATTGTATGTAATTTATGTAATCAAATTCAAAAAGGTTTAAAAATTCCTCGACCGCTTTCTTTGTTTCTTGTCTTAGCGGTTATATCAATAATAGTATTCACTATTTTTATTCTTGTATTGCCTCCGTTCATAAAAGAATTCAATGAAATATTAGTTGATATTCCAAATGGTTTATCAAAAATAAATATTTTGATTAATATAAATCTGAACAAATTTAATAGCCTATTTTATGGCGAACAATCAGAAAATGTTATTGACATATTCAGTCTTATAAATAATGTAGTTACCATCCCAGATGCCTCAACCATTGCAAAAGCTATTCAAGAGAGTTTTAGGAATTTAATAAATATAGCGGGAAATCTGGGTTCAGGTCTTTTGAAATTAATATTCGTATTAGCTGTTAGTTTGATGATTTCCATCGAACCAAAACAATATAAAGAAAATATACTTCTATTAATTCCAAAAAATTATCGTAACAAATTTAGAAATATACTGGAAAAATGCAATATTGCATTAGCAAATTGGACCTTTTCTATGGTTATAAGCTCATTATCAGTAGGTCTATTATCATTAATAGTTTTGTCTATATTAGATGTCAAATATGTTGTTTCAAATGCTTTAATAGCGATGGTTCTTAATATAATTCCAAATATTGGTCCAGTTATTAGTGGTATATTTCCAATCTCAATTGCACTATTAGATAACTTTTGGAAACCACTGGCGGTTTTAGGAGCATATGTAATCATTCAAAATATAGAAAGCTATATAATAATGCCATCTATAATGAAGAAAAAAGCAAACCTACTTCCTGGTTTGACATTAATATCACAATTTGGATTTACCTTCATTTTTGGTCCATTAGGTTTAATACTATCTCTTCCATTAGCTGTAGTAATACAGGTATTAATCAAAGAATC
>CABZNT010000003.1 GCA_902527105.1 uncultured Prochlorococcus sp. | reverse complement strand
GAGTTGTTCAAATTCGACGCGTTTCTAAGACTGTTAAGGGTGGTAAAAAAATGAGTTTTAGAGCGATTGTTGTCGTGGGTAATGAGAAAGGTCAAGTTGGAGTTGGAGTTGGTAAAGCAGGAGATGTCATTGGTGCGGTGAGAAAGGGAGTTTCAGATGGTAAAAAGAATCTTGTTAGGGTTCCTTTAACCCCAAATAATTCAATACCAACTTTATCTAAAGGGAGAGATGGTGCTGCTAATGTACTAATTAGACCAGCCGCCCCAGGTACAGGTGTAATTGCTGGTGGTTCTATAAGAACAGTTTTAGAATTAGCGGGCATAAAAAATGTCCTAGCCAAAAGATTGGGTAGTAAAACACCTTTGAATAATGCAAGAGCTGCTATGGTTGCTCTTTCTCAATTAAGAACACACAAATCTGCTTCAAGAGAGAGAGGCATCTCACTTGAACAGCTCTATTCTTGAAAATTATGACTTCAACATTAAATACACTTAAATCAAACTCTGGCTCGAGAAAGAAAAAATTAAGAAAGGGTAGAGGTATTGCAGCCGGTCAAGGTGCCTCATGTGGCTTTGGAATGAGAGGACAAAAGTCACGTTCCGGAAGACCCACACGTCCAGGTTTTGAAGGAGGTCAAATGCCCCTTTATAGAAGAGTTCCAAAATTAAAGCACTTTGAAATAATTAATCAAAAGAACTTTTCCATAATTAATTTAGAAAAATTAAATGACTTCAAAGATAACGATACTGTTAATCTAGACTCATTAGTTAAAAAAGGATTGATATTTAAGCCAAAATTTCCATTAAAAATCCTCGGTAACGGAAAAATTAATGTAAAGCTAAAAGTCCAGGCTCATGCATTAACAAAAGTTGCAAAACAAAAAATTGAGGACGCAGGTGGATCTTGCGAAATTATAAACAATAAATAAATTTATAAAAAATTTAGGAAAGCTTCAAAATGTTTGTTAACAAAAGTAGAAATCCTAGCGCTTCTGAAATACTTTCCCAATTATTTTTAAATAAAGAGCTAAGGAGTAGAGTTTTAACAACTTTAGGTCTTCTCCTTTTAGTTAGACTTGGTATTTATATCCCTATGCCTGGCATTGATAGGGTTGCTTTTAAAAGTTTTATAGATCAAGGGGGTCAATTAATAGGTTTTTTAGATATTTTTACTGGAGGGGGAATTTCAACCTTAGGGATATTCGCTTTAGGCATACTTCCTTTTATCAATGCATCAATTATTATTCAGCTTCTAACAGCTTCATTGCCTGTGCTTGAAGATTTACAAAAAAATGAAGGGGAAGCGGGAAGAAGAAAAATTGCTCAAATAACTAGATATGTTTCATTAGGATGGGGTTTTTTGCAAAGTATAATTTTTTCCTTAATTCTCAGACAATATGCTATTGAGGGTATAAGTGAAACCACATTTGTCTTACAAACTTCCATTGCCTTAGTTACCGGTTCAATGTTAGTAATGTGGTTTAGTGAAATTATTACTGAGAAAGGGATAGGTCAAGGTGCTTCACTGGTAATTTTTTTGAATATTGTTTCGACTTTACCTAAGGCTCTGGGTTCAACCATTGAAAAAGCTCAAACTGGCGATAGAGGAGATGTTTTAGGAATAGCAGTTTTACTAGGAGTCTTTTTACTGACAATTGTTGGGATAATTTTTGTTCAAGAGGGAGCAAGACGCATTCCTATTGTTAGTGCAAAAAGGCAGATAGGAAGCTCAACACTACTTCCTACAAGGCAAAGTTATTTACCTTTGAAATTAAATGCAGGAGGAGTAATGCCTATCATATTTGCATCTGCTCTAATCTTTTTACCTATAACTATTGCAAATGTCACAGGCAATCCAGTCTTAATCAAGTTAGCTAGTAGTTTAAATCCCGGATCTTCTAATCCATGGCCATATGCTCTTACATTTTTCTCGTTGATTTTGGGGTTCTCTTATTTTTATGCATCTCTTACTATCAATCCAGTTGATGTAGCTTCAAATTTAAAGAAAGGAGGAGTAGCGATACCAGGAGTTAGACCAGGAACTAATACGGCAAACTACCTATCAGGTATACAAAATAGGTTGACATTATTGGGAGGATTATTTCTTGGTTCAGTAGCTATAATCCCAGCTGCAGTAGAAAGAGCTACAAATGTTCAGACTTTTCAAGGTTTAGGAGCAACTTCATTACTTATTCTTGTTGGTGTTGCTATAGACACTGCTAAGCAAATCCAAACTTATGTTATTTCACAAAGGTATGAGGGACTAATTAATAATTAATGAAGAAACATTTACTATTTTTAGGAGCTCCTGGAGCAGGGAAAGGGACTCAAGCGGAATTGCTAAGTCAGACATATTCTTATCTACACCTTTCTACTGGTGAATTATTAAGAAAAGAAATCGAAATGAATACTACCCTTGGTATTCAAGTCAAAGATATTATGAATCGAGGGGAACTTGTCAGTGATGAACTAGTTTTAAAGATAGTAAGACAAAATTTAGTCAAGGATAATAAAGGTTGGATTCTAGATGGTTACCCAAGAAATTTATCTCAAGCAAATTCATTGAATGAAGTCTTAAACGAAATAAATCAACCTTTGGAATTAGTTTTTTATTTAGATATTCCAGAAGAAGTACTAATTAAGCGATTGCTTTTAAGAGGGAGAAAAGATGATACGGAAGAGACAATTAGAACAAGAGTTGATATTTATAAAAAAACTACAGAACCATTGATTCAATATTTTAAAGATCTCTCATTGTTAGAATATATTGATGCTGATAGAGATTTAAAAACTATTTCCTCTGATATCAAACAAAAAATGGCTTGATGATGATGTAGAATATAGTATTAGCGTTTTATTTGTAAAACCCCTATGAAGGTCAGATCTTCAGTCAAAAAAATTAGTCCTGACGATCAGATCGTGAGGAGAAGAGGTAAAATCTATGTTATTAACAAGAAAAGACCTCGCAATAAACAGCGTCAGGGTTAAATTTAAACCCTTAAATTCAAACTTTTACTTATTCAAAACACGTGGCCAGGATTGCAGGAATTGACATACCTCGCGAAAAGCGAGTCGAAATTGCACTTACATACGTCTATGGAATTGGTTTAACTAGATCAAAACTAATTCTTGCTAACACGGGTGTTAACCCCGATACTCGTGTCAAGGACCTTTCTGATTCTGATGTGCAAAAGCTCAGAGGTGCTACAGAAGAATTCACTTTAGAAGGGGATTTGAGAAGAAAAGAGGGAATGGCTTTAAAACGTTTGCAAGATATAGGATGTGTAAGAGGAAGAAGGCATAGGATGAGTCTTCCAGTAAGAGGTCAAAGAACTAGAACCAATGCAAGAACAAGACGGGGTTCGCGCAAAACAGTTGCTGGAAGAAAAAAATAATTAACTAAATCTATTAACAAATTGAAGTATTAAATTAAAACATCATGGCAGCTACAGTAAAAAAAACAGGTTCAAAGAAATCCAAACGTAATGTACCTAATGGTGTGGTACATATTCAAAGCACATTTAATAATACTATTGTGTCAATTACTGATACTTCTGGGCATGTTATTTCTTGGTCTTCTGCAGGCGCAAGTGGATTTAAAGGTGCTAGGAAAGGTACGCCATTTGCTGCTCAAACAGCTGCTGAAGCTGCAGCCAGAAGAGCGCTTGATCAGGGCATGAGACAAATAGAAGTACTTGTTAGAGGGCCTGGCGCAGGTAGGGAAACGGCCATAAGAGCTTTACAAGTGGCCGGATTAGAAATAACTCTAATAAGAGATGTTACTCCATTACCTCATAATGGATGTAGAAGACCTAAACGGAGACGCGTTTAGTTCTTAACCATTCTCACCCCCCCCCCCCCCAAAAAAAAACTCTTAACCTCATTTTTTTCCGTGTTGCAATACCAGATTGACAGAATCGACCATCAAATAGCTGATGATCGCTCCCAGACAGGAACTTTTTTAATTGGCCCTCTAGAAAGGGGACAAGCTACAACCTTGGGTAATTCTCTTAGAAGAGTCCTTATGGGAGGACTTGAAGGGAGTGCAGTTACTGCAGTAAGAATAGCAGGAATTAATCATGAATATGCCACTATACCTGGAGTAAGAGAGGACGTCTTAGATATTCTTCTAAATTGTAAGCAACTATCAATAAATAGTTCTAATCCAGATCTCGAAATCGGCAGGTTAGTAGCGAGCGGTCCAATGGATGTGAAGGCGAATGACATTCAATTCTCCTCTCAAGTTGAAATTGTTGACGGCGAAAAACCTATCGCAACTATTCAAGAGGGTCATAACTTAGAATTAGAAATTCATGTTGAAAGAGGTGTTGGATATAGACCCGTAGACCGTAAGAGTGAAGAGACAACTGCAATTGATTTACTTCAAATAGATGCTGTATTTATGCCAGTTAAGAGAGTGAATTTTACGATTGATGAAACTGCTGTAGCAGAGGGAGGAACAGGTAGAGAAAGATTAAAAATGGAAGTAGTAACAGATGGCTCAACAAGTCCTGACGATGCTATTGCTGAAGCTGCAAATCAGTTAATAGAACTCTTTCAACCTCTTGCAACTGTAACAATGGTTGAGGAAATTCCTGAAGAACCTGAACCATCTCCTGAAGCTCAAATTCCTCTGGAAGAACTAAACTTGTCCGTTAGAGCATATAATTGTTTGAAAAGAGCGCAAGTTAACTCAGTTTCAGATTTAATGGGCTTCAGCTATGAAGATCTTCTTGAAATTAAGAACTTTGGCTCTAAATCTGCAGATGAGGTTATTGAAGCTCTTGAGCGCATCGGCATTTCTATTCCACAAAGTAGAACATCTGTTTAACCATTATTAAGATTATGAGACACCAACTTAGAATTCCATTATTAAGTAAACCTGCTGACCAGAGGAAAGCACTTCTAAGAGGTTTAACTACACAATTAATCAGAGAAGGTAGAGTAACGACAACAAAAGCTAGGGCAAAAGCTTTAAGAAATGAAGCTGAAAAAATGATTTCACTAGCCAAAGAGGGAAGTTTGGCGTCTAGGAGAAGGGCTATTGGATATATTTATGATAAAAAATTAGTTCATTCATTATTTGAAAAAGCAAAGGAAAGATATGGAGACAGAAATGGTGGTTATACACGCATAGTTAGAACTGTATCTAGAAAAGGTGATAACGCTCAGATGGCCATAATTGAGCTTGTTTAGGTCAGTTAACAAAGAGGCTTTTACTAAAAATAACTTTTGAAAAGGGTAGCTTTACTAGTCCAATATAATGGGTCTCATTATTCAGGTTGGCAAAAACAAAAAAATGCAATTACTGTTCAAGAAATTTTAGACAGAGCTCTCTTAAAAATTACAAATCATACGGTAAAGACTTTTGCAGCAGGTAGAACTGATGCTGGGGTTCATGCATCAGGCCAAGTAGTACACTTTGATGTTGATTGTGTTATCCCAGGAAATAGTTATTCTGATGTCTTAAATAGTCTTTTACCCTCAACAATTAGGATCCTGGAATCAGTTGAGGTTAAAGATAGTTGGCATGCATGCTATTCAGCAATGTATAGACATTATCGATATGTCATCTATAACAGTAAGTTCCCTAACTTGTTCATCAATAATTGGTCATGGCATAGATATCAAAAAGTATTAGATGAAGTTTTAATGATAAATGCATCTAAGACAATGGAAGGAGAACATGATTTTTTTGCCTTTCAGAAAAGTGGTAGTAACAGAAAAAACTCTATTACAAAAATAAAAAATATAGATATTAAAAGAGTAGAAGATTTGATCTTAGTTGATATTAAAGCTACTGGTTTTTTATATGGAATGGTTCGTTTAATTATTGGTCAACTAGTTTTAGTTGGAGAAAAAAAAATATCGCCAGGAATTTTTACCGATAGATGGGTAAACAAAAAGAAAAATGATGTTAAAGAATCTGCTCCAGCTAAGGGGTTATGTTTCGTAAATGCTGTTTATGAAGAAAATGTTTTTAAAAATATTAATAATAATGATTTTTTTCCTGTATTTTTAATTAAGGGTTTTTCTTAAGTAAATTTTAATTAATCGAATTTTTTGTGTAAATCGTTCAAAACTGTTGTTTAATTTTCCTCTAATAAGGTAGAATTTAATACTAAATTTAAATTTATTTGCATAAATTTGGTAAATGAATAAAACAATTACTCCATCTTTAGAAACCATTGAAAGAAATTGGTTTTTAGTTGACGCAAAAGATAAGACACTAGGGAGGCTTGCTACAGAAATTGCAACTGTATTGAGAGGTAAGAATAAACCAACTTTTACACCTCATTTAGATACTGGGGATTTTGTCATTGTAGTAAATGCCGAAAAAGTTGAGGTAACAGGTAAAAAAGCATCACAAAAATTGTATAGGAGACATTCTGGAAGACCAGGAGGAATGAAAATTGAAAAATTTGAGTCTCTACAAGAAAGAATTCCTGAAAGAATCATCGAGCAAGCTGTTAAGGGTATGCTGCCTCATAACTCTTTAGGAAGACAGCAATTTAAAAAACTAAAAGTTTATAAAGGTGCTGATCATCCTCATGCTGCTCAGAATCCTGTATTATTAAGTTGTTAATTTATAAAAATGAATAGTCAAATAAAAAACAAAGCTGTTTACTGGGGCACTGGAAGAAGAAAAACTTCAGTTGCTAGAGTTCGCTTAATTCCTGGAAATGGGCTAATCAAAATTAATGGTCGTTCTGGAGATGATTATTTGAATTTTAATCCTCTACATTTAAATGCAATAAAAGCACCTCTACAAACATTAGGCCTTGAAAATTCTTATGATATTATTGTAAATGTTTTTGGTGGTGGATTGACTGGTCAAGCAGATGCTATTAAGCAAGGAGCAGCAAGAGCACTTTGCGAATTATCTCCTGACAATAGGAAACCGCTAAAAACTGAAGGTCATCTCAGTAGGGATCCTAGAGCTAAGGAAAGAAGAAAATATGGTCTTAAAAAAGCTAGAAAAGCTCCACAATTCTCTAAACGTTAAAGGAATTTTAATCATGCCAAAATCAGAAATACACCCAAAATGGTATCCAGATGCAAAAGTTATTTGTAATGGAGAGATTGTAATGACAACTGGCTCAACGCAACCTGAATTACATGTTGATGTATGGAGTGGTAATCATCCCTTCTTCACTGGAACTCAGAAGATTCTTGATACAGAAGGCAGGGTTGATAGGTTTATGAAAAAATATGGAATGGGTACAGCTAATTCAGCTACATCAAAAGAGCAAAAAGAAGAAAAAGATTCTAAAAAATAGAATTTTCAAAAATTAAGCAAAATTTCAATTGGAATACTCAACATTAATTGCAAGGTTGAAAACTGCTTCAGAAAGTTTTGTAAATTTGGAAGTGCAGCTTGCAGATCCTGATATAGCTAATGATCCAAGAAAATTAGAATCGATAGCAAGAGAAAGGTCAAAATTAGAACCTTTGGTGATTGATTTTAATAAGTTGCTTGATACTGATAAAGAGATAGAAGATTCAAAAAATCTACTAAAAGAGAATAGAAATGATAAAGAAATGGAATCTTTGATAAATGAGGAGTTAATAACTCTAGAGGAATTTAAGAATAAACTTATTCAAAAAACCACAATCGCCTTATTGCCAAAAGATCCAAGAGATGAAAGAAGTGTAATGTTAGAAATCAGAGCCGGCGCTGGAGGTAACGAAGCTTGTATCTGGGCAGGCGATTTAGCAAGAATGTATGAAAGATATGGACAAAAAATTGGATGGTCTGTAAAACCTGTTAGTGCTTCCGAGTCAGATATGGGAGGTTTTAAGGAGTTAGTTATTTCCGTTAAGGGTGATTCTGTATATAGTCAACTTAAATTTGAGGCTGGTGTCCATAGAGTTCAAAGAGTTCCAGCTACTGAATCTCAAGGTAGAGTGCACACCTCCACTGCTACAGTTGCCGTCATGCCTGAAGCTGATCCTGTTGAGGTTAAAATTGATCCAACAGATCTAGAGGTTGGCACAGCCAGATCAGGAGGTGCAGGGGGACAAAATGTTAATAAGGTAGAGACAGCTATTGATCTTCTCCACAAGCCTACAGGAATAAGAGTTTTTTGTACTCAAGAGAGATCACAATTGCAAAATCGCGAACGAGCAATGGAAATTTTAAGAGCTAAATTGTATGAAATTCAAATAAAAGAAGCCAATGCAAAAGAAAGATCACAAAGGCTTTCCCAGGTTGGAACAGGCGATAGAAGTGAAAAAATCAGAACTTATAATTTTAAAGATAACAGGACAACTGATCATAGATTAGGTTCCAACTTTTCACTTGAGCCAATTCTTGCTGGTCAATTGGAAGAAGTTATTGATGCATGCATAGCGCAAGAACAAAAAAGGATGATGGAAGATTTTAATAACGAAGTAAATTAAGATTTTTTTTTATTAGATTGCAACTCCTATTACGTATTTACTCCATTCTTTATGCCTGCCAGAGTCAATTTGTCTTGTAGCTTCAAAATTTAGATTACTTAATGGACGATAAGGCTTGCGTTTTAAGGGCATATTTGCCTCTTCAGGGGTTCTATTACCTTTTTGTACATTACATCTGAGACATGCTGTAGTAACATTTTCCCAGTTATCTGTTCCACCCCTGCTTCTTGGTAAAACATGATCTATTGATAGGTCACTACCCCTATAGTTACAGTATTGGCAAGCATTATTATCTCTTAGAAGAATGTTTTTTCTTGTTAAAGAAACCTCTCTAAAAGGCACCTTCACGTAGTAACGAAGTCTTATAACTGTCGGCAACTTTTTTCCGCTATGTATTGAATATGATTTATCTTCCTCTAGGCTTTCTGCTTTACCTTTGATCATCAAAATTACAGCTCTTCGCCACGAAGTGATGTTTAAAGGTTCATAAGATGCATTTAAAACTAGAGTCTGACCCATGTCAAAATACAATTTACATGTCATGCTAACTGTATATTTCAATAAGCGCATATAATTGTGCAAAGTTAATGCAAAATAGGCAATCAAATCACGTATTTAATTTTGATAAATTTCCAAACTTTGAGAAAGATATAGATCTAAAACAAAGAGCATGGATTGAAGTTAAAGTTAAAGCAATTGAAACAAACGTTAGACAGTTAAGATCAAAATTAAGTAAAAATTGTCAATTTATGGCAGTTGTTAAAGCTGATGGATATGGACATGATGCGAAATTAGTATCAGAGTACGCTATCAAGGGTGGAGCTTCTCAATTAGGAGTTGCCACATTAAATGAAGGAATAAAGCTTCGTTCTTGTGGAGTTAAAAAACCAATACTTATCCTCGGAAATCTCTATACGAAAAAGGATCTCATTATATCTTTTAAAAATAATCTGATGCCAACTATCAGTAGTATAAGAGAATGTTTAATTTGTAATAATATTGGGAACCACTTTGGATTGAAATTTCCTTTGCATCTTAAAGTTGATACAGGAATGTCAAGATTAGGATTCGAATACAATAAATTTGTTCGGCAATATGAAAAAATCAAATTTTTTGACAATATTTCTATTGAGGGAATATTTAGTCATTTATCATCTGCAGATGAACTCAACTCATTAGATCCAAAAAGTAATACACAACTACAAAGGCAGAAGTTCGAGGAATTATTAAAGCAAATTAATGTTGATAGCAATAAAAATATCAAGATTCATTTAGCTAACTCAGCGGGGATGCTTCTTGATAAAAGTTTCCATTTTCATATGGTACGTGTTGGACTATCTATGTATGGATATAAACCTATGTTAAATTTAAGTACCAATTTAAAGCTTAAACCTGCTTTATCTTTGAAGGTCAAAGTAGCTTTTATAAGAACTATTGATAAAGGGGTAAGTGTAAGTTATGGAGGCAAATTTGTAAGTCATAGAAAAACTAAGTTAGCTGTATTAAGTATTGGATATGCAGATGGTGTACCAAGAAATCTTTCAAATAAAATAAGCGTTATCCATAATAATAAATTTTATCCTCAAGTTGGATCTATAACTATGGATCAAATGATGGTAGACATAACAGATTCGAATGAAATTAAAGTTGGTAGTACCATGGTATTACTAGGATCTGATGGAGATAAAACAATTTCTCCTATTGATTGGGCAAGAGAATCTAATACTATTCCTTGGGAAATTCTTTGTTCTTTTAAAAATAGATTACCGAAAGTTCAAGTTGACTAGACATTTCGATTAAATAAAAAATTTTGAATGTTTGCATAAAAATTGATAATGTATAAGAACTGGAGAGGTGGCTGAGTGGTTGAAAGCGGCTCCCTGCTAAGGAGTTACAGGAGGTAACTTTTGTCGAGGGTTCGAATCCCTCCCTCTCCGTATTATTAGAAGTTCAAGAAGACCCATATAGTCCCATAATGGTTCAAAACAATTGCTATAAGCCGATTTCTTAGTTTCAGAAGTATCTTAATCGTCCCATAAGATATCTGGAATAGGGGTTACGGTTAGGGTTACAAAAACTTTTCTAATTCCTAAAATGGGTTCACGCATAAATTAGTAAATCCACTAAAAGCTTTTCAAGTAGTAATCCTCTTATTTATCATCCGAATTCTCTTGATCAATATCGTCAGTTTCATCAATAGGTTCTTCATCAATAATTGGGGCTGAACTAACTCTTCTCCTCAAACGTGGAGTATTAAATAATCCTTCCTTTTCAGCAATTATCTGAGTTTGAATTTCAGTGAATAATCTTGTTCTATAAGTCTCATTAGCAATTGATTGTAAGGCGGCATAAATTGGCACAGCCAATAATCCAAAAAGACTTGTTCCAAAAGTAAATGGGACAGCAATTATGCAACCCACAACTGTAAATATATTTAATATCCCTATACCTCTTGAGCCAGGTGCAGTTTTTGTTGAAGCATTATCAAATTCTTCAATGAATTTTAATGACATTAAATTAAGAGGTTTTTTATCCCCCTATTTTAGATCGACTGTCAATGCAAATAGTTTCATTCAACCCATCCATTCCCAAAATCTAAAGTTAAATATATTTTTCCTTGGCTTGTTTTTTTTTCGTTTTAATTGCGCCTGTTTTTTTTGTTTAACTTTATCTGGGTCTTTTTTGTAATTGTCTACAAAATCTTTAAAATCATCTTTCATAATTTCTCTCTTTTGAAATTGTAGTAATGCATAGTAGTTCCATTTTGAGCTAAATCCTGATTTACCACGTGAGAAATCATCTCCCATCCATCAGCTCCTAGTTTGTTTAAAATCTCAGGCAATGTTGGCACTTCTTTTGAAGAGAAATTATCTGACCAACCCCTAACTCTTTCGCCATCAATATCCAAAAGATTTATTTCTTGAGTTATACCTCTACCTTTGTAATCAAGTCGTAGATGTTTATAATCCCATCTCTTTATCCCTTTTTCCTGAAGCGTATTGAGGAAGGCAGCTTCCTCGGCTTTTTTCTTTTCTATTAAGGCTTCTCTTTCAGCCAAAGCTTGAGCTTCAAGTTCTTCTTTTGGTATTACTGGTTTTGGCTTTGCCGCTTCTTTTGCTTTTTCTAGTGTCTCTGGATCTTTTAATTGTTCTACTCTTTCCATAGATATTCTGCTTACAACTTTCCCATTTGAGTTTTTTAATTCAAAATTATTTCCTCTTTGTCCAGATCTTTTCTCATCAGCTATTTCTTTGCTTGAAATCTCTTTTCTAATAAGTGCTGCTTCAACAGCAGCGTCAAAATTACTCAACATTGTTTGTCTTTAAATTTAATTATTTTTTAGCATTAAAAAATTTAGAATAAATGTTTTATTAAATTCTTTTGATTTAAGAGTTTAGAAAATACAAAATTTTAGGGTTACGAAAAGGGTTACGAAACCTCTGTATCCACTAAAAAATTGACCATTGTTGTGTCATATCGCCCCATTTTGTCCCAATATTTCTTGGTTTTAATCCCTCCCTCTCCGTTTTATTTGTTCTTAGGAAGTGTTAATAAGTTTCAGAAAGCCCACCAAAAAAAGATTTATAAAAAGCTTTGTTTATTCTTATTTATGGAATGTCAATATAATTTTAATTTTTGTTGTGTATGATTTTTGGAAAAAAACTATTTGAATTCCTAAACTAAAACTATTGTTATTCGATTCTGGAATGTGCTAATTAAACTGAATTTTAAAAAATTTCCTCTATCAATTTTTTATACTTTAAATTAGACTAATTAGGTTATTTAAATTATACTTTTGATTTATTTAAGGCCTTATCTTTTGTCAATAGATGCAAGATAATTCTTTATTTATTGTTTATTTTATTGTGATGAAAGATATCATTGAAATTTGAAGAATTTAAATTAAATTTAAGTATTAACTTTATTAGCTTCAGTAAACTTATAATTGAATTGCTTGTATTATTTTAGATAGATAACTATAATATCAAGAATAAATTAATAGGAAATTAGATATTCAAAAATTTATAAATAATTAAATCTTATGATAAGAATTTCAATAATAATACCAGTTTTTAATGAGGAAAAAACAATCATAAAATTATTGGAAAAAGTCAATAATGTAAATTTAGATGGAATTGATAAAGAAGTAATTATTATTGATGACTGTTCTACAGATAACACTCCCCTATTATTAGAAAAAAATAAAAAATTCTTTAATCATTTAATTAAATTAAAAATAAATAGCGGAAAAGGTGCTGCTGTAAAACAGGGTCTATTGCAAGCTACTGGTAAATATGTTCTATTTCAGGATGCAGATCTTGAATATGATCCTCAAGATTATGTCAAATTAGTTGAACCTGTTTTACGTTTTGATGCTGATGTAGTAATGGGAAGTAGGCTCTCAGCTTCACAATTAACAAGGGTATATTATTTTTGGCATAAATTAGGAAATAGGTTTATCACGTTTGCTTTTAATGTTTTCAATAATACAACTTTCACAGATATTTATAGTTGTTATTTGTTATTTAGAAGGTGTTTGATTAATCCAAATAATTTAGAAACAAGTGGGTGGGAACAACAAGCTGAGATACTTTCTAAAGTAGTTGCTAATGGAAAATCTTTTTATGAAGTACCTATTAATTATTACGGTAGAACTTATGCGGAGGGTAAAAAGATAAGAGCTCATAATGCTATTAGTGTATTATTAACAATAATTCTTAAGAAATTTTTCCCTAAAAATTAGATTTAATGACTAATCCAAAGATTACTCCGGTAACGAAAGAAGAAATGAATAAATGGCCAACAAAAACATTAGTGGATTTAGGTGAACCTTTTGTTGATAAGAGAGGATCGATTCAACCTTTAGTTGATTTAATGATGCAAAGTGCTGTCATGATAACCTCAAAAGCAGGTGCTTTAAGAGCAAATCATTACCATAAAACTGACTGGCACTACTGTTACGTAATTTCAGGGAAAATAGAATATTTTCATAGGAAAGTCGACTCTCCAAAAAAACCCAATTTAATTATTGCTAACAAGGGTGAAATGATTTTTACTCCACCCTTAGTAGAGCATTGCATGAAGTTTCCTGAAGATACTGTGTTTTTGACACTTTCTAGAAATCCTCGTGATCAACAAGCTTACGAAGCAGATGTTGTGAGAGTTAACTTAATTGACCCAAAAGATTCAATTACGTGGACACCTGATGAGAAATAACTTTCAAAAAAATTCTTTTTGTAGATTATGTAATTCTTCAAAAATAGTTCCTGTTTTAAGCCTAGAATCAACACCGCCCGCTAACGCTTTTGTTCCAAAAGAAAAACTTTTTATAAAGCAAAAAAAATATCCTTTAGAACTACACTTTTGTCAAAATTGCTTTCATGTTCAACTAACAGATGTCGTTGATCCTAATGAATTATTTGAGGATTATGTTTATGTTTCAGGGACTTCTCCTGTATTTGTGGAACATTTTCAGAATTATGCAAATCAAATAGTGAATAAATATAAACCATCTTTAGAAAGTTATGTATTAGATATAGGTTCAAATGATGGCACTTTACTAAAATTTTTTAAAGAATTGGGTTATTCAGTTATTGGCGTTGATCCAGCTAAAGAAATTTCTCAAAAGGCTTGTAAAGAAGGAATTAATACAATTAACGGTTTTTTCGATTTGGAGACCTCTTTAAAAATTAAAGAGGAATATGGTTTAGCTTCTTTAATAACAGCCAATAATGTTTTTGCTCATTGTAATGATTTAGCAGGAATGACTAAAGCTATCTCAAATTTATTATCCCCAGGGGGCTTATTTGTATTCGAAGTTTCTTATCTAGTTGATGTTTATGAGAAAACTCTTTTCGATACAATTTATCATGAGCATCTCTCTTATCATTCAGTTATTCCCTTAATTAGTTTTTTCAAAAACAATAATATGGAATTAATAGATGTTGCGAGAGTTAATACTCATGGAGGATCAATAAGATGTGTTGTTAAGAATAAAGGAGATCATAGAGAAAAAAATTCTTCAGTACAAACTTTAGTCAACCTTGAACAATCATTAGGTTTTAATGATAGTAATACATTCATAAATTTTTCAAAACAAGTTTCCTCTAGAAAAAAAGAATTAAATGATTTTCTTTTTGAAATAAAATCTCATAAAAAAACTATTGCAGGCTTCGGGGCTCCTGCAAAAGCAACAACTCTTATGTATGAATTTGGACTTAACAATGATATCCTAGATTTTATTGTTGATGATAGCCCTTTGAAGCAGGACTTATATAGCCCAGGGCTTCATATTCCTATTTATTCATCTTCATATATTAAAACTTTCAAACCAGATTATTTGTTAATTCTTGCTTGGAATTTTGCTGACTCAATAATAAAGAAAAACAAGAAATTTCAAGAATCTGGTGGAAAATTCATTATTCCACTTCCAAATTTAGAGGTTATTTAGCTTGACAAACTTTTTACTAGATACAGACATTCAACAAATAGTTGAAAATCTAAGTGACGTATCCCCTAATTTCTCAGGTAAAAGAATTTTACTCACTGGTGGAAGGGGTTTTTTAGGAAGATATTTCATGGAGATTTTTAATCAAATAAATAATCAACACCTTGAAGAAAAAATGAAGGTTATCGTTTTAGATAATCTTATTACTGCTGGTAAAGAGGGATCTGAAATCCCTAATTATGAAAATATAGATTTTATTAATCATGATGTAATTAAAAAATTTAAATACGATAAAAAAATTGACTTTATTATTCATGCAGCAGGAATCGCGAGCCCCTATTATTATCGAGCATTTCCATTGGAAACATTAAAGGTGGCAATTGATGGTACAGAAAATATGCTTGAGCTGGCTGAGTCAAATTCTGCAAAACTTACTTTTTTCTCTTCATCAGAAATTTATGGTGATCCTGATTCAAAAAATATTCCTACTAAAGAAAGCTATAAAGGAAATGTATCTTGTACAGGTCCAAGAGCGTGTTATGACGAGAGTAAAAGAGTAGGAGAGACTTTATGCAATATTTTTCATAACTTAAGAGGAGTTCATACTAATACAATACGTCCTTTTAATGTATATGGGCCAGGGATGCAAGAAACCGACTATAGAGTTTTGCCAAATTTTACTAGTCGAATAAAGGCGGGTATACCTCTTCAAATTTATGGAACAGGCAATCAAACTAGAACATTTTGTTATGTTACTGATGCAATGGAAGGATTTATTAGAGTAATCTTAGGAGGCGTGCCTGGGGAGTCATATAATATTGGAAATCCAAATCCTGAAATATCTGTACTTGATTTAATAAAAATAATGGAGACTGTTTCAGGTAAAAACATTCAATATAACGTAGTAGATTATCCAGATAGTTATCCTGCTGATGAGCCTACACGTAGATGTCCAGATATTTATAAGGCAAAAATTCAATTAAATTATGAACCTAAAATTGATATTAATGAAGGTTTAAAAAGATTTATAAGTTGGTCTGATAAGGTTTATCAGGGAAAAATCTAAAGATGATATTCAATAGTCATCTTGGACTGATTGGAGCTGGGAAATGGGGTCTAAATTATGTAAAAACAATTCAAAATATAGATGAATCCATATTAAAAAAAATAGCTTGTAAAAATTTGAAAAATAAATCAAAATTGATTCATAAATACGATGTATCAAATGATTGGCATGATATTACTTCTTCCTCTGATATTCAAGGTGTAATTATTGCAACTCCACCAAAAAATCATTTTGAAATTGCTAAGGAAGCAATTCAAAATAAAAAATCTGTAATAATTGAAAAACCAGTTACCTTGAATTCTAAAGATGCAAAATATTTAAAAGATCTAGCCCTCAAAAATAAAGTTAGTGTAAGGGTAAATCATGTTTATCTTTATCATCCTCTGTATCGATTCTTAAAATCCTATATTGCTCAACAAAAAAAATTAAATTCAATTATTTCAATAGCTGGTAATTACGGACCTTTTAGAAATGATGTATCACCTCTTTGGGATTGGGCACCACATGATATCGCAATGTGTTTAGATATTATGGGAGAGTTTCCCTCAAAAATTAGTGCGCATTTTAGTAAGCAGGAAGAAAAAGATAAAAAAAATCAATTTAATGTGTCTATCAATCTTTGCTTTGAAAATAATAAATTTGCTGTTCTAAATGTTGGCAATATTATGCAGTCTAAAAAAAGATTTTTGAAGGTTAATTTTGAAAATAAATCATTTATATTCGATCCATTAAATTTTAGTAGTATTCAAGAAGTAAAAGGTTCAGATATATTGCCAATTAATCCTACTGCAGAATATTCTTCTTTTAATTTCTTTACCACTCCTCTTGAAATTTTATTAAAGGAATTTATTAAAGATATTAAAAATTCAAGTACCATTATTTCAGATTTAATTTTGGGAGAAAAGGTGGTTCAAGTTATTGAACTAGTCGATGAACAATTAATAAATATTCATTCTCAAAAATAATTTTGTATAAAAGAAAAACATTATTCGTAATTTATGGCGTAATAAACGTTTTCCTTACAAACTTAATTCTGCAAATATTGTTACTTTTTTTGCCAACAATTTTGTCCACTTTAATAAGTCAAGTATTTAATTTCTTATTCGGATTTTATTTCTACGGAAGTAATGTATTTAATGTAAAAAATTTAAATAGATACCATTTATTAAAATATTTGACTTTAAATATTTTTTTATGGAATATAAACTGGATATCAATTGATTTTTTAAATACATTTGGATTTTCAAAAAATTTTATAGCTCTTTTGATTATTCCTTTTATTGCGATTATTTCTTACATCTGTCAAAAAAAATTAATTTTTAATTGAATAATTTTGTATTAATAATTTTTATTAATTATTTACTTATTCTTGTAATTCAAATTACTATGTTTGAAAAATTTAAGTTATTGAAGTGAATAAAAAATTTTCTAAGATTCTCCTAAAAAATAAGAAAATAACAAAATTAATCTTTGTAATTACTTTACTAATATCATTAACATATTCATCGACTTATCAATTATTTCATCAGTATGACTTAGCCCAACCTAAAGGTCTGAGTGATTCTATAAGCTACATCAAAATGGCAAACGGTGATTATGGTGTTCTTTCTCATTACAGATATAGATTTATAATTCCTAAAACGGTCTCAATAATAAAACCCATTGTTGGAAAAGTTGTCTCCAGTCAAGAAAATCAAATAAAACTTTCTTTCTATTTAATTAACTTTTTAGTCATAGTTCTTTCTGCATATTTGCTTTTTTGTTTGATTGAGAGTTTGGGTCTGCCAACTTATTGCTCAGTAATCGGAGCCTCCATTTTTTTAAGTAGTCGTACAACTATTGCTTTAACAAGCACTCCACTAGTTGATTCATTAGCAGTATTTGCCACCATTTTTATAATTTATTCAACTTATACAAAGAAAAAGAATCTTATTATATTTTTATTGCCGTTTATCGCATTAACAAAGGATAGTTCATTGCCACTTTTATTAATACCTCTTTTTTCTCATACCTTTAGATCCTTTTCATATTATATTTCCCTTGGTATATCTTTTGCCGGAGTTATTTTTTCACGTCAAATAATTGATAGCTTCCCCTCTGCTTATAATACTTCTTCTACTGGTTTTAATAACTATCTTTCAAATCAATTATCTTATTTCCAATTTTTCACTGAACATCTAAGAGAACTATTTACAATAAAAGGATTTCATGATTTTCAACATGGATTTTCTTTTTTTCTTTTGATGGCAATTCTTGGATTTATCCTTAACCAAAAGAAAAACATAGTTAGTATAAATACTGAAATTAATATACTTGTCCCTCTTGGTTTTTTTATATCTATGTGGAGTGGAAATATGGGTAGGTTATTTTTTCATTATGCTTTTCCAACTATAATTGTTTATGCTGTTTTGTTTATATGGTGGATTATGAAATTGTTTGAAAAAAACAATTATTCCATTAAAAATGAATAAATTTTTTTAAATATTTATTTTTTTTCAAGATTTAAAAGATGCTTTTAATTAAAGAGCAATGTAGATTTAAAATTCTATGTAAATTAAAAATTTCCACTTTTAAATAGATATTTCTAGCTGAAATATCTGCAAAATTAAATTCACTAGAAAATCTAATTTAGGTGATTAGTTTTTATATGTTTAATGATGGAAAAACACTTATTTAGAAAACTTCTTTACGTTTTTTTGCATGCATAAAAATAGTAAATAATTGGATTCTAAAAACTCCTTTCTTTAATTTATATCGATATATTTTTTGATTTATATTTTTCTAAATAATTCAAATTTAATATTGTTTATATCATAGATAGAATTTAAAACTATATCAGCACCTGCCAATCGTAGATTTTTTTCGTATGAGAGGCGTTCTTTTAATCGGGCTTTTGAATGTAAATGAGGGGGGGCTAACCCAATACTTATGAATTTCTGGGTTGGTATTTTTTCTCTAGCATTGATAACGGTATTTACATCTGCGATAGTATCTCCAACATATGCTATGGGTATGTTTGAAGTGCGAAATTCATCTCCAAGAAGCTTTTTTGATAAGTCAATAAAACCTTTAGGATCAGGTTTATCAGGAGCATCTCCCATTGATATTAAAGGAGGCGATTTTAGTCCAAGTCTTTTTTCTAAAACAAATTTTGCTGAAGCAGATTCTGCACCACTTACGAAACCCCAAATTATCCCATCTTTATGCAATAAATCAAAAAACTTTTTATCGACTAACAACTCTTCATTGGTTATGAATCCATTCCAAGACTTACTATCTTTATTTTGATCTCCCCCAAAGTAAAACTTTTCGAAACAATTAATTATTTCTTTTTTTGAAGGTATTTCAATGTTTAATTTATTTTTTTTTATGAATCTTTTTATAAGCTCTAAACTTAAATCCCAATCATTATTCCAGATTCCTTCATTTTTTGCGTAATCAATATCTATATAACTGGGCTCCCATCCGCAAAATTTGTAAACTGTCTTTTTTAGCGCAAGCCTATAACTATTCTCTACGCTGCGTATTACACCATCTATGTCAAATAAAATCAGACCAATATTTTTCAATGAATTTTTAATGCCTTTATAAAAGATTAGTATTCTTACCAAAAAAAGCAAAGTAAAAAATTTATTTGCTAGATTATGAATCTTAGAAACTTAATTTTGTAAATATCCTCTGGGAGTGAGAAATATTTCATCAACTAACTTTGTTTGAGAATTGCCAATAATAATAATTGATAACATATCAATTTCTATAAAAGGAAAGGTGTTTAAAGTAACAAATTTTTTGGATTGATTTTCTCTTCCAACTTGTCTAGCTATTAATACTGGTGTATTCCCATTCCTATTTTGTAAACATATATCTATTACAGTTTTTAGCTGCCAATTTCGTTCAATGGATTGAGGATTAAATAAAGCTATTACAAAGTCACCTAAAAGAGCTCCTTTAATTCTTTTTTCTATTAAAGACCATGGAGTTAATTTATCGCTTAAGCTTATTGAACAAAAGTCATTCATTAGTGGTGCTCCACTAATCGCAGCAGCTAATTGAACACTACTAATACCGGGATGTACTTCAAAGTAAGGTCTATGTTCTTTTTTAATTTTTTGAAGTAATTCTAAAAGTAAACCAGCCATGCCATAAAATCCTGATTCACCTGAAGAAATTAAAGCCACTTTTATTCCTTCCCCGGCTAGTTTAATTGCTTTACTGCATCTATCTTTTTCTTCAGTAAGTTTACTTTCAATTAAAACTTGGTCACTCCTTTTTAAGGGCTTAATTAAATCTAAATACATTTTATATCCGATCCAAACAATACATCTTGAAAGTGCTTTTTTTGCATTATTGGTTAGGAAGGAGATATCACCAGGCCCACTTCCAATAATATGTATTTCGCCATGGGTTGGATTATATTGATTTTTTGATTCTGCTATAGCGATAGTAACTGCCCCAGATTGATTTTTAAAAATTCTTTTTTCTTTTAATAGTTTTGGTTCTTCTCCTGCTGCGAGTAAGCAAGAAGCTTCTGCTACAGAAGGGGTGCCAATTTCCTTTTGCACGACATTTGATGGATTTGGAACAATTATTTTTGAAAGATCTTCTTTACTAAAAAACTTTATAGGCAAGTTTTGTTCTTTAGAAAGTTCTAAAATCCCTTTCTCATCTTTTTTAATATCAATAGTTGCTAATCCCGCAATTGATTGTTGTGATATATTTTCTGACTCCAAAAAATTTTTTAAAGAATTTGCTATTAATTCTTTGCTTGTATTTCTTTCACAGCCAATGCCAAGCCATAATACGGGAGGGTGCCAAGTTTTTTTATGATTTTTGAATATACTCACATGAAATGTTAAATCTGGTTTTTCAGTTTCTTTTTCATTAATTTGATTAATAAGCTCACCTGATTCTGAAGTTTTCCATAAGTTATTACCAGATAATTGTTTGCAAAATATTTGTTTGTTCTTAGCTTGTTTAATTACTAGTTTTGACCAATCGTTTATTTTGCCAGATCTTTTCCATCCCCATTGATTCCCAAATGCATCAAGATTTAAGAGGCTTTGATCATTGGAATTATTAGTTTCTACAATTTCGCCACCAAGAAAATTAGCAATTTGATATGCAATATTTTGCGTATTTGACTGATGTAAGCCAATTAAAGGAACTATCTTGGAACATTTGTTATCTATAACTATTACTCCTGGATCTTGATCTTTAGAGGTTAAAAATGAATTTATTAAGCGTATTGATGCAGCAATTGAGCCTATAAAAATTATTAAATCTATCTCCGCCCATTTTTTTAGTAAGATTTCTCTAGGTTTTTGTACTTGAATAAGTTCATTTTCCTTCCCATCCTTTTTTGAAGAACCTGCAATATATATGTCTTTGACAAATTCGGTTTTTTTAAGCCTTTTTAAAATTTCTTTTGAATTATTAGATAGACCTATCGCAATGCCTTTCAAATTAGAAACTATTGATAGTAACTTTGAAATTATATCCTGTCGCTGGATTTAAAAAATTTTCTTTGAAATATAAAAAAAAATTTAAGAAATTTATGTAAATTTTGAGTAAAAATACCCATAATTTAGTCATAGACTAGAATTTAACAAAATATTCATATAGTAACAATCATTAGAACATTTGTTACGTTAATGCATAACGAAAGAATCTTTGCCTTATTATTTTTGAAACGAATATCTAAAGTTCCGAAGGATTCGTTTTCTTGAACATTATCATTAAAAATAGGTTCAAGATCCGATCAATCGGCTTTAATGTCAATTATTTTCGAGGTGCTAGATGACCATCAGCCCACCAGAAAGTGGAGAAAAAAACAAAAAAGTTTTGGAAGATCCTGTAAAGGCCGATCCAAGACCTATTGATTTTGCCAAATTAGATAAGCCAGGTTTCTGGTCAAGTAAATTATCTAAAGGTCCAAAAACTACAACTTGGATCTGGAATCTGCATGCTGATGCACATGATTTCGATGTGCATACAGGCGATGCTGAAGAAGCAACAAGAAAAATCTTTTCAGCTCATTTTGGACATCTTGCAGTCATTTTTATATGGATGAGTGCTGCATTTTTCCATGGAGCAAGATTTTCTAATTACTCAGGTTGGTTAGCTGATCCAACACATGTCAAACCAGGTGCTCAGCAAGTATGGGCAATCGTTGGTCAAGAAATGCTTAATGCTGACCTTGGTGCTAACTACAATGGTATTCAAATTAGTTCAGGAATATTTCACATGTGGAGAGCATGGGGAATCACTAATGAGAGTGAACTGATGGCTTTAGCAATAGGTGCCGTAGTAATGGCTGCACTTATGCTTCATGCTGGAATTTTTCATTATCACAAAGCGGCTCCAAAAATGGAGTGGTTCCAAGATATTGAGTCTATGCTTAACCACCATATAGCTGGTTTAGTAGGACTAGGATCTTTAGCATGGGCAGGCCATTGTATTCATATCGGAGCTCCTACTGCTGCTCTCTTAGATGCAATTGATGCGGGTTCTCCTTTAGTTATTAATGGAAAAGAAATAGCAACTATTGCAGATATGCCTATGCCGCATCAACTTTGTGATCCACAAATTATCGGTCAGATATTTCCAGGATTAGCAAGTGGTACAGGGAATTTCTTCAGTTTAAATTGGTTAGCTTTCTCAGACTTCCTTACTTTCAAAGGTGGACTTAACCCTGTGACAGGAAGCTTATGGATGACTGATGTTTCACATCATCATTTAGCTTTTGGTGTAATAGCAATAATCGGTGGTCATATGTACAGAACCAACTACGGTATTGGTCATAGTATGAAAGAAATATTAGATTCACAACAAGGAGACCCAATATTATTTCCTGCGCCTAAAGGTCATCAAGGTCTTTTTGAGTTCATGGCAGAAAGTAGACATGCTCAGCTATCAGTAAACCTAGCGATGCTTGGATCAATAAGCATACTTGTATCTCATCACATGTATGCGATGCCTCCATATCCTTATATAGCTACTGACTACATGACTGTTCTTGGTTTATTTACCCATCACATGTGGATAGGTGGATTATTCATAGTAGGAGCAGGAGCGCATGCTGGAATTGCAATGGTTAGAGATTATGATCCAGCAAAACATATAGATAATGTATTAGACAGAATTCTTAAGGCAAGAGATGCTTTAATCAGTCACCTGAACTGGGTATGTATGTGGTTAGGATTCCATAGTTTTGGACTCTATATTCATAACGACACTATGAGAGCTTTGGGTAGACCCCAAGATATGTTTAGTGATTCTGCAATCCAACTTCAGCCAATCTTTGCTCAATGGGTACAGAGTATTCAAGCATCTGCTGTTGGAACTTCTCTTTTAGCAGGTACCGCAGAAGCTTTACCTCACAAAGCCTTAAGTGAAGTTTTTAATGGAAGTTTAGTAGAAGTTGGTGGAAAAGTAGCTATAGCGCCAATTCCATTAGGTACAGCTGATTTAATGATTCATCATATTCATGCTTTCCAAATACATGTAACTGTTTTGATACTTCTCAAAGGAGTACTTTATGCAAGAAGTTCAAGGTTGATCCCTGATAAAGCTTCTTTAGGATTTAGATTCCCTTGTGATGGTCCTGGAAGAGGTGGTACATGTCAAGTTTCTTCATGGGATCACGTTTTCTTGGCTCTCTTCTGGATGTATAACTGTTTATCAATAGTTATTTTCCACTTCTCTTGGAAAATGCAGAGTGATGTTTGGGGACTCACCGGCGGTAATTTCGCACAAAGTTCAATCACTATTAATGGTTGGTTAAGAGATTTCCTCTGGGCTCAAGCTTCTCAAGTATTAACAAGCTATGGTCAATCAATAAGCATGTACGGTTTGATGTTCTTAGGAGCTCACTTTATATGGGCGTTCAGTTTAATGTTCCTCTTCAGCGGAAGGGGATATTGGCAAGAATTGTTCGAATCAATTGTTTGGGCACACAATAAACTAAAAGTTGCACCTACCATTCAACCGCGAGCTCTATCTATTACTCAGGGACGTGCAGTAGGTGTTACACACTTCCTTGTAGGTGGTATTGCTACCACATGGGCTTTCTTCCATGCTCGCCTTTTCGGGCTGGGCTAATAACCTGAACTTCACCTTTTTAATTCAATGGCAACAAAATTTCCATCATTTAACCAGGGTCTAGCTCAGGACCCCACAACCCGACGAATATGGTACGGAATAGCTACCGCTCATGACTTTGAAAGTCATGATGGTATGACCGAAGAAAAACTTTATCAGAAGCTATTCTCTACACATTTTGGACATCTAGCAATAATCGCTCTCTGGGTAGCTGGTAACCTATTTCATATTGCTTGGCAGGGTAACTTTGAGCAATTTGTACTTGATCCAACTCATGTTCGTCCTATAGCTCATGCTATTTGGGATCCTCATTTTGGATCAGGGATCACAGAAGCAATGACACAAGCTGGAGCAAGCGGTCCAGTAAATATCGCTTATTCAGGTCTCTACCATTGGTGGTACACAATTGGAATGAGAACTAATGAGCAACTCTTCCAAGCATCAATATTTATGAGTATTCTTGCTTGCTGGACTTTATTTGCAGGTTGGTTACACTTACAACCAAAATTCAGACCCTCTCTAGCTTGGTTTAAAAATGCAGAGTCAAGATTAAATCATCACTTAGCTGTTTTATTTGGTTTTAGTAGTATCGCTTGGACAGGGCATTTGGTTCACGTTGCTATACCTGAATCAAGAGGACAGCATGTGGGTTGGGATAACTGGTTAACTGTACTTCCACATCCTGCAGGATTAGCTCCTTTCTTTACTTTAAATTGGGGAGCATATGCACAAAATCCTGATTCTTTAGATCAAGTATTTGGTACAGCTGAGGGAGCTGGAACAGCAATATTTACCTTCTTGGGTGGTCTTCATCCTCAAAGTGAAGCATTATGGCTTACTGATATTGCTCATCACCACATTGCAATTGGAACAGTTTTTGTAATTGCTGGCCATATGTATAGGAATACTTTTGGCATTGGCCATAGCCTCAAAGAAATTACAGAAGCTCATAATACTAGGCACCCAAATGATCCTCATAAAGGTAGTTTCGGAATTAATCATGATGGTATTTATGAAACTGTAAATAACTCATTACATTTCCAACTTGGACTAGCATTAGCATCACTTGGAGTGGCAACTTCTCTTGTGGCGCAACATATGGGAGCACTTCCTTCCTATGCCTTTATCGCTAGGGACTACACTACACAATCTGCTTTATATAGTCATCATCAGTACATAGCAATGTTCTTGATGGTAGGTGCTTTTGCACATGGAGCTATTTTCTTTGTGAGAGATTACGATCCTGAATTAAATAAAGATAATGTATTAGCGAGAGTTCTTGGAACAAAGGAAGCTTTAATAAGTCACCTTAGTTGGGTAACAATGTTGCTTGGATTCCATACGCTTGGAATTTATGTCCATAACGATGTTGTTGTAGCTTTTGGTAATCCTGAAAAGCAAATTCTAATTGAGCCAGTATTTGCTCAATTCGTTCAGGCTGCTCAAGGTAAGATGATGTACGGCTTCAATGCTCTACTATCTGATCCTACAAGTTCAGCAAGTCTTGCTGCTAACTCTTTACCAGGTAATCATTACTGGATGGATCTTATCAATAGACAAGATGCATTAAGTGCATTCTTACCTATAGGACCTGCAGATTTCTTAGTTCATCATGCTATCGCTTTAGGTCTTCATACAACTGCTTTAATTCTTATCAAAGGCGCTCTTGATGCTAGAGGAACCAAATTAATTCCTGATAAGAAAGATTTAGGTTATGCATTCCCTTGTGATGGACCTGGACGTGGAGGTACTTGTGATAGTTCATCATGGGACGCTATGTATTTAGCTATGTTCTGGGCATTAAATTTATTAGCATGGGTAACTTTCTACTGGCATTGGAAACATTTAGCAATATGGCAGGGTAATGTAGCACAATTTAATGAATCAGGAACTTATCTAATGGGTTGGTTCAGAGATTATCTGTGGTTAAACTCTGCTCAACTTATTAACGGATATAATCCATTTGGAGTAAACTCATTATCTCCTTGGGCTTGGATGTTCCTATTCGGTCACTTAGTTTGGGCTACTGGTTTCATGTTCCTAATATCATGGCGTGGTTACTGGCAAGAATTAATTGAAACATTAGTTTGGGCACATCAGCGTACTCCAATTGCTAACCTTGTTGGCTGGAGAGATAAGCCAGTTGCACTTTCAATTGTTCAAGCTAGATTGGTTGGTTTAGCACATTTCACCATTGGTAACATCCTTACTTTCGGTGCATTTGTGATTGCATCTACGTCTGGTAAGTTTGGTTAAATCTTCTTTTAAATAATTTAAATCACCACATCTGTGGTGATTTTTTTTTATTTTAATCTTCTAAATTAAGTTAAAATTATATAAATATATCAAATATAAATGTCAGATATAAAACAATTAATTTCTATTATCATCCCAGTTTTCAATGAAAGTGAGAGTATTGTTTTTTTATTGGATGAAGTCATTAATGTAATGTCATTACATAAATTAAATTTTGAATTGATTGTTGTAAATGATGGTTCTAAAGATAATACTCAACAAGTATTAAAACAATTAACTCTCAAAATTAAAGAATTGTCAGTGATTTCCCTCCGCAAAAATTATGGGCAAACTGCAGCAATGTCAGCTGGCTTTGATAACTCTAAAGGCGATATTGTCATTACTTTGGATGGTGATTTACAGAATGATCCAAATGATATTCCGATATTAATTTCAGAAATTAATAATGGCTACGATTTGATTTGTGGATGGAGGTTTGATAGAAAAGATAAATTAATTAATAGAAAGATACCATCCAAAATAGCGAATAAATTAATAGCTCGCGTAACAGGTTTGAAGTTGCATGACTATGGATGTTCATTAAAAGCTTTTAAGAAAGAAATAATTGATGATATTAAATTGTATGGAGAACTTCACAGGTTTTTGCCTGTCTTAGCAAATATTGAAGGTGCAAGAATCAAAGAGATTAAAGTCAATCATAGAAGCAGGCAATATGGATCTAGCAAATATGGAATAGACAGAACTTTTAGAGTTTTAATGGATTTACTAACTGTTTGGTTTATGACTAAATTTTTAACAAGACCGATGTATGGATTTGGTTTTGTTGGAATTATAAGTATTTTCACTAGCCTATCGATGAGTGCTTATTTGATAGCATTAAAAATAATGGGTGAGGATATTGGAAATCGACCGTTGCTAATGTTTTCATTAATATTAGGAATTGCTGGGGTTCAATTATTTAGCTTTGGATTATTGAGCGAACTTTTAATTAGAACATATCATGAAAGTCAAAGTCGTCCAATTTATAGAATAAGGTCAATAAGTAGTGCCAATCAAAATTAAATTTTTACTTGAATTTTCTTATTAATAAAGCTGAAATTTTAACCACTTCAGGAGACATATCTCTTAATCCTTGTCGTAAAATTGATAATGTAGATTTATCAGACAATTCTTCCGCAATTTTTAATGCTTTTAATTTGTCTTCCGTATTTCCCTGAAAAAGACTAAACATTTTATTTCTTTGAGAATTTTTATAAAATAATGAGTACTTTTTTTCTTCGTGATTGTATAAAAAACTTTTTTTATTAGATAGCAATTTATTTTTATTTTTTCTATTTTTTTTTAATTTAACAAAATGTAATTTGCCTTTATTTATTAACTTTCTAAAGCTTCTTTTTTTTAAAACTAGAAGTAATATTCCTATAAAAATAATAAGTACAATTGCGAAAAAATTTAACATGTAAAAAGTTAATAATTTTTATATCATCCAGTAATAAAATTAACACTATTTCACAGATAAATACTAAAGTGTTTAAAGATGTTTAAAGAACTATGCCATCTGATTTACCAAGCCTCTTACCCTCAATTTTTGTTCCATTAATTGGTATAGCAATGCCTGCTGTTTTTATCGTATTGATTGGAAGATTTATTACAGCAACTGAATAAATTATTAAAAACTAAACTATTAAAAACATGAGCGACTTTCAAAAATCATTCTCAGAATCAACAAGTTCAATTAAGTTTGATGAGAAATACATAGATAATTCTGTACAACCAAATGATATTGGTGTTGCAGAACAATGGGCAGTAAAAACTGTTGCTGATCCATGTGTTGGTAATTTAGCTACCCCAGTTAATAGCGGCTATTTTACAAAAGCTTTTATCAATAATTTGCCTTTCTATAGAGAAGGTATTTCTCCTAATTTTAGAGGCTTAGAAACTGGAGCAGCTTTTGGATATCTCTTATACGGTCCTTTCACTATGACTGGCCCACTAAGAAATTCTGAATTTGCTCTAACTGCTGGACTTCTTGCGGCTATTGGAGCTGTTCATATTTTGACAGCACTTTTAGTTCTTTATAATGCACCCGGTAAAGCACCTAATGTTCAACCTCCAGATGCGACTGTTAATAATCCGCCAAAGGACTTATTTACAAGAGCTGGTTGGGCTGATTTTACAAGTGGATTTTGGTTAGGAGGCTGTGGAGGAGCTGTTTTTGCTTGGCTACTTGTTGGGACATTACACTTAGATACCATAATGCCAATTATTAAAAATATTTGGACTGCTGGGTAATTCCTAAATAAAAGAATAAGTAATATTTAAAATTAAAAGGTGAAATCTATTAATTAACGTATAGTTCTATCCCATCTATAACTTCTAACTACTCTTCCTGCAGAAAGTAGTTTAGATTTATAATGCAATGAGATTTTGTCTTTGGACTTCTTAAGGGTATCTAATCCTATTCCATTTCTGCCAAAATTCTTTCCAGAGCAATGGTAATACAACCCATCATCTTTATATATTCCAATATGATCACATTTTTCTTTATTTCCAAAAAATAAAAGATCTCCTGGTTGAAGAGCCGCAT
Source organism: uncultured Prochlorococcus sp. (assembly GCA_902527105.1). Taxonomy (GTDB): domain Bacteria; phylum Cyanobacteriota; class Cyanobacteriia; order PCC-6307; family Cyanobiaceae; genus Prochlorococcus_A. The sequence continues at coordinate 118,697 of CABZNT010000003.1, read as the reverse complement.
AAGATTCTTTGTAATAAAAAAGGTGTTGGCAAAAACTTTTTATTTGAAAAGAGTCTCGAGGTATATGAATGTGATGCTTTAAAAAAGCAGTCTGAATTAATCCAGAACAATCAAAATTGGGACCTAATGTGCCTCCCCAAAGGTATTCATTATTTAACTCAGCCTGATCCTTGATCCATTTTAAAAGTGAGGGAACTTTATCCTTGATAAAGGAGTGTTCATTTTTTGAATTCTCACTTTTATTTAATTCATATTTTTCAATAATCAATCCATCTAAATTTATCCAACAGATGTATCCATCTTCATATAGTTGAACTAATATTCTTGAAAATGTATGGTTTTTTTGATAAATATTTGGATAAATAAGCCTAAAAATTCTATTTTTAAATATTTCAGTAACTAATTTATTTTCTGTTTCATTTTGATATCCAGAAATATTAACTTTTAATTTCCACCAAATAGTTTTTGAAAAATTAGTTTGTTTAAATAGTGAGATAGGATTTTTATAAGTTTCCATACAATGTCCTTTTACTATTTAAGTAAAGAGATGGGTCTAGCCCTAAATGATATTTTAGGGAGAGTATGTACTCATAATAAAGATTTTTCAAGAGAAGATATTGCTATAACTTGGATTAATTATAAAAGTGAAAATAACAGTGTATTTAAAGGTTTTGGAACTGGTATTAATAATAAAAAAATGGTTTACCCTGCCAGCATAGTCAAGTTGGTTTATGGCCTTGCTGCATTTTATTGGATTAAAAAAGGAAGTTTATTATTATCAGATGAACTTAATGATGCTGTAAGGAAAATGTTGTCTTTCTCAAGTAATAATGCAACAAGCTTCTTAATTGATTTACTTACAGGAACAACAAGTGGACCTTGTATTGAAGGGGAATTATGGGAAAATTGGAAATATCAAAGAAGCATAATAAATGATTGGCTACATGATTTACATTGGGAGGATTTGAGTGGAATAAATTGCTGTCAGAAGACCTGGGATGATGCACCATATGGTCGTGAACAAGAATTCTATGGGCATGATAATAAAAATAGAAACGCTATGAATTCTGATTCAGCTGCGAGGGTTTTGGAGGAAATTATGATTCATATTGATTATCAAAAAAATGACTTAAATTTACGAAGTTTTTTAAAAAGAAATTTAAATAAAGTTGTACTTCAAAACGATTCTTTGAATCAAATAGATGGTTTTTTGGGTGAAGGGTTACCAGAAAGTATTAATCTTTGGAGTAAAGCAGGCTTAATGTCTGAAGTTAGACATGATTCAGCTTGGTGGACTAATAGTCAATCTTTACAAACTTTATTAGTTGTTTTTTGTAATGGAGAAAAATATTCTAAAGATACTTCCTTCTTACCATTAATAGCCAAAGAAGTATATGAATTTAATAAGACATATTCTATTAAGGACTAAAGTAAATCGTCTAAGTAATTAGAGTCTAATTTATCAGTATAGGCTTCATAAGGTAGCATCATTACCTCTTCAGAATCTAAATCATTCATAATCCATTCTCTATATTCTGCCAACAAACTTTTTCTATCTTCATTATCTAATTCATAAATACGCAGTGCTGTATCTTTAAAATTTTCTTTAATTAAATTTTCAATTTCTTTCTTCCTCATTTTATATTAATTCTCCTTCCAAAATGACTCTTCTTATTGTTGACAATGCAATTCCCGTTTGTGATCTGATTGATCGATATGAATATCCCTCATTACGTAATCTAATGACTAAAGATTCTTTTAAAGGACTTATTTTGGGCCTTCCTCCTAGATTATTTCCAGATAATTTTCTGCGTAATAGTTGTTCTTTTTTTCTTTCACCTAAACTTTTGTCTTCTAAATTATCCAATTCAGATAAAATCTTAAAAATTGAAGAATTTGCTTTAGTTGCTTCATTAGCTGCAAAAAAACCAGTCAAAGTTCGCAATTTAATATCCTTACTCATAAGTTTATTTATTGTCTTCAAACATTCTTTTTTATTTTTAAATGCTCGATCAAGTTGAGTTATTATTAATTGATCTCCTTTAGATAAGCAATTTATAGCTTTAATGAGTTGGGGTTTGATTTCTTCATCTAAACTTATAAATTCAGAGAAAACTAAACTGCACCCCTCTGCCTTTAAAATTTTTATTTGTTCTTCTAAATATTCATATTCATTATGAATAGCTCTAGCATAACCTATTGCTTTAGAGTTTTTATTTTTCTCAGATAATAAAAGACGCTTTCTTTTAAATTTAAAAGTCAATGTTCTATTACATATATTTTTTACTGTATCAATTAATAAATAAAAAAACACTTATTAGAACAAAAAATTACATAAAAGACTAATTAGATAGTATAATGTAGTTATTAAAAATGTTTTAATATCTGTATTAAAAATAACGTTCTTTATACCGTTCTAATTTTAGTTGATGGAACATTAATTTTGTATAACTTTTTATTTGAATAAGGATCTTTCAAATTGTCGAAGGATTAATTAAATTCATTTATTTTTTGACCACTATTGAGTAGGCTTTATTTTTGAAATTATTAATAGTTAATTCAAAATGTTTTTATTAAAATAAGAATACAGGCTGAACAAAATTAATTTGACTAATAATTTCAATAGTTTAATTTCAAAACCTGATTGGTTAAGAGTAAAAGCTCCGCAAATTGAGAGAATTGGCAATACTGCAAATTTGTTAAATGATTTAAATCTGAATACTGTCTGCCAAGAGGCAAGTTGTCCAAATATTGGTGAATGTTTTGCAAGTGGAACTGCAACTTTCCTTATAATGGGACCTGGCTGTACTAGGGCATGTCCATATTGCGATATTGATTTCGATAGATCTAAAAGAGAATTAGATCCAACAGAACCATATCGTTTAGCCGAAGCTGTTTATAGAATGCAACTTAAACATGTTGTAATCACATCAGTTAATAGAGACGATCTTGAGGATGGTGGGGCATCTCAATTTTTTCAATGTGTTTATCAAGTAAGAAAAAAATCTCCTGAAACTACAATTGAGCTTTTAATACCTGATCTTTGTGGCAACTGGAAAGCGCTTGAAAAGGTTCTTGATTCAAATCCAAACGTTTTAAACCATAATATTGAGACTGTTTCTTCGCTATATAAAAAAGTAAGACCTCAGGGTAAATATGAGAGAACCCTTGAGTTGCTTAAAAGAACGAGAGAATATTCTCCCAAAGTTTATACAAAGTCAGGTTTTATGCTTGGTTTAGGGGAAAAAAATGAGGAGGTCTTAAGTCTTCTTAAGGATTTAAAAAGTAATTTCGTTGACATTGTTACTATTGGCCAATACTTATCTCCTGGCCCTAATCATTTACCTGTTCAAAGATTTGTGAGTCCCGCAAAATTTAATTATTATAAAGTTTTCGGGGAAAAAGATTTGGACTTTATGCAAGTAGTTAGTTCTCCTTTAACTCGTAGCAGTTACCATGCTGAAGAAATTCAAAAACTTATGAAAAAGTATCCAAGATAGTCATTTTTATTTATTTGAATCTATCCACTCATTTAGTTTCCATTCAACTAGATCATTTTTAATCATTGGATCATTCTTAATGATTTTTAGTGCATTTTTATAATTATTCATCTCAAGAATGAGTAATCCGCCGTCACCTGGCCTCTTTAACTCATCTACTAAAAAACCACTTTTTATATTAATTCCCTCTTTTTTTAATTTTTTTATCCAATCAATATGTTCGTTAATTATTTTTTGTTTTAAATCATGATTAATTAAGTATTCTTTTTTTATGATTTCAGTTTTTATAAAGAAAGGCATTTACATTTTTTTTATGCCGAGCATTTCTTCTTCGCTTGGGGGAACTATTAATTTGAAAGTACACTTGTAATAAGACCAATTTTCAATTATTTTGGCAGCCTTTGAGCTATTTGTTTTTGCTCGATATTCTCTAATAATTTCCAATAAGATATCTTCCTGCTTTGATGAAGTTATTTTATGAATGCTAACTATTTCCTTATTAACTTTATTACTTAAATCGTTCTTCTCATCGATTATAAAAGCTATTCCACCAGTCATGCCCGCACCAATATTCCTTCCTGTGGAACCTAGAATAACTACCTTACCACCAGTCATGTATTCACAACAATGATCACCTGCTCCTTCTGTTACTGCTGTGGCACCACTATTTCTTACTGCAAATCTTTCGCCGGATTTCCCTAATGCAAATAATTTCCCACCTGTTGCCCCATAAAGACAAGTGTTTCCTAAAATAACCTGTTCGGAGGAAGTTTTATCTATTTTTGGGGGAATTATTGTGAGTATTCCTCCATTCATTCCTTTACAAACATAATCATTAGCTTCCCCGATTAATTGAACATTCATTCCCTTTAATAAAAAGGCACCAAAGCTTTGTCCTGCATATCCTTTGAAATTTAAGTTGAGTTCACCATTGAAGCCAGTGTTGCCGTGAATTTCTGCGATTTCGCCTGATATTTTCGCACAAACACTTCTATCTGTATTTTTTATCTCAATTTCTTTGGATAATATTTTGTGATTTTTAATTGAATCTATAAATCCAGCATCAGACAAAAACTCGTCTTCTAATACAGAACCATTACTATGGGCAGTTTTAGAATGCCTTAACCATGATCTATCAGTGGTTGAGTGTTTATTCACTAGAGAAGAAAGATCAATATTAGAAGTTTTTGGAAGATCGATATTTCTTGCAGAAAGAAATTCTTGATTACCAATCAGTTCTTCCATATTAGAAACACCGATACTACTCATTATCTGTCTTACTTCTTCAGCAATATACAAGAAAAAATTGACAACATTTTCTGGAATACCTTTAAATCTTTTTCTTAATTCTTCTTTTTGAGTGGCAACTCCAACAGGACACTTGTTTGTATGACAAACCCGAGCCATTATGCATCCTTCAGCAATCATCGCTACAGAACCAAAACCATATTCCTCAGCACCTAGTAAAGCTGCAATAACTACATCCCACCCTGTTTTAAGACCTCCATCAGTTCTCAAAATTACTCTTTCACGTAAGTTATTCTCTAAGAGAGATTTATGAACCTCAGCAACACCTAGTTCCCATGGTAAACCTGCATGTTTAATAGAACTCAGGGGTGAGGCACCTGTACCTCCGTCATGGCCTGATATTTGAATTACATCTGCATTGGCTTTGCTTACTCCAGCAGCAATAGTGCCTATACCAATTTCAGAAACAAGCTTAACGCTTACTTTTGCTTTTGGATGAACTTGGTGTAAGTCGTGGATAAGTTGAGCTAAATCTTCAATTGAATAAATATCATGATGTGGGGGAGGAGATATTAAAGCTACTCCGGGTTTACTATTTCTTAGTTTTGCGATGTAAGAATCAACTTTTGGACCAGGCAATTGTCCCCCTTCTCCTGGTTTTGCACCTTGAGCCATTTTAATTTCGAGTTGTTTACCACTTCTTAGATATTCAGGTGTAACTCCAAATCTTCCTGATGCTATTTGTTTAATAGCTGAGCATGCGGTGTCTCCATTCTCTAAACCTTTAATAAATGGCAATGTCGCTGATTGAGTATTTTCATCGATATCATTTAAAATATTAAAACGAGCTGGATCTTCTCCCCCTTCTCCACTATTACTTTTTCCACCAATTCTATTCATTGCAACTGCTAAAACTTCGTGCGCTTCTCTGGATAAAGCACCTAAACTCATTCCTCCAGTACAGAACCTTTTGCAAATTGATTCAACACTTTCAACATCGTCTAATGGAATACTTTTCCTTTTTGAATTAATTGTTAGTAAATCTCTTAGCGATGTTGTCGGTCTATTACTAATAAGTTTTTTGTAAGTTTCAAAATGATCGTATCTTGATCCTTGTTTTACCGCTAAATGTAAAACTTTGGACATTTCTGGGTTATTGGAATGATATTCACCATTATTTCTAAATTGTACAAATCCTAAAAATTCTAATTTCTTTAAATCGATCTCTGGATAGGCTTTCGTATGAATTGAAAGTGTTTCATTAGTTAATTCTTTTAATGTTATGCCAGCGATGCGGCTTGTTGTACCATCAAAAGCAATTTTTATTAAGTCAGATCCAAGGCCTACAGCTTCAAAAATTTGTGCACCATGGTAACTAGATAAAAGTGAGATGCCTATTTTTGAGAGAATTTTTCTTAGACCGTCTTCAAGAGCTTTTTTAATATTTTCTTGAACATCAATTATTGATAATGGATTTATTTTTTTGCTATCAATGAGTTTTTGTGTTTTTGGATGTTTTAACCAGTGTCTTCCTGCTTCGAAGGTCAACCAAGGGCAAACTGCACTTGCACCATATCCAATTAAACAAGCTAAGTGATGCGTGCTCCAACATTGACCGGTCTCAATTATTAGAGAAGCTTTTAGCCTGATTTCTTTTTTTAGAAGATAATGATGAATTGCCCCAATAGCAAGTAAAGGAGGGATAAAAGTCTTTTTAGGATTAATTCCCTTATCAGAAATGATAATTAAAGAGCAACCTTCTTTTATAAAAAGCTCACTCTGTTTACAGATTGCTTTTAATTGGTTCTCTAAGCCTTGAATACCTTCCTCTATATCAAACAAACTTGAAATTGTTTGAGATTTAATTTTTGATTTTTTGATGGAAGTGAGTTCTTCCTCATTAAGAATCGGACTTTGTAAATGAATAAAAGGTTTAGGATCTTTAATTTCCAGTGGTGTGCATCTTTCTCCTAGATGCATTTCTAAACTCATTACAAGTTTTTCTCTCAGAGGGTCAATAGGAGGATTAGTAACTTGCGCAAATCTTTGCTTAAAGTAGTCGTATAAAATGTGTGGCTTAGATGAAAGAACTGCTAATGGGATATCGTCGCCCATGCAATAAGTAGGCTCTTTAGCTAATGAAGCCATCGAGTCTAAGATAAGGTCATTATCTTCCGCTGAAAATCCGTATGCAGTTTGTTGTTGTAACAACTCAAGGTCTTTTAGTTTGCAGTCTTTAACCCATTCATTATTTTCAATTTTTATAGTTCTATTACTGAGCAGATTTTTATAATCATGCCTTTTAGCTGCTTCAGATTTTACTTCCCAATTTCTCAGGATTCTATTCTGGTGAAAATCAACTGCCAACATTTGTCCTGGACCTAATCTACCTTTTTCTATTACTCTCTCCTCTTCAATATCTACTACTCCTGTTTCGGAACCCATTATTACGAAACCATCATTTGTGATTGAATATCTTGCTGGTCTTAGACCATTTCTATCAAGCGTTGCTCCTACAAAATTTCCATCTGCAAATACAAGAAGAGCAGGTCCATCCCAAGCCTCTTGAATACTCGCAGAATACTCATAGAAAGATTTAATATCTTCCCTTTGTTCAAGTTCTGGTTGATCTCTAAATGCTTCAGGAACAAGTTTTAATAATGAATCAGTTATTGGTTGGCCTGAGCGAATATTAATTTCGAGAGTTGCATCAAGATTTGATGAATCACTTTTGTTTACATCTACAATGGGCTTGATTTCATTAGATAACTCTCCCCAAAAATCATCTATGTGTGTTTCTGAAGCTTTAGCCCAATTGATATTGCCTAAAAGAGTATTTATTTCGCCATTATGACCTAAAAATCTCATGGGCTGAGCTAGTGGCCATTTTGGAAGTGTATTGGTGCTAAATCTACGATGATAAACAGAAAAAGAGACTTTAAAACTCTCTTCTTTTAGATCTTGATAAAACTCAGATAATATTTCAGAACGAACCATCCCTTTATAAACAACTGTTTGAGAACTTAGTGAGGCAAAATAAAATTCACAATCCCCAACATCATTTTTAAAAGTTTCTCTTATTTTTTTTTCAATTCTTTTTCTTAATTGAAATAAAAGCCTCTCAATATCCTGATGATCTTTTTTATCTATGTATAAAAACCACTGACAGATGAATGGAGCATTTGCTTTGGCTAAAGGACCTAAGATTTCATTATTGACAGGTACTGTTCTCCAAAAAGTTTTGTTAACTTTTAATTTTTCTGCTTCCTGATCGCATATTGATTTACATTTTTCAATCTTCTCTTCTTCATTAGGCATAAAAACCATACCTAAACCTCTATGCAATTCTTGTGTATTTTTTAGATCTATTTCCTCTTCTAGGTATTCCCAAGGAATTGAACATAAAATCCCTGCTCCATCTCCTGAGTCACTATCTCCCCCACAGCCTCCTCTATGCTCCATGCAGTTAAGGCCTTTAAGTGATTGTTTAAGAATCCAGTTGCTTTCTATACCTTTTACATTTGCTACGAAACCGACTCCACACGCATCTTTTTCCCCAATTATTCCATTTGGGGAATAACTATCTTGATATGGTTCAACGATTCTTTTGATACTCTCTCCCATAGATTATTTAATTCTATTTAGTTATTTATGTATTTCTATTATAAAAATAAATATGAAAATAAATCTAAAGATAATGAATATTTACCAAAAATTTTAATTTGACAAATTTTAAAAAAAATATAATTAAAAACTTTTAGTTGGTGCTCGTAAAAGGTTATGATAGTGAAATATTTATTTTTATCTAAATTTAATAGATGCCCACCATCTCGCAATTAGTAGGTTCAGAAAGAAAACGTCTGACAAAGAAAACAAAATCTCCAGCATTAAAAGCTTGCCCTGAGAGGAGAGGCGTATGTACAAGAGTCTATACATCAACACCAAAGAAGCCTAATTCAGCTTTAAGAAAAGTTGCTAGGGTTAGACTAACTTCTGGTTTTGAAGTAACTGCTTATATTCCTGGGATTGGACATAATTTGCAAGAACATTCTGTAGTACTTCTTAGGGGTGGAAGAGTCAAGGATTTGCCAGGAGTAAGATATCATATAATAAGAGGAACTTTAGATACGGCTGGAGTCAAAGATAGACGTCAATCCAGATCTAAGTATGGAGCAAAAGCTCCAAAAGATTAATTTGCAAACATCACTTTTTAAAACATGTCACGTCGTAATGCAGCAGTAAAAAGAGCAATTCTGCCCGATCCTCAATTTAATAGTCGTCTTGCTTCAATGATGATTTCTCGATTGATGAAACATGGTAAAAAATCTACAGCTCAAAGGATATTGTCTGATGCTTTTTCTTTAATAAGCGAGAGAACAGGCGGGAATGCAGTGGAATTATTTGAAACAGCTGTAAAAAATGCTACTCCTCTTGTCGAGGTAAGAGCTAGAAGAGTTGGTGGTGCAACATATCAAGTACCTATGGAAGTTCGCCAAGAGAGGGGTACGGCTATGGCATTGAGATGGCTTGTTACATTCTCACGTGCGAGAAATGGAAAAAGTATGTCTCAAAAACTTGCTGGCGAGTTGATGGATGCAGCGAATGAAACTGGTAGTGCTGTTAAAAAAAGAGAAGATACTCATAAAATGGCAGAAGCTAACAAAGCTTTTGCACATTACAGATATTAATTTCATCAAAAGGTACTTAAGTAGTTTATTATTATTAAAGTTTGCTTTTAGGGTGAACTACACTCATCAAAAATTATTTTATTTGGAGCTTTAAAAATTGGCACGCGACTTTCCCCTAGAACGAGTAAGGAACATAGGTATAGCCGCTCATATCGATGCAGGTAAGACAACAACCACTGAAAGAATTTTGTTTTATTCAGGTGTAGTTCACAAGATAGGGGAGGTTCATGATGGTGCTGCCGTAACAGATTGGATGGCTCAAGAAAGAGAAAGAGGAATAACTATTACTGCTGCTGCGATATCTACTAGTTGGCAAGATCATAGGATTAATATTATTGATACTCCTGGACACGTCGACTTTACCATTGAAGTTGAAAGATCAATGCGTGTGTTGGACGGAGTTATAGCTGTTTTTTGCGCAGTTGGTGGAGTTCAGCCTCAATCCGAAACGGTTTGGCGTCAAGCAGATAGATACTCTGTTCCAAGAATGGTTTTTGTTAATAAAATGGATAGAACTGGTGCGGATTTTTTAAAGGTTAATAAGCAAATTAAAGATCGACTAAAGGCAAATGCACTTCCAATCCAGTTACCAATTGGGGCTGAAGGTGATCTCACAGGCATTATTGATTTAGTAGCCAACAAAGCATATCTTTATAAAAACGATTTAGGTACAGATATTGAAGAAGCACCAATTCCATCTGACATGGAGGAGGAAGCTGCTGACTGGAGATTTAAGTTAATGGAAAGTGTTGCAGAAAATGATGAAGAGTTAATAGAAATATTTCTCGAAAAAGGAGAATTATCTGAACAACAACTTAAAAAAGGTATTAGGGAAGGTGTTTTAAAACATGGATTGGTTCCAGTATTATGCGGTTCAGCTTTTAAAAATAAAGGTGTTCAACTTGTATTAGACGCTGTAGTTGATTACTTGCCAGCTCCGGTTGATGTGAAACCAATACAAGGTGTTCTCCCAAGTGGGAAAGAAGATATTAGACCTTCTGATGATAATGCTCCTTTCAGTGCATTAGCTTTCAAAGTGATGTCAGATCCATATGGGAAACTAACTTTTGTAAGAATGTATTCGGGTGTTCTTTCAAAGGGAAGTTATGTAATGAATTCTACTAAGGATGCTAAAGAGAGAATTTCTAGATTAGTGATTCTTAAGGCTGATGAAAGAGAGGAGGTTGATGAATTGAGGGCTGGGGATTTAGGAGCTGTGTTAGGTCTTAAGAACACAACAACTGGTGACACTTTGTGTAATACAGAAGATCCAATAGTTTTGGAGACATTGTTTATCCCAGAACCAGTTATCTCAGTGGCTGTTGAGCCAAAAACTAAAGGGGATATGGAAAAATTATCAAAAGCATTAACTGCTTTATCTGAAGAGGATCCAACCTTTAGGGTAAGTACAGATCCTGAGACAAATCAAACTGTTATTGCAGGTATGGGTGAGTTACACTTAGAAATCCTTGTTGACAGAATGTTAAGGGAATTTAAAGTGGAAGCAAATATAGGAGCTCCACAGGTTTCATATAGAGAAACTATTAGGTCTAGTTCTAAAGGTGAAGGTAAATATGCAAGACAGACTGGAGGTAAAGGTCAATATGGTCATGTAATCATTGAAATGGAACCAGCAGAAGTTGGTAAAGGGTTTGAATTTGTAAACAAAATTGTTGGTGGAGCTGTACCAAAAGAATATATTGGTCCTGCATCTAACGGAATGAAAGAGACCTGTGAATCTGGTGTCCTTGCCGGTTATCCACTCATTGATGTAAAAGTAACACTAGTCGATGGTTCATTCCACGATGTAGACTCATCTGAAATGGCCTTCAAAATTGCAGGTTCCATGGCTTTTAAAGACGGGGTTAAAAAATGCAATCCTGTCCTCTTAGAGCCTATGATGAAAGTTGAGGTCGAAAGTCCTGACGACTTTCTTGGATCTGTAATTGGTGATCTCTCTTCCAGAAGAGGTCAAGTAGAAGGACAATCTGTTGACGATGGATTGTCTAAGGTGCAGGCCAAAGTGCCCTTAGCCGAAATGTTCGGTTATGCCACTCAACTCCGATCAATGACTCAAGGTCGGGGTATATTTTCAATGGAGTTCGCAAATTATGAGGAAGTTCCTCGTAATGTTGCTGAAGCTATCATTTCCAAGAATCAGGGCAACTCCTGATCTCTAAACTAAAACACTCTTAAACCCTCGATTCTTTAATTCAAAATGGCTCGCGAGAAGTTCGAAAGAAACAAACCACATGTCAACATAGGTACTATTGGCCATGTTGATCATGGAAAAACAACACTAACAGCTGCTATTACAAATGTATTAGCAAAAAAAGGTCAAGCTCAAGCTCAAGATTATGGAGACATTGATGGTGCTCCTGAAGAAAGAGAGCGGGGCATTACCATTAATACAGCTCATGTTGAATACGAAACTGAAGGCAGGCATTATGCTCATGTCGATTGCCCAGGACATGCTGATTATGTGAAAAACATGATCACAGGAGCCGCTCAGATGGATGGAGCAATTCTAGTTTGCGCAGCTACAGATGGTCCTATGGCTCAAACAAAAGAGCATATTCTTTTGGCTAAACAGGTTGGAGTTCCTGCTCTAGTAGTTGCTCTAAATAAGTGTGATATGGTCGATGATGAAGAAATTATTGAACTTGTCGAAATGGAAATTAGGGAATTGTTAGATAGTTATGACTTCCCAGGAGATGACATTCCAATAGTCCAAGTTTCAGGTTTAAAAGCTCTCGAAGGAGATTCTACTTGGGAATCAAAGATTGAAGAATTGATGAAAGCAGTTGATTCTAACATCCCCGAACCAGAAAGAGAAGTTGATAAACCATTTTTGATGGCAGTTGAAGACGTTTTCTCAATTACTGGTAGAGGAACTGTTGCTACTGGAAGAATTGAGAGAGGTAAAGTTAAGGTTGGAGAAGAAGTAGAAATAGTTGGAATAAGAGATACCAGAGTAACAACTGTTACTGGAGTTGAAATGTTCCGAAAACTTCTTGACGAAGGTATGGCTGGCGATAATGTTGGTTTACTTTTACGGGGTGTCCAGAAAGAAGATATAGAGAGAGGAATGGTTCTTGTGAAGAAAGGATCTATTACCCCTCATACTCAGTTTGAAGGAGAAGTTTATGTTCTCAAAAAAGAAGAGGGCGGAAGACATACTCCTTTCTTTGCAGGATATAGACCTCAGTTCTACATCAGAACAACTGATGTAACAGGTCAAATAACCGCATTTACCTCAGATGATGGATCCAATGTTGAAATGGTTATGCCAGGAGACAGAATCAAGATGACTGGAGAATTAATTTGTCCGGTTGCTATTGAACAAGGTATGAGATTCGCCATACGCGAAGGAGGTCGCACTATCGGTGCTGGAGTTGTTTCTAAAATACTCAAATAATAAACTTGAATTTTAAAATTTAACCTCAATCATCTAATATAGGATTATGGATAAGGGTCATTGTAATCAATGACCCTTCATTAAAAGTTATTTGAAACTATGACTGCATCAATTGCACAACAAAAAATAAGAATAAGGCTCAAAGCTTTTGATAGAAGAATGCTTGATTTATCTTGTGACAAAATAATCCAAACTGCTGATACTACTTCTGCCTCAGCAATAGGTCCAATACCTTTACCTACAAAAAGGAAGATTTATTGTGTCCTAAGATCACCACATGTTGATAAAGATTCTAGAGAGCATTTTGAAACAAGAACCCATCGAAGAATAATAGATATTTACAGTCCTTCTGCAAAAACTATTGATGCTTTAATGAAACTAGATCTCCCAAGTGGTGTAGATATTGAAGTTAAACTTTAATAAATCCCGAAACTGCCCTAAATTGATTAGTATTAACAAAATGAAATGAGGTTTAAATGGGAGAACTCTCAGTAAGGGAATTACCCCTATTCCCTTTACCAGAGGTAGTCCTTTTCCCTCAAGAAGTATTGCCTTTACATATTTTTGAATCGAGATATAGGATTATGCTCCAATCTGTTCTTGAAAGCGATTCAATGTTTGGAGTGATTAAGTGGGATCCAACTACTAAAAGTATGGCTAATGTTGGATGTTGTGCACAAATTTTAAAACATCAAACTGCAGAGGATGGGAGAAGTAATATTATCACTCTCGGCCAACAAAGATTTCAAGTCTTGGAAATTACCCGTTCGACGCCATTTTGTTCTGCGATGGTTAGTTGGATAAGTGATGATAATATTGATGACTTTCAAAAATTAGATTCTCTAAAAGATTCAGTAAAAGAAGCACTTAGTGATGTTATTAATTTAACGAGTAAATTAACTAATTCTAAGAAAAATCTACCTGATAAATTACCTGACAACCCAATGGATTTATCATTTTGGATCGGAGCTCATTTGGGCGGTCCTGTTGCGGAGGAACAGCAAAGACTCCTTGAGGAGAGAAATACCTTTACCCGTTTGCAAAGAGAATATGAAATGCTTGATCATACAAGAAAACAACTTGCAGCAAGAACAGCATTGAAAGAGAGCTTTCCTGATATAAAAGAAAATTAAATGTTTGAATTATTATTCCCTTTTTTTTTAATAGTTTTATTCTTTCTAGTCCTAACGATAATCTGGAGAATTAATGCTAGAAAATATATTTCTTCTGGTACAGTAGCTTCTGCATATGATGCTTGGACTCAGGATAAATTACTTGAGAGATTATGGGGCGAACATATACATTTGGGTTTTTATCCCTCAGAAAAAAATATTGATTTTAGAAAGGCTAAAGTTCAGTTTGTTCATGAATTAGTCAAATGGAGTGCTTTAGAAAATTTACCACAGGGATCCAGAATACTTGATGTAGGTTGCGGGATAGGTGGAAGTTCTAGGATTCTTGCAGAATATTATGGGTTTAATGTCACTGGCATTACAATTAGTCCCGCTCAAGTTAAAAGAGCAAGAGAACTTACTCCTGATGGGTTAAATTGCAACTTCCAAGTTATGGATGCTTTGGATTTGAAATTTGAAGATGGATCATTTGATGCCGTCTGGAGTGTTGAGGCTGGTGCACATATGAATGATAAGACTAGGTTTGCAGATGAAATGCTGAGAATTCTAAGACCTGGAGGATATTTCGCGTTGGCTGATTGGAATTCAAGAGATCTCGCGGCATACCCCCCATCATTTTTTGAAAAGTTAGTTCTTAAGCAATTACTTGAACAATGGGTACATCCTAGTTTTATTAGCATTAATGAATTTAGTAACATTCTTAGAACTAATGAAAATAGTTCAGGAAGAGTTATTTCTGAAAATTGGAATTCCTATACAAATCCTTCATGGTACGACTCCATTATTGAAGGCATTCGAAGACCCTTCACAATTTTGTCACTTGGTCCATTTGCGCTAGTAAAGTCGATTAGAGAGATTCCAACAATACTTCTCATGAATTGGGCATTCAGAAGTGGTTTAATGGAGTTTGGAGTTTATAAAGGTAGAGGATAATTTAGTCTAGTTCAACATTTTCAGAAAAATAATTTCCAAAATCTACAAAATTCTTGCAAAGTGGCTTTAGATTATTTTTTAATTTAAGAAGATTTTTAATGTTATTTTGATTATTAATTTCTAAATCGATATAAATTATGTATTCCCCTAATTCTCTTTTTGAAGGTCTTGATTCAATTTTACTCATATTAAATCCAAAATCTGCAATATAATTTATAGCTTTAAGTAAAGCACCTGGTTTATTTGAAATTAGTGAGAAAGCAAAACTGGCAATATTAGCTAAATTTGAATTTGATTCTTTGCTCAATAAAACAAATCTAGTGCAATTACCTGGAACATCATTAATAGGGTAGGCTAATTCTTTTAGCCCTTCTATTTGTATTAACGATTTTGAACCGATAGCTGCTCTGAATTTACTCCCTTTGATCATATTGACAGCCTCTGATGTTGAATTTGTTGGGAGAGGAATAGCATTTGGAAGATTCTCAGATAACCATTCTGAGCATTGAGCTAATGCTTGAGGATGAGATAATACTTCAGAAATGTTTGAAAGTTCTCCGTCACTAATTAATGCATGTTTTATAGGTAAAACAATTGCTTTATTGATAAAAATTTCAGGAAATTTCCAAAGGGCATCTAAAGTAGCTGTAACTCCCCCTTCTACAGAATTTTCTATAGGGACTACAGCAGCATCACAATTGTTGTACGCTATTGATTTAAAGACCGAATGTAACCCATTACATGGTACAAATATAGGTGTCTGAAAATTGGCAAGCTTTGATAATATATGGGCTGCTTTTTCTGCGTATGTTCCTTGAGGACCTAAATATGCAACTTGTTTGCGCATGATTATTGTAAAAAAAAAAGAGATCAAATAAGCATTGGAGGAATATAGGAAATGCTATTGTCTTTTGATGCTAAACAGAAACTCAAGCTTTCTGTAACACGTAATAAAGAATATCTTTCTAAATATCTTTTGGAAGAAGAAAGAGTTGTTGGAGCAATGCTTGACTCCAACAAATTAGTACCAGAAGGAGTGGGTAGATATAAGTATACAGTAACAAGTTTTAAGGTTTTTCAATTAGATATTAACCCTGTTGTCTCAATTGCGGTAGAAAATAAAGATGGAATTTTAAAAATGAGTGCTCTTGAAAGTACATTGGATGGTTTGGGGATGATAGATGATTTTAATCTTATTTTGAAAGCGAATTTGGAAGCAACTTCTATTGGTTTAGAGGGTGAGGCGCTTCTTGGGGTATCTGTAAGCCAACCCCCTCTACTTAAACTGGTACCAAAGAAAATTTTGGAATCTACTGGTCATTCGGTATTAAATGGGATTTTGTTGGGTATAAAGTCAAGGGTTCAACAGCAACTCGTAAAAGATTTTTTAGATTGGTGTGAATTAAATAAGATTTGATTTTTTTAAAAAACTTTTCCTATGAAGTTTGGTTATTCCATTTTTTTTGATTAATGAAAGATGCTCTCTGGTTCCATAACCTTTATTTTTAAATATCAAGTATCCTGAGTGTTTTTTTTCTAACCTATCCATTAGATTATCGCGAGAAACTTTGGCAACTATACTTGCTGAAGCTATCGAGATAAACTTTGAGTCTCCAGACACTATGTTTTTCTGGATTCCTTTCCAAGGCCTTAATAATAAGGAACCATCAATTATTAATTCAGATGGTTTTTCTTTTAATTTTTTTAAAGCTCTTATCATTGAAAGTTCTGTCGCAACCCTGATACCTAACTTATCTATTTCTCTGGCAGAAGATTGACCAATTCCATAATCTGAAGAGAGAAATAAAATTTTTGGTAAAAGTAATTTTCTTTTTTTAGGAGATAGTTTTTTACTATCTGTTACTCCAAATTTTTTTAAAATAGATTTATTTTTTTCAGTTAATACTACAGCTGCTGAAAAAACTGGGCCAAAAATTGCTCCCCTACCAACTTCATCTATTCCAACTTCGAATACTTTATTCAATGCTTGCTGAAGATCTTCTTCTTTTTTTTCTTGCATTTTTTAGCTCATCTGCAAGTTCAATTTCATCCTTTTTATCTGTAAAGACAACTTCATTATTTTCTTTAGTTTTATTTGTTGATTTATCTTTAGAATTAGCATTCGCTTCAATTTTAATCTGATTCTTTTCTTCTTCCAATTTTGTAATTTTTTTAATTTGTTTTGATTTTGTTTTTTTATTATCTGAATCTTTTTCTATTTCTTGATTACTTTCTTTTAAACGCACAAAATTGTTGCTGGTGAGATATTCTTTACCTAACTTTATAAGTGGATTAATACCTAATTGACTGAAAACAATTTTTTCTTCATTTGTAAGATCTACTGTTATTATATTTTTTTCTCTTGAATTTGATTGGTTCAAATTATCATTATCATTTTCTTTTTCTTTTTTATTAGAAGAATTCTCTTTGTTTAGGTCTTTGGAGTTAATTAATTCCTTGTCAATTATTTTTTCCTGATCATCATTTGATTGAGGAATATCTGTATCTAAAGATTCTAGATTGTTTGATTGATTAGATTTATTTTCAACATTTTTAGTTTTTAAATTAGAAATTTCATGATTTAGTATATTTTCTACATGTCCGGTACCATCGCATGTAGAACATTTTTTACCGAATAATTCATATATATTTTGACCTTGTCTTTTTCTGGTTAACTCTACTAAGCCTAATTCAGTAAGCTGAGCTATTTGAGGCCTAGCAGAATCATCTTTTATTGCTGAGGCAAAATGCTCAAGTAATTGGAATTGATCTCTTCTAGATTCCATATCGATAAAATCTATTACTATAACTCCACCAATATTTCTTAATTTCATTTGCCTTGATATTTCAACTGCTGCTTCGCAGTTTGTCCACAAAACGGTTTGTCTTGAATTTGCGGATCTTGTAAATGATCCAGAGTTTACATCGATTACTGTTAAAGCTTCAGTAGGTTCTATAATGATATAACCTCCCGAAGGAAGATCTACTCTCGGCTGGAGAGCTTTTTGAATTGTTTTCTTAATTTCGTACTTTTCGAAAATATGTTGGTTTAAGCTGTTATCGTGAAATTCAATATTTATATCAGATTCATAATTTATTAAAAAATCTTTTGCTCTTGCAACTGAAAATTTACTATCAATAATTATGCTTTTAGTTGATTCCTTAATATAATCTCTTAAGATCTTAAGGGAGAAATCATCATCTCTTTTTATTAAATTTGGCGGATTAGAAGCTTCAGAAACCTTTAGTACATTTTCCCATTGTTGAATTAATTGTTCTAAATCTTCAATTAGAAGTTCTTCTTTTATTTTTTCAGACTCGGTTCTAAATACCAAGCCTGTGGTTGGTGGTTTTATTAAAACCCCAAGAGCTTTCAAACGGCTTCGTTCTGTTTCTGTATTTATTTTCCTTGAAATATTTACTCCTTGTCCGTATGGCTGTAATATCATGTATTTTCCTGGGATTGAAATACTTCCGGTTAATCTGGGACCTTTAGATCCTGTAGGTTCCTTTATTACCTGAACTAGAACTTTTTGTTTTGGTTCTAGTAATTCAGTTATTCCAAATGTCCCTTTTTTAAGTCTTAGTGGACCTAAATCTGAAACATGGATGAATCCATTTTTCTCACTTTCACCGATATTTATAAAAGCGGCATCAATGCCAGGGAGAACATTTTCAACTGTTCCTAAAAAAATATCGCCAATTTGATATTGACCTTGCGCGACGATTAATTCATCAACTCGATCATCTGTGAGTAGTGCTGCTATTCGAGCCTGCTCAGCGATGATAATTTGCTGAGACATATAATTGATTCTGAATGATTTGGATTTTGAAAATCGTCTAAATTAAAGAATTACATTTTGCCTTTTAATAAAGCAATTTTTTTTGCTATTATTATTTACTTTTTTAAAATTAATAAAGTTAATAGTGATTGAATTCTGCTATTTATAAAGCTTTAAAAGATTTTCAAACTAATTGAGATTGAATTCATAGCTATGATTATCTCTTAAATTAACCATAACTAGAATAATTCTAACATCTAATCACCACTAAAGCACGTTAATACATTATTCTAATATTGGTGCAATTTTTTATCTAAAGTGGTTCAAGTAAACGAAAATTATTTAAAACTCAAAGCAGGCTATTTATTCCCTGAAATTGCTAAAAGAGTAAAAATATATTCTCAATCAAACAAGAGCGCTGAAATTATCAAACTTGGCATAGGAGATGTTACAGAACCATTACCTAGGGCATGCATAGAGGCTATGGGTAAAGCTTTACATGAGATGGGTACAACAGATGGTTTTAGAGGTTATGGACCGGAACAAGGTTATTCTTGGCTGAGAGAAAAAATATCTGAGCATGATTTTATTTCACGAGACTGTCAGATTTCACCTGAAGAAATCTTTGTTTCTGATGGTTCTAAATGCGATAGTAGCAATATTTTAGATATTCTTGGCAAAGATAATTCAATTGCTGTAACTGATCCTGTTTACCCAGTTTATGTAGATAGTAACGTTATGACAGGCAGAACTGGTGATTCTCTTGAAAATGGCAATTATCATGGATTGACATATCTTGCAATAAACGAGGGGAATAACTTTCTACCAGAACTACCTGAAAAAAAAGTTGATATTATATATCTTTGTTTTCCTAATAATCCGACTGGAGCAACGATTAATAAAGCAGATTTGAAAAAGTGGGTTGACTATGCCCTTCAAAACAAATCTCTAATACTTTTTGATGCAGCTTATGAAGCATTTATTCAAGATAATGATATTCCACATTCAATATATGAGATTGAGGGAGCAAAGGATTGTGCTATTGAATTTAGATCTTTTTCAAAGAATGCAGGATTCACTGGAGTTAGATGTGCTTTTACAGTAATACCTAAAAATCTCAAAGGTTTGAGCTCAACAAATGAGGAAATAGAGTTATGGCCTCTTTGGAATAGGCGACAATCTACAAAGTTCAATGGAGTAAGTTATGTTGTTCAGAAAGGAGCAGAGGCTGTTTATTCTCTTGAAGGTAAGAAACAGGTGAGAGGTTTAATTGATTTTTATATGGAAAATGCAAAAATAATGAAAAATAAACTTCAGAATTCAGGATATAAAGTTTATGGTGGCGACAATGCTCCTTATATTTGGATTAAAGTTCCAGATCAAATGACATCTTGGGACTTCTTTGATTTCCTTCTCCAAAAAGTTAGTGTAGTTGGAACACCTGGGAGCGGATTTGGATTAGCAGGAGAGGGTTATTTTCGCTTGTCAGCATTTAACTCACGATCAAACGTCCTTGATGCAATGGAAAGAATAATTAATATATAATTATTAGTACAATTTAAACTCTAATAAACTTAATGCTATCTATAAAGTTAGAACAAAGTGTAAATAATAATTCAGCAGTGATTGAAAAGAAAGCTGCTGAGTTAAAAAACAAATCTCCAAAATATAAGGTTTTACTTCATAATGACCCAGTCAATTCTATGGAGTATGTCACTATTTCACTGCGAGAAGTTGTGCCTCAATTAAGTGAACAAGATGCCATTGCGATAATGCTTGAAGCACACAATACTGGTGTGGGTTTAGTAATTGTTTGTGATTTAGAACCAGCAGAATTCTACTCAGAATCCTTAAAATCCAAAGGAATTTCTAGTTCAATTGAGAAAGAGGATTAACAAAGGTTGAATTTTTTATTTAGAGTGTATTAGTTTCCTTTCTGATAAAGGACGAACCTTTAGGGATTCTTTTAAGGGTGACTTTCCATATTCTCTCTCAAGAATATCGATAACTGTTTTGCCAAATTCGTCTTCTGGATTATCAAAAGCTTCTAAGCAAACCTGACCAAGTTTTTTTCCTAGTGAGCCTGGATTCCAAAGAAGTTTTCTTGCTGTCCAGGGCATCATGCTCATTGGATTATAATTTGGTTTCAAAATTTTATGTTCCAAGGCGTACTTCTCAAGAAGAGTGTGAGGTTGCAAACCTATAAAGAATATAGCTGGGTCAACTAATCCTTTACCAAAAATATTTTCTAATTCTCTATGGTATGCAATTGTTTGACTTATTGTGTTGGGCGTTTCATCAAATACATTAAATGAATAATTGACTGAAACATGATTCTTGAAACCTGATTTGACTAGCATTCTGCAATTATTTAATACAGTTTCAAGGTCGTACGCTAATCTCATTTTTCTAACAAGTTCTTGAGATCCCGACGTGATACCTATTTCAAAATAGCTCATACCTGTATCGACCATAAGCTGAGCTAGCTCAGCATCAATATTATCTGCTCTGATGTATGCAGCCCAATTAATATCATCCCAGCCTTGATCCTTAATTGCTTGCAAAAGTGTTTTTGCATCTTCAATATGTTTTTTGGCTGGAATAAACTGTGCATCTGTGAACCAAAATCCCCTTACTCCAAGATCATATAATTGCTTCATTTCTTTGATTACTTCATTAACAGGATTAACGCGAACTTGCTTCCCCTCCACGACTGTGTAAACACAGAAACAACAATTATGAGGACAACCTCTTTTTGTTTGTACCCCTACGTAATAATCGCCTCCTTCTATATACCAATTGAATTCAGGCCATATTGATTTAATGTATTTATAGTTGCAGGCAGTTTTAACAGTTCCTGAAGGTTGTTCATGTATTAATTTATTGCGAGGTTTTTGTCCAGCAATGTAACATCTTTCTCCCTCTATTGAATCTCCCCTAATAATTTTTTCTATGAGATTTTCTCCCTCTCCAACTGAAATGACAGTTCCTTTTGGGAGTAGATTTCCCAATTGTTCATAGAAGACACTTACAGCTCCACCCCCTAAAATTACTTTTACATTTTTATTGTATTTTTGTGCTCTTTTTAGTCCCATCTTGACTAAAGAAGTATTTCTATATATTTCTCCATAATGAGATGCAATTAATTTTAATCCTCCCCAGGAACCTCTAATTTTTTTAAGGATATTTTTTGAGTAGAAAACTTCAAAAGAGTTTTGTAGAGGATTTCCGCTTCTACCATCAACAGGTGCATAAATTTGAATATCTCTCCATGAAAAAATGATTAGGTGTGGTCTAAATTGATCAATTTTTCTAGCTAAATATTTGGAAACTTCATTAGATGGAATTATTGCTAGATCGATGAATTGCTGCTCTAAACCTGGAAAACATTTATGAATATGGTCTGCTAAATAAATAGGTCCTATTGGGAATATTGGATTACATGGCAGTCTTACAGTTAGTATTTTTCCGTAGTGCTTTCTTTGGTAATTTTTTTTATTTAATTTTTCGAGCTTCAAATTAAAATTCATGTCATGAAATTTAATGAATTTATTTCTTTTAAGAATCTAACTACTTTATTACTAATTTGGAGAAATTAAAAATCTTAAGAAAATAATCGAGAAAATTTTATTTAATTCAGATATCAGAAATCATATAAATCCAGCATACTTTGAGAAGTTTTAATCCATCTACCCATCTAGATATATTTGGTGCTCCAGATTTTCTAGCGTAATATCTAACAGGATAATTTAGAATTTTAATGTTATTGTTCGCAGCTTCAAATATTATTGTAAAATCTCCAAATGGGTCAGACTTGGAATCCCAACTTCCGTTTTGTTTCATAAGTTTAAAGAATTTTCTTGAAAAAACTTTTGTTCCACAGAGTGAATCTGATACAGGCTTATTTATGAGAATTGAAAGAAAAATTGCGAAGAGTCTATTTCCTATATAGTTTGCCCATCTCATTGCATCTTTTTCCATTGGAAAAGTTGTGCGAGCGCAATTAATTAGGATATTTTTATTTTTGGTTGATTCCATAATTGCTGCAATACTGTCATCAATATCTACAGTAAAATCACTATCAATTATGGCGAGGGTCTCACCTGAAGAAATATTAAACCCTTCCACGACTGCATTTTTCTTCCCTTTAGAAGTTTGTTTTAAAAGAGATATCTTGAAGAAATTTGAGAAATTTTCTTTTAATTCTTTCAAAATGTCATATGTATTATCACTGCTATTACCTTCAACAAATATAATTTCTAATTCATTTGGTATATTTTTGAATTTATTTAAAGCATTAATTAAAAGTTCTTTATTACCAGCTTCATTTCTTGCGGGAATTACTATTGATATTAAATGTTCAGAAATATTTTCACTATATTTATAAAAAACTATTTCGATTTCATAGGCTATTTGTTTTATGATTGGCATTTTCCGAAAAATATTTTTAATAGATTGTGGAATTATCTTGGTGGGCATAGGAGTAAGTTTTTTTGCTTTCCATCTAATTGATCTGTAGTTATAAATTTCTGCTAGAGATTCGATATCGCATAAAGTTATTCTTGCTTTGCAAGTAGTTTCTTTAAAAATTCTTGATTCTAATCTTAGCCATCTAGTGATTGGCTCCCAAGTATTACCGCGAACCTTAATAGAAATAAATTCGTTATTTTCTTTGAATAATTGATGAAGTTTATTATTAGTTAAATTCCAACTATTAACAGATCTCATTATTAAAAACTATAAACAACAACTTATTATATATGGATGATTTACTTTTTTAATATCAATTTCCATGGATTTAAAACATCATTTTCGTATATCACTTCATAAGAATAATCATTATTTTTTATTGTTTCTAGGTCAGTTGTCCATGCTAATTCAGATTTTTTTAATTGATTAATACTTTCTAATCCCTCACCTAATTTAGGAGTTGATAAAGAAATCCTTATGATTTTTGATGAAGATCGAGAGTTGTTGATTCCTT
The DNA here is from genome assembly GCA_902527105.1 of uncultured Prochlorococcus sp. Taxonomy (GTDB): domain Bacteria; phylum Cyanobacteriota; class Cyanobacteriia; order PCC-6307; family Cyanobiaceae; genus Prochlorococcus_A. The sequence continues at coordinate 95,011 of CABZNT010000003.1, read as the reverse complement.
CTTTATCAACCATGATTGTTTGATTTTTTACTAAATCAAGGGATGAAACATATTCCATTTCCTCTCTTAGTTCTCTAGATCTATCAGTGAATAAACCAGATTGCAAAATACATGAAGTGAATAAGTAAGGCCCAATTATGAGAGTTATTAATATTTCTTTGAACGAATTTTTATGTTTTATTAACGACCATGATAAGCCGAAAGATAATAATCCAAGAATTATAAATGTATTTTCCTTTGTATTAAAGTTAATTAAATCTTTAAAGAAAAAATAATATGCGAAAGTTAGAGCAAATATAAATAATGGAATTATTTTTGAAGTCATAAATATAAAAAGTTGACTATATTTACAAGAATTGAATAAATATTTTATTCCCACATAGGTATTTAATGAAAAAATGGATGATATTTGAAGAGTATAATAAGGTGTTTTTGTAGAGAAAATGCTTAGGGTGGCTAATAAAATAAAGGGAAAAAAAGCAAGAATATATTTATTCTCTTTTCTTTGATAAAAATTGTATATTGTTCCAATAATTGCGAAAAAACTCCATGGCAGAAATGTCATAGGTACATTCCAGAAATAATAATAAAAAGGATTAGTAAAAGTATTTTTACTTGATAGAAAGTTAAACTTTTCAACTAAGTAAAAAATAATATTTTTGTCTAAGTAAGGATTGATAGAAAAAGTCCAGAATAAAAAAGGAAAAAATCCAATTAGTAGTCCTAACCAAAAAAATTTGATGAATAAAAAATTTTTTTTAAAAAAAATATATGGTATGAGTGAAAATAATGGTACAAAAACTAAAAAAGTTTTCATCATAAAAGCTAAACCAATCCAAATTCCAAAAAGCAGAATATAGAATTTGTTATTTTTACTTTTTATTTTGACTAAAGCTAATACTCCAATAGTTACAAAACTTGAATAGATAATGTCTTGAGTGGCTAAGTGTGAGTAGTCAAACCATAGATATGTAGTAGCAAGGATTAGTGGAGATATGATTGCATATTTTTTATTAAATAATTCTTCATGTAATTTATAAGTTGTAAATAGCATCAATATTGAAGCGACTGTTGTTGGAAGATATGCAGAAAAAATATTTCTTCCAAATAAGTCTTGCGACTTTGCTATTAAAAACTGTAATCCTATTGTTCTATCTAAAACATATTCATCCCACCAAAGTGGAATTGTCCAGTTACCTTTCTCTAATATCCATCTAGCTTGTAGTGCATAAAAACCTTCATCAAACGCAATATAGCTTCTTTTGCCAAAATAAAATATCAGAGGAATAAAAACAAATAACTTAAAAAGATATCTAAATTTTAAAATTTTATAAAACATTTTAATTTGCTTTGTAAGTGCCGATAATTGGAATTGAACCAATGACCTACCGTTTACGAGACAGTTGCTCTACCCCTGAGCTATACCGGCAAGATTAAATATTGAAATTTTCATATAGACTTAATTTTATAATTGAAAGAATTTATGTCAAAAATAGATCCTGAATTGAAAAAGAAATTATTGAAGGAATCCCAAGCTCCTTTCAAGGGATTGAGAAGAATATTGTGGATAGCTTTTAGCGGTTCTGCATTTTTGGGACTTCTAATAATGCTTTCCAGAATTGCAAGCGGAACTGAATTGCAGCAAAATAACCTTCTCATACAATTGGGTGCTTGTGTAATATTTCCTGCTTTATTAATCTTTGATAGAAATAAAGATTAATAATCTAGATGTTTAATTATTGTGATAAAGACCTCTTTTTGGTGACAAGTTTGAATGCTTTGATTACATCTCCTTCAATCCATGAAGAGAATTTATCGCAGCCAACTCCACATTCAAATCCTGTATTTACTTCTTTTACATCATCTTTAGCTCTTTTTAGAGAGTCTAAATTACCTTCAAATATTACTTTCTCTGATCTAAAAACTCTCAGAGAACAATTCCTTTGCAATTTGCCAGTTTGTATATAACAGCCTGCAATAGCTCCTTTTCCGACTGCGAAAGTTGCTCTAACTTCAGCTTGCCCTAATGATTCTTCGACAAGATCGGGTTCAAGTAGTCCTTCCATGGCCAATTGAATATCTTCCAAGAGTTTATAGATTACTTCATATTCTCTTATATCAACGTCATTAGCATCAGCTGCTCTCTTCGCGCCGGAAGCCAATGAGGTGTTAAATCCAATGATTACCGACCCAGATGCAGCAGCGAGATCTATATCTGTCTCAGTTATTTCTCCAGGAGCAGAAAGTAAAACCCTTACTTGAACTTCATTTTTGGGTAATTGTTCTAGTGATCCTAATATTGCTTCAACACTACCTTGAACATCGGCTTTGAGAATTAAGTTTAACTCCTTTAGTTCTCCATCATTTGCTTGAGTTGATAAGGATGATAAGCTGACTCTTCTAGAGGCCATTTGCTGAGCTAATTTTGTGGCTCTAGCATCTGTTGCCCTTTCTCCGACAATCGCGCGAGCAGTCTTCTCATCAGGGTAGACTTCGAATTCATCTCCTGCAGTGGGTACTTCACTGAATCCTAGCGCTTCTACTGGAAATGATGGTCCCGCTTCTTTGATTCTATTACCATGTTCATCAACCATTGCTCTAATTTTTCCAAGGACTGAACCCGCAGCTAAAACATCTCCAGATTTCAAGGTTCCATTTTGTACTAACAAAGTAGCCACAGGCCCTTTTGCTTTGTCTAAGTGAGCTTCAATAACAGTACCTTTTGCAAATCTATCAGGGTTAGCTTGTAGATCCTCTACCTCTGAAACTAATAAAATCATTTCGAGCAATTTATCAATGTTTTGTTTTTTGATGGCACTTACTGGAACCATAACTGTATCTCCTCCCCAATCTTCAGCAATTAAATCTTTCTCTGATAGTTCCTGCTTTACTCTGTCTGGAGATGCCCCTTCTTTGTCGATTTTATTTATTGCAACAACAATTGGTACTTTTGCAGCTCTTGCATGACTGATAGCTTCTAGTGTTTGAGGTCTGCAACCATCATCTGCAGCAACTACAAGAACAGCTACGTCTGTTACCTTTGTACCCCTTGCTCTCATAGCAGTGAATGCCTCATGACCAGGAGTATCAAGAAAAGTTAATTTTTTCTTTTGCGATTCATGTTCAAATTCAACTTGATAAGCTCCTATGTGTTGAGTGATGCCCCCTGCCTCCCCCGAAGCTACTCTTGATTCTCTGATGGAATCTAAAAGACTTGTTTTGCCATGATCTACATGACCCATCACTGTAATAACAGGTGGTCTTCGTATTAGATTATCAATATCTTCAGATTCAATCATATCAACTGTTTTCTCAGCAGCTTCTTGGATATCATCTTGCAAAACAGGTACCCCAAATTCTTCTGCTACTGTTTCAATAGTTGCTAAATCGAGTGATTGAGTAACAGTTGCAGTTATTCCTTTGAAAAAAAGAGATTTGATTATTTCAGAACTTTCAAGACTTAATTTATCGGCTAATTCTTGGACTGTTAAATTATCTTCGGGCACGATTATCATTTCAGGCCTTACTTGTTTGGCTTCTTTGGCAGCCTTTAACTCCATAGCTCTTCTTTTTTGTCTTTGCCTAGTCGTCTCTTTTTTCTTCTTTTTAAATTGTTTAAAAGTTTTTTGAGATTTGGATTCATCAGACTTTTCTTTCTTTGGACGCGCCAAACTAGCTGATAAGATTGATATTTTTTCGCCTGAATATCCACTAGTTTCAGATGTTAATGAATCATCATTCTCACCAATAATATGAACTTTCTGTCTTTGTTTTTGGGGATTTTTGCTTCTTAATGCTTCAAGTTTTGCACTATCATCCCAGTCTGTCTTTCCAGGTTTTTTAGAATTATTTGAAAATGGTCTATGGGGTGGTTTTTTTGAATTAGGGGCAGTATGTGGACGAGTATTTGGAGATTTTACCTTTTGTTTCGTTGTCTCAATATTTTGTTTTTCGTTATTCTTTATAACTTTTTTGTCACTTTCAGATTTGTTAGTTTTTTGAAGTTGTAAGAGTTCATTCGGTGATACTGGCTTTCTAATCCCAGGTGTCTTTTGACCATCGAATTTAGACCCAGGCCTTTTGGGTATGCCAGGTCTGTTGGGAGCTCCAGGTCTGCCTGTATTGGCTTGTCTATTAAAAGATCCAGGTCTGCCTTGATCTGATGGTTTGTTTCTTAACCCAGGCCTGTTGGGCATGCCAGGTCTGTTGGGAGCTCCAGGTCTACCTGTATTGGCTTGTCTATTAAAAGATCCAGGTCTGCCTTGATCTGATGGTTTGTTTCTTAACCCAGGCCTATTGGGCATGCCAGGTCTATTAGGCGTACCAGATCTGTTGGGGGGAGTTTGTTTAAAAGAAATGTTTTGCTTATTATTTTGCTGATTGGTTCCGTCTCTTCTTATTGGAGCTCCGACGAGCTCAGGGGGAGAGATTCTGTTACTAATATTTTTTGTTTTAGATTTGTTCGAATTTTGGTCAGGTTTGTTTGATATTTGTCTTTTCCCCTCTGCACTAGAGATGTTCTGGGAAGATTTATTAGATTCAACATACTTATTATTAGGCTTAGCAATTAGTTGAATAGGAGGTTTCGATGGGCTTTTAATAGGTGGGGTTGTGTTATTTCGGAAATTTTTTTTATCATGTTTGAGATTTTGTGAGGGTTTATTATTTATATTTTGATTGGTAATATTTGCTTGAGATTGCGAAATGTTAGTAATTGTTGGTTTATTGAGATTTATAGGTTTATTTGAAATTATTTTTTGACTCTCAGGCTTATTAAGAGGTTTCATCAACAATGGCTTTTTGTTTGAATTTTCTTCAAGAGGTCTGCCTTTCATAGAAGAGATAACAGAAGATTCATTTTCTTTGTTTTGTTTATAATTATCTTTTTTAGTTGAAGGTTTCTTAATAGAAAGGATTTTTTTATCTGAATTTTTTTTATTAATAAGATTTTTTATTTTTTTTGCTTCATCTGTACTGATTGAACTGCTATGGCTTTTTACTGAAATTGAAAGTTTTTGAGCGGCATCCAATATATCTTTATTATCCAGATTTAAGTCTCTGGAAAGTTCATAAATTCTGATTTTATCGCTGATAGTCATTTAATCTGATTTGTACTCTTTTTGGAAATTGAAGAGGATTTAATTTAATTATATTCCTTTATTGGGATAGTTATTGTAGCTTGTAATTTCTTTTTCAAGAATATCAATAAATTCAGGTTCTAAAGATGTTTTTAAAGCTTTTTGAAGCTTTTTTTTGAGCTTGGAATCTGAGTAACATTTTTTTGAATTGCAAATGTAGGCTGATCGCCCCATGCCCTTTTCAAACATGATACCTAGCTTATGATCTCTAGTAATCTTTATAAGATGTTTCCTGTCATATGTTTTTCTGCATGAAATGCATATACGCAAAACAGGGGTTTGTCGTATCACCGTTTTCTCTCCTCTTTGGCGGATATTTCATCATCTTGAATGGTCTCTAACTGATCACTATCTGAGTAGGTCTCTTCTTCATATAAGTCTTGTCCATATTCATCATTATCTTCAGGAAGGGGATAAAGCTCTCTTAATCTTGCATCTTCCGCAGCACGCTCAGCTTGTTCTGCTTCTAATCTAAGCTCAGCTTCTCGCTGGAGATTCTCTTCATTTTCTCTTTGAGTGATTAATTCAGAGACTGCAGCATCTTCTGCTTCCTGATCGTATTCATGTGAGTTCTTAACATCAATTTTCCAACCAGTTAATCTTGCTGCAAGTCTTACGTTTTGTCCTTCTCTACCTATTGCGAGACTTAATTGATCGGGAGCAACTAGTACATGCGCGTGTTGACCTTCTGGGTCAACAAGTCTCACGAGATCTACTTTCGCAGGACTTAAAGAGTTCAAAATATATTGAATTGGGTCAGGTGACCATTTAATAACATCAATTTTTTCTCCCCTTAATTCATTTACTACTTGTTGTATTCTCGCCCCTCTCGCTCCAATACAAGCACCTACAGGGTCAACTTCTTGTTCGACGCTATCAACGGCTACTTTTGTTCTTGGCCCAACAGCTCTTGAAGGAGGATTCGCTTCTCTTGAAACGGCAACAATTTTTACCGTGCCTTCTTGAATCTCCGGCACTTCATTTTCAAATAAATAAACGACTAATCCAGCATTTGCTCTGCTTACAAAAAGTTGTGGTCCTTTTCTGGCTATTTCGCTAACTTCTTTCAAGAATACTTTGAAAGTTGCATTAGCTCTATAATTATCGTTTGGTAATTGATCTCTTTTGGGAAGTTCGGCCTCTACTTCAGGTCTACCAATACCCGAACTAACGCCCATTATTACTGATTGTCTTTCAAATCTTATAACTCTTGCAGTTAAAACAGGATCTTCTAAATCTGCAAATTCTTCTTGGATCATTTTTCTTTGTTGATCTCTTAATTTTTGGGCTAAAACTTGTTTTGTTGTTGAAGCAGCCATTCGTCCAAAATCATCTTTTTCTGGAGTAACGTCTAAAACTACCGTGTCTCCTACTTGAGCATCATCAGCTACTTGTTTAACTTCTACTAAAGATATCTGATGATCTTCGCTTTCAACTTCTTCTACAATTATTTTACTTGATAAGATCCTATAACCTTCTTCGTCAAGATCTAGTCCAACATCAAAATTACTAAAATATTCTTCATCAAATGGATCTTCGTTAACTCCAATGTAAAAAGTTCTTCTATATTTTTCGTATCCTTTTAACAAAGCTTCGCGCAAGGCTGCTTCAACGATATTAGGAGGTAACTTTTTTTCCTCACTAATATCTTCAATAAGATTGTTTAAACCTGGGAGAATAACTAATGCCATCTATGATGGGAAATTTGAATAATGGTTGAAAAATAATTAATCTTTTAAGGTACAAAGACTAATTTTTAATACTTCATCGGAAGGGATTTTCTTTATCCTACCTTTAATGTTAATGGCTAAAAAATCATTAGACTTTTCATAAAGTAAACCATTGATGAATTTAATTTTTGAATTCTTTTGGTTTAACTCTACATTAACTGGAAAACCCTTAAAAGTTTTGAAGTCTCTCTCTGAGGTTAATTCATCACTGACCCCTTGACTACTAATTTCTAAAACATATGAACAATTTAAAAGATTTGATTTTTCTATTTCGTCAGATGCTGGGGTATTAAATAGAGCACAATCATCTATGGAGATGTCATCTCCATTAGTTTTTCGTATAGTTATTTCAATAACAATTGGATTTTGATTAGTTTGTATATTTAAACCGTAGATTTCTAAATCCCTTTCATTAGCAACTTTTTCTAATAAAGCTTCTAGTTTACTTTTGTTTTCTTTATTCAAAATTTATTAATAAATTTATTTAAAATTTATTTTCACACATAAAAAAGTTTTTTCTACAGAAAAATTCAAAAATTCGTATTTTATGGATGTAAACAAAAAAACAACAATAATTTTTTTCTTCAATTAGATTTATTAAACAAATAAAAAACAATAAACAAATGAAATATCTCAAGATTAAATTTATTAATTTAATCCAAATATTCATTATTATTTGTTTTTGTATGCTTAATCCCTTTAATTATGCTGATGTTTTAGCTTTAACTTCTTCTGAAAGTCATAATTTCGTATCATCCGCAGTTAAAAATATTGGTCCTGCAGTCGTAAAAATTGATACTGAGCGATTGGTAGAAAGGCAACAATTTGATCCTACATTACTTGATCCTTTATTAAGGGATTTACTCGGCGATCAAGGAATTACTCCAGAAAGGGAAAGAGGACAAGGTTCTGGAGTGATTATTAATGAGAATGGTTTGGTTCTCACAAACGCTCATGTAGTAGAAAGAGTCGACAATGTTTCAGTTACTTTGGCAGATGGATCTATTTGTGATGGTGAAGTTTTGGGAACAGATGCAGTAACTGATCTTGCTTTAGTAAAAATTGATAAAGATTCTTATTCTGGTTTTGCTCCACTGGGAAATTCTGAAGATCTTGAAGTTGGGGATTGGGCAATAGCTCTTGGTACTCCCTATGGTCTTGAAAAAACAGTTACCTTAGGTATTGTTAGCAGCCTGCATAGAGATATTAATAGTTTAGGATTTTCAGATAAAAGGCTTGATCTTATTCAGACTGATGCGGCAATAAATCCAGGAAATTCTGGGGGGCCACTCATAAATTCCAATGGTGAGGTAATAGGAATTAATACATTAGTAAGAAGTGGACCTGGAGCTGGTTTAGGTTTTGCGATTCCTATTAATCTAGCTAAAAGTGTTTCTGATCAGCTTCTTAAAAATGGGGAAGTTATTCACCCATATTTGGGGGTGCAATTGATTTCTTTAAATCCTAGAATTGCTAAAGAACATAATCGAGATCCCAATTCGCTAGTTCAATTACCGGAAAGAAATGGAGCTCTAATTCAATCAGTGGTACCTAATAGCCCTGCTGAAAAAGCTGGTTTAAGAAGAGGCGATTTAGTAATAGCAGCCGAAAATATCTCTATAAAAGAACCTAAAGCTTTACTGGATGAAGTAGAAAAAGCTCAGATAGGAAAAGTATTCCTTTTAAATGTTTTGAGAGATAATAAAGAGATACAAATAAATATCAAACCAGAACCTCTTCCAGGTTTGACATAAAGCACCCATTGAAATTTAATAATCTATAACCGTTATAGAAAAAGATTTTGGATTCACAAACTCAAATGAAACAAGTTGTTGCTGATGCAGCAATAAGAGAAGTAAAGAGTGGCATGATTCTTGGATTAGGATCTGGATCTACAGCTGCTTTAATGATAAAAAGACTTGCGGATGAAATACGTTCTGGAAAACTTCAAAATATAAGAGGTGTTGCAACTTCTTTTCAATCAGAAGTTTTAGCGCTTGAACTGGATATCCCTCTTATTGATTTAGCTTCTGTATCTCAAATTGATTTAGCTATTGATGGCGCAGATGAAGTTGATCCAGGATTTCAATTAATAAAAGGAGGAGGAGCATGCCATGTTAGAGAAAAGTTAGTGGCATCAAAAGCTAATCAATTATTGATTGTTGTTGATGAAACTAAACTTGTACAAAATCTAAATAAATCTTTTCCTTTACCTGTAGAAGTTCTTCCAAATGCTTGGAAGCAAGTTCAGGAAGTCATTTTAAAAATGAATGGCAGTTCTTCTTTAAGAATGGCTACTAAAAAAGCTGGTCCAGTTGTTACTGACCAAGGCAATCTTATCCTAGATGTATCATTTAATGATGGTATAAAGAATCCAAAAGACATTGAAATGGCGATAAATAATATTCCTGGAGTATTAGAAAATGGATTATTCGTTGATCTTACAGACAAAGTATTAGTTGGTAAAATTGAAAACAACATTCCAGTGGTTTACTCACCATCAAGAGCTAGTTAGTTAATCTTCAAATCTTATTTGTACAGAGTTAGCGTGGCTATGTAAGCCCTCACTTTTAGCAAGATTAATAATATCAAGGCTATTAACTTTTAAACTTTCTTCATTAAATTCTATTATTGAAGTATTTTTCATAAAAGTCTCAACCCCCAAAGAACCGCTAAATCTAGAATTTCCTGATGTAGGTAAAGTATGATTTGGTCCAGCAAGATAATCTCCAACAGCTTCTGGTGTCCATTGTCCCAAAAATATCGCTCCTGCATTTTCTATACCTGCAAGAATTTTTTTTGAATCTATAGTAAGAATTTCTAGGTGTTCAGGGGCAAAGTTATTGCTTAGTTCAACACATGATTCGTAGTTCTCGCAAATCACAATTAAACCCCAATTTTTTATTGATTGCATGCAAATTTCTTTTCTTGGATGATCATCTATTTTTTTATAAAGTTCTTCTAAAACTTCTTTTGCCTGGTTCTTTGATGTAGTTAGAAGTATTGATGAAGCTAAAGGATCATGTTCTGCTTGCGCTAGTAAATCAGATGCTATATGAGTGCTTTGAGCTGTTTCATCCGCAATGATTAATATTTCACTTGGACCTGCTAATGAATCAATCCCTGTAGAGCCATAAATAAGTTTTTTCGCAGTTGTAACATAGATATTTCCTGGACCTGAAATAACATCAACTTTATTAATTTGATTTGTGCCAAATGCTAAAGCACCGATTGCTTGAGCTCCTCCAATTCTGAATACTTTATTAATCCCTGATAAGTGAGCTGCAGCTAAAACAGTTTTGTTTATTTCCCCTTCTTTATTCCCAGGAGATACCATTATAATTTCTTCTACTCCTGCTACTTTTGCAGGTATAGCATTCATCAAAACCGTACTTGGATAAGCAGCTCTACCTCCAGGAATATAAATACCTGCATTTTTAACTGGTCTCCATCTTCTTTGGACGGTATCGCCATATTCTCCTCTTATAGTGAAAGATTGAGGAATTTCTTTTTCGTGGAATTTTTGAATTCTTTTATGAGCTATCGCAAGTGATTGCTTCAAATTGTTATCAATTTCATCCCATGCGTTCTTTATTTGATCCGCACTCACTTGCATAGGGGTAGGGTCGAAACCATCAAATTTTTTTGTATATTTTTCTACTGCTATATCTCCAGAAATTTTTACCTCTTTAAGAATTTCTTCAACAATTGTATTTATCTTATTATTATTATCTGAATTAGTTCGAGTAGAAATTCTTTTTAATTCTGCAATAGCTTGTTTTTTATTATTTATGATCTTCATTTGCTTAATTGTTTCAAATAGAAAGACTTAAAAGCCAAATCAATAACTTCTAAATTATATATGATTGATTAGTAGTCGATTTATTTGTTATGATAATAATCTTCTACTTATGAACCCTCAGTGGCCAACAACAAATCAGCAAAAAAGAGAATACAAATTGCCGAAAGAAATCGTTTAATTAATAAGTCATATAAATCTACTGTTAGAACTCTTACCAAAAAAACCTTAGAAAATTGTGAAAAATATAAAAAAAACCCTAATGAGGATAATAAAAATTTAGTGGAAACAAGTCTTAATAAGGCTTTTAGCTTAATTGATAAAGCAGTTAAAAAAAATGTTCTTCACAAGAACAACGGTGCCAACAAAAAATCGAAAATCAACAATTTTGTGAAAACTACTCTTACAACTAAGTAAAAGGCAGACCATCATTATGAGCGATATAGAACTCATAGACTCGCACTGTCATTTAACATTTGAAAATTTTGAGAAAGATCTTGAAGATGTTGTTTTAAGATTACGTTCAAAAGGTGTAAAAAAATTAGTTCATGCTTGTTGTGAATTAAAAGAAATTCCAAAGTTGAAAAAAATATCCCATGAAATTAATGAAATTTATTATTCAGTTGGTTTGCATCCGCTAGAAGCAAAAAAATGGGAACAAAGTTCAAAATCTTTTCTAAGAAAATCAGCTTTAGATGATAGACGAGTTGTAGCTATTGGGGAATTAGGCTTGGATTTTTTTAAAAATGAAAATAAAATTCAGCAAATTGAAGCACTTATTCCGCAAATGGAGTTAGCTTATGAACTTCAATTGCCCGTAATTATCCATTGTAGAGATGCTGCAAATGAAATGATTGAGATATGCAGTGATCTCTCTAGAAAAGGAAAATGTCCTGATGGTGTACTTCATTGTTGGACAGGAACACCAAAAGAAATGGAGCAATTCTTGAATCTTGGATTTTATATCAGTTTTAGTGGGATAGTTACTTTCCCAAAAGCACATGAAATTCATGAGTGTGCCAAAATAGTCCCAAATGATAAATACTTGATTGAAACTGACTCACCATTTTTAGCACCTGTCCCTCATAGGGGTAAAAGAAATGAACCTGCTTTTGTTGAAAATGTTGCTAATTTTATGGCAGATTTAAGATCTACTGAATTATCCACAATTGCTAGAGAGTCATATAAGAATGCTGAAGATTTGTTTAAATTTGACTTGTTAAGTAGACGCTGCAGCTGTTAGTATAAGGAATTACTTGAAATTTTTCTTAATTTTTTAAATTTAACTTTCGCAGTTAATGATTTATCAGCATTAAACAGAATTTATTTCTTCTTGATTAGATTGTTTTTTGTTGAAATCGAGATTTAATGTTCGATTACATTTTTAGTGAAAAGTTAAAGAACAAATTATTGAGTAAGTTTAAAGTAAATAGTAAATCCCACAAAATCGCAGGTTTTCTTGGATGAGCAGTAGCGCTTTACAGGTAGCAAAAACAGCTACTTATCTACCAGATTTAGTTGAAGTACAAAGAGCAAGCTTTAAATGGTTTTTGGAAAAGGGTTTAATAGAAGAATTACAAAATTTTTCCCCCATTTCTGATTACACAGGTAAATTAGAATTACATTTTATCGGTGAAGAGTACAGGCTTAAAAGACCTAGACATGATGTTGAGGAAGCCAAAAGAAGAGATGCTACATTTGCATCCCAGATGTATGTAATTTGTAGATTAATTAATAAAGAGACAGGGGAAATTAAAGAACAAGAAGTTTTTATTGGTGAATTACCATTAATGACTGAAAGAGGAACTTTCATTATTAATGGTGCCGAAAGAGTTATTGTTAATCAAATTGTTCGAAGTCCTGGAGTATATTTCAAAGATGAACTAGATAAAAATGGTAGAAGAACTTACAACGCTAGCGTTATCCCTAATAGAGGGGCATGGTTAAAATTCGAGACTGATAAAAATAATTTGCTTTATGTGCGAGTTGATAAAACTAGAAAAATTAATGCTCATGTTCTGATGAGAGCGATGGGTCTTTCAGATAATGATGTAGTAGATAAACTTAGGCATCCCGAGTTTTATCAAAACTCAATTGAGTCAGCTAATGACGAGGGCATTAATTCAGAAGATCAGGCATTACTTGAACTATATAAGAAGCTACGCCCTGGTGAACCACCCTCAGTTTCTGGCGGACAACAGCTATTACACAGTAGATTCTTTGACCCCAAAAGATATGATTTAGGCCGAGTTGGTAGATATAAAATAAATAAAAAATTGAGACTTACCGTCCCAGACGATGTAAGAACACTTACCCATGAAGATGTTCTTTCTACCATTGATTATTTAATTAATCTTGAATTGGATATTGGTGGGGCTAGTTTGGATGATATTGACCATCTTGGTAATCGAAGGGTTAGATCTGTAGGAGAACTTCTTCAAAATCAAGTTAGGGTTGGACTTAATCGTTTAGAGAGAATTATAAAAGAAAGAATGACTGTAGGAGAAACAGATTCTTTAACTCCTGCTCAACTAGTCAATCCCAAACCTTTGGTTGCTGCTATAAAGGAATTTTTTGGCTCCAGTCAATTAAGTCAGTTCATGGATCAAACTAATCCTTTAGCTGAACTAACACACAAGAGAAGAATCTCAGCATTAGGTCCAGGGGGTTTAACCAGAGAAAGAGCAGGTTTTGCGGTAAGAGATATTCACCCTTCACATTATGGAAGATTATGTCCTATCGAGACTCCTGAAGGTCCTAATGCAGGACTTATCAATTCTTTAGCTACTCATGCAAGAGTTAACGAGTACGGTTTTATTGAAACACCTTTTTGGGAAGTTAAAAACGGTAAAGTTAATAAGGAAGGTAACCCAGTTTATCTTTCTGCAGATTTAGAAGATGAGTGTAGGGTAGCTCCAGGAGACGTTGCTACTGACAAGGACGGCAATATAATTGCAAATCTAATACCAGTAAGATACAGGCAGGATTTTGAGAAAGTTCCTCCTCATCAAGTTGATTATGTTCAGCTTTCTCCGGTTCAGGTAATTTCAGTTGCTACTTCACTGATTCCTTTCTTGGAACATGATGACGCTAATAGAGCTCTTATGGGTTCAAATATGCAACGCCAAGCCGTACCATTGCTAAGACCAGAACGCCCTTTAGTTGGTACAGGTTTAGAATCTCAAGTAGCTAGGGATTCGGGAATGGTTCCTATAACAAAAGTTAATGGAATCGTATCTTATGTAGACGCTAATGAGATTGTCGTAAAAGATGAGCAAGGTAACGAACATTTTCACTATCTTCAGAAATATCAAAGATCAAATCAAGATACCTGCCTCAACCAAAGACCTATAGTTAAAATTGGAGACAAAGTTATATCTGGCCAGGTTTTAGCAGATGGCTCTGCGTGTGAAGGAGGAGAAATTGCCCTTGGCCAAAACGTTTTAATTGCTTACATGCCATGGGAGGGATATAACTATGAAGATGCCATACTTGTTAGCGAGAGGATGGTAACTGATGATTTATATACCTCAGTACATATTGAAAAATATGAAATTGAAGCACGACAAACGAAGCTAGGACCTGAAGAAATTACAAGAGAGATTCCTAATATCTCAGAAGAAAGCTTGAATAATCTTGATGAGATGGGAATTATTAGGATTGGTGCTTTTGTAGAGAGTGGAGATATTCTTGTAGGAAAAGTGACCCCAAAAGGGGAATCAGATCAACCACCTGAAGAAAAACTGTTAAGAGCTATTTTCGGTGAAAAGGCTCGAGATGTCAGAGATAATTCCCTCAGGGTACCTAAAACTGAGAAGGGAAGGGTTCTGGATGTTCGAATTTATACTAGAGAACAAGGTGATGAATTACCTCCGGGGGCAAACATGGTTGTTAGAGTTTATGTGGCTCAGAGAAGGAAAATTCAAGTAGGTGACAAAATGGCAGGGAGGCATGGAAATAAAGGAATTATTAGCAGAATCTTACCTAGAGAAGATATGCCTTATTTGCCTGATGGAACCCCCGTGGACATAGTACTTAATCCTTTAGGAGTTCCAAGTAGGATGAATGTGGGTCAAGTTTTTGAATTATTGATGGGCTGGGCAGCCTCCAACTTAAATTGCCGGGTTAAAGTTGTTCCATTTGATGAAATGTATGGAGCTGAAAAATCACATCAAACTGTTCAAGCATTTTTAGAGGAAGCTTCAAAACAGCCAGGAAAAGCATGGGTTTACAATCCTAAAGATCCTGGAAAGTTATTACTTAAAGATGGTAGAACAGGGGAACCTTTCGATCAGCCGGTTGCTGTAGGATACTCTCACTTCCTCAAATTAGTTCATTTAGTGGATGATAAAATTCATGCAAGATCCACTGGTCCTTACTCTCTAGTTACACAGCAACCCTTGGGCGGTAAAGCTCAGCAAGGTGGGCAAAGACTTGGAGAAATGGAAGTATGGGCTCTTGAAGCTTATGGAGCCGCTTATACGCTTCAGGAATTGTTAACAGTTAAATCTGATGATATGCAAGGAAGAAATGAAGCGCTTAATGCGATCGTAAAAGGTAAACCGATCCCAAGACCTGGTACTCCTGAGTCATTTAAAGTTCTTATGAGGGAATTACAATCTCTAGGCTTGGATATAGGGGTTTATACAGACGAAGGAAAAGAGGTCGATTTAATGCAAGATATCAACCCGAGAAGAAATACTCCATCAAGGCCGACTTATGAATCACTCGGAACCTCTGAATATGAGGAAGATTAAATACTCCATTAAAACCTTTTAATTTAAATCTCCAAAAATGACAAACAGCAACTTAAGAACTGAAAATCACTTTGATTACGTCAAAATTTCAATAGCTTCTCCACAAAGAATAATGGATTGGGGTCAGAGGACATTACCCAATGGACAAGTTGTTGGTGAGGTTACGAAACCTGAAACTATCAATTACAGGACACTTAAACCAGAAATGGATGGGTTGTTTTGTGAAAAGATTTTTGGGCCATCTAAAGATTGGGAATGCCATTGTGGAAAGTACAAAAGGGTGAGACATCGCGGCATTGTTTGTGAGAGATGTGGGGTTGAAGTAACTGAAAGTAGAGTCAGAAGACATAGGATGGGATACATAAAACTCGCTGCGCCAGTTTCCCATGTTTGGTATTTGAAAGGAATCCCTAGTTACGTTGCAATACTTTTGGATATTCCGCTTAGGGATGTAGAACAAATAGTCTATTTTAATTGTTATGTAGTTTTAGATCCAGGTGATCATAAAGAACTTAAATATAAGCAATTACTAACTGAGGATGAGTGGCTGGAAATTGAAGATGAAATTTATGCCGAGGATTCAACTATAGAAAATGAACCTTTTGTTGGAATTGGTGCTGAGGCACTGAAGCAATTACTTGAGGACCTTGATTTAAATCAAGTTGCTGAGGAGCTTAGAGAAGAAATTACTCATAGCAAAGGGCAAAAGAGGGCAAAGCTTATAAAAAGGATAAGAGTTATTGATAATTTCATTGCAACTAATGCAAAACCAGAATGGATGGTTTTAGATGCAATACCAGTTATACCTCCTGATCTTAGACCTATGGTTCAGCTTGATGGAGGAAGATTTGCAACTTCAGATTTAAATGACTTATATAGAAGAGTTATAAATAGAAATAATAGACTAGCTAGGCTTCAAGAAATTTTAGCTCCTGAAATTATTGTAAGAAATGAAAAAAGAATGCTTCAGGAGGCAGTTGATGCCCTTATCGATAATGGAAGGAGAGGAAGGACTGTTGTTGGAGCAAATAATAGAGCTCTTAAGTCTCTTAGTGACATAATTGAAGGAAAACAAGGAAGATTTAGACAAAATCTTCTTGGAAAGCGTGTTGACTATTCAGGAAGATCTGTAATAGTTGTGGGTCCTAAATTAAAAATGCATCAGTGTGGTCTCCCAAAAGAAATGGCAATAGAGCTATTTCAGCCTTTCGTAATCCATAGATTGATACGACAAAATATTGTGAATAATATTAAAGCTGCAAAAAAATTAATACAAAAAGCTGATGACGAAGTTATGCAAGTACTTCAGGAAGTTATTGAAGGTCACCCAATTCTCTTAAACAGAGCCCCTACGCTGCATCGTTTAGGAATTCAAGCTTTTGAACCGAAATTAGTTGGAGGTAGAGCAATTCAACTTCATCCACTGGTTTGTCCTGCGTTCAATGCTGACTTTGATGGAGATCAAATGGCAGTTCATGTTCCTTTAGCTTTGGAGGCACAAACTGAAGCACGCATGCTTATGTTGGCTAGTAATAATATTCTTTCTCCTGCCACTGGGGAACCAATTGTGACTCCATCACAAGATATGGTTTTAGGATCTTATTATCTGACTGCTTTGCAACCGAATTATCAAAAACCAGAATTCGGAGATAATAAGAATACTTTTGCTTCATTAGAAGATGTCATTTTTGCCTTTGAAGATAAAAGACTCAGCCTGCATGAATGGGTTTGGGTTAGATTTAATGGAGAAGTTGAAGATGAAGACGAAATGCCTAGCCCACAAAAAACTCAAGAGCTAGAAGATGGCTCAAGATTAGAAATCTGGAATTTAAGAAGGGACAGATTTGACTCTGATAATAATTTAATAAGTAGATTTGTACTGACAACTGTTGGGAGAGTAGTTATGAACTATACCATCATCGATTCTGTATCTAAAACGTAATCTTTAAAAACTATTTTTCATTTATTTAAAAATCATGACTTCATCTAAACCTAAAAAAACATCCAGAGTACGTAAAACTACTAAAAACTCAAAAAAGAATAATCCAGTTACAATGCCTGCTCTCGCTAAAACACCCCCATCATTTAAAAATAAGGTAGTTGATAAGAAAGCCTTAAAAAATTTAGTCTCTTGGGCTTATAAAACTCATGGAACAGCCATAACTGCAGCCATGGCTGATAATCTAAAGGACTTAGGATTTAAATATGCTACCCAAGCTGCGGTCTCTATCTCAGTAGATGATTTAAAAGTTCCTGAAGCTAAACAAGATTTAATAGGACAAGCTGAAGAGCAAATATCTGCGACAGAAGAATGCTACAGACTTGGTGAAATTACCGAAGTTGAAAGGCACACAAAAGTTATAGATACCTGGACTGAAACTAATGAAAGATTGGTAGATGCTGTAAAGAATAATTTTAATCAAAATGACCCACTAAATTCCGTTTGGATGATGGCTAATTCAGGAGCAAGAGGTAATATGTCTCAGGTAAGACAACTTGTTGGTATGAGGGGATTGATGGCTAATCCTCAAGGAGAAATTATTGACCTCCCAATAAGAACTAATTTTAGAGAAGGACTAACTGTTACTGAATATGTAATTTCTTCTTATGGAGCAAGGAAAGGTTTGGTGGATACTGCCTTAAGAACTGCGGATTCTGGTTATCTGACTCGAAGATTAGTTGATGTTGCTCAAGATGTGATTGTAAGAGAAGAAGATTGTGGAACAGAACGGTCAATAGTTGTTGAAGCTGAAGATGGTAAATTTGGAACAAGGCTTCTTGGTAGGCTTACCGCTGAGGATATTTTTGATGTTGAAGAAAATCTTATTGTTCCTCAAAACACTGCTATAGATCCTGCATTGTCAGGAGAAATTGAGAAAGCATCTATTAGTGAAGTAAAAATAAGATCCCCATTAACATGTGAAGCTAACAGGTCGGTTTGCAGGAGGTGCTATGGATGGGCGTTGGCTCATAATCATTTGGTTGATTTAGGCGAGGCAGTTGGAATTATTGCTGCTCAATCGATTGGTGAGCCAGGAACTCAATTGACAATGAGAACTTTCCATACTGGAGGTGTATCAACTGCTGAAAGTGGAGTTGTAAGGTCAAAAATTTCTGGTAAAGTTGAATTTAGTTCAAAAGCAAAGGTTAGAGGTTACAGAACTCCACATGGTGTAGAAGCTAAACAAGCGGAAATTGATTTCATACTTAAGATAGTTCCTCAAGGAAATAATTCTGGCAAAGCTCAAAAAATTGAAGTTTCTAGTGGATCGCTTTTATTTGTTGATGACGGTGAAGAAATTAGTTCTGATATAACTGTTGCTCAGATTACTGCTGGAGCCGTGAAAAAGAGTGTTGAAAAAGCAACAAAAGATGTTATTTGTGATTTGGCTGGTCAAGTTAGGTACGACAAGGTTATTCAACCAAAGGAAGTAACAGATAGGCAGGGTAATATTACCTTAAAAGCTCAAAGATTAGGCAGATTATGGGTTTTAGCTGGAGATGTTTATAACTTGCCACCAAATGCAAGACCGGTTATATCATCTGGAAAATCTGTAGATGAAGGAACAGTTTTGGCAGAAGCAAGTCAATCAAGTGAGTTTGGAGGAAAAGTTCGATTAAGAGATTCAATTGGAGATTCAAGAGAAGTTCAGATTGTTACTACTTCAATGTCTTTAACTAATTTTAAATTAATTGAAGAATCTACTCATTCAGGTCAAATATATAATTTGGAATCAATTGATGGTACATCTTATCGTCTAAATATTTCCCCTGGAAGCAAAGTCAGTAATGGTGAGGTAATAGCCGATTTAACGGATGAAAGGTTCCGTACAAAAACTGGCGGCCTAGTAAAGTATGCACCGGGATTAAGTGTCAAAAAAGCGAGATCATCTAAAAATGGTTTTGAAGTAAGTCAGGGAGGGACATTACTTTGGATACCGCAAGAGACACATGAAATCAATAAGGATATATCCCTTCTTATGATTGAAGATATGAAATGGATTGAAGCTGGAACAGAAGTTGTAAAAGATATTTTTAGTCAAACATCAGGCATTGTTACTGTTACGCAAAAAAATGACATACTTCGTGAAATAACTGTAAGAAATGGAACTTTTCATGAATGTGATGATGAAGAAGTTTTGAATAGATTTACAGAAGAAGGAACTCTTGTAAATCCAGGCGAAAAGATTTTAGAAGGTGTTGATAATAAAGAAATTCTATTTGTTCAAAAATTAGAAACACCTAAATGTCGAGGCTTGTTATTAAGAACTGTTGAAGAATTTACTATCCCTGACCAGGCGGAATTACCGCAACAAGAACATGTTAGACAGGAAAAAGGCCCACATTTAGGCTTAAAAGCTATCCAAAGACTTACCTATAAAGACGGTGAATTGATAAAATCGGTTGAAGGAGTTGAATTACTTAGAACACATTTAAGTATTGAGAGCTTTGATGCTACTCCTCAAATGACTATTGACGTCGAGTCGATTGAAGATAAAAATGATGCATCAATCAATAGACTAAATTTAGTAATTTTAGAGTCTATTCTTGTAAGAAGAGATACCATATCTGACTCCAGTCATGGCTCAACACATACAGAACTTCAAGTCAATAATAACCAAGTAGTAAAAGCAGGAGATGTAATAGCTACTACTCAAATTCTTTGTAAAGAGAAGGGATTAGTTCATTTACCAAATGTTGTTGATGATGAGCCAATAAGAAGGTTAATTGTTGAAAGAGAAGAAGATAAAATTAAAATTAAAATTAACGGTAAAGCATTAGTTAAAGTTGGTGATCGTGTAGTGGATGGGGATTCTATTAGTGATTCTGTAAAATCAACTTCTTGTGGAGAAATAGAAGAAATTTCTAATAGTTCAGTAACCTTAAGACTTGGCAGGCCTTATATGGTTTCTCCCGATTCAGTTTTACATGTTAAAGACGGAGACTTGGTTCTTAGGGGAGATGGTTTAGCTTTACTTGTTTTTGAAAGGCAGAAAACTGGAGATATCGTACAAGGATTACCTCGTATTGAAGAATTATTAGAAGCTAGGAGACCCAGAGATTCAGCAATTCTATGTAAAAAATCTGGAATTGTTCAGATTAAAAAAGGTAATGATGAAGAATCAGTTTCTTTATCAGTTATTGAAAAAGATGATTTCGTTAATGAATATCAATTATTAATTGGAAAAAATATAATGGTTAGTGATGGACAACAAGTTGAAGGTGGAGAATCTTTAACTGATGGTCCAATTAATCCACATGAACTATTAGACTGCTATTTCAATGATTTAAAAGATCAAAAACCTTTGCTAGATGCGGCTCGAGAATCTATATCAAAACTACAAAGAAGTATGGTAAGTGAGGTACAAAATGTTTATAAGTCGCAGGGTGTAGCAATTGATGATAAGCATATTGAAGTTATTGTTAGACAAATGACAAGTAAAGTCCGTATAGAAGATGCTGGGGATACTACTCTTTTGCCAGGTGAACTCATAGAGTTGAGGCAAGTGGAGGATACAAACCAAGCAATGGCAATTACAGGTGGAGCACCTGCAGAATTTACTCCTGTTTTGTTGGGTATTACAAAAGCCTCTCTAAATACAGATAGCTTTATTTCAGCAGCATCGTTCCAAGAAACAACAAGGGTTCTTACAGAAGCTGCGATTGAAGGTAAATCTGATTGGTTAAGAGGTTTAAAAGAAAATGTTATCATCGGCAGATTAATACCAGCAGGTACAGGTTTTAGCGGTTTTGTGGAGGAATTATCGTCTGAGGCTGGCCCTCATCCCGATATTCTTGCAGAAGAATCTGGTGGCTACAGAAGAGCGCAGAATTTAAGGCCAGATTACACAGTTGATATGCCACAATCACCTGCCGTAAGCTCTACTGCAATACTTGATGATCCTAGTGATGAAGATTTAGAGACAACGAGAAGTCGCCATGGAATCGATCCTTCTTCGAGTAATTTTGCGGCCTTCGCAAGGCCTAATGCTGAAAATCAATTTTCTGAAGATCAATTACCAGATCCTGCCGCATTGGAGGGATTGCAGGAGGAGGGACTTCTTTCTGATGAATAAATATTATCTATTATTATTTTTAGCAACTAGAATAGATTTTTAATTTGTAAGTGATGATTAAGCCAGAAATTGTACCCAAAAGAAAATTACCCCGTTATGGATTCCATTTTTATAATGAAAGACTTAATGGAAGAATGGCCATGATTGGTTTTGTTGCGCTTATTCTTACAGAATTCTTTTTAAAACATGGTTTGCTGTTATGGTGAAAATAGTTTTAAAATAACGACAACTAAATTTGAAAAATCTTCTTGGAAGTAGTATTAATGATTTAGAAAATGTAGCTTTAGATTATGGGCAGGCTGCTTTTAGGGGTCGCCAAATATATAATTGGATTTACAACTATAGAAATAAGAAAAAAAATATAGATCAAATAGAAGTTTTACCTTTAGATTTTAGAAAAAAGTTAAAGGATGATGGCTTTAAGGTCAGTGAGCTGATTATTAAAGAAAGAAACTTAGCTAATGATGGAACTTTAAAGTTGTTACTTTCTACAAACGATAATGAAAGTATTGAGTGCGTTGGTATACCAACTGAAAAAAGACTAACTGCTTGTCTCTCTAGTCAAGTTGGTTGCCCAATGGACTGCAAATTTTGTGCAACTGGCAAGGAGGGTTTGAAGAGATCTTTAAAAGCAAGTGAAATTTTAGATCAAATTTTATTTATCGAAAATGAAATGAATAGAAAAGTGACTAATATTGTTTTCATGGGTATGGGCGAGCCCTTACTGAATATTGATGACTTGCTTTTGTCAATTAAATCTATAAATAATGATTTTCAGATCAGTCAGAGAAAAATAACTGTAAGCACAGTGGCTGTTCCAAAAATGATAAGTATATTATCAGCAAAGTCTTTTCAAATTTTGGGTAATTGTCAATTTACATTAGCTATAAGTCTACATGCTTCAAACCAAAAAATAAGAGAGACGATAATACCTAGTGCTAAAAACTATGAAATAAAAAAAATAATCGAAGACTGTAAGAAATTTGTAAGAGATACTGGTCGGAGGGTCAGTTTTGAATATCTAATGCTTAGTGGGGTGAATGATAAATTAGAACATGCTTGTGAATTGAGCAATTTGCTGAAAGGTTTTCAATGTCACGTAAATTTAATACAGTATAACCAAATTGACGAGGTTGAATTTAAACGAACCTCTTTAAAAAATCTTCAATTATTCCAATCTAGACTTGTTAACAATGGCATCGCTGTAAGCTTGCGAAAAAGCAGAGGTCTAGATAAAAATGCTGCGTGTGGTCAGCTAAGACAAAATGCAAAAAATAAATAATATTTATCTAATAAAAATTTTTTAAAAGTCTCTGAAACAGGTTATTATTGTTTTAATTATCTTAAATCTTTGGGTTTTATTAAGACAAAAATTTTACCTTTCGCTATCGTCTCACTCTTTGGGATTGCTTTCTTTGCGGTTAGTGCAAGAATTTGGTTGCCAGGAGATATGATGTCTCCTGCTCCCATAAATTAATATTTTTAGTTTTGCAAAATGACAAAAAATAAGGATCCTAATAAAAAAAGCTTAGTTGATATTGCTGTTGATCCAGATGTTTTAGCGAGAGAATTGGCCTTAGAAATTGAAATAGATCCTTTAGAACAAATTGACGAAGATTCTTTCCCAAAAGGTTTAAATATAATTCAGGAGTGTAATGAAGCATTAAAAATGCTAGAGGGTAACAGAGAAGAAAGAATACAAGGGTTAAGAATATTTTGTGAATATAGAGATTCAAGATCTTTCCCCCTTTTGTTGCCATTACTTGATCAACCTTGTCCTGTTGAAAGAATGAGTGTTGTGTATGCTTTGGGTCGTAATCCATGTCCAAGCGCGGTCGAGAAACTTGTTAGTCTTTTGGAGACTGACGATAATGCCTATGTTAGAAGGGCGACTGCATGGAGCTTAGCTAATTATGATAATCAAATTGTTTTGGAGCCATTAATAAATGCTTTGAAAAACGATGTAGCTGCAGTAAGGTTATGGTCATCAAGTTCTTTAGCTGAAATCGGAAATGTTTCTTTGGAAAACGCTCAATTGGCAGCAGAACAACTTTTAATAAGTTTAAAAATAGATAATGAACCGGGTGTAAGAAGTAATTGCATATGGTCATTGTGTAGACTTTATGAAAAATTAAATAATACATTTCAAGAAAGTTTCGTTGATGAATGTACCAAGATAGCTCTCTTCGATAAAGAACCCTCCGTTATGGAAGAAGCAAAAACTGCCTTGGATTCTATGGGGATGCAAGGTTTTTATAACTAAATAATTTAATTTTTTACACCAGAAGCTATCTAATAAATTAAATTATCAGATATTCAATATAAAAATTAAAATTAATTAACTTGTACCAACTGAAACAAAAAATTTTCGTTATTCTATATAAAGTAAAAGTACTTAGTACTTGAATTTAATGCCTCAAAAAACATTAAGATTCAAAATTCATCAAGACGGTAGAGTCGAAGAGACTGTTGAGGGATTTACTGGTAACTCATGTAATGAAGCTACAAAAAATCTCGAATACGCTCTCGGTAAAGTAACGGTTAAGAATACAACATCTGATGCTTTCATCTCTAATCAAACTGAAAACTTAACACAATTAAATAACGAATCTAATGTCACATTTTAGTACGATTAAAACCCAGCTTAAAGAAGCAGAGCCATTAATTAAGGCTTTAAATCATTTCGGTTATAGTATTAATCAAGAAGAAAAGTTTGTAAAAGGTTATAAAGGTCAATTCACAGCAGTTGATATAAGCATGCTTTTGCCTGGTGATACTCAAGTGGGATTTAAATGGGATAATAATTCTAATGCATATGAACTAGTTACTGACCTTGATCTATGGAAGTTTGAGATTCCAGTAGAAAGATTTATCTCAAAAGTTACCCAAATGTATGCCTATCAAACAATCATTTCTAAAACGCAAGAAGATGGATATCAAATCGTAGAACAAAAAAATAAAAATGATGGTTCTATTGAATTGGTCTTAACCAAGTGGGAAAACTAATGTCAAGATATGGATTTTACGGATCCATTTCATAGCTCTGAAGAAAATATTGAGATTACAGGCTGGGAGCCCGTTTTAGGTGGTCAGTTAGCTGAAAAAGCTGTATGGGTTGATGAAGCCAAGTGTATTGGTTGTCAGTACTGTGTTCACGTTGCTTCGAACACTTTCACTGTTGATGAATTTCATGGTAGAAGTCGAGCTATTAGGCAAGATGGAGATAGTTCTGATGTCATACAAGAAGCAATAGATACATGCCCTGTTGATTGCATTCATTGGGTCAAATTTGAAGAATTGGATGATTTAGAGAATAGTCTCGATAGGGATATGTTTCAAACATTTGGAAAGCCACCGAGAATGAACAAGCACTAAAATCAAAAAGATGCAATATCGTAGATTTGGTAGAACCAATCTAAAGATTCCTGTTTTATCTTTAGGTGGTATGAGATTTCAAAAAAGTTGGGATCAATTAGATTTTTCTGAGGTTTCATTCGAAGAACAAAAGAAAGTAGAAAATTTATTTGATCTTGCAACACAATATGGCTTTAGTCATGTAGAGACCGCCAAGTACTATGGAACTTCTGAGGTGCAATTAGGGATGTGTTTTAAGAATACTAAGAAAATCCCAAATATAATTCAAACAAAGATTCCACCAAATAGTGATCCAGAAATTTTTGAGCGAGATGTATTATCTAGTATTGAAAAATTGCAAGTAAAAAAAATTGATTTGTTAGCAATACATGGTATTAATACAGCTGAACATTTACATCAGGCTACTCGAGATGGAGGTTGCATTGATATTTTGAGGAATTTTCAAAAAGAAAATTTAATTGGATCTATTGGATTTTCAACCCATGGAAAATCTGCACTTATTGAAAAGGCCATATCAACAAACTTATTTGATTATGTGAATTTGCATTGGTATTTCATTAATCAGGAAAATACAAAGGTTATTAATTTAGCCAATAAGTATGATCTTGGGGTTTTCATAATAAGTCCCACTGATAAAGGGGGACATCTTCATACTCCCTCAAGAAAAATGTTGGAATTTTGTAAACCACTTCATCCTATAGTTTTTAATGATCTTTTTTGCTTAAGGAATCAAAATGTCCATACTTTGAGTGTGGGTATTGCAAAAGAGACAGATTTCGCTCTGCATTTAGAAGCTGTCTCGTTGTTATCAGAATCTGAGAAGTATGTGCCTAAGATAATTAACAAATTAAGGCAGGAATCAATTAATTGCTTAGGTCTAGAGTGGCATCAAAATTGGAATAGAAATTTACCAAGTTGGGAATATACGCCGGGAAATATTAATATTCCTGTTCTGCTTTGGCTTTCAAATTTAATTGATTGGTTGGGTATGGAAGGATATGCAAGAGCTAGATATCAATTGCTTGGTAATGGAAGCCACTGGTTCCCAGGATTCAACGCAAATTTACTAGATGTAGATGTTTCTGAAGGACAATTATTGAAAGTATTAGAAGGTCATATAAATCCAAAAAAAGTTATAAGAAAATTGAGAAATTTAAAAGAAAAGTTTGGAGATAAGAATGCTAAAAGATTATCAAAAAAATAATTTCATAATGGATTTTTTTCAGGTTTGCCAACTTTTCTTGGGTAAATTTCAGGGCATAATCTTTTTTGTTCAATAAGAATTATATTTCGGGTGCCTTTATTTCTTGGTAATAGTATCTTTTTTTTATCTTTAACTTTCCCTTCTAAAATTTCTAAAGTTTTATCTAGATTTTTGCTTTCTTCATTCGTCCATTTGCCACAATATAAAACTCCAAACCCTTCTTTTTTTAACATTGGCAGTATGTATTCTGAAACTGTTGATGGATTACTAACTGCTCTAGTTGTTGCAATATTAAAATTATTTCTCATTGACGATTGGTGGGCTAAGTTCTCAATACGATTATTGATTACATGAATATTGTTTTTGAAATTGATCTGTTCAACTAAAAATTTTAGTGCATCTGTTTTCTTTTTCAAAGAATCAATTAGGTATATCTCAGAATTAGGATGAGTTATGGCATAAGCTAAACCTGGGAAGCCACAGCCTGATCCAATATCTAAAAATTTTTTATTATCAAAATTAATATTCGTGAAAGCTTTGAATGGCCAAATGCTGTCAAAAACTTGAGATACCCAATAATCATCCCCATCAGTTAATCTAGTGAGATTGGTTTTATTATTTAATTCTTTAATTTTAATTTGTAACTCTTGAAATAAATTTATTTCTTCTTCACTTATCAAGGAAAGAATTTCTTCTGGAATGTTTTGTTTTTTCATTTTGTTATAAATATGATTTTTAGCCATCCATTAAATACATTCTATTTAGTAAAAATTTATTAGAATTACAATATTAATAAAAGATTATTTTGAAAGGGGAAACTTCCTATTACAAAATTTTAGGTGTAAATGAAAATGCATCCAATCATGAATTAAGAAAGGCATTTTGTAAACTTTCTATTGAGTTGCATCCCGATACAACTTCATTAGAAATAGACGTTGCTAAAAGTAAATTTCAAGAAGTTCTTGAAGCTTATGAACATTTAAATAATAGTAATTTAAGGAAAATATATGATGACAAACTAAAAGAAAACTCTAGGATTATAGATAATACTAACGTTTTAAATAATTTAGTAATCGATTCTAATAATAAAAATTTATTAGGAAATAGAAGACCTTTTTCAAATGGAGAATTGTTTTCGTTGTTTCTTTTAATTATCATCATTTCTATAAGTTTAATTTGTTCAATTTTTATTGCTTCTTTTACTGGAAAAGAATTAGAGACAATACCGCTTTGGCTAATTAAATAATTTTTTTATAAAGTCTGTGAATTCCTCTAAAAAACCTATCAATCAAAATTCACTGCAATCATTGGAATTGTGGTTAACTGATTTAGGTGCTGTGAAGGATATTAATAATCCATCTAAATGGTATCTGTTACTTTCTAATTGGAATGCAACTATTATTTTTGAACAGGAAGATTTAAGTGTTATGTGGGAAAGTGAAGGACAAGAAACTAAAAGACTATTTTCCTATTGCATTAATAGAGAAGATGTGGAAAATGCAATACTCCAGGGGCCTTAAATTCTATCTAAAGATTTTCTAAGATTTGACTTATTATCCAGTAACTTTTTTCTAATTGATCATCGGTTATACAGAGAGGTGGCAAGAGATAAATAACATTCCCGAGGGGTCTTATAAATAAACCTTTCTCCATTGCAAGACTCTTTATTTCTTTCCCAATATTATTGAAATAACCTTTTTTGTTCCCAATATCTAAATCGAAGGCAGCAATTGTGCCGGATACCCTTATTTTTTTTATATAAGGTAAGTTTTTAAATTTAATTAAGTGAGATAAATGTTTTTCTTCAAATGAAAGATATTTGTGTGGTTCTTTTTCTAATAAATCAAGGCTAGCATTTGCCGCAGCACAACCTAAAGGATTAGCAGTAAAACTATGTCCATGCCAAAAAGTTTTTCTTGGGGAATCATCAATAAAGGATTGAAAAATTTTTTCTTTACATAAAGTTATTCCCATTGGTAAAAATCCACCAGTTAGGCCTTTTGACATACTTATTAAATCAGGAACGATTTTTGCCTTTTGAAACGCAAAAAGACTTCCACATCTTCCAAACCCAGTCAAAACTTCATCAGCAATTAACAAAGAATTATTATTTTCTATAATATCTGAAACTTTTTTTATAAACTGAGGCCTAACCATATTCATTCCTCCTGCTCCTTGAACAAGTGGCTCAATGATTACTGCAACTGTGGGAGTTTTAAGTAGAGTTTCTAATTTTTGGATCGCCTCATTTTCTTTATTTTCTACTTCTTCATCGTTCATCCAAGTTGAAGGCCAGGGGACTCTCCTAACTGGGAACATAAGATTATCGAAATTCTCATTAAAAATATTTCTCTCACCTAAAGCCATAGCTCCAAATGTATCGCCATGATAGGCGCCATCAAAAGCTACTATTTGGGTTCTTGTCTCTCCTCTATTTTGCCATGATTGGAAGGCAATTTTTAAAGCGACTTCCACTGCAGTAGAACCGTTATCAGAAAAAAATAATCTTTCTAGTTTTGTTAACTCACTAAGTCTTTCCGCCAATTTTTTTGCTTGTGGATGTAAAAAATCAGCAAATATAACTTGCTCAAGTTTTTTTGATTGATTAAAAATGGCATCCGCAATATATTCGTTACTATGACCATGAAGAGTTACCCACCAACTACTAATTGCATCTATTAGCTCTTTTTTAGGATTTTTAGTAAATAGAAGGGTATCCTTGCCATGAGTTACTTCTATTTGCGGTTTGCTGTTATTGATTTGTGTAAAAGGTGGCCAAATATTTGGGTGCCAATCTTGATTTGAAGTTTTTGAATCCAAAGATTTCATTTAACTTATTTTTGAGTTTAAAAGTGAGATCAACTTATTTTTAATTTCAAGTTCTTTCCATAGTATATCTAAATTATTTGAGTCCATTTTTTTGATGTAAGGAAATTCAGCAATTAAAGGAATACCACTAAAATCAACTAGAGTTTTTGGATTATCTAGGTGTTTTTCGCCATTGACTACTAAACCTAAAATCTCAATATTTCTTCGTTTTAAGGCCTCAATACTAAGTAGGGTATGGTTAAGAGTTCCAAGTGAGCTCTTACATACAAGTATTACCGGAAGATTCCATTGTTTTATTTGATCTATTTGTAAAAAATTACGTGTTATTGGAACCATTAATCCACCTGCAGTTTCTACAATTAATGAGCCTTTTACTTTTGGCAATCTCAACTTGTCAAAGTTAATAGTTTTTTGATCTATTTCAGCAGCCCAATGAGGAGACAGAGGTTTTGTAAAGACATAAGCTTCTTTAATTATTTTCTTTTTACTTACTTGTGAAAGTTTTTCAACAGTTTGACTATCAGTTTGCGATTCAATACCACTTTGAATAGGCTTCCAATAAAAGGAATTTAATCCTTTAACGAAAAAAGAGCTTATTAAAGTTTTCCCAATATCAGTATCTGTTCCACAAATTATAAATTTGAAAATATTTTTGTGACTACTCATAATTTTTTTATGATTTGAATCTCAATTTGCCATGAAAGGTTCACTGTATTATTGTAATTCTTTGGCCAAAACTTTTGAATTTCCTTTAATTCTTTCACTGTTTTGCGTTTACAATTTGTTGATTGTGCTCCAACATTTTTTATGCTTCTAAAAAGTTTATATATATCTTCAAAATTTTCAAGATAATTAAACTGTTCTGAATAATGTATTTCAGTTGATTTGAAATCTTTTAATAATTCTTTAGAACAAAGGAAATTAAGACCACTATATTCAATATCAATTTTTTTACAAGTATCTTTCCATTCAGGAAAACAATCTTTTGTTGGATATGAAATGATTAAAAAACCTCCAGGTTTTAATTTGCTAAACCAATTTTTTATTATCTTTTCTGGGTTGTTTAACCAATGTATGCAAAAGTTAGATGTTAATAAAGAACAGTTATTTATTTCAGGAGGTAAATCATTATTCAAATCCCATAAAATTTTTTTTCTAGATAATTTATTCTCAAGAAGCATTTTTTTGCTGAAATCAATTCTGGATACTTTTTGGGAAGAAAAATTTTTTTCTATTTCATCTGCTAATAGTCCTGGTCCTGATCCTAGATCTATCCATTCACCTTTTTTTTGGGGATTTAATTCTTTGATAAATTGAACAATCTTTTTTGCAAAAAATTTCTGAATATTTGAATGCTCTAAATACCGATATGCAGCATCATTGAAATTATTTTTTATTTTCTCATTCCACTTCTTACTATCCATTTCAATCATTAAGTGTATTAAGTAAGATCTCGTATAAATTTAAATTATTCAAGCAATGACCCTGTTGAGCTAATTTAATTAAAATTGGCTTCCTATCAAGTTTTTTATTTAAGGAATCTAAAAAGTTATTATTTGATTCGTTGTCAAGAATAAAATCATTTTCTGATTTTATAAAAATAATTTTGCAATCTTTTCTTAAAAAAACTGGAAAATCTCTATTGATATAAAGTTGTTTTAAATCACTTAAAAGAAGAGTTTTATTTAAACTCTCTAGACTTTTATAAAAGATATTTTTAAAACTATTATTCATATGATTTGGCATAAATGATCTATTTATAAATTCTTTCAACATATCTTTATGTTCATCTTTTGTGATTTTTGTTTCCATTCTTTTCAAAGACCTTAAAATAAAGTTTCTCTTATTATTTAAAGGAAGAAAATTATTAAAAGAATTTATAAGAACAATATGAGTTGCTTCTTTTAAAATTTTTTTTGGCATTAAATGAAAACCAAATGAATGGCATAAAGTCATTCTGATTTCTTTTTTAGATTCGCTTTTAATCCATTTTGCTTGATAATTATTTGTCGAAAAATAGCCCCTTTCATTATCTTGCCAATGCCAATTATTATTTAAAAAATCAACTTTATAATCATCCCAGAAATATTTATTTAGTCCCCACCCATGTTGAGTAATAATTTGTTTCATTTAAACTCTTTTAATACTGCAATAAAATTCTTCAGTAAATTAAAATCTAAGTTTCTTCGTATTGTTATTCTGATTCTTGATTGCCCCACTGGAACAGTTGGAGGTCTTATCGCAATTGCTAAAAACCCATTTTCTTCGAGATATTTTTGTAGATAAATTGCCTTCTCTTCTTGGCCAACAATAATTGATAAAATGTGGGAATCTCCCTGAACTGTAAAACTTAGATTTTTAATAATTTCATCTTTCCATACTTTCGCAGAAGATAATAAATCATTACCCCATTCTTTATTTTCTAAAATTTTTTTTAAACCTTCTAGCGCCCCAGCAGCTAAAGATGGCGCAAGCGCGGTTGTATATCTAAATGCACCACTTGTTTGGATAAGATATTCTCCAATTTCTGAATTGGAAGCTATAAAAGCTCCACCGCTTCCAAATGCTTTCCCAAACGTTCCAGTAATCATAGTTATATCTGAACGACAATTAAAACTTAAACCCCTGCCTTCAGGACCCAAGATTCCAATTGCATGAGCTTCGTCAACTAATAATTGAACACTATTTTTTTTGCAAATTTTCGTTATTTCTCTGAGCGGAGCAATTGATCCCTCCATGCTATAGAGAGATTCAACAACAACTAAAATAGAATTTTTTTTAGGGTTAGATTTAATAATTTTATCTTCTAAATCTTTTAAATTATTGTGTGAAAATCGAACCAGTTTTGCTTGAGCAGCTTTGACTCCAACCAATAAAGAGTTATGGATCAATTTATCTGCAATTACGATACTATTTCTGTTTGCTAAAGCCTGGATAGCGGCTATATTTGCTTGAAATCCGCTTGGGAAAAGTAATACTTTTTGTTGATCAAGCCACTTAGCAAGTTCTGTTTCTAATAATTTATGTATTGGTCTTGAACCTGTAATAAACCTAGAACTTCCTGAACCAATACCTTCTAGTAAGCTTATTTCGTAAGCAGCTTTTATTAAATCCTTGTCCCTACTTAATCCAAAATAATCATTACTGCATAAGTCTATAAGTTTTTTATTTTGTGAATTTAAACTTAGAAGTTCGAATGATTTTTTACCTAAAGAAAATGTTTTTAATTTACGGATTCTATTTTTTGGAATTTTTACTTTTTTCATTTTGGCAAAATAAAATTTAGTGGATTTAATTAAAAAGATTTAGATTTACTATTAAAGTTTGCAAGGTATTTTTTGTTTATTAATATCTATATAGATCATATATTAAGAAGTTAACTCATCCTCTCTTCAATCACAATTATTGCTTAATTTAGAGGAATATTTCCCCTTTCCGCTAGATGATTTTCAATTAGAAGCGATACGAGCTATTAATAGCGGAAATTCTGTTGTTTTAACGGCACCAACAGGTTCGGGTAAAACTTTGATAGGTGAATTTGCTATATATAGAGGCTTATCTCATGACAACAGAGTTTTTTATACAACCCCTTTAAAGGCCTTGTCAAACCAAAAGTTTAGAGATTTTGCTAATCAATATGGTGAGAATAAAGTTGGTCTTTTAACTGGAGATATAAGCATAAATAGAGAAGCACCTATCTTAGTCATGACGACTGAGATTTTTAGGAACATGCTTTATGGCGAATTTGATGAATTTGATGATCCCTTAGAAAATTTAGAATCTGTAATTCTTGATGAATGTCATTATATGAATGACCCCCAAAGAGGCACAGTTTGGGAGGAAACTATAATCCATTGCCCTAGTAGAACTCAAATAATAGCTTTATCAGCAACAATAGCCAATGCAGATCAATTACAAAATTGGATAGAAAAAGTTCATGGACCCACAGTACTAATTAATAGTGATAAGAGACCAGTCCCACTTGATTTTATTTTTTGTAGTGTTAAAGGCCTCCATCCACTTTTAAATAGTAAGGGTAATGGGATTCATCCAAACTGTAAGATTTGGAGAGCTCCTAAAGGGCAGAAAATAAGAGGAAAAGTGGTGAGAATAATGCAACCAAAGTCTCCCTCAATCGGCTTTGTGATCTCGAAACTAGCTGAACGAAATATGTTGCCAGCTATTTATTTTATTTTTAGTAGAAGAGGATGTGACAAGGCAATTGAGAATATAAAAGATTTAACTTTAGTAAGTTATTCGGAAGCAAGTATGATATCCCAAAAATTAGATGCTTATCTTAAAAATAATCAGGAAGCAATTAAAGATAAATCTCAATACGAGGCATTAAAACGCGGTATTGCATCCCATCATGCTGGATTATTGCCTGCATGGAAAGAATTGGTTGAGGAATTATTTCAGCAAGGTTTAATAAAAGTTGTTTTTGCAACTGAAACTCTAGCTGCAGGAATAAATATGCCCGCAAGAACAACTGTTATTTCTTCCTTATCAAAAAGGACAGAAGATGGGCATAGATTATTATTTAGTAGTGAATTTTTGCAAATGTCAGGAAGAGCTGGAAGAAGAGGAAAAGATACCCAGGGATATGTTGTGACATTACAAACAAGATTCGAAGGTGCCAAAGAGGCAAGTGCACTGGCTATTAGCAAACCAAATTCTTTAGAGAGTCAATTCACTCCTAGCTATGGAATGGTACTTAATCTTTTACAAAGTTATACTTTAGAAAAGTCTAAAGAATTAATTAAAAGAAGTTTTGGTAGTTTTTTATATTTAGGTGAATCATCAGGTGAGAATATAATTCTTGAAAAATTAGATAAGGATTTAATTGAATTAAAAAAAATCACATCTAACGTTTCATGGAAAGATTTTGATGCATACGAAAAGTTAAGAAATCGTCTTAAAGAAGAGAGAAGACTCTTGAAAATTTTAGAAAAACAATCAGCAGAAAAATTATCAGAAGAGATAACTAATGCACTCCCATATATTGAAGATGGAAGCTTAATTTCAATCAAAGCTCCACAAATGAAAAGAAAAATTGTTCCAGGATTAATTTGTAAGAAAATATATGAATCCCAAAAAATTAAGA
This sequence comes from uncultured Prochlorococcus sp., assembly GCA_902527105.1. Taxonomy (GTDB): domain Bacteria; phylum Cyanobacteriota; class Cyanobacteriia; order PCC-6307; family Cyanobiaceae; genus Prochlorococcus_A. The sequence continues at coordinate 60,998 of CABZNT010000003.1, read as the reverse complement.
GTTTATTGTGTTTGACAATTGATAATTTATTTATTCTTATAAAACCCTCATACATAGTAAGTATTTTTAATGATTTGGATGCAATTGATGTCTTAGAACTTGAAGTGCCAAAGATGTATTTTTCTGGAGAGGTGTTTAGAGGAGATGATAAGTCGCAGTGTTATGCGGATCTAATTTTTGAAATTTCTAAAAAAAATGATTTACAAACTCCACAATATGATTTGACAACGGAAGTTTTGGCACAACAGCAACAAATTAATAATTTAGAAGAAACAGTCATTGATCATCCTGCACACAGATTTGGAGACTCCAAGAAATTAAAGAAATATAGAAAAAGAATTCTTGATCTTCAACAAGAAATAAATATTAGAAAAAAACTTCTTGAGGATAAAGAAAATCATAACTGGAGAACTTTTACCGATTTGATACAAATTTTGAATCATTTTGGTTGTTTAAATGATTTGGAATTGACAGAAGTTGGACAAACAGTGAGTGCAATAAGAAGTGAAAATGAATTATGGATTGGTCTTGTTTTAGTTAGTGGTTATTTAGACGATTTAGATCCTCCTGACTTAGCCGCAATTATTCAAGCTATTTGTGTTGAGGTAAGGAGGCCTAATCTTTGGTGTAATTTCAAGCCTTCTTTAAAGGTAATAGATGTTTTTAATGAATTAGATGGTTTAAGAAAATTAGTCTCTTTTCAACAAAATAAGTTTCATATTGAAATTCCTATCTATTTAGAAACAGAGTTGACTGGAATTATTTCTGAATGGGCAAGAGGAAAAAAATGGAAAGATTTGGTTTTTAATACTTCATTAGACGAAGGCGATGTAGTGAGGATTATTAGAAGATCAATTGATGTCCTTTCTCAAGTGCAATACTGTATTGGTGTTAGTAATAAATTAAAAAGCAAAGCAAAGCTAGCATTAAAAGCTATTAATCGTTTTCCTGTTTCTGAATCTAATGATCTTATAAAAGTCTCTGAAGATATTAATCCTGCAACAAAAAGAATTGATAATAATTCTTAAATTTTTTAATTAAATCATTGAATTGATATTCATTGCTTCATCAAATTCATCTTCGTTTAAATAACCTAATTTAAGTGTTGCCTCTTTTAAATTTAATGATTCTTTGAAGGCAAGGTTTGCAATTTTAGCTGCTTTTTCATAACCCACTTTTGGCACTATTGCTGTAACCAACATTAGTGAATTTTCTAAATTTAACTTCATTTTCTTTTGATTAGGTTCCATCCCATCAACTAGATTTATTCTGAAGTTTTCTATTACATTTTTAAGTAATTTTAAACTCGTGAGAATATTAAATCCAATAAGAGGCTTATATTCATTCATCTGTAAAGTGCCGCTAGAATTTGCCATTGAGACTGCATATTCAAGACCCATAATCTGAGTGCAAACCATTGATAAGGCTTCGCATTGAGTTGGATTCACTTTCCCCGGCATGATAGAACTTCCAGGTTCATTTTGAGGAATAATAAGTTCATATATTCCTGATCTTGGACCAGAAGATAGAATTTTTATATCATTTGAAATTTTAAATAATGCACCTGCTAATATTTTTATCTGACTCATTACTTGAGCTAGACGATCATGAGAGGCCATGATAGAAAAATTATTTTTTGATTTATAGAACATAAGATTAGTATCATCGGAAATTGATTTTATAGACTCTTCACAAAATCCTTTTGGACAATTAATCCCTGTTCCAACTGCAGTTCCTCCCAAAGGTAAAAAATATAATTCATTCAGACTTATAATAATTGCATTCTCAGCATCTTTAAGTTGCTCTGACCATCCTGATATTTCTTGCCCAAAAGAAAGGGGCACTGCATCTTGAAAATGGGTTCTTCCTATCTTAATGAGGTCTTTCCATTGTTCACTTTTTTTATCAAGGATCTTAGTAAGTTCTCGTATCGTTGGAACTAAATTTTTGATTATTTCATTTACAACTGATATTTGAATAGCAGCAGGAAAAGTATCATTAGTTGACTGAGATTTATTTACATCATCATTAGGATGAATTGGTTGATGACTACCAAGCTCTGAATTTGTTTTTAATGCTGCAATATTTGAAATTACCTCATTAACATTCATATTTGTTTGCGTGCCACTTCCTGTTTGCCAAACCTTTAAGGGAAACTGTGAATCATGAAGTCCATCAAGTATTTCTGTACATGCCTCTACAATCAAATCTTTTTTCCTTTTATCAATTAACCCTAAATTGAAATTCGCGATTGAAGCAGCTTTTTTTATTAGGGTGAGTGAATAAATTAATTCAATTGGAATTAATTCTTCTCCAATAGAAAAATTTTTTATCGATCTTTGTGTTTGGGCGCCCCACAAAGCTTCATTTGGAACCTCTATTGTTCCCATACTATCTTTTTCAATCCTAAAGTTTTTTGTCATTATTCCTCTGAAAACACTGGTTTAACTTAGATAAGGTTTTCAGTAATCCTAGATACCTAACTTCTCCCATATTACACTTAAATTATTGAGATGAATTGAAGGATTAAAACATTCTTCTAAGTCACTTTGATCAATAAAATCCATTATTTCATTATCTCTCTCTATATTTTGTTTGAAATTCCCATTTTCGGTATTCCACGCATGATGCGCATTTTTTTGCACTAAGCTATAAGCCTTTTCTCTAGACAACCCTTTCTCTACAAGCAAAAGTAAAACTTTCTGACTAAAGATTACACCACCATATATATTTAAATTTTTGAGCATATTTTTTGGATAAACTTCCAAATTGCTTACTATATCTTTCATTTCCCTGAGCATAAAATGCAAACAGATTGATACATCAGGTAACATGATACGTTCATTTGAACTATGGCTGATATCTCTTTCGTGCCAAAGTGGAACATTTTCTAATGCTGTTAAGACGTAACTCCTCAAAATTCTTGCTAAGCCGCTTACTCTTTCACTTCGAATAGGATTTCTTTTATGAGGCATGGCAGAACTTCCTTTTTGCCCTTTTGTAAAGCCCTCCTCAACTTCTAAAACATCAGTTCTTTGTAAATTTCTTATTTCAGTTGCGAATCTATCAAGAGAAGCACCAACTAGTGCAATAGTTTGCACATATTCTGCATGTCTGTCTCTTGATATAACCTGCGTACTTGCTGTATCTGGTTCTAAACCGAGTAAATCACAAGTCATTTTTTCTACTTTGGGATTTGTATTAGCGTAAGTTCCCATTGCACCACTTATTTGTCCAATTGCTACAGATTCTTTCAGTGTTAACAATCTTTTTTTATTCCTTATTATTTCTGCTAACCATCCAGCAAGTTTAAAACCGAAGGAAATTGGCTCTCCATGAATTGCATGAGATCTGCCAATCATTAATGTATTTTTATGCTTCCTTGCTAATAATCTGACTTCATTTTCTAGGTTCTCAATTTCTTCTAATAACAATTCGCAGGAATCTTTTAACTGAAGAGATAAGCCAGTATCAAGTACATCACTACTGGTCATACCTACATGTATGTATCTTCCAGAATCTCCTACAAATTCATTAACGCTTGTAAGAAATGCTATGACATCATGTTTAACTTCTTTCTCAATTTCTGTAATTCTAGACTCATCAAACTTCGCATTTGAACGTATCTCTTTCATGGCATTTTCAGGAATTTTCCCGAGGGAAAAATTTGCTTCACATGCAGCTATTTCAACCTTAAGCCAACTCTGGAATTTTGCGCTTTCAGTCCAGATTTTCCCCATTTCGGGTAATGTGTAACGCTCGATCACAATTTTTATTAATTATCAATTTAAACTTTATAACCAAAATCGAATTATTGCCTTATACCTTAAAGATGTACTTGCCATTGAACATATTTGAATGATAATTATTTTCTTATGTAACATTTTTCTGCCTAATAAAGAAAGTGCAAATATTAAAATGTTTACACCTATTCCTTTCGTCAATAATGGGTAATTTTTTAGTTCTTATTTAAAATTGGGAGGTATTAAAGAATTTGGATCTTAATCTTGTAGAAGTTCATTATTCAGTCTTTTTTTATTGATTAATAGATGATTAAAAAAAGTAGATTAGACCTTTATCTTCTAAATAAGGGTTTATGTGAAACACGTCAAAAAGCCCAAGGTTTAATTCTTGCTGGCAAGGTTAGAGATATCAATGGAAAAGTACTGGATAAACCTGGGCAGCAAATATTAATTGGATCTGAATTTTGTATTGATTCCGAACCTATGTTTGTATCAAGGGGAGGCGAAAAATTATTGGAGGCATTTGAAAAACTTGAAATTAAAGTAAAAGATAAAATATGTATCGATGCAGGAATATCAACTGGGGGATTTACTGATTGCTTATTGCAACAAGGTGCAAAATTAGTTTATGGGATAGATGTTGGGTATGGACAGACTGCATGGAAGATCAGAAAAAATCCCAAAGTCATACTTTTTGAACGAACAAATATACGAAATTTAAAACCTGATGATCTTTTATCTAGAAGTAATGAATTACCAAATTTTGTGGTCGCCGATTTGTCTTTTATTTCATTAAAAATAGTTTTTAAATCCATCAGTAATTTGTTAGATGGTGATTGTATTGAGGGAATATTTTTAATTAAACCTCAATTTGAGGTGGGTAAAGATAAAGTCAGCAAAGGAGGTGTTGTTCGCAATCCTAAATTCCATACTGAGGCTATAGAGTCTGTTATTTATGCTGCTAAGAATTTCCAATGGAATATAAAGAATTTAATAGCTTCTCCACTAGTAGGTCCTGCTGGAAATCATGAATATCTAGCTTGGATGACCTTAGGAAGTCAAGCAAATAAAAGAATTAATAGTGAATATATTCAAAATTTAGTAAAAGAAACTCTTTGAATTAAAGAGCTTCTTCATCTTTATCTCCAGTTCTAATTCTCACAACAGAATCAATTGAAGTGATGAATATTTTTCCGTCACCTATCTCTCCAGTTTTTGCTGCTTCAGCAATCGCATCTATGACTGAATTAACCTTTTCATCTTCTACGACAACTTCTACTTTGAGTTTTTGAAGGAATTCAACAGTAAATTCAGAACCTCTATATCTTTCAACTTGTCCTTTTTGCCTTCCAAAACCTCTGACTTCACTAACTGTCATTCCAACAATACCAGAGTTTACTAATGCAATTTTTACATCCTCCAGCTTAAATGGACGTATGATTGCTTCAATTTTCTTCATGATTAAAGATTGAATATTACTATTTTAATTGTTTTTTGGGAAAACATCCAACATTGAAATATCAGAAAAACATTTAATATTAAGGCCTGCATTAGTGGCGTCTTCAATTAATAATTGGGAATTTTCTTCAGAAATTATTACTGTACTATTTGACAAAGCTTCCCACTGATCATTATCAAAGTGTGTTTGAAGCCATAACATTCCTATCGCACTTTTTGGTTGAAGGGATTTATTTAAGTTGTTATCGATAGTTATTAGACAAATGTCCATTAATTTTTAATTGAACTAAACACATATAACCCTTTTGACAGACATTATGAATGTTACGATCGATACAAAAATAAGATTTAACAGCTTTTGACTTAGTCAATTGTAATACTTAGATTTGTTGATACTTTTGCGAATTTTTATCTTTATATATAGTTTTTATATAGGTTTAGTAAAAAAGTTCTACTAAAAATGAGTACAGCTAAATTAGAAGATTCGACTCAAAGACCGCTATATGGTGAAAGAAATATTGAAGAATCAAAAATTATTTGTTTCGATAATCCAAACAAGAAAAGAATTTATGAAATTTCTATTCAGTTACCTGAATTTACATGTAAGTGTCCCTTTTCTGGTTATCCAGATTTTGCAAAGCTAAATATTATTTATCAACCTAATTTGAGAGTCTATGAGTTGAAATCTTTAAAGCTTTATATAAATAACTTTAGAGATATAAAAATATCACATGAGGAAGTTGTGAATATAATTATGGATGATTTAGTAAATGAAGGTTCACCTCACTGGATACATTTGAATGCTGCATTTAACCCCAGAGGGAATGTTTCTATGCAGTTAGATATTTTTAGTGGACAGAAAAGAAATTAAAAATTTTTTATTTCTTCTGATAATTTAAAAAATTCTTTTTTAAAACCAACTAGATTTTTATTGCTTAGGCCACCAATAGATAAATTTTGTGATTCTTTATTTACAAGAATCCATAATTGGTTAGTAGGTATAAGACTTATTATTGTTCCAAAAATTATAAGGATAAAAGAAAAGTAAATAAATGGTATAGACGGATCATTTTTAATTATTAATCCACTGCTAGGAATTATTTTTTTTAGAGTTACTTTCGAAGAATTAACTTCTAAAGGATTGTCATTGATATAGAGATTATTCCCGGAAAAATTTTCTATATTTGAAATTTTAAGTGGACCATTTTCATTATCTATTGTTAAGAGGAAATTTCTTTTAGTCTCCGATCCTAATTCAATTAAAACTCCCCAAACTTGATTACCGATTTCGGGAATCTCCTTTAATTGTAATTGATAAAGGATATTATCTATTTCTAAAACAACATTTGATATTGCCCAATCAGCTTGATAAATAGTTAATCCTTGAAACCTGATTGGGTGATTAACTTTGGCGGTTTTTATTTCATTTAAATTTTGATCTTCAGAAGAAAAATTTAATTTTGAAATAAACTGTTTGGGTACACCATCACTTTCTCGTTCTATAGAAAAATCGACTAATTTTACATTGGCCTTTGAGTTTGTGTTCTCATTAACTAGATCCAAACTTTCTCCGGGCAGTAGATATTGTTCTTTTGATTGACTTGTAAAACTTCCATATGCTGAACCTATAAGTAAGACTATTAATCCGATATGTACAACTAAAGGACCGATTTTTCCAATTAAACCCCTTCTTGCAGAAATATGACTTTTAAATTTGTATGTTTTCCATCCTCTTTTTTTAAGTAATAAATCTACTTTTGATATATGGTCTCCATCTTGATTGATTGGGTGACTTGTCTTTAGTTGAAGTTTGCTAAATTTTTTTTCGCTCTTGTATTCAATCCATTTTAATGATGCTTTTAATGAAGGGATTTGCCTCCTGAAACTACAAGCTGCTAGCGAAATGCAAAGAAGAATTAATGTAAATAAAAACCAAAAGCTTGTATATATGTGATCCAATTGAAGTTTTAAGACTTTTTCTCCATCTAAAAATCCAAAAATGGGAGCACTATCAAAATTATCACTATAGAATTGGCTACTACTACCTTGAGGTATAAAAGTACCTATGCCACTTGTAATAGCTATGAAAATTATCAGTGATATGGCGAATCTTAAACTTGATATTTTTAAAATTAGATTCTTAAAAATAATCATTTAAAACCAACTTGAAAATAAATTTAATAACCCTAGGGAAACTAAAAATATCCCACTTAAAGTAGGAATTATTTGACTAAATTTTCTAAGCGCTAAAAATTGTTTTAAGTTTTCTGTGGTAGCTCCTGCAACTATTAGTGGGGTTACTTGGCCTATCCCAAAGAAAAATAAAAAAATAATAGATATTGTCGGGTTCTTGGCTTGCGATACCCAAGCCAGAAGAGTTGCTAAAACTGGAGTAATGCAAGGTGAAGAAGCTAGTCCAAAAGTAGTACCTATGGCAAAAGGTGCTATAAATGTTGGTATTTTATCTTCAATTATTTTTATATCAGGTCCATTCGGGAATTGAAACTTTAGAACCCCTAGTAAATTTAATCCCATAATAATTGCTATTAAGGCAACGACCGAAGTGTAATAAGAAGGGATTTGCCCATATATTCTACCTAAGAATCCACTGGCAGCACCAAGCGCAACTAGTGAAAAAACGACTCCTCCTGAAAAACTAATAAGTTTAAATTTATTTTTTTCTGTTCCTCCTATGTAAGCAATAGTAATTGGTAGTAATGATAAAGAGCATGGACCAAGACTCGTTAAAAGTCCTGCGCTAAAAACTAAAAATACAGTAAATAGGCCAGGATTATTAAGACCATTCTGCATAAGCAGATTACCCTTTTGAGAAAATTCTGAAATAACTAAATTTAATGATTCGATAGCTTGAATTAAATCTTTTAAATTCTAACTAATTAAGAGTCTTTCGCGTACTTATCATACCAATGAATCCTGTTGACTCTAATGAACATCTCACTAACATCCCCGCAATAAAAAAAGACGCTATTAGTGAATTACCACCATAACTAATGAAAGGTAGTGGTAAGCCTGTAGTAGGCATTGAACCTGTTGCTACAGCAATATGCATCATTGATTGACCTGTCAACAATACACCACATCCGATAGCAACTAATTTTGTATAGTTATTCCTGCACTTCAGACTAATTCTCAAGCTTATATAAGAGAATACTGCTAAAAAGCCTAAGAATAAAGTACACCCCAATAAACCAAATTCTTCCGCAAAAATGGCAAAAATAAAATCTGTATACATGAACGGTAGATACTGTAATTTTTGTATTGAAAGTCCAAAACCTTGGCCAAATAGACCACCTGAACCTATAGCTAATAAACTCTGTACCAATTGAAATCCACTTTCCTGTTGATCTTTCCAAGGATTTATAAATGAAGTAACTCTTAGTTTTTGATATTCGTTATTAAGGATGCTAATGCATCCAGTAATGAACCCTATTGAAGCAAATGAGCAAAGAGAGCTAAGTTTTACTCCTCCACATAAGCCCATTACCCAAAGAAGAATTCCAGTTAATGATGCAGTACTTAGATTAGGCTGTTTTAGTATTAATAAAATTAATAAACCAAAGGATATTATTGAAATAAATTTTTTATCATTCTTTACTAGATTCCAATGTGCGAAAAGATTAGAAGCTTCAAGAATTAGAAAAGGTTTAATTAATTCAGATGGTTGCAGACGTAAATTTCCTAGTACTAGCCATCTTGAAGATCCGTTAACTGTAATTCCACTAATATTGGTCAATAATATTAAAAAGAATAAAATAAAAAAAATAATTCTTGAAAACTTTAAAAGATTTCTAATGTTTGTATTAAGAACGAAATAAAAAAGACCAATTCCTGGAATTGTCCAAATGATTTGTTTTTTTAAGAAGTAAGCCCAATTACCCATTTCCCTACTGGCAACCCACCAACTTGATGATCCTAGTATGCATATTCCTAATATTGACCAAATTCCAATGAGGACAATGAGGATTTTTGCTTCATAAGGCCATATCGTCCAAGGTAAGGGAAATATAGACTCTGTTAAATTGCATAAATTTTTGTGATTAGAAAAAGGAGGTTTTTTTCTTTTAGAAATTCTTTTATTTTTTATTTTTTCTTGGCTTATCTCCAATTTTTTAAATGTATATGTACCATTGAGACGTTTAATTGAGATTTTGCCAAGTCTTTTATTAACGTTTTAAGGTGTAAAACCAATAAAAGAGGTAACTTTTCATAAATTTTATTCTTGAAGAATAAAGTCAAAAATGGTCTACAGATTCATCATAAATTTTAAGAATTAATTTTTTATAGAAAAAAACTAGCTAAATGGCACCTCTCCGTGATAGATTCCGTGGGTTTATATACTTACTTCAATCCATTAAGAGAGGGTTTCTAAACTATGTTCACATCAGTGAACCCAAATAGAAAAAAACTTGAGCATCCTTCTAATGAGAATGTTCAATTTCCTCAATCCCTGAATAATTCGATCATCAAAGAAAGTAAATCTGGCATTGCCAATCAAATAGATAATTTTCTTTCTCAAAATGATGAATACACAAAATTGCAATTAACAATTTTTGGAATTACTTTTATTTTTTCTATTTTATTAGCATCAATAACTGGAATTTTTCTAGGCTTTACTTTTGGTTTTAGTATTTTAATAGGCTCAATTGCCGGCATTTTTTACCTACGTTTGCTTGCTAAAAGTATAGGGAAACTTGGTAAAGAATCATCAGGTGTATCAAAATTGCAACTATTAGTTCCAGTTTGCCTCTTTATTTTTGCGAGCAAGCTAGGATCTTTGGATATTTTCCCTGCGATGATAGGTTTTTTCATTTATAAGCCTTCACTCATTCTTTATTTTTCACGTTCTTAAGTAAATTTTTTATTCAAAACAAATGTTTTTTAATTCCTTGCTAACAAATTTTGCAGCATTAGAAGTTGGTCAACATCTTTATTGGCAAATTGGAAATATCAGACTTCATGGGCAGGTATTTTTAACATCTTGGATTTTATTAGGAGCGTTGTTAGTTTTTATTTCTTTAGGAACTAAAAAAATGGAAAATGATCCTAAAGGCCTTCAAAACTTGCTTGAGTTCCTCTGGGATTACATAAGAGATCTTGCTAGGACGCAAATAGGTGAAAAAGTATATAGAGATTGGATGCCATTTATAGGTACTTTATTTTTATTCGTCTTTGTTAGTAATTGGGGAGGAGCTTTAATTCCTTGGAGATTGATTAAGTTACCAAGTGGAGAATTAGGAGCACCTACTGCAGATATTAATACAACTATAGCCTTGGCTTTATTGGTTTCACTTTCTTATTTCTATGCAGGTTTAAGCAATAAGGGTTGGAGATACTTCGAATATTATGTTCACCCAACTCCCATTATGCTTCCTTTCAAAATTCTAGAGGACTTTACGAAACCTTTATCACTTTCTTTCAGGCTTTTCGGAAATATTTTGGCTGATGAACTTGTTGTTGGTGTTCTAGTCTTTTTAGTTCCTCTAATTCTTCCAATACCTGTTATGTTCCTAGGATTATTTACTAGTGCAATTCAGGCATTGATTTTTGCAACTCTAGCGGCCTACTACATTGGAGAAGCTGTTGAAGAACATCATTAGCTGTCTTCCAATACATTCAGACGCTTTTACAAAGGGTCTGTAATCTGGCAAAATATCTAATCGCGTAGGTCTGAAAATATCAGACCCATTCTTAAAATAAAGGATGTCCAAGCGTGTATGACAACAAAGATTATCAAAAGTATTAAGCTCTTTATTTCAAAATTATGGATTCGATTACTTCCGCTGCATCAGTTGTAGCTGCTGGTTTAGCAGTTGGTCTAGGTGCTATTGGCCCAGGTCTTGGACAAGGTAACGCAGCTCAAGGTGCTGTTGAGGGTATTGCCCGTCAGCCAGAAGCTGAAGGTAAAATCAGAGGAACTCTTCTTTTATCATTCGCTTTCATGGAGTCATTAACAATTTACGGATTAGTTGTGGCTTTGGTACTACTTTTTGCGAATCCTTTTTCCTAAAAGTTAATATTGCTTCTAATCCTTATTAGCAATATTTAAATTTAATTTTTTAACTTCAACTAAAACATATGTTGGCCTTTAATTTTTTTGGTGCTACAGAAGGTGGATTATTTGACATAAATGCCACTTTGCCACTAATGGCGATACAGGTAGTTGCACTTACTTACATATTAAATTCTCTCTTTTTTAAGCCTGTTGGCAATGTTGTAGAAAAAAGAGAAAAGTTTGTAAGTAATAATATTATTGAGGCCAAAAATAAACTTTCTGAGGTTAAAAAATTAGAAGCTGATTTATTAACTCAGCTTCAAAGTGCTCGTACAGAAGCCCAAAAAATTGTGAGCGAAGCTGAGAATGAGTCTGACAAGCTCTATAAAGAAGCGCTAGAACTTGCCAACAATGAAGCAAATGCTTCAAAAGAAAAAGCAAGACTTGAAATTGAAAGTCAGACGTCTGCTGCTCGTGATCAACTTTCTAAACAGGCTGATGATCTAAGCGAACTTATTGTTAATAGATTGATTCTAGAAAAATGAATTTAACTCTTTTAGCTACAGAAGGTTTTGGATTGAACTTCAATTTATTCGAAACTAATATCCTTAATTGGGCTGTAGTAGTTTTCGGTCTTTATAAGTTTTTGCCTGGTTTCCTAGGTAAAATGCTTCAAAAAAGGAGAGAAGGAATCCTTCTTGAATTAAAAGATGCTGAAGATCGACTCCTTAATGCAACTCAAGCTTTAGAAAAGGCGAAGAAAGATTTATCTTTAGCAGAAGAAAAAGCTTCTCAAATAAAAGCAGATTCTCTTAAAAGATCTGAATCAATCAGAATGGAAAGTGAGAAAAAAGCGATAGAGGAGATGGCACGAATTAAACAAAGTGCAATCTCTGATGAGAGCTCTGAAGCATCCAGAGCAATTTCTCAACTTCGAAAAGAAGCTGTAGAATTGGCAATTAAGAAAGCTTTAGATTCTCTCCCAAATCGACTTGATAAAACAACACAAGAAAATTTGGTAACTCAATCAATTAACAATATTGAGGTGAACTAATGCCACTTTTAAATTCAGTTACTACACCATACGCAGAGGCATTACTTCAAGTTGTGAATGAAAATTCGCAAACTGAAGAGATGGTTTCTGAGGTTAAACAACTCTTGGAATTAATAAATGATTCCCCTGAATTGGAGAAGGCACTATCCTCTCCCATTTTAGAAACAGATGCTAAGAAGAAAATCATCGTTGAAATTTTTTCAAATAAGGTTAATTCTTCTTTATTGAATTTCTTAAAATTATTAGCCGATAGGCAAAGAATTGGAATCATTACTTCAATTCTTGATAGGTTTTTAGAGATTTACCGAGAAAATAGTAATATTGCTTTGGCAACTGTTACTTCTGCAGTCGAGCTTACTGATGAACAGAAAGGTTTAATTACCAAAAAAATCATCAATATTGCTGGAACAGAAAAATTAGAACTTGTAACTAAAATCGACCCATCTCTTATTGGTGGTTTCGTCGCCAGTGTAGGATCAAAAGTAATTGATGCTTCTCTTGCTTCACAAATAAGAAAACTTGGCTTATCTCTTTCCAAGTAACTTTTAAATCAACCTTAAATTCTTAAATCCATGGTATCTATACGCCCTGATGAAATCAGTTCAATCTTAAAACAACAAATAACTGATTATGACCAATCTGTAAGTGTTAGCAATGTAGGAACTGTTCTGCAAATCGGTGATGGCATTGCAAGAATATATGGCTTAGATCAGGTCATGGCAGGTGAATTATTGGAATTTGAGGATGGCACCGAAGGTATAGCTTTAAATCTTGAAGATGATAATGTTGGAGCCGTTTTAATGGGAGAGGCGCTTGGTGTCCAAGAAGGAAGTAACGTTAAGTCCACAGGTAAAATCGCATCTGTTCCAGTTGGTGAAGCAATGCAGGGGAGAGTTGTTAATCCTCTCGGACAACCAATAGATGGGAAAGGGGAAATTCCAACAAGTGATACTAGATTGATTGAAGAAATGGCTCCTGGAATAATCAAGAGAAGATCAGTGCATGAACCAATGCAAACAGGTATCACATCTATTGATGCAATGATTCCTGTTGGAAGAGGTCAAAGAGAATTAATTATTGGTGATAGACAAACTGGAAAATCTGCGATTGCAATCGACACAATAATCAACCAAAAGGGTCAAGATGTAGTTTGTGTTTACGTAGCTATTGGTCAGAAGTCAGCATCAGTAGCAAACATCGTAGAGGTCTTAAGAGAGAGAGGAGCTCTAGATTATACAGTCGTAGTTAGTGCAGGAGCCTCAGAACCAGCTGCTTTACAGTATTTAGCACCTTATACCGGTGCGGCAATTGCTGAACATTTTATGTACCAGGGTAAAGCAACACTTGTTATTTATGATGATCTAACAAAACAAGCTCAGGCTTATAGACAAATGTCTCTTCTTTTAAAAAGACCACCAGGAAGAGAGGCTTATCCAGGAGATGTTTTCTACTTACACAGTAGATTGTTAGAAAGAGCAGCAAAACTTTCTGATGCTATGGGAGGGGGATCTATGACAGCTCTTCCAATTATTGAAACTCAGGCAGGGGACGTTTCGGCTTATATCCCAACTAATGTTATTTCAATTACAGATGGACAAATTTTCTTGAGTGCAGATTTATTTAACTCAGGATTAAGACCTGCTATCAATGTTGGTATTTCTGTTAGCCGTGTTGGAGGAGCCGCCCAGACAAAAGCAATTAAAAAAATTGCTGGAACTTTAAAATTAGAACTTGCACAGTTTGATGAACTAGCTGCTTTCTCCCAATTTGCATCTGATCTTGATGAGGCAACTCAGCAACAACTTGAACGAGGGAAAAGACTTAGAGAGTTATTAAAGCAACCTCAATTCTCTCCACTGAATCTCGCAGAACAAGTTGCAGTTGTTTATGCAGGAGTTAAAGGCCTTATTGATGAGGTTCCAGTTGAAGATGTTACTAAATTTGCAAATGAACTTAGGGAATACCTGAAGTTAAATAAAGCGGAATTTATAGAAGAGATTCTTAAAGAGAAGAAATTAAATGATGGATTGGAAGCGACACTAAAAGAGGTAATAAATGAAGTTAAATCATCAATGCTTGCCACAGTTTAAATTTATTTAGGAGATACTATGGCAAATCTTAAAGAGATTAGAGATCGAATCGTTTCCGTTAAAAATACAAGAAAAATAACGGAGGCTATGAGACTTGTTGCAGCTGCAAAAGTTAGAAGAGCTCAAGATCAAGTTCTTAAAAGTAGACCTTTTGCAGATAAACTTGCACGAGTCTTAGAAAATATTCAATCAAGAGTACAATTTGAGGCTGTCGACTCTCCTCTATTATCCAAGAGAGAGGTAAAGAGTATCTCCTTGGTTTGTATAACTGCAGATAGAGGTTTATGCGGTGGTTACAACACAAATATTATAAAAAAGGTAGAAATAAGATATGCAGAATTAGTCAAACAAGGTTTTCAGCCAAATTTAATTTTGGTAGGGAAGAAAGCTATTGGATATTTTCAAAATAGAAAGGATAGGTATGTAATTAAAAGTACTTTCAAAGAACTAGAACAGGTACCCACAGTCAAGGACTCCGAAGGAGTTACAAATGAGATTTTAGCTGAATTTCTTTCAGAAAATTCTGATAGGGTGGAAATTATCTACACGAAATTCATTACTCTAGTTAGCTGCGCACCTGTCGTTCAAACACTATTGCCACTTGACCCTCAAGGAATTGCTGAGGAAAATGATGAAATTTTTAGGTTGACTACAAAAGATAGTAAGTTACTTGTTGAAAAATCTAATATTGAAAAAAGTGATTCAGGTAAATTACCATCGGATATTGTTTTTGAACAAAGTCCTGATCAACTATTAGATTCGTTATTACCATTATATTTACAGAATCAGGTACTAAGAGCTCTTCAAGAGTCAGCAGCTTCAGAACTCGCTTGCAGGATGACCGCGATGAATAATGCGAGTGATAATGCTAAAGAATTAGCAAGTACTTTGAATCTAACCTATAACAAAGCTAGACAAGCAGCAATTACTCAAGAAATATTAGAAGTTGTAGGAGGTTCAGCAGTTTAGTAATTAGATTTAGGATATGCCTGAATACAATATCAAAGTTCAATTTGAGCAAAAGACTTTTAGTTTTTTATGTTCTGATGATCAAGATATTATTTCAGCGGCAAAAAAGAATGGAATAGATTTACCAAGTAGTTGTTGTTCAGGAGTTTGTACGGATTGTGCATCCATGATATTGGAAGGATCTGTAGATCAAGAGGATGCGATGGGATTAAATGATGATTTAAGGGAAAAGGGCTTTGCACTCTTATGTGTGGCATATCCTAAGTCAGATTTGAATATTGTTATTGGTAAAGATGTCGAAGATGATTTATATAATGATCAATTTGGTAAATATCAAAAATGAAATTAAGTTCAGTTGATTATTATTTAGATTGGCCAGTTTCAATAAAATTAAAAAATTTAAGGAAATTTATCATTGCAAATTTAGAAAAAAAAGGTGACTTAATTCGATGGTCAATTGTTGATATTCAAAATTCTATTGACTCTTTTGGAACAAAAAAACTTAAAATAAAAGCTGTCTTAGCTAATTAAAAAATATAAATTGAAATATTTTTAAAAATGGAAAATTCACCAACAATATTTATTGTTCCAACTGGTATTGGTTGTGAAGTAGGAGGTTTTGCTGGGGATGCACTTCCAACCGCTAAATTATTAGCATCGGCAAGTGGATGTTTAATTACTCATCCAAATGTTATGAATGGGGGCACTCTTTCTGAAAAAGATAAAAATATTTTTTATGTTGAGGGTTATAGTTTAGACCGACTTGCTAAAGGAGAAATCGGTTTAAAAAGGGTAAAGCAACAGAAAATTGGAATAATTTTTGACTCAGCCATTGAAAAAGAAATATTAGTGAGACATTTACAAGTTGCTGATGCATGTGTTTCTACTTTAGGTATTAATATTCATTCTTATGTGATTACAAAAAAGCCATTTAACATAGTTATTGATCCTGATTCTTCAAAAATCAGTGGTGGCACAATTGAAAATCCTGATGCTCTAATTGATGCTGGAAAATGTTTAATAGAAAAAGGAGTTACGGCAATAGCAATTGTGGCAAAATTTCCAGATGATTCAGATTCTTTAGAGACAAATATCTATCGAGAGGGGAAAGGGGTTGATCCTATTTCTGGAGTCGAAGCAGTTATAAGTCATTTAATTAGCAAATTTTTAAAAGTTCCCTGTGCTCACGCACCTGCTTTAAATCCAATTGAATTGAATGAAAATTTAGATCCTCGTGCAGCTGCAGAAGAAATAGGATTCACCTTTTTACCTTCAGTACTGATTGGGTTAAGTAATGCACCTGACATTGTTGAATTGCCCGCTAAAAATAAATCAATCTCACTACACCCCGATCAGATTGAATCTATTGTTGTTCCTAATGGAGCACTAGGTGGAGAAGCAGTACTAGCAGGAATTGAAAAAGGTTTAAATATTATCTCTGTAAAAAATCAAAATACATTAAAAGTGACAAATGAGTTTTATGATTACCCCAATCTTTTTGAAGTGGACAATTATTTAGAAGCTGCAGGCATAATTCTTGCTATCAAAAAAGGTATTAATCTTGATTCAGTTAAACGGCCTTTAAAAAAAATCCAACAGTGTTTTTATGGTGATTAATAAGATATTGCTATGGGAACTCTCCAGTCGCTTCCTAATGATTGGCTGCTCAGTTTTAGGATTGGAGGAGCCTGCTTTCTTTTGAATTCCGCTTTTTTTATGAGTGAGATAATTTTTAAAATTAAATCTTTTTTATAACCATCTTCTTCTAGCTGTAGTAAATCTTTTTTTTCTTCAATAATTCCTTTAAGAATATTATCTAAAATAGAATAAGGCGGGAGAGAATCAGTATCTAATTGATCAGGACCTAATTCGGCACTTGGAGCTTTCGTGCGGATATTTTCCCCAATTATATTTACATTAGTATCTAACATATATGACTTTCTATGATTTATTGATTCTTCACTATCAAGCCAATTGCATAATTTAAAAACATTAGTTTTATATAAATCACCAATTACAGATAATCCCCCATTCATATCACCATAAAGTGTGCAATATCCTACAGCTAGCTCTGATTTATTTCCTGTTGAAAGTAATAAATGCTTTTCTTGATTTGCTAAAGCCATCAGAAGTGTTCCTCTGATCCTTGATTGAATATTTTGATTTGTTATTTCAGCCATCTCGAAAGATATGGTTTTCATAAAAGATTCTTCAAAAGAATTCATTAGGTTTTCAATTGGGATGCTATTAAAATTTATTTTTAATCTTCTCGCTAAATCTTTCGCATCACTCTTTGAATGAGATGAGCTCCACTTAGAGGGCATTGAGATGCAATAAATATTATTACCGCCAAGAGCAGCTGTCGCAATTGCTGAAACTAGTGCCGAATCAATGCCACCACTTAGTCCAATTAAAGCTGTTTTAAAACCGCATTTTTGAGCATAATCCCTAACACCAAGGACTAATGCATCAAAAATTGATGACATCTCAGATTTTTCAAATTCATTTTTTTGAGGTTTTGTTTGCTCAATGTCCCAACTGGAGAGGTCTTCTGAAAAAGATTTTAATTGCTTAATTTTAGATCCATTCTTATCAAGAATAAAACTATTTCCATCAAAAATTAAATTATCATTTGCTCCAATCTGGTTAACATATATCAGCGGTACTTTAAGATATTGTGCAGCATAACTCGAAACTTTGGATCTTAGCTCTAACTTTTTGAAGGTATATGGGGAGGCGGATAAGTTAACTAAGATATCAACTTTTTTTTTCTTTAAATCAAAAATAGGATTCTTTTTATGAATTCCTCTACCTTCTATATTTCTGTTAACCCATAAATCCTCACATATAGTAAAGCCAAGTCGCCAAGTTTTATTATTAATTTCTTTTGTTAATACGGAAACTTTTTCTTCTGATCTAAAGTATCTTTTCTCATCAAATACTTCATAGGTAGGAAGAATAATTTTACGAGCAATTATTTTCCACTCACCGCGTTCGAGCAATGCAATAGAATTATAAAGATTTGGGAAAAAAGAATCATTTATTATCTCAGCTATCCCTACTGTGATACTTAAGTTTCCATATTTTTTATTAATATCTAGGGCTAATTGGTCAAGAATTTGATATTGATTTTTGATTAAATTTTTTTTTAGAAGTAGGTCGTTTGCTGGATATCCCCATAGTGATAATTCTGGAGTAAGAACGAAATCAGCAGAAGTTGAGCTAGCTTTTGAAGCGGTACAAAGTATTTTCTTTGCATTGCCCTCTAAATCACCAACAACTGGATTAATTTGAGCAAGTAAAAACTTCATTCAACTAATTTAGTAGATTCATATAAATTATTCTTTTTAACAATATCTATTAATGAAGTTGGTAAATTAGAATAATTAAAGTTTGACCTGAGCTTAGAACTTGAAATGTTTGGGATTTTTATGGTTGAAATCGTAAATTTCACTTTATAAGTTTCTAACATTTTAGAGTACTTGATTCAATAGGATATCCCTCTCTTAAAATTACTAAAAAACTAACCTCATCAGTAATTTTATCAAAATTTTTCCAGTAGAAAATATCTTTAATTAAATCGCTCCCAATAACAAAATCGAGACTATTTAATTCATAAATTCTTTTACATTTTTTAATTGACTCTAATGCCCATTGGCTACTAACACTTTGATTAAATAAAATTTTAGGATTATCTAAATCTTCAATAAGAGTTTTTAATAAATGGCTACGAATTGAGATATCTTCTTTGTGATTTTTGTTGGGGTTGTTACTAACATAACCAATTGTAAAAGAATATATTTTGGATAATTCTTCAAGTATCTTTTTATGTCCAATGGTAGGTGGATCTGCACTTGTACCAAATAATGCAATGCTTTTTTCCATTTAAGTTTTAAGGCAGAATGCTAACAAAATTATTATTTAAATTTCTATTTAAAAAATAAATATTTATGTGGTTAAAAATCTCTGGGTCATTAAAAGTCAATTTTTGCACCATAATAGCGGGTTCTATAAAAGAAGTTTTGCTTCTTATAAATATCTCTTTTGCGGCTAATTTCCCTAGGATTTTTGTAGAATGGATTGCGATTGCTGCTTGAATAATTGCTATGGGTCCATAGGGTAATAATGAAAGCCCGTTAGTAAAAGGTGCTGTAAATAGAAATACTTTCTTAATAAGGTTGAAAAAGGTATTGACGCCGATTTGAGTGACTCCCAAGCATAAATTATTGATGGATATATTTTTAAATATTTTTCTTTTAGATTCACTTTTCAACTTTAAGCCATAAATCTTACTTAATTCGCTAATCAATGCAGTATCTAGTGCTAAACAGCCAGCAACATCAAATAAAATAAAAGGATTAAGAGCTACTGCGGATGCCTTTATAGTCGAAAATTTCCCAATAGTTGACTGCGCTAATTTCTGCCTTCTTTTCAATCTTTGCTCTTTTATCTGCAGAAACAATTTGTCAGCTAATTGAAAAGAATTTAGTGTTAGTAGTATTTCACCATATTGATTTATTAATTTTGTTATGTAATTTTTCAGATTGTTTTCATCATTAATAATTACTGGAATATTTAAATCTTTTGGAAGCTTAAACTTTATATTTTCAATTATTTCTTTTAATTCATTTTTATTAAATAGATCGATTTTGTTTAAAATTACAATAATTTTTTTTCCATCTTTTATAAAAGAGCTGATTTCGCTTAACTCATTTCTATTTAAATCCCCCGAAACTATGAATAAAATAAGGTCTGAATGATTTATACAAGAATATACTCTATCTGGGTATTTGATATTGCAGAAATCAAAGCCTGGAGAATCTAGCAACTCTAAACTATTGAGTGTTTTATCTTTAAGAGCCCAAGTTTCCGATTGTATTTCTTTTGTAGTCCCATTTATAATATCTGTTTTGAATGTGTCTTTTTTTAATAAAGAATTTAAAACAGAAGATTTTCCTACACCTGATTTACCATATACGCCAATTCTTATTTTTTTTTCTTTGAGTCTTAAAAGTTGTTGATTAAAAGAAATTATTTCTCTATTAAGAAAACTTTTTTCATAATTGGTAAGGTCAATAGATTCCCACCATTTTTTTAAAAGTAAATAATTATCTTTAATTTTAAACTGTTTCATGATTTATTTTTCCACCAACCGGCTAAAACAGATAACACAGCTTCTGCATCAATAATTCCCACGAATCCCCCGAATTCATCTACTACTACTTTCACTCCTTTATGATTCTTGTCAAATTTAGTTAATAATTGATCTGCTTTAATCATTTCGGGAATGTAATCCACAGTTTCGCAAATTTCTGATAGTAATTTTTTATTTTCCCCATTAATTAATTTTGCCAACATTTTTTCACGCTTTACTACCCCTTGTATTTTGTCAACTTTATCTCCCAAAATAACCCACCATGGAGAGCTATCAGACATTATGAGTTTTGAAATTTCATCAAGATTTGAAGACCCATCAAGACAAGGTGCCGATACCCTAGGGGTCATTAAGTCTTTAGCTTTTAAATCATTTAATTGAAAAACCTTAAATATCATTGCTGCCTCATCGGCTTCTATAAAACCTTTCTGACTTCCAATTTTTGCCATTTGTCTAATTTCTTCTTCATCAGTTGAAATTTCGTTTTCTGCTGTAATAACTGGAAATATCTGTTCTATTAATATTAAGAATGGCCTCATTAAAGTATTTAATATTCTCAAGATAGGAACGGATAATAATGCTATTTGAACTGAAAATCTTGTGCCAAGAGCTTTGGGTAGTACTTCTCCTACTAAAACTACCAATATGTAAAAAGCTATAGAAAAAACGGTTAAACCAAAACTACTATTAATTACCAATGCTCCGTATACTCCTAAAATAAGACTGCCGATTATATTAAATCCATTATTAGTAATAGTAATTACAGTTAGTGTCCGTCCAAGATGTTTTCTAAGTTTTAGAAGTTGATTCGCAGAACTTTTTGGCTTTTGACTAGAGGCAATTTCTAAAATTCTAATTGAATTTACAGCTAAAAAAGCTGCTTCTACTCCCGAACAACATGCTGATCCAATTAAAATAATAATTATAAGCAGAATCAAACCGTAAACACTTGGTTCCATTAAAGTAGATTAGATACTAAATCTGTTTTAATTCATTCTTCCATTTTTTTTTTAAACACGCCAATAAACAATTTATGTTTGAACCTGACCATAAAGTTTTTGAAAAAAGAAGGGAAATTTTCCTAAATAAATTAGATGGAAAAGCTGCGATTATCCCAGGAGCTAATCTTGTAAAGCATCATGCCGATTGTGAATACCCTTTTAGACAAGATAGTAATTTTTGGTATTTAACTGGTTTCGATGAGCCGGATGCAGTTGCTCTCTTCTTATCGCATAAACCAAAGGGAGAGAGATTTATTATGTTTGTCGCTCCCAAAGATGTTATAAGTGAAGTCTGGCACGGCTTTAGATGGGGTTTACAAGGCGCAGAAAAAGAGTTTAAGGCTGACAAGGCTCATTCAATAACCGAACTAGGAGATTTACTTCCAAGTTATATAAATGGTTCTGATGAACTTGTTTTTTCAATAGGTAAGTATCCTTTAATTGAGAAAATAGTACTCGAGACATTTTCACAACAACTTGAAAATCGATCAAGATCAGGGATTGGTGCAAATTCAATAAAATCTCCAGAAATTTATTTAAATGAGATGAGATTAATAAAAAGTGAATTTGAAATTAATAGAATGAGAGAGGCTGTACAAATTTCAGCAGAAGCTCATGAACTAGTAAGAGAATCTATATCATCTAAGAAAAATGAAAGGCAAATTCAGGGTATTTTAGAGGGATTCTTTTTGGAAAAAGGAGCTAGAGGACCTGCATATAACTCTATTGTCGCTTCAGGAGATAATGCCTGTATTTTGCATTACACTTCAAATAACTCACCATTGAAGAAAGAAGATTTATTGTTGGTCGATGCTGGCTGCTCACTAATTGATTATTACAATGGAGACATAACAAGAACTATTCCAATAGGTGGTAAATTTTCTAATGAACAAAAAGTTATCTATGAAATCGTATTGAATGCGCAGAAAAATGCAATAAAAAGTGCTGTAAAGGGATCGAATTCTAGTGTTGTACATAATGTTGCTTTAATAATTCTTGTAGAAGGGTTAAAAGAAATTGGTTTATTGTCTGGCAGTACTGAGGAGATAATAGAGAATCAATCCTACAAACATCTTTACATGCATAGAACCGGACATTGGCTCGGCTTAGATGTTCATGATGTTGGAGCGTACAGAATGGGGGACTATGAAGTGCCCTTACAGAATGGAATGATTCTTACAGTGGAGCCTGGGATCTACATAAGTGATAGGATTCCAGTCCCTGAGGGACAACCCCCTATAGCTGACAAATGGAAAGGCATTGGGATAAGAATAGAAGATGATGTCCTTGTCGCGGATACAAGCCCAGAAGTTTTAAGTATTGCTGCACTAAAAGAAATTTCTGATTTAGAATTTTGAAATTTGACTTATCAAGTTAATAGATTTATTTTTTATTAAGTTTAAAGCTCAAAAATGAATAAGTCCGATTCATATGATTCGAAACTTTCTCAAGCAAGAGGCTTAGCTAGTCAGCTTGGCATGTTTGCAGAAGAAAACGATATTCCCAAAGATCTTTGGGATTCATTGGAAGCCACTATTTATGATTTTTATGAAGTTCCTCATGATAGATAAAAATCCTGTTTAAAAGTTTTCAATAACTAAAATCAAGAAATTTTGAATAAATTAATCAAAATGTGACCATAAACTGATAAATTATTTATTAAACATATATAAGTGAATGACCTCATCAGATAAGTTCAATCAAAATAAAACAGAAAAAAACATTGATGCACCAAACTCTAAAAATTCTTCTCCTAATTCAGGAATGATGGGTGCCACAGCTGTATTAGCAGCTGCCACTATTGATGAAGATGGAGTACCTACTGGTTATACCCCTAAACCTGATGAAGGAAGGTTCATAATTAAAGTATTGTGGTTGCCTGATAATGTGGCTTTGGCAGTGGATCAAATAGTAGGTGGAGGCCCAAGTCCTCTTACTGCCTATCAATTTTGGCCAAGAGATGATGCTTGGGAAAAATTAAAAAGTGAACTTGAAAATAAAGGTTGGATAACAGATAACGAAAGAGTAGAGATATTGAATAAAGCTACTGAAGTGATAAATTATTGGCAAGAAGAAGGTAAGACAAAAAAATTAGAAGAAGCCAAATTAAAGTTTCCTGAAGTAACTTTTTGTGGAACCGCTTAATTTTTAGTTCTTTGCAGCTTGAATCCTAGCCTCAGCCTTTGAAACCTCTTTCAAGGCTTTAATTTTCTCTGGATTTTTTTCATTTTCAGAAAATTTACTAATTAATAATTTTGCTTCTTTAAGATCTTGTTCAGCATTTTGAACATCAATTTCAGAACCAATTTCAGCATTATTTACTAAAACTATAACTTCATCTGATTCAATTTCAGCGAAGCCTCCCATAAGAGCTATTGATTTCCACTGGGAATTCATTCTTAGCCTTAAAACGCCAATATCTATAGCAGTAACTAAAGAGATGTGTCCTGGTAGTATACCAAGTTGCCCAGTAGTACTAGGAAGGATTACTTCTTCAGCTTCGCCTTGATAAACATTTTTATTAGGAGCTAAAACTTTTAGAGAAATTGCCATTAATTTAAATTATTGAAGGTTAAATATATATTTGAATATTTATTTTTCTGCTTTTATTTTTTCAGCCTTTGCTTTAACTTCATCAATATTACCAACTAGGTAAAATGCCTGTTCTGGTAAATCATCCAATTCACCTGACAAAATCATATTGAAACCAGCAATGGTATCTTCTAATTTTACATATTTACCAGACATTCCTGTAAATATTTCTGCTACGAAGAAAGGTTGTGAGAGGAATTTTTCAATTTTTCTAGCTCTGTCTACTGTTAATCTATCTTCCTCAGATAGCTCATCTAAACCAAGAATTGCGATAATATCTTGAAGTTCTTTGTATCTTTGTAAAGTTGATTGGACAGCTCTGGCTGTTTTATAATGCTCATCGCCAACGACTGAAGGTTGTAGCATAGTGCTCGTTGAGTCTAATGGATCAACTGCTGGATAAATTCCCTTAGCTGCAAGAGCTCTAGCAAGAACGGTAGTAGCATCTAAATGGGCAAATGTTGTAGCTGGTGCAGGGTCTGTTAGGTCGTCTGCAGGTACGTAAACAGCCTGGATAGATGTTATTGATCCTTCTAATGTAGATGTAATTCTTTCTTGCAATTCACCAACATCAGTTCCCAGAGTCGGTTGGTATCCAACAGCTGAAGGCATTCTTCCAAGTAATGCAGATACTTCAGAACCAGCTTGAACGAATCTAAAAATGTTATCAACAAAAAGTAGGACGTCTTGTTTATTCACATCTCTAAAATGTTCGGCCATTGTAAGTGCTGATAAGCCTACTCTCATTCTTGCGCCTGGTGGCTCATTCATCTGTCCAAAACACAAAGCAACTTTTGATTGAGTTAAATCATCTGCATTAATAACTCCCGATTCTTTAAATTCTTCATATAAGTCGTTCCCTTCTCTAGTTCTTTCCCCTACACCGCCAAAAACAGAAACTCCACCGTGCTCTTTTGCGATGTTATTAATTAACTCTTGAATAAGAACTGTCTTCCCAACACCAGCTCCTCCGAATAATCCAACTTTTCCTCCCTGTCTGTAAGGAGCTAAAAGGTCGATAACTTTAATACCAGTTTCAAAAACTTTTGGCTTAGTTTCGAGGTCAGTTAACTTTGGCGCAGCTCTATGAATAGGAGCAGTATCTTTTGTATTTACTGGTCCTTGCTCATCTACTGGTTCTCCTAAAACATTAAATATTCTTCCTAAAGTTGCTTCTCCTACAGGTACAGATATTGGGGCTCCTGTGTCGATTGCCTCCATGCCTCTTACAAGGCCGTCTGTGCCGCTCATTGCCACTGCTCTTACTCTATGGTCACCTAAGAGCTGTTGGACTTCTGCAGTGAGCGCTATATCTTGTCCTGCTGGATTTTTAGCTTCAATTCTTAAAGCATTTAATATCTTGGGTAATTTCCCTGCTGGAAATTCTACATCTAGAACTGGGCCAATTACCTGACGAACTACGCCTTTTGTTTGTGAAGAAGTTGATGGAGTTGCTACCATTTTTATTGATTGGTGATGAATTGCTGATTTAACAGCTCATAATCCGAAAATACTACCACCTCATGGGTAGATTCGTTAAATGGGTTCGGCCACCCGCACAGTTTAAGTATGGTTTAATTGCTGCTTTGCAGATTATGTTGTTGATGATACGGTTAGAGAATTTCTCTTTCCACTTTTATGACGCAAAGCGTCTCAATCATGATCCTCCATTAATCTATGGCAGCTGTTTCACTTACAGTCTCTACAGTAAAACCACTGGGAGATAGAATATTTATTAAAGTTTCCGCATCTGAGGAAAAAACTGCTGGGGGCATTCTTTTGCCTGATTCAGCTAAAGAAAAACCACAGGTTGGAGAAGTTGCTCAGGTAGGCCCTGGCAAACTTAATGACGATGGTTCTCGACAAACTCCAGAAGTGAGTATTGGCGATAAAGTTTTGTACAGCAAATATGCTGGTACAGACATTAAATTGGGAGGAGATGAATATGTCTTGCTCTCAGAAAAGGATATTTTAGCTGTAGTAAGCTAAATTATTTGTTTCAAAAATTATTAAAACTTATTACTAAACCACTGCCTAAACATGGCTAAAAGAATTATTTACAATGAGCAAGCTCGTAGAGCGCTCGAGAGAGGAATTGATATCCTTGCTGAGTCTGTGGCTGTAACGCTTGGACCAAAAGGAAGGAATGTTGTACTTGAGAAAAAATTTGGTGCTCCACAAATCATTAATGATGGTGTCACAATCGCTAAAGAGATTGAATTAGAGGATCACATTGAAAACACAGGGGTCGCTTTAATCAGACAAGCTGCTTCAAAAACTAATGATGCTGCTGGGGATGGTACTACAACAGCCACTGTTCTAGCTCATGCAATGGTTAAAGCAGGGCTGAGAAACGTTGCTGCAGGAGCTAATGCAATTACCCTTAAAAAAGGAATCGATAAAGCGACTGAATTTTTAGTTGGTAAAATTCAAGAGAATTCCAAACCTATAAGCGATAGCAATGCTATAGCTCAATGTGGAACTATCGCTGCTGGTAACGATGAAGAAGTTGGTCAAATGATTGCCAATGCTATGGATAAAGTTGGAAAAGAAGGTGTTATTTCTTTAGAAGAAGGAAAATCAATGACTACTGAACTAGAAGTTACTGAGGGGATGCGCTTTGATAAAGGTTATATCTCACCTTACTTCGCGACAGACACGGAGAGAATGGAGGCTGTTTTAGATGAACCATATATCCTTCTGACTGATAAAAAAATTGCTCTGGTGCAAGATTTGGTTCCCGTTTTGGAACAAATTGCTAAAACTGGTAAACCACTAGTTATTATTGCAGAAGACATTGAAAAGGAAGCTTTAGCAACTCTTGTTGTCAATAGATTGCGAGGAGTGTTAAATGTTGCTGCAGTAAAAGCCCCTGGATTTGGCGATAGGAGAAAAGCCATGCTTGAAGATATGGCTGTTTTAACTAATGGACAACTGATTACTGAAGATGCAGGCTTGAAATTAGAGAATGCCACCTTAGATATGCTCGGAACTGGTAGAAGAATAACTATCAATAAGGAGACTACAACTATTGTTGCTGAAGGTAATGAGCAAGCTGTTAAAGCTAGATGTGATCAAATTAAGAAGCAAATGGATGAAACAGATTCCTCATACGATAAAGAAAAGCTTCAAGAACGTCTGGCTAAATTAGCTGGAGGTGTAGCAGTGATTAAGGTTGGTGCTGCTACAGAAACTGAGATGAAGGATAAAAAGCTTCGTCTTGAGGATGCTATTAATGCAACAAAAGCAGCTGTTGAAGAGGGAATTGTACCTGGAGGAGGAACAACTCTCGCTCATTTATCTCCTATTCTGAAAGAATGGGCTGATAAAAATTTAGAAGGAGAGGAATTAATTGGAGCTAACATTGTTGAAGCTTCACTTACTGCTCCTCTTATGAGAATTGCTGAGAATGCAGGTTCTAATGGAGCTGTGATTGCTGAAAATGTAAAAACTAAACCATTTAATGATGGATTCAATGCTGCTACTGGAGAATATGTAGATATGTCCTCCGCCGGTATTGTTGATCCTGCAAAAGTTACACGTTCAGGATTGCAAAATGCAGCTTCAATAGCAGGAATGGTTCTAACCACTGAATGCATAGTTGCAGATTTACCTGAGAAAAAAGATTCAGCTGCCCCAGCAGGAGCTCCGGGTATGGGCGGCGACTTTGATTACTAACTAAACACTAGTTTTTAATAATTTTTAAAAGGGATCATTCAAAATGATCCCTTTTTTTAACTTTTATGAAATCCAACCAGCGCTAAGAATAATTGCGAGAGATAAAAATATCACTAAAAAAGTCCATGTTATTTTGTTTAGAGAGGCTTCTGCACTACTCGCGCTGTTGAACATAGAGCTTCCGCTGGCGGCTATTCCTCCCATTCCATCACCTTTGGGACTATGAAGTAAAACTAAGAGAATTAGAAAAACTCCAGAAAATACCCAAATCCAACTAATAATTTGAATCATGGTTTAAAAACTCTTATTAATATTAAACGTGTTGTACGACCTTATTATACCCCTTTAATTCAATCTCTTGAATAAGGGATTTGCCTGTCATTTCTCTTGGTATTGGTAGATTTAATAATTGCAATAAAGTGGGAGCAATATCTGCTAAGCCTGCGTTTTCTCTTAAATTAATTTCATTTCCCATACTTGGTATTTTTCTTTTTTCACCTTCAATCAAAATTAATGGAACTTTATTTGTTGTGTGTGCTGTCCATGGTTCTCCTTCGGATCCTTTCATTACCTCTGCGTTACCATGATCGGCTGTAATAACCATGCTACCGCCCATTTCTCCAGTAGCATTAACTATTTGACCTACACATTTATCTACTTTTTCTATGGCTTTGATTGTTGCATCCATGTTGCCTGTATGACCAACCATATCAGGATTGGCAAAATTGATTACGACAAAAGCATAATTCCCGCTTTTAATTGCTTTAGAGCAACTAATGGTTAATTCGTCCGCAGACATTTCGGGTTCCATATCATAAGTTGCGACTCTTGGAGATGGAATCAAATGTCTCTCTTCTCCAGGTAAAGGTATTTCAACTCCTCCATTGAAAAAGTATGTTACGTGAGGATATTTTTCAGTTTCTGCGGTTCTGTATTGTTTAAGTCCGTTTTCTGAAACTATTTGGCCTATAAAATTATTTAGTGATTCAGGAGGAAATGCAACCTTAACGGGAAAGTTCGGATCATATTGAGTAAAAGTAACAAAATCTAAATTTGGATAATTTTTTCTTTCAAAGTCTGAGAATTTATTGACAGAAAGGGATTTGACTATTTGTCTTGCTCTGTCTGGACGAAAGTTGAAGCAAATCAAACTATCCCCATCTTTAAGATAGTTATTAGACATTCGTATAGGCTCTATAAATTCATCGGTTATGTTTTTGTCATAACTTTTTTCTATATAATCTTTAGGAGAAACATTTGTTATTTGAATATCTGGATCAGTTAAATTAGAATACGCTTTTTTTGTTCTTTCCCATAAAAGATTTCTATCCATTATCCAATATCTTCCGCATATTGAAGCTATTTCGCCTACGTTAAATTTTTTTATACATGATTCTATTTGATTTAGATATTTTGAAGCACTTTTTGCAGGAGTGTCTCTTCCATCAGTAATAATATGGATTGCAACTTTTTTAAGTTTATTATCAGATGCCCATTTTATTAGACCTAATAAATGATCTATATGACTATGAACTCCTCCATCGGAACATAATCCCGTGATATGCAAAGTAGAATTATTTTTCTTTAATGAAGCAGCCATCTCTTTTAACTCATTTACCAAGCCTAATTGATTATTTTTTACAATATTTGAAATTCTTACAAGTTCTTGTTGTATTATTCTTCCCGAACCAATGGTAAGGTGACCCACCTCTGAATTGCCCATTTGACCATCTGGGAGGCCTACATCAGATCCACTAGCACTTATAAGGGTGTGGGGGTAAGCATGCCACAACGAATCCATGATTGGTGTACTGGCACTTTTTATGGCATTATCTGATTTTTCATTTCGATATCCCCATCCATCAAGTATTGCGAGAACAACAGGGCTCTGAGGAACACTTAAACTTTTTATATTTTTGCTGCTATTCTTTGACATATTTAGATCAAATTCATTTTTAACTGATCCAACCTTAAATTTAGCTTCAAACGTTACTCTTTAACAATTTATATTTAATATAGTTAGCTTTTGCTAATTTATGAAAATATTAGATTAATTTCATTTCTTGATAAATCATGTCAAAGAAAACAAAAAAGATCGTAATACTAACTGATGTTGAGCTTAGAAAAACTATTTCGCGTTTAACTTGCGAAATTATTGAAAAAGTAAAAAAACTGGATAACCTTCTATTGGTTGGCATCCCGACTAGAGGAATTGAGCTGACTGAAGTTCTAGAAAAGGAATTATTCTCTAGAACAGGTATAAGAGTTAGAAAAGGAACAATTGATCCAACTTTTTATAGAGATGACCAAAATAGAGTTGGAATTCGCCTAATACAAGCTGCAGATATTCCAACTCCTATTGAGAAACAAGAAATTCTTTTAATAGATGATGTAATTTACACAGGTAGAACAATTAGAGCCGCAATGGATGCTTTATATTCATGGGGAAGACCTCAAAGAGTGATGTTATTAGTAATGGTAGATAGAGGTCATAGAGAATTACCTATTCAACCAGATTTTTGTGGTAAAAAAGTGCTAACTAGTAAAATTGAAAGTATTAGTTTACGTTTAAATAATGTTGATAATGAAGAAGGAGTTTTTCTTGAATAGCTATCATTCAGAAGATATTTCCTAAATTATATTCTCCAAAAAATTCATCTTTTATATCAAAACACTTAACTAATAAATCAGCATTTTTCGTAATTTTAAAAAAAAGTTTCAAGGTGTCTTCTCCAGTATTAGATTTATTTTTTAATACTATTTTGAGTGGTTTTTTGTTCCATTTTATAATTTCTTCTTCATTTTGAATTTCTGATAACTTTGGTAAACCATTTTCATAAATAACATCATAGGCTCTTTCTTTTTGTGTCTCTCCAATTATTATTTCGAATATTTCCTGATTCTTTTTACTGGCTTGAAGGATAAGTTTAAATGGTGTTTCTGTTGGCCATGTTTGACCTTTACAAAAAATTGGATGCCAAAAGTGTTTTTGCTCTCTTTTATTAAATAATCTTATAGATATTCCTTTGTTTAATATGTCTTTAATTTTTACCCCCGGGGTCATTGCTAAAGCTCCCAAAGCTATAGATTCAATAGGGGGTGGGGATTTTATTTGAATTTTTGGAAATTTTTTTGTTATCCATTCCTTAATTAAGGGTATTTGAGTTCCTCCACCAACCAATACAATTGCATTTAAGTCGTCAACTGTGCAATATTTACCTCTTGCTTGATTTAATAAATCTTTAAGTAAAGAGTTAAGATGATTAAGAAGATTATTGTCAATGAGTATTTTCTCAAATATTTCTTTACTTAGGTAAAACTCACCTTCTTTATCTTGTTCAGTAAATAATTTTATTGGATATTCATTTTCATATTTGATTTCAGATGAGCTGAGTTTACATTTTATTTTTTCTGCCTTTGAAAGATTATTAATATAATTGATACCTGGAATAAAATAATCAACTATCCATTGATCAATATCTTTCCCACCAATTTTTGAGCCTGTTTTTCCAATTATTTCAGCACACCTTATTTTTTGTTTTGAAATTGAGCTTACATCATTTCCTTTAAATTTTAATAGTTCAGCTATTGGACTAGATTTTCCTTCTCCTCCTTCTATTTTGACTATATTCATATCGACTGTACTTCCACCAATATCTAACGTCATAATTTTTGAGCCAAATGGTACATTTATTCCTAAACTTGCCGCAGTGGGCTCATCAACAAGAGCTATTTCATCTACAGATAATTCCTTGCAAAGGTTAACTAACCATTCTCTGTAACCCTTATATGTATCTATAGGAGCAGTTACAACAAGTCTTTTGATCTCATACTTGTGCGGAATGTTTGACCACAATATTTGAAAAAATTTTTCGCCGCATTCATTAGGAGTTAAAATATTTTTTTGGTTAATTTTTTCAATTGAATTTCCAATTAATCTTTTAAAGTTCGAATGAAAAAATAAATCAGAATTTGAGTTATCCCTCATTTTAAGAGCACTAATACCAATTTTAGGAATCTTTGAAGGTTCCTCGAACCAAACTGCTGAGGGAATAACTCCTGGAGATGATGTAATGTTCGGTATTTCAACTAAAACAGAATTTATATCGTTATGATCTTGAAAAGCTACGACAGTATTAGTGTTCCCTAAATCAATAGCAAGTGTTCCTGATAAACTTTCTTCCATAT
Organism: uncultured Prochlorococcus sp.; assembly: GCA_902527105.1. Lineage (GTDB taxonomy): Bacteria > Cyanobacteriota > Cyanobacteriia > PCC-6307 > Cyanobiaceae > Prochlorococcus_A. The sequence goes on along the minus strand of CABZNT010000003.1, from coordinate 29,057 downwards.
GAAATTATTTAAATCAATTAAGTTCTTTTTGTAATTTATGTTTTGAAAAGGTCTAAAAAACTGTAAAATACATTCTATAGTAAAAATTTTTTTTAATGAACATATCTAATAATGCAGGAATTGATTCTAATGATCTTGCAAAGAGAGGTGAGAGCTTGATAAGAAAATCAACTAATAGATATTTAACTACAGTGAAAATCGCTTTCAGAGCTAAACAAAGACGTTTTGATGATTTTGACGGCTTGTTAGAGGAGTCAACTATTAAACCCGTTCAAAGGTCAATTATTGAACTAAGCGATGAACAAGATCAACCAGACTTACTTCCAGGCTAATTTTGGTAAAAGACCAAAAAGGATGGAGATTACTTAGAGATTTTAAAAAAGGCAAATTTTGCTTTTTAATTGGTGTTGATAATTGGTCAATCGAGTTACAAAAGAGTGAATTCTATTCACTTTACCTTCTACTTTTAAGAATTAATGAACAATTATTAGTTGTTAAGGATCAACTAATGGATGAAGAATCTATTACTTTGGAATTAGAAAAACTTCCTTGGTATATTCAGTTAGAGGGAAAAAAGAATGAATGGAGTTTAAGGTTTGTTTTTGAAAGCCAAGACCAAACTAGATCCTTCGAAATGTATTGGCCTATACCAATAGCACAAACTTTATTTTATGAAATAAAAAAAATGTGGGAATCAATGGATTAAAAGATAAATAAAATTGGAAATTTTGGAAAATATTTCCCCCTCCCAAGAAAAATTTTTCACAATTTTTCCACAGTTTTTTTTAAAAAAATATCTGATGATCTAAAGCATGTGGAAAACCTCTGATTTTATATAAATCTTTATATTTAAGTAAGTTTTTATTTTACAAAATTAATTTTCATGACCCCCCTCTTTATGACTGAATTCTCATTATTCTATGACTTGAGACTGTTGCAAAATAATGCTTGTTGACGATTTTGTGATTTTGGAGAAAACTACATTTTGTAGATTTAAATTCAAAAAAGTTTTTTTCAATATGCAAGAGTTAAATTATGACGAAAATTCAAAAGTACCAAATCATAAAGATGAAGTAATAAGTTTCAAATGTGAACTTCAAGAAAATCTTCAAAAGGCTATGAAAGAATTCGTTGAGGAGCATCCTAACTGGGATCAATACAGAATACTACAAGCAGCTATTGCAGGCTTTTTGATGCAAAAAGGTTTCCAAAATAGGGATTTAACGAGACTATATATTGGCAATATGTTTTCAATGAATTTTAAGGATTAAGAATTTTTTATATTTTTTCTAGAAGTATTTTTGCAATGTCATTTCTGACAGGCAATATAGATAGCCTATTTCCTTTCTTTACGACTAATAACTCATCCTCATTAAACAAAACCTTTAACTCAGGTAAACTTAAAATCTTTTCTGACTTAAATTTATATGCTACTTTTACACAATCCCATCTCGGATTACCAGGTTTCGATTTTGGATCAAAATATTTTGAATCTTGATCAAATTGAGTTGGATCAATAATATTTAGATCTATTACCTCCATAAGTCCCACAATACCAGGGGGTTTACAATTCGAATGATAGAAAAAAACTTTATCTCCTTTATTCATTTTTCTCATAAAATTTCGAGCCTGATAATTTCTTATTCCATCCCATAAAGTTACACCGTCATTTTTTAAAGTATCTATGCTGTAAGCATCAGGCTCACTTTTCATTAGCCAGTAAGACGGTTCTTTATCTGTCATATATCTCAGTAAAATTAGATAGTGTGAATAAAGTGTGAATAAATTCAGTATTATAAGGGACCTGCCGTCCAGCTTAAAGCCCGCATCCAATCCCTAATTATTTAAATATTAACGTCAATTGAATAAGGTAACAGATCATCTCACTAAGAAATTTATATAAACTCTCATCTGAATATCTTTATCGAGAAACTAGTCCTATGACTCGTTTCTATGAAACTTGAATTTAGTTTTATTCATACTAAATTTCAAATCTATTCACACCATGCAGGCAAAATGAAGACGATTACTGGTCTGCTCGCTTTTACTAAAGGAGAGCAATATGTTTTTAAGCCGCTTCTGGAACAAATATCCTGCTGTTTTCTCTCCAATATCTACATCCTTTAATGAGATGATCTCCTTGAGGAATAAGCTTTTGATGAAAGGGACAGGTAAGGATGGTGACACAAGAACTTGTCGTGCTGTACCTGAAGTGATTGCAAGTAATACAAATCTTCCGTCGTTTTCTTACTAATATTTCGTCCTCTAGATAATCCCATTCCTGCCAATCCTCCATAGCTATATAGTACAAGTGTACTAATATTTATAGCATCGATAAAGGGCAAGAGTCAACAGGTTGATTTATTCTTCAGGATTCAAAGTAGGTATACCTTCTGCTGAAGCTACAGCAACCCACATCACTGCTGAAGAATTACCACTATTAGCCATTGTATGAGCAGGAGTATTTGCTGAGAGAACAAATGAATCCCCCTCCTTAAAGGTTTTACTGATACCTGTTTTTTCAGAAAGCGTTAATTCACCACTTTCAATATGACCCAGTAAAGGTACAGGATGAGAGTGCATTGGTATAGTTGCTCCATTTTCAACTTCTACTCTAATCAAACGCATTTCAGCTTTTCCTTTTGGATATTTGAAATTATCTCCATCAATGTTTTCTGAAGAGGTGAATATTTCTTGTACATCAACAGGAGATTCTGCAGCTATAGAAATGCTTGGATGGATAAGCATTAATGCAAAGGCTAATGCGATGAATAAATTCTTAATCATGAATTTTTAATTTTATAAAATTATTTAGACTTATAGTATTTATTTTTTAAATATCTGTCAGTACTTGATTTAACTTTTTTGTTTTTGTAAAAATTTTTTGTTTAGGAACAAGGCTCCCTTTTTTAATCGACTGTTAATGTAAGTTTTTTCTTATTATTTTTATAAATTAAATCTTAAATTATGTAGAGAAACTTATACAGAACTCGTTTTTATATAAGTTATATAAATCAAATTAAGTAGTCTTTTTTACTAATTCAGTATATCTGTTTTTAAATAAATATATTTGTCCTTGAAAAGCTTCTAAAAAATACTTTTTCTTGAAATAAAGATTGACAAGACATTCATAAAAAAAACTTTTATAAAACATTAACTTCTTTTATAAATATGTTTTTAACCAACAAGACTCGTTTAAAAATTAAGGACATTGTAAAAAGGATTTCACTAGATGAACCTGTCGCATTGGAAGAAAGAATTTATGTAGAAAAGTTTGCAAAACATAATTCAACTATATGGACATGGCTTAAGAAAGCTAATAGCTTGAGAAGATATGGTAAGCAAAAATCAGATGGAATAAATGGACTTATCCAGAATCTTGGCCTTGATGGTTTAGAAACTGAAAATCATTTCGATCCCAAAAATGATGATCTTGCTGATTGGTTTAGTGGATCTCCTGATTGGGTGAGGAGGTCCTAATTACCCTTCGTTTAAAATGAATTCAAATTAATAGTGAAAAAAGGGAACTTCCTCAACTTGTCTTGGAGCATAATCACAAATTCCGAATTGCATACATTCTATTTGAGCATCAGTTAATTTTCTCTCAATTGATAACGTATCAAATAAACGACCAAATGCATGTTGAATTTTATTTTTAATTAGATTCCCGTAAGTCATAATTAACTTCCTTTTTTAGAAGTTACTTAGTATTGGTAATACAAAATAATCAAGAGTTTAAATACCTAAAATACAAACTATAAATTAATCGTTTTTAAAATATTTCACTAAATTCATAATCAGTATTTTTGCTCTAGGAAATTTGAATCATCACCTGTAAATTAAATCCACTGATTGGAGGTTTCACTTCATGAGTACTTACAAAACGAAATACTTTAAAAACACAAAAAAGATCAATAATACTATTTGGTTGGATAAATTAATTAATCAACTTGAAAAAAAATCAAAGGGAGTTTGATCATGAATACATTTAGAAATAAACAATTCAAAAATGAATTAGATCCCAAGTATGCTTTTTATGATTGTCTTCGTAGTTGCGAAATTAAGAGTAATTCTGAAAGTTCTTTAGAAGAATGTGTCGAAAATTGTGAACCTAGTCCAGTGTTAAAGAATCTCAAGGCTAAAAATAGTAATTTCAACTCTATTCAAAACCTATTCTGACGTTATAAGGTTTTTATATAAATTTAAGGAGGTTAATCTTATGACCAACCTTGCAATTGAGCTACTTCTTCTAACTGTAGTTTTAGTAAATTTTGGAGCGATCCTTACCGCTAAAATTTATTCACAAGCAGTAAAAGAAATTCAACGTAAGAGATTATTTTGTAGTGAATCTATAAGTAACCCATATTGTGTTTTCTGATAAATTAATTTCTAACTAATAACTCTCAAACTAGCGATCTAATATTAAAAATTAAGGTCTACCAAAACTAAAAATATGGTGTATATGGTACTTCTGTTTTTAATGAATCTCCGTAGTAACTTTCAGCTGATTTTAATAGGATCCAATAAATAAAATTCAGAAATGATTTTTCCATAGGAACATTTATACTCTTTTCTAATTCAAATCAGAATTTCAAATAAAAACATCGTAGAAAATACTTAACTGAAGAGATTTAGATTTTCTGAGTTAATTTGTGATGGTTAGGTTTGTATGAAATGCTACTAAAGCTTGTCTTCTCAATCGATTTGGTAATATTGCTTATTGATTCATTTAATTTCTTTAGATATATTTAAAAAACTAAAAAGTAATAAATTTATGAGTACTCAAAAAAGTCAAAGCCATAAAAGACAAGAGCAAAATAATACAGAATGGTTAGATGAATTAATTAATAAGATTGAAAGCATGAAAAACAAAATATCAAATACTTATTAATCAATCTTCTTTAAAGTTTGTTATCAAGTCAGCTTGAAGCCTTCTAGACTGAATTTTTTGATGATTTGATAATTTTCCAAGCTTCTGATGCGGAGTCTGCATATTCGAAAAGATTTAGGTGTTCATCCTCAATTAATCCAAGATCAGCTAGATATTCAAAGTTAATTATCTTCTTCCAATACTCTCTACCAAAAAGAATAATTGGGATTTTGGTTTTCATTCCTGTTTGACAAAGTGTCAATAGTTCAAATAATTCATCTAGTGTTCCAAAACCTCCAGGAAAAAATACAGCAGCCACTGATCGCATGACAAAATGGATCTTTCTTAATGCAAAATAATTAAACTTAAAGCAAAGACCTGGTGTTATAAAAGAATTAGGGATTTGCTCATTAGGAAGACTGATATTTAACCCTATAGATTTACAATTTGCTTCAAATGCACCTCTATTAGCAGCTTCCATAATTCCGGGACCCCCACCTGTCACAATAACGTGAGAATTACAGTTTTTATTTTGATTACTAATTGAAGCAAGTTTAGAAAACTCTCTCGCGGATTTATAGTAATGACTCATTAGAAGCAAATTTTCTAATCTATTTAAATTTCGTTTTAGAAGTATCGATTTATGATCTTTTTTAATTAACTGTTCAATATTTTCAATTCTCTTTTTTGTTTTTGATTCTTCTGTAATGCTTGCTCCTCCAAAAATAATTATGGTTGAAAGAATTTTATTTTCTTCAAGGATTAAATCTGGTTTGGTAATTTCCAGGAGCATTCTAACTCCACGCATTTCATTTCTGCTAAGTAGATCAATATCTTCATGAGCCAATTTATAAGTATCAGAATTAATAATTAAATTCAGGTTTTTTAAATTATTATTAGGGGATATATGTTTTTTCATTTCAAACAAAAGTTTTAACTTTTCTTTCTAGAGGATTAAAATGGACTCTTTTGATTTCGTTATTTTCGTAAATCCAATAAACAGGCGGACTTTTTCTTGCCTTAATTAAATTAATTTTGTCTAATTTTTGAGGGGTAAATTCTTTAGAAGGATCAAAAAATTTATCTCTTTTGGGTTGGTTTAAAACAATACTACCTTCTTTCCCTGAGATAGATCTGTGATAAGTTCCTATAGGAATTTCTAATGCTCCCATAGATCTATTTAAATAAATCACATGATGAGGTTCATCCCAGGAAGGATTTATTAAAACAAATGTCCTTTCTCCAGTGATAACTAAATTGTGGTCAATTTGATGATTGTGAACGTAATATTGCTCATCTTTTAAATCATCTGGAGGAGATATAGCTTCCCCAGAATGGATCACAACATCTGAACCATTAGAACTATCTATCCCTGCATCGAAGAAAGTGACTTTTGGAGTCTCTCTAAAAATATTTATTGGGAAGAATCTTAATTCCATAGTGCTAACTCCCTTTTAGAAAATTTATAAATACTAATAAAAATTTATTTACTTTTAAAAAACAGCTATTTTTTGATTTTTAATTGCTACAAACCAGGTAATCTTCTTGATTTGTATAATCTATACATTCTTTATTTAAAATTTCTTCTAAAAAATCTACTTGTTTAACATAATCAAGATCTTTTAATTTTTTGTTTGGAACCGTGAACTGAGTTTGTAGTTTCATTTTCTATTCTCCTAATTAATACTGTTTTTTGAATCCATTCCAAGTTTGAGAAAACCTTAATCCTAGATAAGAAATTAAAATTGCCCAAAATAAAATTTCTATACCTAAATTAGTCATTTGCTTGGCCTCTTTTCTATCTGATTATTCTTTAGTACGGGTATTATGTAAAAATCAAGCGTAAGAATACCTAAAAGTTAAAGTTTTTAATCACAAAAAATCTTGCAATGGTTGTTACTCGGATGTTCTGTACATTCATTATTCCAATAAGCTTCAATTTTTTTGAGCTTATTATCAAATGAAAGATCTTTTTTATCCAAATTAATTTCTTGGATAGTAAATGTGTCATTTAGTGCCATAAGACTTAACCCTTGCCTACAACTATGTTCTAATTCATTTGAATAGTAAATTTCAAGTTTTATGTGTGCGGTTAGAGGAACAAAATTGTACGGATTAAGGATCAAAAAAAAATCTCAAATTATGAATAATTGCAAGGAAAATATCTTCAAAAAATTTATTCCAACTTTAAAAAAATTTGTATAAATTTTGCTAGAAATTTTATTCTCTAAATACCTTCTTAGGTCTGCTAGTATCAATAATGCATCTAATCTATCTGTATATTCTCTTAAAATCTTAGTCATCTTTTGAGGTGGAATTTCTTGTTGATATTCTCTACAAAAATCTAAAAATTTATCTAAGAAATCTTTATTGAAGAAGATATAAAAATTATCGTCTCATTTTAAAGTAAAGTATGCAAACCCACCAAGTAATAAAAGACTCACAACCCCATAAGTAATCGCTATGCCGTAGATATTAGTCATTTATTTATAAAGACATAAGCAGAATATAAATAAACTAAGAAAACTCCAATAGCTATGGAACTTCCATAAATAAGAAAGTTCCAAAATCTATATAATTTAGGTTTTTTAAATTCTTTTTCTTCTTCTTTAGTAATCATTTATTTTTTTTTTTTCTTTTTTGGCAGCATTACCTTTTGCTCTTAATACCAGAGTTATCGTAAGGGCAGCGCTTAATATCACAGCATCAATTAATAGGTGCGGGGAAATATTCATCAGCTGAAAAGAGAAATAAGAAGAGTCATTATCTTTTCAGCAATAAATCTATTAAACATTAAAAAAGAGGGGTTTATCCCTCTAAGTTTAGATCGACTGTCAATCATAGTCTATTTTTGCTTTTTAGCTTTCTAAAAAATAGTATTTTATTTAGCCAGAGCAAGAGAAGGCACCTGCCATAATATTTTTAAAAATTGGTGCTTGACCCAAGGCAAACAAAAAGAAAGTTGATGATGCGAGAGTAATAGCTATTTTAGAAGTCCTCTTAACTTTCAAATTTGAGACTTTTGCAAATGCAGAGTTCATTTGTTTCTTAATTTATTGACCTTATAATAGCTTCAAAAATTAAATATTCAGCATCAATATTTACTAAAGAATAATTTTATAGCTCCTTATTCTCTGCTTGCATTTTTACTAGCTCAAATTCTTTTTTAGAAACTATTCTGATAGTGTATGAAGGATATCTTTTCTTCCACCATTTATTGATCGAAATAGCTACTCCTTCTAAATTTTGTGTACAAATATTGACCTATAGAATTTTAGTTTCAACTTCTTTATAGAATTCCCAACTTGTAGGTGAAGCCATTAAAAATCGCAAATGAAAAAATTCAATAAATTAAAGGAAATGATCCATAAAGTGAAACTTTTGTTTTTTTAATAAGAGGATTTAGTTGAAGATATAGAGTTTTCATTAAGTGGTAATAAAAAACTTTAAACAAAAGATTTACATCACTTTCGCCTTATAGAGAAGTATTACTTTAATTTTATAACGAGTTTGAATTAAAAAATATCTCCGCAAAAAGGGGCCAAAAATTGACCCCTCTTGGTGAAACTCTTCCAAAGAAACACCATTAAAATATTACTCTGAAAATTGCAAAGTTAAACAAATTAACAAAATCAAGATTAACAATTTATGCGGCCTTTTTAAAAGGGTTCATATTCCTTAAAAAGTTATTACTTTTGCGGGTAATCATTTTTCTATATCTTTGATTTATATCCAGAATATACTTTCTAGATTTTTTATCACTTTCAATTTTCTTTTTTCGAAGACGTAAAGCCCTTAAATCTTCTATGGACATGAGGCCATCAACTTCATTGAAATTTAAATGATCAAATTGCATCAGTTTAAGAAATTAAGTTTCTTCTTTAAGTGCAAGATTAACAACCTTATCTGTATTTGCAATAGAGATAATTAACCAAATTAACTCAAATTAGTTATTCAATTTTTAGAAAGCTATGAATTTAAGTATTAAAAACTTTCTAAAATCAAGAAAAACTTTTGATTGAATTAGATGGAACTTCTACAGATTTAAATGATTCTCCATAATGAGATTCGGCTGATCTTATGAGTAACCAGTAAAAGAAATTTACTAAAGCTTTCTCCACGAGGATTTAGTAACTAATTTAAATAAACTCATCATTTTTGTAATAGCAATATACAAAATAAATTTATTACACAATCAAGATATTTACCTCATAAAGCATATTTGCATATTAGTTAAGAAAAATTTGCACTCTCAGGCTTTAGGCAACGGACTTAATCCTCGTGTAGTATTGGACTTTAGTCCGCTCTATTTTTTTAGCAAAAGAAAAATAGCACTTCAAGGTAACTAGATCACCAATTTTTTATTTGACTCTGAATACGCTAATTGAGTAAGAGTATCTGAGCATATGTTGGTGTTGTTTATAGTATAAATTTTCTACGAAACTTTTGTAATATCAATGGCTTCAGTATTTTTGCTCATTGATATATTCATTATTAAATAATATTATTATTGATGCCTAAAGAGGGTTTAATTTTGAAAAAAATAATTAAATTTTTTAAACTGTTCAAGAGAAGAATGGATATTCTTAATGCAGAGACTGAATTGAAATTTATATTGGAAAATAAATAATGGGATTCCCGCATTGCCCTATTTGTGTAGTTCTTGCATTTCTTTCAGTTTTTATGGGGGTTACTCGTAGTTATATGTTCTATATTCTTTTTAGGGTGTTTGTGAGAACAGAATCTAATTTTAAATTGAAGTTGAGTTTTTATTAATTGTTGACATCTAAGTATAAATACTTTATAAATAGATTGTAGTGAATACTACAAAATCGTCCGATCTACCATCTGATAGACCGCAGTACGACTCAAGCCATAGGACGGGGACTTGAGCAAGTTCAGGAGCTGCATCATGGTAAACATGTATTTCAATGGAAAGTCATTCGTATATTGTAGAAAACAAGAAGAAAAGGTAATAAGGCTTACTTATAGAGGATCTATTTACTTGAAATGAGATTTCTAATTTCTTGTTTAAAAAGTTTAGGTATTTATTGAAGTTTTTGAACTAAGTATTTATTAATACATTATAAGAAAAACTTATTGTGAAGATATCTTTTGCCTATTTAAAAATTCATATATTCGTATATTTAGTAACGAGAAATTAATTTTAAAATAACTAACTTGTAATTAGATTTTTAAAAGGTTATGCAACCTATTTCTGAAGAACTTTATAAAAAAATAGTTGAGAGTTCTAAAAAATGAGTAAACTACTAATTGCTTTATTAGCTTTAGATATAGGTGTTAGTCTTTCTAAAGTTTTTATTTTTACCTGAAAATCAAAATTTTTAGCAAAAAAGAGTGAATTGTTTTCTAAAAAAGAAATAGTTAATAGTTATTCTTTATTTGATGTATTTATTTTATAAAATAAAAAATTAAACCAATAAAAGAACTACCTAGAAGTAGTAAAACCATTAAAAGGGCTATTAACTTTGCTAATCCCATAAAGATAAATCAGAATTTCCTGTAGATCTTTGCATCCAATGAATTTTCCAGACATTATTTGCTTTTTTAAAAATTGAAGTAACTGTTGGTAAGTCATCATTAGGTGTCCCTTTATAAGTAAATTTTGAACCTAGCGTAAAAATGCACATTACTACATAGTCGCTTAAAAATTCTAATCGGTGAATTTTGGTTATTTCTGCCTTTTCTTGAACTATATCACCAGTAATCATTTGTTCGAATCCTTTTGCATCTATAGGATTACCACTCGGTCTTATGAATAAAAAATCTGGAGTTGCATTGTCAACAAAAAATGAAGCCATTTTCTTTGGATTAGCAAAATCATTTAATAATGAAATTATTGTTTCTTTATCATTCATAAAAAATAAGGTAAGTAACCCTTCTAGTTTAGATCTACTATTTTAAATGTACAAATCTAAATAGGATAATTTAAAAAAAAATTCGTTAGGATGATCCTAAGAATTAGGTTTTAATGTAAATCATGATCAATTCATTAAACAAATTATTGCCCGTCGGGAAAAAGGTCAAAAAATATTTGCCATTCTTTATTGGATTTAAATTACTCACATTTACTGGCTTTCTTACTTATTTAATAAATCGCTAATTATAATCTTAAAAATCAAGTTTAACTAAATTAAGATCTTGTGAATAAAGAAGAACGAACTAAAAGATTTAAGTCTATGTCAAGAATGCAAAGACAAGAATTGATAATAAAGAAGATGAAAGAGAGAGGAATAGAGATAGGAAGCGGAATTCGTAATAAAAAATATGATAGTAAAGAGGTTTATGAATTAATTCATATTGCGAATTTCTTCCCAGAATTAAGAGAGAAAAAATAAAAAAAATTTAGGATTTTTTATTAAGTTTTTTATTTTGGTTCCCTTATTGCAGCAATAATTAATCCACCTATTAATGCCAGATTCATAAATACTGCTCTTTGATGGAAAGGGAATATATGAAAAATAATTGTTGTTGGGATAAGAAATAGTAATAAAAAGACTGAACCGATTTTTTGATTTTCTCCAAATATAAAAAATCCAGAACCCAAGATAAGACATACAATGGCTCCTACTAGAAGAATAGATGAAATTGGTTCAGGAATACCTTTTGAAGAAATATATTCAGCTGTTCTTTCAAAATCATTTATTTTGCCAGGAATGGCTGAGATAAATATTGCTGAAATTGATAATCTTGAAAAAAAATCTAAAAAAGATTTGATACTTTTGTTTTTCAAAAAAGAATTTTTCATAGTTTCATTATAAGAAAAAAATTTTATGCGTTTATAAATACTTAATTAGTACGCAATACTTTTAAAGTTTCTCAAGGAGGTTTAGCTTAATTAATAGAAATCTTTTTAATTAATGTGAATCTTTATAAGTTAATTAATAGAAATTCATGAGTTGTCTTTTTATATTTATGAAATGATGAATCTAATTAAAATAAAAATGTTTAAAAAATTTCTTTTAACTTCTTTTTTACTATTAATTTCTTTCATAACCATATATCCTTCAAAAAAAGAAAATACTTATTTTTTCGAGTATTGTTATTCTTTTGAAAAAATAATTTCTAGAAATACAGTAGAAAAAAGTAAAAATCTATCGAAGAATTTTAAGCCTTTAGCAAAAGATATTACACTATTCGGGACTAAAAAAACTAAAGGCACTTTCGCTAATAAGATAATTGATCAATATAAAAATTCCAAAAAATTATTTTTTATTACTTTTGTCCCAAACCAAATTTATTGTTTAGCAGGATATTGGATTGAGGAGGTAAGTCCAGGAAAATTTGAATCGATTTTCTATAACAAAACCAAACAAAAAATAAATGAATATAAGAATACTAAAAAAGAAGTAGATGAATTTATTAAAGATATTAATTTAGAATATAAATCCATAAAAAAGGAAATTAATGATTTTTTTTAAAAAATTAAAATCTTTTTTCTAATAATATTGATTTATTTGTTAAATTAAATTCATTTTTTTTAGATTGTGAAATAATTAATAGTATTAATCCCTATATAATAAAAAATTCAAAAATTGATAAAGAATAAATTACTTTCTTTTTGATATTAAATTTTAAATTTTTTTTGGTAATTTTTTCAGAGAACAGAAATTTTTTATTTGATAATCAATCATATTTTTCAGAATTGTTTTCAAAATAATAATTATTAAATATTTCTTCCCTATTCTCATCAATGTCTATTCGCAAGTTATTTTCAGAGGCTCCAAATTTGTAATTCGGTTGCGCATAAAAAATGTAAAGTAATTTTTGTTTGTAAATTTCATAAATCATGTTTAAGTCATAATTAATTTTTAAGTTTCTATTTAAAGTAATTTTATAGAATTCCAACCTTCTAATTATTTTATTGTTCTTTGCATATCAGTTTGCAAGAAAATTTATTCTTTTGACTTTCTTGTGCCACCGTAGGAATAATTATTATGCTTAGAAATTATATTCCAACATTCTTTACAACAAAAAATCCAGTTTTTATGAATTATGGATTTAACTCTGTAATGAATTTTATCTGGCTTATTACATAAATCACATTTTTTCAAGAATGTTTAATTTCACTTAATAGATTTTAGATAAAAAAATCTTTATTTAATAGATTCACGAAAAAATGTTTATCATGTCATCATGGATGTGCACTCTACACATCCTGAAGCAAGGCAGTGGTTTTGATGAGTGCGATTATTTTTAGTTAACTGATAAATATTTTCTAATTTTTCCTTTTTAAATTTTTTTAGGTAATCTCGTTATTTATATAAATTTATTAGACACTTTATTTGACTTTTCTTAAAAATCAACATTTTATTATACATCTAAATTAGAACTTTAAAAAGAAACTCGCGAATCATATTTAATTAAATTTATTATTATTTTATTGATTTTTAATAGCATGAACATTTACCTATTCTGGATATTATTTTTTGCTCTATGGGCAATAGTTCCCTTAATGATTATTAAAGGTAGAGTAGACGAAGAGCCTAAGATTCAAACTTCACCAAAAGTTAAAACCAAGAAAAAAGGTTGGTTCAATTAATTGAATCTCTTAAATGGTAATAATAATCTGCAGGGTAAATATTAGAATTTTAAATTAAAGTTTAAGTAATAAACTTTATTTATTAAAAGTGAAAAAATTAGAACATATTTTTCTTTACTTGGTAGTGCTTGGGGGAAGAGCAAAAAAAGCCAATATTGAACTACATGATGTTAGATGGGTTGTTGGATCTAAAATTGAGGATACATACGATACCTTAAGAAAGGATTGGTTTGGATCTCCAAAAGGTTTACATATTGATAGCTATAAGAAAATAAAATATATAGATGGTTATAAAATTAATTTAATATACTTTGAAAAAGATAAGATAGATAAAAAGCAATTAGTAAAAAAAAATAAGCCGCAAAAACATTTATGGTTTGTCAATATTGGAGGCTATAATCCAAATTCTATGCAGGAAAAGCATGAGTTTGGATTGGTTACAGCTTCAACTAAATTAGAGGCAAAAAATATAGCTAAATCTAAATGGCTTATTGGATGTAAAAAGAAGCATAAAGATGATATTGCTTCTCTAGAAATGGTTTTTTATTGTGATGATTGTAAACTAATAAAAAACATAGGTAACTGGAAAATAGAATTAACCCAAGATAATAATTTTATTGAAGAAAACAATTATCCTGATTGGTATGGTTATCAAAGAATTGATGTGATTTAGAGATCCAAGAATCTTATACCTGAAAATAATATATTAATATTAATTGAATATTAATGTTCTTAAAATCTTAAAAAGAACTAGATTTTCTTAATAAATAAATGCCACCTGCTAAAGAAATTAAGACAGGTAACCATGCAGCCAAAAAAGGAGTTAAAATACCCTTCACTCCGAATGAACTAAATATAAATGACATTACATAATAAATTAATATAAGAATAACGCTTAATCCAAATCCCTGACTTTTTGAAGATCTTAAATTAGATTTAGATCCCAAACTGCTTCCTATCAAACCAAATACCAAGCATGCAAAAGGAAGAGTAAATTTTTCTTGAATGCGTACTTTAATTCTTCTTAATTCCTTCAAGTTTCCAGTTTTTTTGTAAATTTTTTCTGCTTTTATAGCCTGCTTTAATGTCATTTCATTAGCATCTTTAGGAACTTGTGCTAATTCCAATGGTCCTTCTATGAATGGGTATATGTATCGTTTAAATTGAATATTTCCAGTTTGACCATTTCGATCAATAGTTACCATACTTCCATTTATAAAATTCCAGGAAGAATTATTTTTATCAAATGTTGCACTTTCCGCTTTTAAGATTTGTTGTATATCTTCCCTGGAGAAATCTAAAACAGTAACTCCCTCCATAATATTATTTTCAAACCATGATGCGTAGAATATATGGGTTAAATAGTTGTTATGTTTTGTTGGTTTATTAGTCGAAGGATCTATTCGAGAGCCATATCTAGAAAACATAATGTTATCTTTACCTGTTTCACTACTAAATGAACTGCCAATTCCAGCTCTTAATGTTACCTCTGCCAACTTGTTACTTGCAGGGACTAAATTGTCATTGAAATAGAAAGTTAAACCCGTCATAAATATAGAAAGAGCAATGGCTGGAGAAACAATTCTTGAAGTTTTTATCCCTAAAGATTTCAAAGCTAACAATTCTGAATTGCTCGATAATTTTCCATAAGCTAATAATGTAGAAAGCAAAACTGCCATCGGGAATGATAATACTAAAAAGCTAGGCAAACTAAAAAAAAGAACTTTTAAAGCTAAAAATAGAGGTAATCCAAATTCAACAATTTTTCTTATGAGATCGAACATTACCCCAACAGATAATGAAATAACGGTAAATGCAGAAATTGCAAATATCATAGGAGGTATGATTTGACCTAATAACCACCTATCTATTAAAGGTATTGAATACCATGGAGAAATTATTTTATTGAAAGCTTTTTTAATTACTAGTTGATTTAAAAGTTTCAAAAGAAAATTTATTTAATTTGTACTGTCTCTTCCCGAATTATAAAATATGAATGCTTTATAAACCAAAATAAAATTTGTATGAAAAGAATTTTTTAATTTACCAATATACAAAAAAATAGTTTTTTACTTGCAGTAAAACAAAAAATTTGGTTTCTTAAAAAGAAAGGGGTTTAGGAATGAAAAATAAAACTTTCATATACGAATGCAATTGCATACATTGCCAACAAAAACTAAATCAAATTAATAATGCAAAACTATATTGGGACAAATTAATTTTAAGAAAAAAGTTGGTATAGTTACTCTACTGAATTCTTTAAGGCTTTCAAAATTTATTATATTAAAGTACTTTTTTTTAAATCTATTATTTTTCAGGAAAAATAAGTTTTACCTTCTCTATTCTAGATCTTAAGTAATTAGCTTTTTTTAGAATAATGAAATTATTTAACCTTTTGATTTTTTTTGTAGATCTTATTTTCTCGATTTAAAAGAAAAAGGATAATCAAAATACAAGATGGAATGAGAATAAAATCTAGAGACATACATTTGTTCAGCCTATTATTTATTTAGCAAATAAATAAATCTTTGGCATAAGTTGTTAATCTTCAAGATTTTATTCAATAGTTCAAATAACTATCTGTATGATTATTACATTTGCTTGCTTTTAAAAATGAAAGAGCTTGCAAGTATCCCACCGGCAAGCTCATGACGACCTAGTTAATTCAGATTTTTTGACTTAACCAGCTAAGCACTTCCTAAATGCTATAACTATTTTACTAAGTAAAATTACTTACTGTGAGTATAAATGCTTATTTATAATGATTGATTACGAATTTGATAATAAAAAGTGATTTTTTTAAATGCTGCTTGTTACTTTTTAAAACAGAAATGTCACATATCTATTCATAGCATAAATTCTCAGAGGCAGATGATTGGAGAATTTGGTTTACATAAGTTAATATTTGTGTTACTTTAGTTAACAATTACAATTTTTTTAATGACAAAATCAGGAGTAACTACAGAATCAGGCGGAAGGCAAAATATGTTCCCATCGGAAACTAGGCCTTATATAGATGAAACTGTGTCTTACGATGGATATCCTCAAAATGCAGAAAAAGTAAACGGCAGATGGGCTATGGTTGGTTTCGTTGCTTTATTAGGTGCCTATGTAACGACTGGACAGATAATTCCTGGAATTTTTTAGTTTCTAAATAACTGTTTTAATAAACTTGTAGTTTAAACTTTACTATTTAATACTTTTAAAAGAAGAATTTAAATTTACTATAAATTTGAAAATAAGAAAAACCAAATAAAAGTTATGGCATTCAAGGTAAATATTACTCCTAAAAATATATAAGCAAACTTTTTGCCAATAAATGCTGTCTCTGGTTCAAGCTTTACTCTCATTAAATCCTCTAATTATCTCGATAAAGATAGCATCAATTAAAGAATAAATTAAAGTTTTAAGGGAGAAAAATAATCAAATTAATATTTCTTTTTAAAATCTTTTTAAAATCTTTTTTTAATCAATCATCTTCCTTCTTCAGCTTTCATGGAGGAAAAATTATGTTCTTTCATATTGTTGCTAATAAACTCTTTTAATTTGATTTGTTTCTTCGCAAATATGGATTATAAAATTAATCAAAAAAACTTCGAATCTATTTTTGAAATGAGATAGTTTTTTTATAGCGATTTTTAACATAAATTTTTTTTGCAAATAGGATTATTTAAAAAATTAATTATAAAGTCTATTTATTATCAAAAAAATTCCGATAAAAAAAAGCCTAATTTAATTTTAAATTAGACTTTTTTGGGAAAATTTAAAAATTTATATTAGATAAAACCAGGAATGATTTGACCTGTGGTTAAATAGGCTCCAACTAGAGCAACAAAACCTAACATTGCGAATCTACCATTAAGTTTTTCAGCAACGATTTTTTCTTTTTCAACTACTTTTGTTTCGTTATTTTTCATTAGAACCAACCTGGAATGATCTGGCCTGTTGTGACATATGCACCAACTGCTGCAACGAATCCTAACATTGCTGCCCAACCATTAAAACGTTCTGCTTCTGGAGTCATTTTGTATTTTGTAATTTGTTAACAAATATAACATAATTATTTAATATTGTAAAGAAAATCAGGGATTATTCCTCGAGTTATCAGGAAAATTTAAAAACTGCTACATATATGTGTCGAAATATACCTTATCGATTTTTTAATTTTTGTTCTGATTTTTTAAATTTGAAAAAAAAAATGAGCTTTTCAACTTGTTTTTTTAGAGGTATATCCTCATTTAGAGGTAATTTAAATTAATATATTACAAGAGTCAGCTAGTAGGGATACAGGCTGACTCATTTTTTGAGAATTTTTGGTTTTTGAGTAAAAGCATTTTTTAGAATTCAAATAATTGCTATTAATAAATTAGATATATATGAATTTATGTCATTAGCAACATACTACATGCATTTAATTTTTGGGAGGATTCCTTCTCTAATGAGTACTGATTTAATACTTTATATCTTGCCTGCTCTTACAATTTCAATATTATTCTTTAGCCTTAAAATAATTTTTTTCAAGACTCCTAAATTGAGAAAGGTTAAATAATTAAAGATTTTAGAATTATTATTTTTAATGAAGCGCCCAATTTTTTTTTAATTTTGGATAATAGACTTTTTTTTTCTGCAACTCAAAGAAATAGAGACTGCATTGGTGATGTACTATCCCGAATTATAAAAAAAGGTTCAGTATTGGAGATTGGGAGTGGCAGTGGTGAACATGGAGTGTTTTTTCAAAAACGATTTCCTGGAATAATTTGGCAAACAAGTGACCCAGAGTTAGTCCATAGAAAAAGTATAAGTTCTTGGATTGAGTATGAAGACCTAATTAAGAAAATGCCTCAGCCTCTTGAGATTGATGTAGAAAAAATTCCTTGGAAAATTCCATTGATATTAGCTAATTCTTTGCAAGGAATAGTCTCTATAAATATGATTCATGTAGCAGAGTGGTCTTGTACTGAAGCACTCTTTAGAGAGTCAGGAAAATTACTCAATAAGGGACAATTTTTGATTTTGTATGGGCCATTTAAAATTTGTAATAAGTATACAAGTGAAAGTAATTATTTTTTCGATAATTCATTAAAAATGCAAAATGATCTTTGGGGTATTAAAAATCTTGAGGAAGTTTGTGATGAGAGTAAGAAAAATGGTTTTTTTCAAGAGGATATTATTAGTATGCCTGCAAATAATTTTTCAATAATTTACAGAAAAGTTTCTTGATAAGGCAAATATAAATATCAAAAAGTAATTAAAATTCATCCTAATAGATGATCAACTTGATAGTTTTTTGCTCCATTCTTTATGCTTTTGATCTAAATCTGAAATTTTATCACCTAAACTTAACTGTCTTTCTAGTAATTCAACTTTTGTAAGTGTTATTTTTTCCGAATAAAATTTAATAGGTTGCTTACCATGTAAATTGTCACCACTCATAGGATTATTTTAATTAGGTATTTTCTAAGATGAAAAATTTGTTATTGATAATTCTTTTATATTCTTTTCAGATTTGCGTAAATTAATGTGATAAATAATTGATGCTTATTCTATTATTTATCCACTATTTCGTATGAGGATTGCCATATATATCTTCCTCTCTTGGTATCTGACTTAACAGCAACACAATTGCAGGCAATATTCCATAGAGCTTTGTGTATTGGATCAGGATTAAAAAGATATGCTTTTTTAAAGGCTTTTTTGATTAATACAGTTGCCTTTTTTGCATGATAATGAGGGATCGTTGGACATACATGATGAACGACATGGCTAGAACCTATATTATGGTGAAGAAAATTAAGGACTTTTCCGTAAGGCCTGTCAATAGATAGAAATGCCCCTCTCATAAAGGAAAATTCCATATTTGAAAGATGAGGTACATCAGAATCTGTATGATGAAGCCATGTATAAACTACTAGCCAACAATTAACCACTAATAAAGGACTAAAATACAGAGCAATTACTGGAAATATTCCACACTTGAGCACTAAATAAACAATGCCTAATAATGTCAAACCTACACCAATATCTGATATCCAAACCTTCTTTGCCCATATTGATGGCCATAATGCTTTGGAAAATGGTTTAATTGGCCAAAAATGATTTGAAGTTCCATATCTAACACCTCCTGTACTCCCAGTAAGTAAATAAGCAGGCCAGCCAAAAATTAGATGTAAAACAAGTTGAAGAATTCCATAATTTTTCTTACCTAAGGAATTTGAAAAATGTAATTCTTTTTCTCCGCCAACTTTTTCTGTAACTCCATTCCCTTTGATTACTAGAGGTACGTGTGTTTCTCCATTGGTTATGTTATTTGTGAATCTATGATGAACTGCATGAGAACGCTGCCAAGAAAAATAAGGCACTAGAAGTAATGAATGTAGTAAATAACCAGTTATAGATTCCAATGTCTTGTTTTTAGAGAATGCTCCATGTCCACATTCATGGGCAATTACCCAGAATCCCATTGCAGTGGTTCCTGATAGTAATGCGTAAATAATCCAAATTGGGATCATTTGGGGGGTAAATGGAATAGATATCCCTATCGCAACTACTAATGATTGAATTAAAGCTGATTGTAAAAGATACCTCAATGAAGTTTTAGTATTGCACTTAAAGTAGTGATCTGGGATAACATCCTGAAATTCTTTTATGCTTGGAATATCTTTATCCTCTATTACAAGCGCTTGGCCTTTAAGACCTGAAAAATTTATATTACTCAAATTTTTGTGGTTAAGAATTTTGTTTAATAAAAGTGAATTTATATATTCTATTATCCATCACAGGATCTCATAATGAAAAAAATTTATATATTCCATTATCCATCACAGGATCTCATAATGAAAAGAATTTATAAATTTTTTCGATAAAGGTTTAGATTTTAATTTCATTTTCAAATAAAACTATTTGCGCTAAACATTTTTTATTTTATTCTTTTATCGCAATCTTATTAATTATTTATTTATTTCTTTTTTATGCTGATTGTCTTTGCTCTTCTTTAAAGCTTAATTAATTTAAAGACCGCGTATATACCTCTTAGGTAAACCAGATTGTTTACGTGGCTTGACTAAAATAGGTAAAACAATAACTCCTACGGTAAAAAGACAGATTGGAGCAACTACCATCAATATAGATTCTAGAGACATGAATAATTTTGAATTTATTCATAGATAGCAGGATTTTTTTTTAAAGTCATGCGTATTTATATCTATTTTGTGAGAATAGATTCAAAATTTTATAAATTATTAAGTAAAAAAGAAAAAAAGATTAAAAAAAATCAATTTTTTCATAATTCATCCTATTTACTTAATCATTATTTATTAAGGAAATTAGTTATGGATGAAGAAAAAAAGTGGATGCTTATGACTTATTATTGTCCAACCCATGGTGATTCAGGTTTTGTAAAACCAATTCAACTAACAAAAAAAGAAATTAGTAAAACATTCTTAAAAAAAAATAGGAGTTCTAAAATTAATTTTTAAAAACAAAACCTAATATATTTCGAAAATCTTCTAAATCTTGAATGAAATCTGGTTAATTAAAATTGATATCTTACAAAAATCCCATAAGCTGCTTTTTATCAGCAGTATTGGTAAATATATTGAAAAACTCAACTTAATTCGTATCAGAATCGCATGTTAATTCACATTGATTAAGATCATGAGATGAAATCTTTTCTAAAATTCTTAACATATCAATTTCGGAAAGCTCTCCATTCGAGTTCCATTTTAAAGTTGTTTTCCTTTGAGGTGAATTTTTTTTATTCATTTTGCTCACCCCCCTTTAAATGAACTTCTAAACAACGAGTAATACATTCTTGATGACCATCCACAATACTGCACTCAGTAATACACTCAAAATATGAATTAATAGAATCTGTTTCTATGTTCTGGTTGGTAGAAGCAAATGAATCATTCATAATATTGTCTAATTTATTTGGAATAGAGATATAGCACGAATTTATGTTCAATAATTTAATTTATTAAGTGAATTAGAAAAAATAAGTATTATTTCCTAAAGCTTTATTTAACCTAGTTTGCCTTTAAAAAATTAGTATTATTATCCTTTTAAAAAATAAAAGAAAAAAATACTTTTGATTATTTAATATTAATTTTAAAAGTTAATCTTTCAAAAAAATCAGCATAAAGACTGATTTACTTTTCAGTAATTTAGTTAGAAGATAAAAAAGTACACTTTTAGATTTTCAAATGAAATCATTAATTAATTGGCTTTCGAAAATGTTAGAGAGTATGGCAAATGCTTTTATGCATCCTTTAAAAAATGACTTGCCTCCATCTATTGGTACTCATTCCTATAGCAGTATTCCAATAAAAAGAAAATTGAGAAGAAGGTTGAATTAGGTATTAACTTATAGGAATTAATTTTTCATTTTTATTATCCCAAATAATATATTTGAAGCAGTTTGAAAAATCGCTCAATTTTAAGAACTTTGATTGTTGGAGTAGATGAATGTTTGCTTTATGACAAGCTCTTAAGTTGTAATTTGGTATTCTCTCAGAGAGATGATGAATGCTGTGAAATGATATGTCTGCTAAAAACCAATTTAGCCAATTAGGGATATCTAAATTACTACTACCTAAAATAGCTCCATCGATGAGATCCCAATTTTTTGTATTTCTAGCATATGTATTTTCGTAATTATGTTGTACGAAAAAAACGCATATTAAAATTGCTGCTGAAAAGGTTAATACAATGGAATAAAATGAAAAGAAAAAAACTACCCCCAACCATTTACACATAAAAATCCACCCAATTATTACTACTATGTTATTGATTATTAATTCACATAGTTCACTGAAATTATCTCCATAATCAGAAAAAGGTGGTTTGACTCTAGATTTAATAGTAAGTAGTTGAGAAATTTCTCTGTTTTTTATTTTGATAAAAGTCTCTTCCAATATATCTTTACTTAAATTAAAAATAATAATAACAAGACCTAATCTAGGTTTTAAAACTAGGTAAAAAAAACCGCCAGGGAAAAGCATCATCCAGTTTCGACTTAATTTGTAAAATATTTGCTCTCTTTTAGTAAGGGATTCATAATCTTCAAGACTTAAAACATCAATCGGCCCTTTGTAAATTTCCCAATTTCCATTATTTCTGTGATGAAATGCATGATCAATTGACCATGACTTCTGGGGAATACCATTAACCAAGCCAAGTAAAAATCCAAAGAAGCGGTTTAATTTCCTTTTTGTAAAAAGAGAATTATGGCCGCAATCATGCATTAATGAAAATGTTCTAGATGAAAATAGTGTCAGGAGAACTATAAAAGGTATTAATAGAAATCCTTTAAACAATAATGAAAATGGTTGATTTATTATGTGATAGATAGTTAACCAAATTGCAATTATTGGGACGATGGTAGAAATAATTTGATAAGAAGCTCTAATATTATTTCTTTTTAAAAATGGCTTTATTAAAAAATCACTTCTATTTACTTTAAGCATATTTATCTTATTTTTTTGATATTAACAATTTTTAAAAAGTATTGATTATTTAATAAACAATTAAAAATCTTAAAAATTATACTAAAGAATAAATTCTTTAGACATAGTTCTCAATTGATCTAGATTTAATTTTTCTAAGTAATTTTTAAAGTCACTGAGATTCCTATTAGAGTCAGAATTTTTACTCTCGTAAAGAAGACTATTAGAAATTAACTCAATAAGATGATCTTTATCCATAACTCCTTATAGACCAAAATTCCTGTTTAAAAAATTAAGGTCTTGAATTCGAGATCATTAACTCATCTCTATTAAGAGTATTTTTTTTATAAATTTTTTAAATCTTGTTCTATTTTTTCTAATCTTTCATTTAATTCTTTTTGTTCCTTAATTAAGGCTTTTTTCTTTTCTGCAAGCTCTTTGTTCAAAGGAGAATTGAAATATTTTTGGTAGGAGACAAAAAAAACTGATATCGCTACTGCAATGCCAAGAGCACCAATTATTAAAATTGGAGATGAAGGAAAGTCGTAAAATGGAATTGACAATGTACTTTACTAAAGATTGAATTCTAGCTATCTCATAAACAAAAAAATGAGTAATAAATACTTATTCTTTACGAAGCTGTATGGTAATTTTGCTAGTTATTTTGTAAAAAATTAATAAGGTTAATCTTTAATTAAATTTTTAAAATAAGTATTTGTACAGCTGTCAAAGAATGAATAACTAATAATGATTAAACTAGTAAAAAATTTTTCATGAAGAAAATCATAAATAAAAAACATAATAAAAATGAACCATGGTTTAAATGGTTAACGAGAGAACTTAATTCTTATGAAGCTTTTCAGGATTTCGAATCAGGTAAAAATCCAAAAGATGTTGCAGAGGATTTTATTTCTAGTAATAGTATTGCTATTTCAGAAGTTTTCGAGAATTTTGATGAAGAAGATAAAGATACACTAGATCAGTTTCTTAAATTAACAGAATGCGAGATGCATGTGTTTAGAATTCTTGAAAAACAAATAGGGTTAAGAAACAAAGTAAGATTTGTAGATTTTAAAAAAAGAAAAAAATAAAGAGTTAATTTCTATATAAGTTTATTTTTCCCATTACCAGTCTTACCAAAGCCTAACCAGATGAACCATAAGATCCATCCGAAGATAGGTATTAAATTAATAAAGATCCATTTCCAATCTTTGCCAAAATCTTTGATTCTTCTTATATCAATAGCTATTTGAGGAATGATACAAGCCATTCCATAAGCATTGAAACCAAAAGTTTTTAAAAATATTGGGATAGTTAGGAAAGAAATTATAAGATTCGCTAGTTGAACTAACCACCAATCCGATCGAGACGTGAATCCTTTGAAGTCTGTAGCTTTGATCCAAAACTCTTTATATGCTTTTAAAAAGTCATTAAGCATAAATTAAAAATTCAAAGAATTTACCATTATCAATTTAATCTTCAATTTATCAAAATATTATTTATTTACTAAATAGGATCAAATAAATTCATATCATTTGAATCTTGTTTTGGGGTTTCATCTTGATTTGGTAATGAACAGAATCCGTCTTTGCAAATCATCTTTTCTTTTGCAATACTAGAAGTCTGTGAGAATATACTTTTGTTGTTGTTATTTGAAGATTCTTTCAGCATTTATATAAAAAAAATTAAATCCAATATTTAATTAATAACTCAATTGATTTTAATAAGCAATAAATTTAATATTAATTATTTACTTTTTTTGATTTGGCAAGTCTCTCCAAAATAGCGCCATTATATAAATGAATAAAGATATAGAACAAATATAAAGTAAAGAATTTAGATGCATTTTTATTTATTAAAGTAATTTAGTAGGAGAGCCCCGTCACAAAAAGGAACTACTATGTATTTGTAGTTGTTTAACTTAGGAATCCTTGAAATTCTAGTATTTATTTAAGTTTTTTACGATTTATCCTTGTTTATATCTGTTAAAGCCTTTCTACCTTCTTTAAGGGTTCTCAAGACAAGCCAAGATAGAGAGGAAACGATAAGAATGGTAAGTGTGATTAGGGAAATATGAGTTGTATCAATATTGTCAAGCAATTTACTGAAATTTTTCAGAGATTATAATTTAAAGTCTAAGAAATTTCAAACGTCAGATCTAGAGTAAGCAGGTATAAGCATTCCGCCATCTTGGTCATCGTTATCATCATCGAATCCACCCCCTAGAAGTAACTCAATGATTACAAGTACAGCTATTGGATAAAGACACCATAATATTGCTGTAAAAGGACTTACTGCTGAAGATGATGAGAAAAAATCTGTCATGGTCAGATATTAATCTAAAGAAACAACAATTGTGGATCCTCCGGAAAGTGTCATTCAATATTTTTATAAATATTTTTTAAACTTTTCTCTGTCGCACGAATAAATCTTTAGTTTTTATTGATATTTTTATTCTTCAATATGAATGTGAATAATAATTTTGTTGAACCTTATAAGAAACTAATAATGACATAATGAATCGCGTTATTGTTATTTTTTATACTTAACAATAATTGTACAATTTTGATTCAAAAACTATTATTTATCTTGATTTTATAAATTCTATGTTTTCTTTCACTTTTGATCCTTTGGCTGCGATATTTGGTATATCAGGAATTGTAGGCTTCTTTTTCTTTGTTTCTGCCGCTAAGGGAACTTCCAGTATCAATACAAAACCAAAAAAGGAATTAGATTAGAGCTGATTCTGTGAGAAAACTAAATAAAGATTTTAAATCTAGTATTCTGAAAGGCTTTTTAATTATTACTTATTCCATTGTTTAGAAATAAACTCAAGAAAATCTTTTAGATCCTCTTCAGGACAATTTGTTTGTTTTTGCAAATCTATGCAAATTTGCTTAATATTTTCAAAAGCTTTTTTTACTATTTCGTTTTTTTCAATAACCTCAAAATATTCTTGATCAGTAAAAGGCATAATATTAGTTCCCCTTTTGAAAATTATTTATTAACCATATTTTATCTGCATTGACTTAGCAGTAAAGAAAGAAAAAATCTTATTTCTTAAATCTAGCTGCCCAATCGATAATGTTTTTTAATACTTTTAGTTATTTCCCATTCGCAGTAAAGTCCAGCAGGAAACTCAACAAGATCTCCAGCTTTAATAAAATAAATGTCACCGTTTTTCGTACTAATTTTCGCTTGGCCTTCAATAATTAAGCAAATTTCTTTATCATCGTAATTCCATTGAAATTTACTTGGCTCACATTCCCAAATAGGCCAACTTTTTATTCCATACTGAATTATTGTGCTTGCACTACAAGGGGAAGTGATTATAACTTTCACGAAATAATTCGAATATTTTTTTCATTTTACAAATAAAGGAAATTTATATTTGCAAGAATGTGTATTTGTTTACTGTCTTTTATTTTTTTTGGTTTATCATAAAAAAAATTAAAATTTATGGACGAGCTTTCTGTATTGTCAATTTCATTATCTATAGCTTCTCTTGGGATATTTTTTATTTTTTTCTCGTCAAACGATGATGATGATCAAGATGGAGGTAAGTTGATTAAATCATTCCAAAGAATTAATTAATCTCAAGTAAATAAAATCATTCCAAAGAATTAATTAATCTCAAGTAAATAAAATATTTATTAGAGATTTATAACCTATAAATCCTACATAAATACAGCTTAAAAAAATAAAATAAACCTCAAATGTTCCAAGTCTTTTTTTCTTTAAAATTTTCATTTTTCAAAGTTTTTACATCATAATTTTATTCAATCTGATTTCTATTAACATGAGTATTTATTACATTAACTCTTAGATTAAATAGTTATTAATGTTAAGCCAAACAATAAAAAACAAGTAAAAAATATTATTTTTTTGGTAATTTCTCTTTCTTCATTTTTAGCGAAAAATAAAGAAATTACTGGAGATGTGCTTAATAATGCCCAACCTATTCCTATGGGGAGAGTTTTAAATACAATTTGTTGTAGCAATATTCCTATATTCGTTCCAAGAAGTATTGAAAGCAAAAATCTTTTTTGTTCTTTTTTTTCTATGTTTTTTAAGAAAAAATTGATCTTAAACCCTTTTAAAGTTATTAAAAAAATTATTGCACCTAATAACCTTATCTCAGTTGTAATGAAAGGTGATAAATTGCTTTGCAGGAAAACCATCCTTGAAAAAAGGCCTCCAAGAACAGCACATAAAACTGATAAAAAAGGAAAAGCAAAAATCTTAAAATTATTTTTTTCTGAGAAAGGTGAGTTTTCATCTTTAAAATTATTTCCTTTTTTGAGAATTATGAATAGCGAAATCGATACTATGATTACCCCAACCCATGATTTAATTGTTAAATCTTCATTAATAAAAATTTCCCCTGAAAAAGCAGCCATTAACGGAGAAAGAGTTTCTACAGATAAAGTTTTTCTTGTGCCGATTGTTTGTAATGACTTTAGGTAGAAAGTATCACCTAAACCAATACCTATTATTCCACTAACTAATAGGATAAAGATGTCTTTTAATTCAATTGTAGAACTAATATTTATAAAGGCAGGTGTAAAAACTAAAAAAGCTATTATATTTTTTATTAAATTAATATCTATTGTTTTATATTTCTGAGTTTGCGAGCGCCAAATAAAGCAGGCATAAGTCCATGATGCAGCAGCTCCAAAAGCAGATAGGATTCCAATCAAAACGAGTAATTTTTAGAAATTTTATTTTATAAATTGAGTAAATGCTAAAAAGAATACATAAATAAGAATCAAAATCCCTGGTAAGTACTGAATTAGTGATTTGAAATTATTTTTTTTCATATTTACTTAAAATAATTTTTTTATTCTAAACAGTTTTTTTATTACTAGGGTATAAACTTTCTAACTTCTTTCTTCTTTGAACTTTCGCATTAATTCTTTCTTCTTTTTCTTTTTTCTTGATCTCATCATTTATCTTGTTTTGTCTGTAACCAAACCAAAGTAAAACCCAAATAATAGAAGTTATTAAAAGAAGAGCCGTATATTGACCAGTCATGGGAAAACTGGCCTCAGAATATTTGACGTAAGAAAATATTAGACTCATTTAATTAAGTTAAAGCATAAAAATAACGACTGCGTTGATTTTTTTTTGATATTTAAAAATTAGTTAATTGCAGCTATTTATTATGAAGTTTTTTATTTATTTTTTTGATAGTTTTTTGAATAATTTTTCTTTATAACTACTTGCTATTATCAAATAGAAGCATATTGAATGATAAGTTTTTGGAACCTTTTGATTTAGCTGTTGTTGGAGGCGGTGCAGCTGGTTTTATGACAGCAATAACTGCTGCTGAAAATGGAGTAAAAAAAATAATAATTCTTGAAGGCACTTCAAAACTTATGGAGAAAGTAAGGATTAGTGGAGGGGGAAGATGTAACGTCACTAATGCGACATGGATACCGAATGAACTAGTTGAGAATTACCCCAGAGGTGGAATTCAGCTCTTGGAATCATTTAATCGTTTTGCCGCGGGAGATGTATATGATTGGTTTGAGAAAAAAGGGTTAAAATTAAAAATTGAGGAAGATCTAAGAGTTTTTCCAGTATCTAATTCTTCTTCAGATGTTATTGATTGTTTGAGAAAAAGTGCTTTATCAAAAAACGTAGAGATATTAACAAAATTTTTTGTAAAAGAAATTTCAAAAACTCCAGATAATATATTCAATATTTTTAGTCTTAAAAAAGCAAAGGTAACTGCAAAAAATATTATTCTTTCAACTGGAGGTAATCCAAGCGGATATAAATTAGCTCAAAATCTTGGACACACCATTGTTAAACCTGTACCATCGCTCTTTACTTTTTCTACAAAAGAACCAAATTTGGATGAATGTAGTGGGGTATCGATAAAGGGCATAGATATAGAAATTAAATTACACAATAAGAATTTTCAAAATAGAGGCGATTTACTAATAACGCATTGGGGGTTTAGTGGGCCAGCGGTATTAAAACTTTCATCAATTGCAGCAAGGGAACTTTATAGCCAAAAATATAAATTTAATCTAATCATTAAATGGTCTTCTTTAAGTCATAAGGAGTTAAAAGAAAAAGTTAATTATTTAAGATTTAATAAAGGTAAGGTAAATCTTATTAATAGTAGACCTGTTCCACTATTGACAAAAAGATTATGGATTTTTTTATTAAA
>CABZNT010000002.1 GCA_902527105.1 uncultured Prochlorococcus sp. | reverse complement strand
CACTTAATAAATTTATTTTTTTTTAGATCTGATTTTTTCTTTGCAATATTTAAGATATCCTCTGCACTATCAATCCCAGTAATTGAGCCCATAGGACTAACTCTCTCAGAAATTAAAAATGCTAAATCTCCAGTTCCACAGCACAAATCAGCCCAATCTTCACCATTTGAAGGTTCTAATAAATTTACTAATTTCCTTTTCCATAATCTGTGCAGCCCAAAACTTAATAAATTATTTAAAAAGTCATATTTATAAGAAATTTTATTAAATATATTTTTGACTTCGATAGTTTTTGTGAATTTCATTTTTAAATTTTAAACTTATTTCTTTTTGGGATTAAATTAAATTTTTTATTCATATGGTCTAATTGGAAGTTTTTTTTCTAGGAGGAAAGTTTTTATTTCTTTTAAAGTTAATTTTTCATCATGAAGTAATGATGCTAAAAGTGCTGCTGATGCCCTGCCTTCCTTGAAAACATCATAGATATCCTCTAGAGAGCCTGCCCCTCCTGAAGCAATTACTGGGATATCAACAATATTTGCAACAGATTCTGTCAAATTTAAATCATATCCATTCTGTGTTCCATCACCATCCATTGAAGTAAGCAATATTTCCCCTGCGCCTAGTTCCTCAACCTTCTTTGCCCAACTTAATACATCTATGCCAGTATTTTCTCGCCCGCCTTTTACATATACCTCCCACTCACCAACCTTATTAACTTTTCTTCGAGCATCAATTGCTATAACGATGCATTGAGTACCAAATTCTCTAGAACTTTCAGAAATTAAATTAGGATTACTTACGGCTGAGGAATTTAAACTCACTTTATCCGCTCCTGCTCTTAAAAGATCATTAATAGAAGAAACAGAATCAATTCCTCCACCTACTGTAAAAGGTATTTTTACTGACTTTGCTGTCCTAGAAACAAGGTCAACTAATGTATTCCTATTTTCTAAACTTGCTCTAATATCTAAGAATACCAATTCATCTGCGCCTTCATCAGAATATCTACAAGCCAATTCAACAGGATCACCTGAATCTCTCAAGTTTACAAAATTTACACCTTTAACTACTCTGCCATTGGCGACATCTAAACAAGGAATTAAACGAAGAGCTACCATTTTAGTAAAAATTGTCCAAATGCTGTTAATCTTGCATAATAGCTTCCATTTTACCTCTTATGGCTGAAACAAAATTATTACCCAAAATAGGTAGTAAAATCAAAATTAACATTAACAAAGTAAAAGACAGACTACCAACGAAATTAATTGATCAAATATCCTCTAATCCTAAAGCCGTAATAACAGGCTATAAGATGACAGACGGCAGGAGTATTGGAATCACCGCAAAATTTCAGAATGGTGAGCAAAACTGGTTTTTCCCAGAAGAAATTGAGAAAGGTTAAAGAGTAAAGTGAATGATCCAAAACAACTTTTAGGAATCAAGGGTGCATCTGAAACTTCAAGTATATGGAAACTTCGTATACAGTTAATGAAGCCAATAACCTGGATACCTTTGATATGGGGAGTTATTTGCGGAGCAGCCGCAAGTGGAAATTTTGAATGGACATTTAGTAATGTTTTAGCTTCACTAGCATGTATGTTAATGAGTGGGCCACTTCTGGCAGGTTATACACAAACCATAAATGATTTCTTTGATAAAGAAATTGATGCAATTAATGAACCAAATAGACCAATTCCTTCTGGGAAAATTTCGATTAAAGATGTAAAAATACAAATCTGGGTATTACTTATAGCGGGCTTAATAGTTGCTTTTCTATTAGATTTATACGCTAAGCACAGCTTCCCCTCCGTCTTACTTTTGGCATTAGGAGGTTCCTTTGTTAGTTATATATATTCTGCTCCACCACTCAAATTAAAACAGAATGGTTGGCTTGGAAATTATGCATTAGGAGCATCTTATATAGCTTTACCTTGGTGGGCAGGACAAGCCTTGTTTGGGAAATTAACAATCGTGACGGCAATACTAACACTTGCTTATAGCCTCTCAGGACTTGGAATTGCTGTTATTAATGATTTCAAAAGTGTTGAAGGAGACTCAAAGCTAGGCTTGAATTCTCTACCAGTAGTATTTGGAATTAAAAATGCAAGTAGAATAAGTGCAGGACTGATTGATATTTTTCAATTAGCAATGGTTGCAGTACTAATCATTATTGGTCAACATTTAGCCTCTGTAATTTTAGTTTTATTGGTAATTCCACAAATTACATTTCAAGATATGTGGTTACTAAGAGATCCTCTAAAGTTTGATGTCAAATATCAAGCAAGTGCCCAACCTTTCCTTATAACTGGAATGTTAGTTACAGCTTTAGCGATAGGACATAGTTTTTTAGTTGCTTAAGGTGCAAAAGATTAAATTCAAATCTTTTGTTTTAATAATTCCAATATTAATTTTTTCTGGAATATCTTTTTATTTTTTTAGTTTAATATTTAGTACCTTAAAATTTGACGTTTCTAAAAATAAAAAGTCTCGGGGAACCAAATATTCTTACGTAATATCGTCTTCTGATAATAAGATACTAAGCAAATTAAGCGGCAAATTTGAAATAGATAATAGTAAAAATAAAATTCCCTTTTTTCTCAAACATTCCTTTTTATCTTCTGAGGATAAAAGATTTTATAAACATAATGGAATAGATTTAAAAAGTATTTCACGTGCCCTTATTCAAAATATTAGAAGTGGTTATGTTAAAGAGGGAGGAAGTACGATTACACAACAAGTTGCTAGATTACTTTTTCTAAATAATGATTTAAGTTTTCAAAGAAAAATCAAAGAAATATTTATATCACTCATACTGGAATTTAGATATAACAAAAATCAAATTTTAAAATTATATTTAAATAATATTTATCTAGGATCAGGAGCATACGGGGTAGACGAGGCTGCCCAAGTTTATTTTGGAAAATTTATAGAAGAATTGACATTATCAGAGATCGCATTAATTGCAGGATTAGCTCCAGCTCCATCAATTTATTCACCTTATCAAAATTTAGAACTAGCTATTAAAAATAGAAATAAAGTTCTTGAATCAATGTATGTTGATGGATATATTTCTCTTGTAAATAAGAATAAGGCTATTAAAGAAAAAATAAAGTTAAATTATCAAACAACTGATAATTTTTTAGATGATAAATTACTAATAAACTTTATTCTTCAGGAAACAGATAAAAAAATTGGAAGTAAAAATGATTATAAGTTTTTAAGAATTAAATCTTCTATCAACAAAAATTGGCAAGAAAAAGGTCAAAAAATATCAAGATACGCAGGGCCTAAAGAACTTGAATTTAGTCTGTTATCTATCGAATCAAACACAGGACTAATCAGGACAATGATAACTAGCAAAAATCCATCAATTAATGAATTCAATAGAGTGATTTCATCTGTAAGACCTTTAGGTTCTACTTTTAAAATAATCCCTTATGCTGCTGCATTAATAAAAGGAATAAAATTAAGCGATAAATTTGAAGACCTACCAATATGCTGGGAAAGTTATTGCCCAAAAAATTTTTCAGAAGACTATAGAGGTTCAATATCTTTGATTGAATCATTTAAAAGTTCGTCAAATATTGTTCCAATATCAATAACAAAAAAAATCGGCTTAAAAAATATTATTAACTTAGCGAATTCATTTGGACTAGGTTACGAGCAAGAGTTTGAGGAATTCCCATCATTAGCTATTGGCGCCTACGGAGATAATCTTTTAAACATCACAAATGCATATTCTGCAATAAACAATAATGGGAAGATTCAAAGCCCTGAAATTATCGAAAAAATAGAATCATTTAAAAAACAACCTATTTGGGAAAATAAATCTATTTCCAAGAAAATAT
Organism: uncultured Prochlorococcus sp.; assembly: GCA_902527105.1. Classification (GTDB taxonomy): domain Bacteria; phylum Cyanobacteriota; class Cyanobacteriia; order PCC-6307; family Cyanobiaceae; genus Prochlorococcus_A. The sequence goes on along the minus strand of CABZNT010000002.1, from coordinate 158,054 downwards.
TAGATTTAAAAATAAACAAGAAAATAAATAAACTTCTTGAAAAATCTGTAAAAGAAGGTACTTCAAAAGCGGCCTCTATAAAAGGAAAGAAAATTTATGGGAAAACAGGAACATCTGATGGAAATAAAGATCTCTGGTTTATTGGTTCCATTGATAACCTTACAACAGGGATCTGGATAGGTTACGACGATAACAAGGAATCTGAATTATCTAGTGGGAATGCAGCTTATTTATGGAAGAAGTTCATATCTGAAATTTATAAAATTCCAATTAAAAAATAAATTATATTTTTAAGATTTATAAGAAATTATTGCAGAATAAAATCCATCACCAGGATAATCCAAGCTAGGTAAAATTTGCTTTTGGCTAACCAATTTTAAAGTTTGGTTTTTTTCAATAAATCGTTCAATTAATAGATTATTTTCAGCGGGACAAATAGTACAAGTTGAATAAACTAAAGTGCCATCTTTTTTCAAAAGAGGGAAAATACTCTCCAAAAGTTTTTCCTGTAATAAAGTTAAATATTTTATTTTTTCTTTACTTAAAGACCATCTAGAATCTGGATTCCTGGAAAGAGTTCCAATGCCTGAACATGGAGCATCTAGTAAAATCTTATCAAAATAAGATATAAACTTAGGATTTAATTCAATCAAGCTCGTAGCATCAGCCTTAAGGGTATTAACAGATTTCAAATTTAACCTTTCTAAATTTGATTGCAGTATTTTCAATCTTTTTGCTGATCTATCTACGGCAATAATTTCAGCATTATCATTTGTTAATTCTGCAAGGTGGGTAGACTTACTACCTGGAGCTGCACAAGCATCTAAAATCTTTTCACCTTCTTTTGGATTTAAGAGAGGTGCTATCCATTGAGAAGATCTATCTTGAATTGTCCAAAGTCCATCACTATATCCTGGTAAATTTTTTATAGATCTTGGATTAGATTTTAAAGTAATTCCATTATGTAAATCATTAATAATTTCAGAATCAATATTATTTTCATGAAGTACTTTCAAAAAATTATCTAAATTAGTTTTTAATTGGTTTATTCTCAAATCAATTGATGGTTTTTTATTAAATGCCTTAATGATATTTTCACCCTCGCTATTGCCGAACCATTTATAAAGATCCTTCACAAGCCATAATGGAAATGATTCAAGACATGAAATTCTTTCTTTTCTATCAGAAGATAATTTCGGAAAGATTTTTTGTTCTAATTTTCTTGATGCATTTCTCAATATCGCATTTACAGTTCCCGCCAAACCATTTAAATCAGTTTTTTTAGCTACTTCTACAGTGGTAGAAATAGCAGCAGGAAATGGGATTTTATCCATTTTCAATAGTTGATACAAACCTATATGAAGAAGCCATCTTAACTTTGGAGGCTGCTTTTTATGAGTAATTTTTGATGTATGATCAGTCCAAAGATCAAGAAATTTTCTATACCTTATGCATCCAAAAGATAATTCTGTAATAAAAGCTATATCAAGAGGATTAAATTGATAATTTTTCAAAACCTTTTCAAGAGCATGATCAGAAAAATCACCAGAACTAACTTTTAATAAAATTTCCCAAGCTGCCTTTCTTTGTAAATAACCTATGCTCAAAATATAATTAATTTTTTAAAGATAACTTTAATATACAAAAAATTCAAAAATTTAAACTATTTTTTTCAATTCCAGAATTAAACTAAATAAAACCTAAGATAGAAATAAGTGAAAGATTAAATCCTAAAAAAAGAAAGATATTTAAAGAATGGATCCTTTCCCGAAAAAATATTTTTTTCCCTTTTTGATACTTCATTATTAAAATAAAAACTTATTCAGGATTTCAAACGGCAACCAATATTGATAGATCCTGCATCAAGCATTCTGCCTAATTTAATTGCTATGGATTCCTCCAACCTAGTGAAATTAGATTGATGGGTAGTTATCCAATCTAATTCAGAAAAAGTGATGATTCCCGTCGAATTACTTTTTAAAAAAAGTGTTCCAATTTCCATTAGATAAATCTAATTTTTTTTAAATTAACATCCGTACTTAATATTTCTTCATAACATAATATTTTTTTAATTTTTCAAAGATAACTATAGGTTATTACTCTTAATTTATTGAATATCTCTTAAAAATTTATCGGCCGTTTTTAAGTGATTATTTAATTTTTCCTCTGACATTTTATCGAGATTTCTCGTTAACATTGCTAGACGATATTGCTTTCTAAAAAAACTTTCATTATCTTTAATAAATTTCCAAAATAAGCCATCCCATATTTCACACCATGGGCCACTTTTAAAATTAGACATTTTTTTTACATAATTAGAGCTTGATATATATGGCTTTGTTGAAAAGATACCACCATCACTAAACTGACTCATTCCGTAAACATTTGGAACCATAACCCAATCATAGGAATCAATAAACATTTCCATAAACCATTTATAAACTTGGTTGGGGTGAATTCTACATAGAAGCATAAAGTTGCCAACAATCATTAGCCGCTCGATATGATGACAATAACCAAATTTAATAATATTTTTTATAACAACGTCTACTGGTTCAATTCCTGTATTTCCTTGATAAAAAGATTTTGGAATTGGCTTATCTACAAAATTCCAAAAATTACTATTTCGCATCTTTGTTCCGTACTTTTTATAGACGAGGCAAATAAATTCTCTCCATCCAATAATTTGACGAATAAAACCCTCTAAAGAGTTAATAGGAACATTATTATTTTTTGCAAAAAGTAATGCTTTATTTACTACTTCATCTGGGGTTAATAAGCCGCTATTTAAAAGAGGAGAAAGTAAACTGTGCCATAAAAAAGAATTTTCTTTAGAAATAGCATCCTCATAATCTCCAAATAAGAAAAATCTATGTTTAAAAAAATCATTTAACCATGCATCTGCCTCTTCAAAATTAGTTGGATATAAAAAGTTGTTACTTTCTCCAATAAACTCAATATCAAAATTGGCTAATGAATTTTCTGCATTAACTACAAATTTATTTTTTTGTAATTTAGGTGTATCGGGTATATTTATTTTTTTTGGTAATTTTTTTCTGTTCATTTCATCGAAACTCCATTTACCACCTTCAGGTGTATCATCAGGATTAACTAATATCTTTTGGCTCTTTCTTTGATTCTCATAAAATCTCCCCATAAGAGGTTTTTTTGTATTTGATGCAAATAAATCTTTTAAATCTTCACTGCTCATAAACATAGGAGAAGGCAAAATACTTAAAGCTAAATTATTACTTTCAACAAAATTATTAATCCTCTTCATTATTAAAAAATCATGAGGGTCAATGAGATTTATTTTCTGATATTTATTTTTAATAAGTTCCGATAAGTGATCAACTGTAGAAACATTACTCTTGTTTTCGATATATAAAACTTTAAAGCCAGATATTTCTAAATAATTTTTATAAGCGAGCATAGATGCTCTATGAAAAACTAACTTATTTTTATGGTTAATTAATTTATGAAATTTATCATTGCCAAAAAATAATGAGTCTTCCAGAATCAAAACTTCACAATTTATTTTTAAGATTGGGCTTTCTCTAAAAAGTTGATTGGGGAAAATAATTGATATTTGTTTCATCTTTGCGACTTCCTGTTACTGCATCTTTTTGAACAGTAGATAACATCATCCCAACAGTTTTTCCATTTTTTACGCCACTCAAATGGCCTATTGCAAACAGGACAAGTTTTAGTAGAAAGATTTTTCAAAATTTATAATTTTCTTTTATGAGTAGATTTAAATCTAGTTGAATCTTTAAGGGCCATATGTTTTGTATTTCTTCCCGAAACTCTCTTTCTCCAGACTTTGAAAGATTTGGGTTTAAGATTTTGACGCATAATTTTTATCGCATCTTCCTCTTTTAAACCAAATTGATACTCGATAGCTTCAAAGGGTGTTCTATCTTCCCAACACATTTCTATTATTCTATCTATATCGATACTTTCCATATTTATTTTTCACATTGTGAGGTACAAAGTTTTTCAATATCGGATCTACCTGTAATTTGAAGTCTATATTTTGCCCAATATCTGTAAACCAATCTCAATAATGGAGATAATAGCTTAATCTTTAAGGGATAATAAACCCAACCTAAACCAACTAATTCATAAGAATATGCAAGTACATCTAGTCCCCTAATAATTTCACCATTTTCAATAATCCCATGCAGGTTTGACATAGCTTCTGAATATGAGATGTCATTAAAAAGACTTTGATCATAATCCTTACTATTAATATCTATAAATGCAATTTGATTTAAGGTATCTCTTTTTTTAAGAAAATTTGTTTCCCTCAAACAAAGTGGACAACCACCATCGAATAAAAAAGTTAATTTATTTTTCATATTTTTATTCAAATATAGAAATTAAATAACTTTTTTGTGGAATAAAAAATTTTTTTTAGAGTACAAGCTTTATAAAGCCTTAATAATTGCCAGTTCTAATTTAGTGAAATTATATTATCTTATTAATTAATAAGCCATTGATTAAGGGATACATCAATGGTTTAAAACTATTTATGATCAGTCATCTAGAAGATGAACCCCTTCTCCTACATCAGGAGTAAATTTACAATATTTTTCAAAAATAAGTCCAACACCTCGCATTTTTTCTCCTAATTCATCGTTAAATTTATTCCATTCTTCCGATTCACGATCAGGTAAATCCCACCCTTGTTTTTCTACCATACTTTTTATTAATGTATAGTCCCATTCTATGTATGCCATTGAGTTAATTTAAACTACCAAAATATTATAAACCAAGAGATTTAATAGGTAATCAATATTTTTTGAATATAATTTAAAAGTGTGAAAAAATTATAAATGTCAATTTTGCCGAGAAGATTTGAACGAATCAAAAATGTTTTAGATTGCAGAATGAAAAACTTGACTGTTTTAGTTGAGGATGTCAATAAACCACATAATTTATCTGCGATATTAAGGACATGTGACGCGGCAGGAGTTTTCGAAGCAAATTTTATTAGCAAAACGAATGCCGTTAAGACTTTTAATAGTACAGCTCAAGGAAGTCAAAAATGGGTAAAACTGAATAATCATGAAAACACTATCACTGCAATATCTGATTTAAAGAATAAGGGCTTTAAATTATATGGAACGAATCTTAATAGTGAATCAGTAGATTATAGAAATTTTGATTATTCTCAAAATACATGTTTTGTTTTAGGAGCAGAAAAATGGGGACTAAGTAATGAACTTGTATCAATGGTTGATCAATCAATTTTTATACCTATGAGAGGAATGGTTCAATCTCTGAATGTTTCAGTTGCTGCTTCTATATTATTATTTGAAGCCGTTCGCCAAAGAAAAAATAAAGGTATATTGCCCGCTAATGGAGAAGGGTTAAATATGGATGAATATCAAAAAACACTTTTTGAATGGTGTTACCCAGAATTAGCTGCGGTGTATAAAAAATCAGCTAAAGAATATCCAAAGTTGAATGATCAAGGAGAACTTGATCCGGTTACAGATAACTAAATTTATTCAGAATTTTGACTATCAAAAATTTCTTCAAGGTCCTCTCCTATAAAAGAAAGACCTAAAACTAAAAAAAACATTGCCAAACCTGGGAACAAAGCCGTCCACCAGATACCTGTAGGTAAAGCGGCAAGAGCCAGATTTAAATCACTTCCCCACTCTGGGACATCCGCAGGAACGCCAAGGCCTAAAAATCCTAAACTTCCTAATACCAAAACAGCATCTGCAGCATTTAGGGTAAGCAGAATAGGCAATGGTGTTATTACATTTGGGAGAATATATTTAAAAATAATTTTTTTAACATCAGCTCCTGCAACTTGAGCTGCCTCCACATAAGTTTCGGATTTAACCAATATTGTCTGATTTCTGATTAATCTAAAATATTGAGGAGAGTAAACAATACACAATGCCAAAGCCGCGTTAAGGATACCCTTACCCAATACAAAAGCCACAACAACTGAAAGTAAAATTACAGGTATTGAAAAAATAGTATCCATTATTAGTGATAAGCATTTATCAAAAAAACCACCAAAATATCCACTTAATAATCCCAATGGCAAACCCAAACTTAATGAAAAAAGAATAGCTAAGAATACAACTTCTATCGCTAATGATGATCCTTGCAAAGTTCTTAAGCAAACATCTCTTCCTAATCTATCTGTGCCACAAAAATGATTAAGAGAAGGAGGGGCAAAGATATCATTGCTTAACATTGAAAATGAATAGCCAAAAAAATTATTGGCCTCTAAAAATTTCATTATTAAAACAACAAGAAGATAAAAAAGTACAATTAAAAATCCAGCTTTTCTGATATTTGCGCCGACACGATTAAATGAGTTAATATCCAAAATCTTTTTTTAAAGATATAAATGAAATATACCCAATTCTTTTAAAAATAAATAGCTATAAATTTTAAATTAAAAGAAATTACTGGTTTAATTTCAAGACTGCCATAAAAGCTTCTTGAGGGACTTCAACTTTACCCATTGCCTTCATCCTCTTTTTACCTTTGGCTTGTTTCTTTAAAAGTTTCTTTTTCCTAGAAATATCCCCGCCATAACATTTAGATAAAACATCTTTTCGCAAAGCACTTATGCTTTCACTCGCAATAATCCTGCTACCGATTGATGCTTGAATAGGTATTTTAAATTGTTGTTTTGGAATAAGTTCTTTTAATTTCTCAACTAAACTTCTGCCAATTCCATAAGCCTTATCTTTATGAACAATAGAAGTTAATGGATCTGCTCTTTCTGAATTTATTAGAACATCTAATCTAACAAGGTCATTTTTTCTATAACCAATCAAATGATATTCCATTGATGCATACCCTTGGGTTCTACTTTTCATTTGATCAAAGAAATCTGTAACAACTTCTGCTAATGGAATTTCATAAATCAAGGTAACTCGATCTGTTGTTATGTATTTCATATCTATGAATACTCCCCTTCTTTCCTGACATAAACCCATCAATGTTCCATTAAATTCATTGGGAGCATAAATTTCCATTTTCACATAGGGCTCTTCTATTGATTCTCTAAGTTGTGGATCAGGAATTGTAGAGGGATTATCAATAAAGATATGTTCCTGCTGATTTAAATTAACTTTATAAATAACTGATGGTGCCGTTACGATTAGATCCAAGTCATATTCTCTTTCTAATCTTTCTTGAACAATCTCCATATGAAGAAGTCCTAGGAATCCACACCTAAATCCGAATCCCATTGCGCTACTGGTTTCAGGCTCATATTTTAAAGCCGCATCAGATAATTGTAATTTTTCTAGTGATACTCTTAAATCTGGAAATTGATCAGCATCAGTCGGGAATAAGCCACAAAAAACCATAGGATTTGCTGTCTTATATCCAGGCAAAGGATCATTGGCAGGTGAATTTAAAAGAGTAATCGTATCTCCCACTCTCGCATCAGCAACTGATTTTATAGAAGCAGCTAAATAACCAACTTCTCCTGCATGTAATTCATCAACTTGCTGCTGATCAGGCGCCATTATTCCTATCTCATCTAGTTCATAATTTTTCTTACTTGCCATTAATAATATTTTTTCTCTCTTATTTAGAGACCCAGATATCACCCTGAAATAAACAATAACTCCCCTGTACGGATCATAATAAGAATCAAAAATCAGTGCCTTTGTAGGTAGTTTAATTTCATCTTGAGGAGGAGGAACTCTTCTTACGATTGCATCCAAAATATCTTTAATACCAACTCCAGTTTTTGCTGAACAATTTATTGCATTAGATGTATCAAGTCCAATAATTTCCTCTATTTCTTGTTTTATTTTTTCAGCATCAGCGCCTGGTAAATCAACTTTATTTAAAACAGGAATTATTTCAAGATTATTTTCTAAGGCAAGATAAACATTAGCTAAGGTTTGAGCTTCTACTCCTTGACTTGCATCAACAACAAGTAAGGCGCCTTCACAAGCTTGAAGAGATCTACTAACCTCATAAGAGAAATCAACATGCCCTGGAGTATCTATTAAGTTCAAAACATATTCTTGGGAATCGTCAGCTTTATATTTCATCCTAGCGGCCTGTAACTTGATAGTAATTCCTCTCTCTCTTTCAAGATCCATACTGTCCAAAAATTGTTCTTGCATATCCCTTTGCTTCACAGTTCCAGTATCTTGAAGTAACCTATCTGCAAGGGTAGATTTACCATGGTCAATATGAGCGATTATGCAGAAATTTCTAATTTTTGAAACAGATATATCAGTCATATAGAAAGAAAAATTCTCCTCTTATTACATCTTGATTAATATTAGCTAATTAGAATTATGGATGGAAACCAAAAATGGAATTATTTCTTTTTTTAATTTCTTTTATGAAGGTACTGTAATTTTCAGAGACTGATAGTTCTGGATAAATTAAGTAATTTATCTTTTTCTGAAGATTATGCTTATCGTTTAAAAATAAAACAGATTTTTCTAGAACCTCAACCATAATTGAAACCGCAGTACTTGCTCCCGGAGAGGCTCCCAACAAAGCAGATAATGATCCATCAGATGAATTTACAATCTCAGTTCCAAATTTCAAAGAACCACCACCTTCAGTTTTTTTAATTATTTGGACTCTTTGACCAGCATTCTTTAAATACCAATCAGAAGGATTAGCTGATGGCATCATATTCTTTAAATTCTCAACTCTTGAGTTATGGTTCTTTAATGATTGTGATATTAGGTAATTAATTAAATCTTTATTCTTGAAACCAACGTCTAACATAGAAAAAATATTATTCTTTTTAATTGAACTAAATAAGTCAAAGTATGAACTTTCTTTTAGAAATTTCGTTGTAAATCCAGCAAAAGGTCCATATAAAAGAAGTTTTTTATTATCAATCCATCTGGTGTCTAAATGAGGCACAGACATTGGTGGCGATCCAATATCAGCTTTACCATAAACTTTTGAGTTATGTTTTTCTGTTAAATCTTTTTTCTCGCAAATAAGCCATTTCCCACTAACAGGAAATCCACCATAACTCTTTGCTTCTGGAATTTTTGATTTTTGTAGATAATTAATTGTTTTTCCACCAGCACCAAGAAAAACGTAGCCAGTTCTAATTGAAGTTTTTCTACCTTCAGAACTGATTTCTAGTTCCCATTGTTTTTTATCAATTTTCTTTAAATCTACTAATTCTGTTTTGTATCTAATTTCAACATTTTTGTTTAAAGAAACTAATGACAAATACTCTTTAGTTAAAGCCTCAAAATTGATATCAGTTCCTCTACCTATTCTGGTAGCAGCAATTTGAGTAGATGGATTTCTATCTTTTGTTATTAGAGGAGCCCATGATGAAATTTCATCAAAAGATGTAGAAAATTCCATATCGATAAATTCAGGATTTTCGGACATTTTCTGAAATCTTTTTTTTAAAAAAGAAATATTATCTTGACCAGAAACAAAGCTAATATGAGGTATAAATTTTAGAAACTTCTTAATATCAATCTTCCCTGCTTCATACAATGAGGCCCATAAAGACATTGATGTTTCAAAAGAACGATTTATTGAGAGCGCTTTATCTATTTTTAGATTTCCTTTTTCATCTAAAGGGGTATAGTTTAATTCGCAATTAGCCGCATGTCCTGTACCTGCATTATTAAAAGCACCAGTACTTTCACTTCCTGGAGCATTTAATTTTTCTATAATAAGAAATTTTATATCTGGTAAAACTTCTGAAATTAGGAGGGCTAAAGTACTACTCATTATCCCTGCTCCTACTAAAACTGCGTCAAAGTAGCTATTGTCATTAGTGGGATTTTTAGATGAAGTCACAACAGAAAATTATCTTTTTTGCAATTAATCAGATTTCTTTCTAGGCTTATTATAAAGTTAATCCAAAATTATGAGTACTGAAACACTCTCTCTGACAAACGAAAATGTAGAAAAAGTCCTTGATGAGCTAAGACCTTTTTTAATTTCTGATGGAGGTAATGTTGAGATTGCAGAAATAGATGGTCCAATTGTCAAAGTCAGACTTCAAGGAGCATGTGGTAGTTGCCCAAGTAGCACTATGACTCTCAAAATGGGTATTGAAAGAAAGTTAAAAGAAATGATTCCTGAAATAAGCGAAGTTGTCCAGGTTTTATAAAAATTTTTAACTGAAATATATATTATTTAGTTTTTAATTCCTTCAACAAAGATGATTCCATATCAAGGCAATCAATTGGAAGTCCTTGACCAATAGCGATTAAAAGAGGTGCAAGAATTCCTAAAGTAAAGACTAAATTTGATTGGCTTACATCATATTTACTCAAAGTAAAAGTTATCAAATAAATAATTGAAAAATATGCATGTAGTGAAAAAAATTCTTTTGGCTTTAACACTGGCCACCTTAAAGTATTTCCCAAGAAATATAAAAAACCTGTCATAAATAAATAGTTACATGAAGATTAATTCAAATATAAACATAAACCTTTTTAGAGACTATTTATAAAAAAATTTACCTTAGATAATAATTAAAAAAACATTAAATCTTCGTTTCTATTTGTAAAAGCTAGACATGCAGTCAAAAATACGCTTATAATTATTTGGTAGCAATTGCTACTTTTTCGTTCACCCTCATTTGAGGGCGCAGTTCGAGTCATACCATGGAACGGGGGATGGCCGTGTTGTCACATCGAAACATGACTACTTTAACTTACAGAGGTAAAAACTACGTTCAAAACAAAGAAGCTGCTAAAAAGCAACTTGTTGAACTTACCTACAGAAGAAACGTATACACCAATAGAATGGATGACGCTTCTTCAAGTAATGAAAAAGCAGAATTAAATTACAGAGGTGTTAATTACACTAAATAATTTAATTAAACAAATTAAAAGCCCCTTTTCAGGGGCTTTTTTTTTGGGCTATATTTATCGAGAGTCCTCTAAAAAATATGTCTGAAAGTTGCTGTAATACAACCACATCTAATAAAGCATCTAATCAATTCGATCATAAAGATGCGATTCAAGAAAGATATGGTTCAGCCGCACTAGAAAAAGAAAGTTGTCTTTGTACACCAGTTGGGTTTAATCCCGTTTTACTTGAAGCAATTCCTCAAGAGGTTATAGAAAGAGACTATGGATGTGGGGATCCAACTAAATATGTTCAAAAAAATGATATAGTCTTAGATCTTGGAAGTGGTAGCGGCAAAAATGCTTTTATTTGTGCCCAAATTGTTGGGAAAGAAGGGAAAGTTATTGGAGTTGATCAGAATCCTGATATGCTTTCTTTATCTAGATCAGCCTCTAAAGAAGTTACAAAAAATATAGGTTTCAACAATACAGAATTTCTAGAAGGTTCAATTGAAAAACTTGATGAATTAGATAAAGATTTAAGTCCATTAATCGCCGACAAATCAGTTGATATTATTTTAAGTAATTGCGTTTTAAACTTGGTAAGTCCAGAATCTAGAAATAACCTTCTAAGAAATATAAAAAGAGTTTTAAACGATAATGGAAGAATTGCAATTAGCGATATTGTCTCTAACAAAAAAGTTCCTTTAAAATTGCAAAATGATCATGATCTATGGACAGGATGTATTAGTGGAGCATGGTACGAACCAGACTTTATAAGTGACTTTAAAGAACTAGGATTTAAAAATTTAGAATTTGCAGAAAGGAGTGCTGAACCTTGGAAAGTAATTGAGGATATTGAATTTAGAACAGTTACTTTAGTAGGCAATATTTAAAAAATTCAAGAGTTTAAAAATATAACTTAAATTTCCATGAGAAATAATCTAAGAGATCAAATACCAGCATTAAAAAATAAGTATTATTTCAACTATGGAGGTCAAGGACCGTTACCAAAATCTTCTTTAGAAGCCATAGTTAAAACGTGGGAAATTATCCAAGATTTAGGACCATTTACTAATAATATGTGGCCTTTTATTTACAAAGAAATATTGACCACAAAAAGGATCATTGCACAAAAATTAGGTGTAAATTCAAAGAATGTAGCTTTAACCGAGAATATCTCTTCCGGTATGATTTTGCCCTTTTGGGGAATAAAAGTAGAAGAGGGAGAAGAGCTGTTAATAAGTGACTGTGAACATCCTGGAGTAGTGGCTGCAAGTCGAGAATTTTGTAGAAGAAATAAATTAATATTCAAAATTTTGCCGATCCAAAAACTTAAAAATCTAAACGACGAAAATATAATTTTAGAGATTTTAAAAAATCTAAATTGTAAGACTAAGATACTAATTATTTCTCATATCTTATGGAATTTTGGATATAAAATTCCTTTAAAACAAATTTCTACCGAATTAAAAAATAATCGAGCAGATTCTTATTTACTTGTTGATGGTGCTCAAACCTTTGGGCACATAAATATTGAAAAAGAAGTTTTTTATTCTGATTTATATTCAATAACTTCTCATAAATGGGCATGTGGACCAGAAGGACTTGGAGCCATTTATGTCTCAGATAGATTTATTCATGAAACAGATCCAACAATAATTGGTTGGAAATCATTAAAAAAAGAACAAGGCATTTATGAGCCTTCAGATAATCTTTTTCATGATGATGCAAGGAAGTTTGAAGTAGCTACATCTTGCATTCCTTTACTTGCAGGGCTTCGTAATTCTATAGATCTTTTGGATAAAGACTGCCATGAAAAAGAAAAAAGCAAAAATATCAAAAGATTAAGTGAGAAACTTTGGGATGAATTAAATCAATTAAAGGGTGTTGAATTAGTTTTAGAAAAAAAGTACTTAAATGGGATAGTTAGTTTTAATATCGAAAATATTAAAGATAAGGATAAATTTGTAAATAAACTTGGAGAAAAGAAAATTTGGATTAGAGTTTTAGAAGATCCAAAATGGTTTAGAGCATGCGTACATCAAATGACTACAGAAGCTGAGATTAATTTACTTTCTGAAGAAATTAAAAAATTACCAGGGTATTTCTGAGCTATCCCAAGCAATAAATTTTCCAGTAGATTCCGGGGATTGATTTTTAATAATATTGATCAAAAATTGGGAGGATTTTTCTTTACTAAATAATTTATGTTCTGGAACAAATTTATGAAAAGGTCTAGATAAATCAGTATCTACTGTTCCTGGATGAAGCAATGTGATAGTAGCCTTTGGGAAACGTCTAGCCCATTCAATACTTAAAGATTTAAAAAACTGATTTTGCGCAGATTTTGCAGCTCTATATGAATACCAACCTCCAGTTTGATTATCTCCAATGCTACCAACTCTTGCACTTATACTTGCAAAATTAAAATCCAAATCTTTTGGTATAAATTCTTCAATCGCTTTAGCTAATAAAATAGGAGAAAAGGCGTTTATTGAAAAACTTTCCATCATATTTTTTTTATCAAGATGTTGTAATCTTTTTTCTGGTTGAAGAGAATCACTATGAAGTCTACCTGTAGCATTAACAACTAGCCTTAATTTTGAAGGCTGATTTGATATTTTATTTTTCAACTGCAAAAGGGATTGAGAATCCTCTATATCTAATTCCCAAAAAGAATTAAATTCACTTTTTCTTCCGCACAAAACAACTTCTAAATCTTTTTCAATTTCACTCAGATCTTTAGCTATTTGGGTTCCAATTCCACCTGCGCCTACAACTAAGGCTAAGCCTTTCATTTTATTAAAAATAACTCAATCAATTCTAAGAAACTTTTCTTGTGATTTGCGTAAAGATCTTTCTTATTTGATTAGGAAATTTATTGAGATTTTCTTTTTTCTTTTAATAATTCATAAGCTATTTTTCTATCATCAAAATTAATAACTTTATCATTGAGAATTTGGTAGTCTTCATGTCCTTTTCCTGCAATTAAAACAATATCTTCTTTATTGGCAAATTTAATAGATTTATTTATTGCTTTAAATCTATCAATCTCAATTGTTATTTTTTCTCTTTTTTTTATACCCATCAAAATATCATTTACTATCTTTTGGGGTTCTTCTGATCTTGGATTATCTGAAGTTATAAAAAGTTGATCAGAAAACTCTTCAGCTATTGATCCCATTAAAGGCCTTTTACCAAGATCTCGATCTCCTCCACAGCCAAAAACAGTAATGAGTTTTCCCTTACAAAGTTTTTTAATTGATTGCAAAACTTTTTTCAATCCATCAGGCGTGTGGGCATAATCAACAATTACTGTTGGAAGTGATCTTGAAACGTCATCATTATTAATTTCTATTTTCTCCATTCGCCCAGGAGCGCCAGGGAAAGATCGTATTGAATTTGATAGATCTTTTAAAGAAAAATTAAGTTTATACAAAATTGTTATTGCTTGAATCGCATTCATTAAATTAAATTCTCCAACAAGTGGAACAAAAAGTTGAATTTTTTCCTTGGGTGTATGAAAAATGCAGGTTGAGCCATTTTCAGTAAATTTTTTATCTGTTACGAAAAAAAAATCATGATTTTTAAATTCACTTTCAGTAACCTTTGTAGACACTAATGAAGATCTTTTATCAAGATCAGACGATAATTTAGATATCCAAGGGTCATCGTGATTTAATACAGAAATTCCATCCTTTTCTATTAAATAAGGTGGGAAAAACAATTTTCTTTTTGTTTGAAAATAAGATTCCATATCTGAGTGATAATCAAGATGATCTTGAGTTAAATTAGTAAAAATAGCCGCCTCAAATTCGCATCCTGATATCCTCTTTTGAGCAATAGAATGAGAACTTACCTCTAATATCGCGAATTCAGATTCTGCCTCAACAGCAGCATTTAATTTCTTTTGAAGTTTATCGGCGAAATCAGTTGTATGAGAAGCCACTTCTGAGAAGCCAGGCCATCTATTAAACAAGGTCCCAAATAATGCAGTCTTTTTCCCTAATTTTTTTAAAAGATATTCCAATAAGAAAGTAATTGTCGTTTTTCCATTTGTACCAGTAACACCAATAAGTTTAATTTTTCTTGAAGGCCTATTCCAAAACTCAGCGACAATTTGGCCAAAAATATAATCTAAATTATCCTCAATAACCAAAATCCTTTCTCGATCAATAGATCCAATTTTCTCTTTTGCAGCAGACCCAATAATGGCAGCTTCCGCGCCATTCTCAATTGCCTCAATACAAAATTTTCCTCCATCAACATTTAAACCAGGCATTCCTAAAAATAAAGTTCCTTTTTGTACTTCTTTAGAGTTAAAAGAAATATTATTGATTTCTTGATCGATAAGATTTGATGAAGGAATAATTCCTACCAAATCTAAAAGTTTAAATAATTTTATAGATCTCATATAAAAAATTATTTCTCCAGAATGGTACTAATATTTTTTTGAAACCAATTCTTTAATTGATCATCTTTTAATCTTGGAGAAATGCGAGGCAATTCTATAATCTCCTCGGACCTAATTCTTTCAACAGCAATAACAGGTACTTCATAATCATATTTTTTATATTTATCTTTATATAAATCGACCCTATCAATATCAATTTCTTTAAGCTCTTCTAGATTAGGGAATAACTCATTAAGATTTATTTTTGCCAGTTTGTTTTTTAATGAATCGCAAAGGCAACATCCCCGCCTAACAAAAATAAATATTTTCATTCATTCAGTCAGGCACAGGGTCACATCCACAGGGAGTTAAAGGATGACATCTGCTCAATCTTTTTAAAGTTAACCACCCTCCCTTCCAAGGACCATGTCTAGTAATTGCCTCATATCCATAAGAGCTGCAACTTGGAATAAATCTGCATCTTGGTCCAAAAAAAGGAGAAAACCACTTTTGATAAAACGAAATCATAAAAAGAAGTATAGAAGTAATTGATTTATTAATAGTTTTGAACACTTTAATGATGTAAAATAATAATTCCAGTAGTAATTAGTTTAATTGAATTTAATCAATTATCCAATTTATTGCAATTTTTTATTTAATTTTAAATTATGTCAAGATACCGCGGCCCTAGGTTAAGGGTTACGCGTCGCTTGGGAGAACTACCAGGTCTCACCAGGAAAGCTTCAAAGAAGTCTAATCCTCCAGGTCAGCACGGCCAAGCCCGTCGCAAGCGATCAGAATATGCAATTCGTCTAGAAGAAAAGCAGAAACTTAGGTTTAATTATGGAGTTTCTGAAAAACAACTAGTACGTTATGTAAAAAAAGCTAGAGCTCAAGAAGGATCTACAGGTACTAACCTACTTAGACTTTTAGAAAACAGACTTGATAATGTTTGTTTTAGATTAGGTTTTGGAGGAACCATTCCAGGCTCAAGACAATTAGTAAATCATGGCCATGTAACCGTTAATGGGAAGGTTCTTGATATTGCTGGTTATCAATGCAAATCAGGCGATGTAATCGGAATTAAAGAAAACAAAGCAAGCAAAAAACTTGCAGAAGGTAATATAGAATTCCCTGGCTTAGCAAATGTCCCGCCTCATCTTGATTTAGACAAGCCTAAATTAACGGGAAAAATAAATGGGAAATGCGATAGAGAGTGGGTGGCTCTTGAAATAAACGAACTACTAGTTGTTGAATATTATTCAAGAAAAGTTTAATACAACTTTTCTTTGGATTATTAAATCTCTCATTTTTTAAAAGAGAGATTTAATTTAATTCTTATTTTAAAAATAATGGGAAATAAGAAAAATAATATAAAAAAGCCAGGTTTTAAGACCTTATCTATTCACCATGGGGAAACATTTGCAGAAGAAACTGGATGCGTTATGCCTCCTATTTTTTCTACATCTACTTTCAAACATGGAAATAAAGATAATTTCGACTACACCAGATCAGGCAATCCAAACTTTAGAATTCTAGAAAACATCCTTAAATCAATAGAAGATTCTAAATACTGTACAGTTTTTGGATCTGGAATTAGCGCTGTAACTGCAATTTCATCAACACTAAAATCAGGTGACAAGATACTCTGCGAGTCAAATCTCTATGGTTGTACAGTGAGGATGTTCGAAAAAGTTTTCAAGAAATTTGGACTAGAAGTTTTATACACAGATTTTACAAACGAAAATAATATCAAAAAGATTTCAAACTTCGAGCCAACCTTAATATGGCTAGAAAGTCCAACTAATCCACTTTTGAAGGTACTTGATATTAAGGCGATTTGTGATGAAGCGAATAAACTCGAAATACCAGTAGTTGTAGACAACACTTTTTCTACAGCGCTTATTCAAAAACCATTGGACCTTGGTGCAACACTATCGGTTGTAAGCACCACAAAATTCATTAATGGACATAGTGACGCACTTGGCGGAGCAGTGCTGACAAATAATGAGGAATGGAATAATAAGATGCTTTTCTCTCAAAAAGCTCTTGGGCTTCAACCATCTCCTTTTGATAGTTGGCTCATTACGAGAGGAGTAAAAACTCTTCCTTTAAGAATCGAACAACAAATTAAAAGTGCAGAATTTATTTCTGAAGAATTAGGTAATCATAAAATAATTAGTAAAGTAATTTACCCTTTTAATCAAGAACATCCGCAATTTAATTTAGCAAAATCGCAAATGAAATCTGGAGGTTCAATGATCACCCTAAAATTAAATTTAAATAAAGAGGATACTTTTAAATTTTGCAAATCTCTCAAATATTTCTCTCTAGCAGAAAGCCTTGGAGGAGTTGAAAGTTTAATTTGTCACCCTGCAACGATGACTCATGCCTCTGTTGATGACAAAACAAAAAATTTGCTAGGGATAGATGATGCTCTTGTCAGATTATCAATTGGATGTGAAGATACAAACGATTTAATCTGGGACATTTTATTTGCTTTAAATAAATTCTGAAAATTGAGAGATTTACTTAAAAAACCTATATGGAAAAATTTAGAGTTGGGATATGCAATTCCTGATAGTATTCATGCCGTTTCTGTAGCATTACCAACTTGGAATGATGTAATAAATTACGAGGAAAAAGATCAAGAATGCATGAATTTATTGAAGTCCATTTACCCACGATTCGGGCTAAACCCCATAGTGAAAAGATTATGCGAAAAAGTAAAAAAGCAAAATTACTACAACAATAAAAGTATCTGGCCATATCCGAATGAAATCGTAGCTTTTAAAGCTAAAAAATACATTGATAGAAATACTTCTGAACAATTCTCGTTAATAGAAAAAAGAGATAATTTAGCTTTCTTAATTACTGAAAAAGAAGGAAGTATTTATGCAAAATATTTTTGGCAACATACTGGTCTTGGTCTATCTTCAAGAGCTGCTGCTATAGAACTAGGTCTTGAAGATTGCCCTCCAAAATCTTACGTGAATGAATGTTCTCAAAAAATAAAAAATAGAATTTCTAAATCTACAAAAATAAACTCTAATGATATTTACTTAACTTCATCTGGAATGTCTGCATTGCATACATCATTAGAAATCATATATAAATTATTTCCAGCTAAACCAACACTCCAAATTGGTTTTCCATATGTAGATGTACTTAAATTACCAATGAATATCTTTCATGGAGCCAAGTTAATTACAGAAGAAAATTCCGAAGATATTGAATTAGAAATCAAAAGCATAAATCCATCAGCATTAATTATTGAACTACCGAGTAATCCAATGCTCAAATGTGTAAACATTAAAAAAATTTCAAAAATAGCAAAAAAGTTTAATATTCCCTTAATTGTTGACGATACAATTGGTTCAAATTTAAATATAAATTCTCTAGAACATGCAGATATAGTTTTTACTTCACTTACAAAAATTTTTTCAGGTAGTGGTGATATTCTTGCCGGATCATTAATACTAAATCCAAAAAGCAAATGGATTGATCAATTTAGAAATGCATTAAACGAGATTAATCTTCCAACACTTTCTGATGGAGACACAGTCTATCTAGAGAAAGTTAGTAGAGATGTAAATCAAAGAGTTTTTGAACAAAATAAAGCATGTTTAGAATTAAAAAAAAGATTAGAAACCCATAGCGAGATTAAAAATATTTTCCATCCTGAAAATTGTCCAAATTTTAATTCTTTACTTACTTCTGATGGGGGATACGGTTGCTTATTATCATTTGAATTGAATGGAGGATTGAACAAAGCTAAAAAATTTTATGATGCTCTGAAAGTATCTAAAGGACCTAGTTTAGGTACAAAATTTACTCTAGTTTGTCCTTATGTTTTACTAGCTCATTATGACGAGTTGGATTGGGCTGAAAGTTTTGGTATCCCCTCGCACCTTATTAGAGTATCAGTTGGATTAGAAGACCAAGATCAATTATGGAAAACCTTTTCTGAAGCACTAAATAATTTCTAAATTCCTAGTATTTACCGTATAGAAACTTATATACTCTTTTTCTGAATAATAGTTAGTATTAATATATATTTTCTCAATATATAAATGGCAAAAATTTATGAGGACAACAGTTTTGCTATTGGAAACACTCCATTAGTAAAATTAAAATCAGTTACTAAAAACGCGAAAGCTACAGTACTTGCAAAAATTGAAGGGAGAAACCCCGCTTATAGTGTCAAATGTAGGATCGGCGCAAACATGATCTGGGATGCCGAGAAAAGTGGGAAACTTACAAAAGACAAAACTATTGTTGAGCCAACTTCTGGAAATACAGGAATTGCTCTAGCTTTTACTGCTTCAGCAAGAGGTTATAAACTGATCCTTACAATGCCAGAATCCATGTCAATTGAAAGAAGAAGGGTTATGGCAGTGTTGGGTGCTGAAATTGTTTTAACAGAGGCATCTAAAGGTATGCCTGGAGCAATAGCTAAGGCTAAAGAAATTGCAGAAAGTAATCCTTCTCAATATTTCATGCCAGGTCAATTTGATAATCCAGCAAACCCTGAAATTCATTTCAAAACTACTGGACCAGAAATCTGGGATGATTGCGATGGCGAAATTGATGTCCTAGTTGCAGGGGTTGGAACTGGCGGCACAATTACAGGAGTTTCAAGATACATTAAGCAAGAGAAGGGCAAGAATATTACCTCTGTAGCTGTAGAACCATCACACAGTCCTGTTATTACACAGACAATGAATGGAGAAGAGGTTAAATCCGGACCACATAAAATCCAAGGAATTGGAGCAGGATTTATTCCTAAGAACCTTGACTTATCAATTGTTGATAAGGTCGAACAAGTAACAAATGACGAATCAATTGAGATGGCTCTTAGGTTAGCTAAAGAGGAAGGTCTATTAGTAGGAATATCTTGTGGGGCTGCCGCTGCTGCTGCTGTTAGATTAGCTGAACAAGATGAATATGCTGGGAAGACAATTGTAGTTGTTCTACCTGATTTAGCAGAGAGGTACTTATCATCAATTATGTTTACTGAAGTTCCAAGCGGAATCATTCAAGAACCAGTCAAAGCCTAAATCTATTTTTTCTCCAGTAGTGAATCTGGTGAAATATACATAGCATCGCCATAAGAGAAGAATCTAAATTTTTCTTTTATGGCTTTCTTATACAATTCTAATAATCTTTCTCTACCAATCATTGCACTTACTAAAAGTAATAATGAACTTTTAGGGAGATGAAAGTTAGTTAATAATCCATCAACAACCTTAAATTTATAACCTGGCTTAATTACCAAATCTACGTATTTAGCAATGGGAATAAAGTCATTAATTTCGTGAGAATAACAACTTTCAAGAGCTCTTACGCTAGTTGTACCAATAGCAATTATTTTTCTATCTGTTTTCTTTATTCTTTTTATTTCCTCCACTACTTCCTTATTAACACTTACCCATTCTTTGTGAAGTTTTAAGTTACTTAAATCTTCTTGATCAATTGGTTTGAATGTTCCATAACCCACGTGCAAAGTTATCGGTAAGATTATTACGCCTTTTTTTTTTAGATTGGAAATAAGACTTTTGCTTAAGTGTAAACCAGCTGTTGGTGCAGCAACTGCCCCCGGATTTGTTGCATACTCAGTTTGATAACTTTTCTCATGAAAAGATTCTTCTTCGGAATTTTTTATATAAGGAGGAAGAGGGATTTCCCCGTATTTATCAAGAAGTTCATTCATTGAATTGAGACAAGTTATATTTTCCGGAAATTTAATAAATCTCCCTCCAGTTTCTTCATCAACTCCATCAACAATCAAATTAATATCTTGTGCTAATGGAGATTTTAATTTTAATTTTTTATTTATTTTTAACTTTTTTGCTGGCTTTGCCAAACATAACCAAACACATTCATGGGATCTTTCTAAAACTAATAATTCGACTAATGTCTTATTTTCTAATTCAGCCTTTAACCTAGCTTTCATAACTTTAGTATTATTTACAATTACAAGATCCCCTTCTCTAAATTCATCTAAAAGATTCTTAGTAAATTTATTAGTTAAACAGTCTTCTTCTAAAAAACTATTTCTAACTATCATCAATCTTGATTCATGCCTAATTGCAGAAGGTTTACTAGCAATTAATGAAGGATCAAGTAAATAATCATAAGCTTCAAGCTTATAATCTCTTTCTTCATTATTAATTTGAGAAATCAATTAAATTTAGGAGACAAGAGTCTCTGGCTCATCTTCAATTAGGGAAGCCAAGTCTTTTAAGAATGAAGCTCCATCAGCTCCATAGATCACTCTATGATCAGCTGTTAGATTTACTTGCATTATTTTTTTAACAGATATTGAACCATCACTATTAGCAACAACGGTTGGTTTCGATGATGCTATGGCTAAAATAGCGCCGGTACCTGGAGGAAGAATTGCGTCAAATCTATCAACTCCAAACATCCCAAGGTTAGATAAAGTGAAGGTTCCCGTTGAGTATTCATCAGGTTCTAATTGTTTTGATCTTGATCTTTTTACGAGATCTTTCCATTCCCTAGACAATTCAAATAAATCAGTATTGCATGGTTCTTTTAAAACTGGAGTTATTAGTCCACCATCTTCCATCGCAACAGCAACAGCAATATTTATATTTTCTGGATAAGAAATTCCATTCTCTGAAAAACTTGAGTTAACTTGAGGATGTTTCTTAAGTGTCTTTGCAACTGCCTTTACTAGTAAAGCAGTCATAGTAACTCCGTTCTGTTTTACTTTTTTATAGAAATTATCTAATTTATCTGTGTTAATGGAATAACCCACCCTAAAACATGGCACATCTAAACTAGATTCCATATTTTTATTTACCGCTTTCTGAAGAGTATTAAATTGAACTGTTTCTCCGGGATTACCAAAACTATTTCCTGAAGTTTCTGGTTTACTTTCAACTCCCAAATTTGCACCAAGTATACTTGCAGGAGAACCACCTTCACCTATCCATGGTATAGAGACTGGTTGACCATTAGCTTTTAAAATATCATCGGCTTGAATCCTTCCGTGAGGTCCGGATCCATGAACCTTTGCTAAATCAACGCCCATTTGAGAGGCAAGTTTTTTAGCTCTTGGAGATGCAATCACCCTCGAAGAAACATTACTCGTAGCAGCATTTGTTTGATCACTATTAAAAGATGAGGCTGCCTTTTCACTCATTAATACAACTTCTTTTTCTTGTTTTTCAACAATTTCACTTTGAATCACAGGTTTTTCTTCCGTTTTATTGCTTACCAATTCAAGTTGATCCGAACTAGAAACTTCGGGTTGTTTTCCTTTATTTTGTTCTTGAACAGAAGCTATCTCATCCTCATTTTCTACAATAAGACCGATAGTCTCTCCTACTGGTGCAGTGCTGCCAGCAGGCATTAAAACAGCTGCAAGATACCCATCTTGAAAAGATTCAACATCCATATCTGCCTTGTCAGATTCAACAACCAAGACAGATTCACCTCTTTCAACTTTATCTCCTGGATTTTTCAACCATTCCACAATCTTGCCCTCCGTCATAGTAGAACTCAAGGCAGGCATGAATATTTCGTGAGACATAGTGCTGTAGTTATTGCAAGGGTTCTCAGGGATTGTCTACCAAACTGTCTAGAATTTATTAGGTTAGGCACCCTTAAAACTTATATACTTATTATACGAAATCATGTTCACAGTGGGAACCAACTTAAGTTAAGAAATTTATAATTACACAAATAAAAAAATCATTAGATTTTTAAAATATCGTCTATTTCTAATAATTTTTCTTTGCATAATAAAATTCGTTTATTAGTTACTTTTTTCTCTTCATCCGATATTTCATAGTTTTTATAAGTTAAAAAATCTTCAAGTGCCCCTTCATAATCTTTTATTAGGAACTTTGCAGTTCCTCTACTTGAATAAATGAATCCTTCGGGATGTAATTCAATAGCATTTGTAAAATCATCTATCGCTTTAAAATAATCTTTAAGTTCCCTGTAGCAAATACCTCTACCAAGATATGCTCCAACCATACCCCCTCCTTTATTAAATTCAATTCTTCCAAATGCTTCCAATAAATTTATTTCGCAATCCTGCGAATCAATGTATATAGTAAAATCTTCTATCGCCTCTTTGTATTTCTTTGAAAACTGTTTACATGCACCTCTAGAAAGAAAGCATGTTTTACATTTGGGGTTTAATTCAATTGCTTTTGAGTAATCTTCTATCGCCTCTTTGTATTTTTTCAAGGAAGATTTTAATTCTCCTCTCATAGCAAAATACTCATCATTTTTGGGATTTAATTCAATCGCTATTGTGATATCTTTAATTGCCTCTTTGTACTTTTTTGATAAGTATTGACATTCTCCTCTTCTAGCAAAATACTCATCATTTTTGGGATTTAATTCAATCGCTATTGTGATATCTTTAATTGCCTCTTCTTCTTGTGCTAATAAAGATTTTGAAATCCCTCTTTGAAAATAGGAATCCGCTTTTCTAAAATTCAATTCAATAGTCTTTGTGAAATCTTCAATTACTTGTTTAATTAAAGAAATAGACAAAAATGGTATGACATTTTTGAAATTGAATAATTTCTGTTTTGAAATTCCTCTTTGAAAATGGGAATTACCAATCTCCTCGTTGATACTTATTTGTAGTGTATATTTTTGAATATCATTGATTGCATTAGTCCAAATATTAAGTTCCTTATCTAACAAAGGAGTATTATCTTTATAAAATCCTAGGTAAGAATTAAACTCGGATAGTTCAAGACATTTTTTATAAATTTCAAGAATCTCCTTAATATTGCCTTCTTTTAAAAGCAGTAGTTCTAACCATATTTCATATGCTTTCCCATTAGCAGGATCTAATTTTATTGCTTCTAAAATATCAATTTTCGCCCCTTTATAATCCTCAACCTTCATTTTACATAAACTTCTATAAACAAAACCCAAATATGGTTTAGAAAATAATTCAATATATTTGGAATAATCTTTTATTGCTCCTTGAAAGTCCCTACGACTAAATTTACCGCTTGCTTGAAACAAAAGTTTTTTACGTTTTTTTACTTCTTTATTTTGATCTTTAATTGATTTGTTCAATTTAGACGAATTTTTTATTTTGAAATTATAAAATTATACATAAAATTCGATATTTTTTTTATAAAAATACGTCTAATTCTCTGTCTAAGTAATATTCAAGGATCGTAGTCTAGAACTAAACTTAATAATAATGAAATTTTGTGTCTAACAGGTGTCTAACGGGTAAAACGCTTGGTATGACTAAAGCATTGAATCTTCGTGAGACATAAGAAAATTGTTATTGCATAAGTTTCAAGGGATTTCTACCAAACTTCCTAAATTTTTTATGGTTAAGAACCCTTTAAACTCTTGTTTTAATTATACGAAATCATGTTCGCAGTGGGAACTCTTAAAACTTAAGAAAGTAATAATTTAGATCGATTAGAATTTAAAACTTTTCGAAATTAAGATTTACTTATATTTATCAAAAATACTAAATCTTCTCTTTAATTATTATCTATAGATTGAATAACTCCATCCTTAACCGTAATCGATACTTGCATTTTTTCAATAAGATTGTCTCCCACAGTGACATCACAGAAACTATCCACTTGCCCTTGATCAACAATTTCGTCCATTTTTAATTCGCGAACTTGACTCTGTTGTTGAAGAAGATTTCTTTTCTGTTCTTCAATTTCATTTCGTTTTGCTGCGACTTGTTGTTGCACCTGACTAACCTGTTCTTGAACTCTTGGATCTAGGGGATTAACCGATTGGGATCTAATATTATTTACTATTTGCTGCCCCTCTTGCTCCAGTTGCGATAATTGCTGATCAATGTTTGAAATTGCTTTACTTAATTCTTTTTCAGCATCTTCCTTCCAAGTTGGTGTAACTACAGCTTTAATAGCTATTGAGCGCTTTATAGATATTGAGTTTTTTGTTTCCATAAAAAATTAAATTACCTTTTCAATATAGATAGAACAAATCAAATTTTCTTACTAAATTTGTTTTCATACATATTTTCTATTTGTAATGAATACTTTTTTTCTATTTCTTTTCTTTTTTGTTTAAGAGTTTGTGTTAATAACCCATTTTCTAGAGTAAAGGCATCAACAAAATAACAATCTAATATTCGTTCTTCTGATCTTGCTCCTAATCGACTTTTAAGCAACTTATTAATTTGTGATTTGAAAAATGTACCAATTTTCTTATTCAGGTTTAATTTTGAAAGGTCTTCTTCCAAAAACTTGCTTTTAACCAATTCGACATTAGGAACTACGAGAGCTGTTAAACATTTCTTATCTTGTCCTACTAATTGAATCTGATTAATAAATTCTGAACTAAGAATTTCAGTCTCTAGCGGATTCGGTTCTATATTTTCACCACTTGATAGCACTATTGTATCCTTGGCTCTTCCCGTTATAAAGAGAGAACCATTTGGTATTAGAAAACCTAAATCACCAGTATCAAACCAACCATCCTTGGATAAAACATCATTTGTAGCTATTTCATTATTAAGATAACCTTTCATTACTTGCGGCCCCCTAACAAGAATTTTCCCGACTTCTCTGAACTTCAGAATCTTTTTTTTATCATCATTCACTATTTTGATTTCAGTAAATGAAAGAGGCTGCCCAGATGATCCTCTAACATTTAATTCTCTTCTCCTACAAGTTAATACTGGACTAGTTTCTGTGAGTCCATATCCCACCAAAACATCTACACCTAAAGATTCAAAAAAAAGATCTACATGTTCTGGCAATGCACCTCCACCATTAATAGGAAATTTCAGTTTTTCTCCGCATAGTTGTCTAAGAATATTCGGCCATAAAAAAATAGTAGATAATTTATGTAAAGGGTATCGGCTAATAACAGAACCCAGTAAGGGGATTTTTGATTTAAAAGTTATTTGATTTATATCTATATTTCTTATCTTTCTAAGACTTCTTTTGAAAACCGAACTATTACTTATCAAAAACTTAATAAGTTTTTGCTTTTTGGAAGGCATTTTTTTCAAAGCCTGAAAAAAACCATCATGTATTGCTTCCCATAGTCTCGGTACAGTAGCCATGACAACAGGTTTTATTTGTGTAATATCATCTTTAAGAAATTTTGGAATTGTATAGTATTGAGAACAACCGCATGAAAAAAAGAAGTATTCAGCACTTCTCTCATAAGAATGCCAGATAGGCAAAACGCTTAATACAGAGGTTCCTGGTTCTGGATCAGCGATATAGGCTAAATTGATTATTTGATGTAAAAAATTTGCATGAGTCAAAGGCACACCTTTAGGTTTTCCGGTCGTCCCAGAAGTGTAAAGAATGGTAGCGACGTCATCAATTTCTGGATTAAATTTTTCAAGATTATTATTTTGTAAATTTTCTTTTTCTACTGAACTTATGAATGTACTCCAACTTATTAAACTTTCAAATTGTTCATCTTCTAAATTGATTATAAATTTCAGTCTTTTTTTTAATTCTTCTTTGTTGTTTAACTTTAGCCAAATTTCCTTAGATTGAACTATTAGTCCTACTGAATTAGAGTGCCCAATAATATAGTCTAATTCTACTGAAGGAGAATTAATACCTCTCACTGCATTTATAGCTCCTAAACGCATTAAGCCTTGATCTACTGCTAGCCATCTTGGAGAATTTTCAGATATTACAGTAACTACATCCCCCTTTTTTAAACCATAATTTTCGAAAGAAGAAGAGACTTTTGTTATTAAATCAGCCAGCTCAGAATAAGAAAATTTTTCTTTGTATTTCCCTCTTAAATCGCAAACAGCTAAAGTATCACCACATTTAAATTTTAATTTTTCCCAAATTTGATCTATATGATCAAGGTTCTTAAAAAAATCTCTATTTTTGGCAAATGTATTTTTTTTAGAAAGAGGTTTGGCTGCAGGCCAATACGCTAAATCACCCATATTAAATTGATTTTGAAATTTTAATTTCTATTTTGATATAAAATCAAAATTAAATTCTTCCTCGATGGTTTTTTTAACAATTCTCTTGACTTCTTGAATATTTAAATTTTTATTGTAATCAACCATATTTGCCATAAGACAATTTTCTATTCCGCAAGGAACAATCTTATTAAAGTTTTCTAATTCGCAGTCAATATTGATTGAAAATCCATTTATCGTAATCCATCTTTTACACCCAATTCCAATTGATGCGATTTTCTTATTTCCTATCCAAACACCAGTAAACCCTTTTCTAGAGTGACAATCTATTTTAAAAGCTCCAAGGATTTTTATAATAATTTCTTCAATTTTTCTTAAGTACCAATTTAAATCTTTATTAAAATTTTTCAAATCTAAAACCAAATACGTTACTAATTGTCCTGGCATATGACAAGTTACCTCACCACCTCTATCAATCTTAAAAACATCATATTTAGCATCATTTAGAGAAAATAATAAATTATCGTAATTAGATCCTCTCCCTAATGTATAACAGAGTTGATGCTCCCCTATCCAAATAAAATCAGGGTTAGAATTATCTAAAATCAATGCCTCCTGATATTCTTTTTGTAATTTATAAACATCATTAAAAGAAGAAATATTATCAGGTTGTTTAATTATTGCTGTTCTATTATCCATATTTAAGTAGATTTAGAAAGTAAGTAAATATTTTTAGATTTGTTATGAAAATTTTAATCCATGGAAAGAATCTTGAGCTCACTGGAGCATTAAAAGAATATACTGAGGCAAAGATAGAAAAAGCAACACATCACTATAAGGATATCGTTAAAGAAGCTGACATACACCTTTCAATTGAAAAGAATCCAAGAGTCTCGTTCCAAACTGCAGAAGTTACTATTTTTGCAAATGGTACCGTAATTAGAGCTGAAGAAAAAACTGAAAATCTATACTCAAGCATTGATTTAGTTTCAAATAAACTTTGTAGAAAATTACGCAAATACAAAGAAAGAAACAATAAAACAATTCATAATAAACAATTTAAAAATAAAGATTCTTTACCAATTGAAAGTATGGAATCAAATTTTTTAGATAAAGCTTTTTTTAAAGAAGGAACTGAAGCAAGTCTGCCTGAGCCATCTATAAAAAATAAATACTTTGAAATGACTCCAATTTCATCAGACGAAGCAAGAAAACAATTAGATCTAATTGATCATGATTTTTATGTTTTTCGAAACAAGAAAAATAATGAACTTCAAGTTATATATAAAAGGAATCATGGAGGTTATGGATTGATTCAATCTAAATAAGTTTTAAATGCCCAATATTGAATATGAATTACACGAGAAAATTCATGCGATTATTATTAACCCCTATTTATCATGGGAAGATTTCTGTGTGAATTGCGATTTAATAAGAAAATACAATATCAAAAATATTTCTACTTCACTAAATTATTTAACTGATCTTAAAAACTGTTTGGGTAATTACAGTGCGGATATAAACGCACTTATTTCTTACCCTTTAGCAGATTTACCAGTTTCATTTATTGAAGAATTAGTTTGTTTTGCAAAAGATAAGGGTGCAAAAGGAATTGAATATATCCCAAACTTTATCAATTTATCCAAAAGAAATTTAGAAACTTTCGCTGCTGAAATTGAGCAAGTGAAGTTATCTGGATTACCAGTTTCAATAATCATAAATAAATCAAAACTACAAAAAGAAGTTTTATACAATGCGATTGAAATATCTTTAGAATTAGGAATAAAAAATTTTCAATTCGGGGATGGTTTTGGGCCTCCTATTACAACAAATGATATATCGGAAATACTAAAAATAACGGGATCCCAAAATCACATCAAAGTTGTAGGCGGTATAAAAAAACTCACCCAAGTTATTGATTTGTTTGATAACGGAATTAGTTGCGTTGGAACTTCTAATTTTTGTGAGATTTTTCAAGAAGTAAAGGGTATTTAAATGTCTGGTTCTGGTGAGTGCAGACTAGAAGGTCTCTGTATTAAAGCTTCTCCATTAGGTGAGAATGATAGATTAATAACTATTCTTACTGATGAGCGAGGGATTATTCGATTAGCGGTACCTGGTGCCAGACGTCCTAAAAGTAGTCTTGCCGCAGCTACTCCATTAACATATTTAAGTCTGCAAATTTTTGGGAAAAGAAATCTTAAATCTGTACGTCAAATTAAAATATTAAAAAGCTATTCTGGTCTAGGCAGAAATATTGAATGTCTTGCAGCCGCGCAAGCAATAACTGAATTAACTTTTTTATTAGTAGGTAATAATGACAAGCAACAAAACTATTTATCTTGTGTTCTAGCACATCTAGATAGGATTTATTTGTATGAAGAATCTAAAGAAGATGATATTAAAATGCTCTCAATGAGTATTCAATCTTTAATCCATCTATTAGCCATAGGAGGTATAAATTTACCAATTCATCATTGCTGTAAAACTGGAGAACCTATTATTCCGCCTTTAGGAAATTGGGAATGGAATTGTTATTATTTGCCAAGTGAAGGGTTTTCGTCCATGGAAGATCCTCAAAGTAATCTAAAAATAAATGCATCTGAAGTTGCTCTACTGCAGAGACTTCTTTTTCCCGAATTACCAATAAAATCTAATGGAGAATTATTGGGACCTAAAAAAGTCTGGCTTAAAATATTATTTATTATTGAGACTTGGATCTCTGCTCAACTAGAGAAAGATCTATCTTCACTAAAAATGTTGAGAGAAATATATAGTTAAGATTTTCATAAATCATTAATAAATTTAAAAATTATGATCATAGCGACTCTGACTGTTAACTTTATAAATAGCTAAATCAATTAATGTGGTTCATATTGCATGGTTGGGTAAAAAATCCCCTTTTTGCGGAAATGTAACTTATGGTAATTCAACTACTAAGGAATTGAAGGCCAGAGGGCATAAAATTAGTTTTATTCATTTCGACAATCCCTCTAGTTCAAATTCATCAAAACCATTATTCCTTGCAAATGATCCTGATGTAAGTCTCCCATATTTAATTAAATCTCAAGTTTATACAATACCCTCGCCAAGAGCAGAAAAAGAGCTAAGGCTATCATTAGAAAGATTAAAACCTGACATAGTACATGCAAGCCTAACTTTATCTCCATTAGACTTTAGACTTCCAGAGCTTTGTAATGAAATTAATGTTCCTCTTATAGGAACATTTCATCCACCATTTGATGCAAAAAATAGAAATCTAACTGCAAGCACTCAACAGTTAACTTATCAACTTTACGCTCCCTCTTTAGCAAAGTTCGATAAAATAATTATTTTTTCTGAACCTCAAAAAAATGTTCTTTATAAATTAGGAGTACCTAAAGAAAAACAAATAATTATTCCAAACGGGGTTGATGAAAATATTTGGAAACCTTTTTGTGAAAAAAGTAAAAAATATGATCAGGTAAAAAACAAACTTGGAAATGAAAGAATATTTTTATATATGGGTAGGATTGCTAGTGAGAAAAATATCGAGGCACTTTTACGTTCTTGGCGCCAAACAAAAACTCAAAATTGCAAATTAGTTATTGTTGGGGATGGACCAATGAAGCCAACACTTGAAAATAGTTTTTCTAACCTTGGTAATAAGAAATTAATTTGGTGGGGTGCCGAATTAGATTTAGGAACCAGGATAGCATTAATGCAAATAGCGGAAGTATTTTTCTTACCAAGCTTAGTAGAGGGTTTATCATTATCACTTTTAGAGGCAATGTCTGCTGGTACTGCTTGTATTGCTACAGATGCCGGAGCTGATGGTGAAGTGTTAGATAACGGAGCAGGAATAGTAATTTCAACTGATAATGTGGCTGCACAATTAAAAACTATAATCCCAATACTTGTAGAACACCCTTCATTTACAAAAGATCTTGGAGAAAAAGCTAGAGAACGCATACTTGATAGATACACAATTGCTAAAAATATAAATTCACTTGAAAAAGTTTATATTAACTTAAAAGATAATTGAAAACTTAACGAAACTCTTTACTTCGATTACTAGCAGAAACTATTGATTCAATTAATGCTGACCTTACACTCTTTTTTTCTAAAACCCTTAAAGCAGAAATAGTTGTGCCACCTGGAGAGGTTACTAAATTTTTAAGCTCAGAAGTAGTAAGTTTATTTTCCTTTATTAGGCAAATAGTCCCTAGTATCATTTCCATAACAAGTTCCTCTGAAATTATTTTTGGTAATCCCCCGCTTAATCCTCCATCACTTAATGATTCTATAATTAAAGCAATAATTGCAGGACCTGATGAAGTTAAAGCTAAAAATATATCAAGGTAATCTTCAGTAAATTCATAAATTTTACTAGTATTTTCAAATAATTTTTTTGTAAATTGTTTCTGATCTTCTGTAATTTCTTCTCCCCAAGAAATCCCTGTTAAACCTTTTCCAATAGTTATTGGAATATTTGTAACCACCCTCACACATTTATGATTAGGAAACTTTTGAGTAAGTCTATTTATTGAAACCCCTGCAAGAATTGAAACTATTAAATTGTCCTTGTTTTTTATATGATGTGCCTCACTTATATCATTTAATTGCTGAGGTTTTATAGAAAGAAGTTTATATTGACAATCCCAAATTATATTTGACTTTTTAGAACCTGATTTATAAACATTTATATTATATTTATAATTTTTTTTTATATTTTCTAAACTTTTTTCTGTATTTACAACACAAAAAACATTCTCTGGCTGAATTAATTTATTATCTAATAGAGGGGTAACTATAGCACTTGCAATATTTCCAAAACCAATAATCGCAATTTTATCTGTCACAGATTAATCATGAATAAGCACTTAATTTAGAATTACCCCATGCTGGTTCAGGAGTAGTATTTTTGCCCAAACTATATTTTGGCGTGTTTTCTGTAGGCACGGAAGAAGGAGAAGCTTCGTCTGGGGAGGAACTAGTCACATTTACACAACTTGGAGCAAAAAGAAAAATACTTTCACCGACTCTCTCTTGATGTCCATCAATTGCATATGTGCCCCCAGCAATAAAATCAACCGCTCTTTGAGCTTGATCAGGATCCATCATTGTTAAATTAAGAATTACAGTTTTTCTTTCTCTTAATGCTTGTATAGCTTGAGGCATCTCATCAAAACTTCTTGGTTCCATTAAGCTTACTTCTGAGGATGAATTTGAGATGCCAGGCATACCAACCACTTTAGATGATCTGTTGTTATTCATAAAATCGAATGGGTTTGAATTCGCAAGGGCATTTGCATTCTTTGGATTTTGTTTGAAATTATTAATATCATTTAATTCATCCTCTGAAGCATAATCCAACTCATCAAAATCATCATCGAGATACTCATCACCTGCAACAACTGCCTTTAATCTAGAAATAAGTGACACCTTTTAAATCCTCTTGAAATTGATTACTAAGGTTTAAGAACCTTGAGTAATAGATTCATTTATTAAATGAATAAACTACCTATACTTAAATAACGTTAGTTGAACTTAACTGCAAGTTTATAGATAAGATTTTTATAAAAAAATAACTAATTAGGATCTACCTCCAAAAATCAATGATCCTAATCTTAACCAAGTTGATCCAGCGTCAATAGCTTCCTCCCAATCTCCAGACATCCCCATTGAACAATCTGGTAGTTGCAGTGAATCAGCAAGAGCACGACATTTTTTGAACAACCCTAAATTTTCTTTAGAGCTAAGTCCTTTAGGATTGATAGTCATCAAACCGCTTAATGAAATATTTTTCAACTCTTGAATTTCCCTCCATTTCATTATTAAATATTCAGGATTAAAGCCTCCTTTAGTAGGGTCATCACTCAACTTAACCTGCAACATTATTAATGGATTTTTCTTCTCTTCACGTGAAATATTAGAAATCTTTTGCAACTTTTCAAATGAATCTACTGAATGAATGTATTTAAAATTTTGAACTATTTTCCTTATTTTATTACTTTGTATTCTTCCAATAAAGTGCCAATTTATTTGTTTATGTTCTTTTAAGGTTAATTGTTTTTCAAGCGCCTCTTGAACCTTACTTTCACCAAAATCGTTCTGACCTATATTTTGAATAGTCTTGATTTCTTGACTTTTAAATCCTTTACTTACCGCAAGAATATTTACATTTGAAGGAATTTTATTTTTTATTTCTAAATAATTTGCAGGGTTCACATTTTATAAGAAAGTTTGCGTAAATAAATTCTCCCATTTAGATAGTTCTTCAGATCCTTTTCTTCTAGCTTTTTGAAGGTTTAATTCCGCCTGATTACGAGCATCTAAGTAAGGTATTACTTCAAAAAAAACTTCTCTCTGTCTAACTTCTACCAAAAAAAACATTTTTTGAGCATATAAAGTCGCATAAATATCTCTCCCATCATTTCCAGGAGAGACTTGGTACAACATACCAAATGTTGGATGGTTTAAATAACGCTCAGAACTCAAACCTAAATATTGTGTTATTTATAATGCACCATACAGTTTTCTAAGAAAAATTGCTATGCAAATAAA
This sequence comes from uncultured Prochlorococcus sp., assembly GCA_902527105.1. Lineage (GTDB taxonomy): Bacteria > Cyanobacteriota > Cyanobacteriia > PCC-6307 > Cyanobiaceae > Prochlorococcus_A. The sequence goes on along the minus strand of CABZNT010000002.1, from coordinate 124,405 downwards.
ACAAATCGATAATGTATTAACAATTACATTGAGTGATTTTGAAGGATAAAGAGTTCTAAATCTGTTGGTTTTAATAATAATATTTTTTTTTGAAAGTAATGATTCTGCTCCATGATCAATTCTCAGAAAAATATTTTGAAATAACCTCTCCACTAAAATTAACAAAACATTAAAAGATTTCTTTAATCCTAAATTTCGAAAATTTATTGATCTAACTGACACTGATTTAATGATATTTTGAAGTTCTTCCTGCACTAGAGGAATAAAACGTAATGCAATTAACAACTGAAACAGCCACTTACTAGTTGGCAATCCAATCTTTCTTAATGGATACATAAACCAACTTAATCCCCATACGATATCTTCCTGCAATGTGGTTAAAAGCATCAAATTTACACTATGAATAACGGTAAATATCAAAGTAGAGGTTTTTATTCCTAGTTCAAAGGCTTTTCTTGATAAGTTATAAGGACCAAAATTAATAAACCATATCTTTTGCGAAGGAATTTGCAAAATATTCCATTCTTTTTGGCTTTCCAGTACTACTTGCAACTCATTGGGATCTCTCAAGTAGCCATCAAGAGATTGAATATCAGAAGAGGCAAGAATTGATATACATCCAATTAGAAGTGACAAGCATGAGAGAAAAAATAATGATCGCCACCATACTCTAGATGGTAAAAAACTTAAAAAAGTAATTAATAGTAAAAAACCAACTAAACTCAATCTCCATATTGGACCTGCCCAGATTGGAGTGATTAAAAATATCATTACGATAATTATTTTTAATCTACTATCTATAATTCTTAGCCAACTTCTATTACCATGAACGTATTGACCAACAGAAAATTTGGTTAGCAAATTCATTAATCTTTTTGAATTAACTCTATATTTTCTCTTTCGACTTCTTTATTTAAAGCTCTTTGCTGTTTCCCTCTCCAAAGTAAAATGAGGGGTGTACCTTCAAAGCCTAAATTTACTCTAATTTGTTTTTCAATATATCTTCTATAAGTTATTCCGAATAATTTAGGGTCATTTACAAAAAGAGTAAAAGTGGGAGGTTTGTTCTTTACTTGAGTACCGTAATAAAGCCTACCTTGCTTTCCGCTTCTCTTCGTTGGAGGACTTTTCCAACTAATTGATTCTTTAAGTACTTCATTAACTACAGATGTTGTAACTCTTCTTCTATGTTGATTTACAGCATTAAGAGCATGCTCAAAAATATTATCAACCCTTTGACCAGTTAGGGCAGATATAAAAATCATTTTTGACCAGTGTAAAAAATAAAGTTTAGATCTAAGTTCTTTTTCTACTTGATAAATTGTTGAACTATTTTTTTCTACAAGATCCCATTTATTAACAACAATTATGCAAGCTCTGCCTTGTTCTTCTATGCGCCCAGCCAGCTTCTGGTCTTGATCAGTTACTCCATCAATAGCATCGATAACTAAAACACAAACATCACTTCTATCTATAGATTTAAAAGCCCTATTAATACCAAAAAATTCAGTGCCATATTTAACATTTTTCTTTCTTCTAATCCCTGCAGTATCAATAATTTTCCAATGATTATCACCTTTTTTAATGAGCGTATCTATTGAATCAGTTGTCGTACCACTAATATCACTAACTATTGCTCTTTTTTCTCCACAGATTGAATTTAACAAACTAGATTTACCAACATTAGGCCTACCAATAATAGACATCATTATCTTTTCTTCATCATCCTGGATATTATTTTCAGGAAGTTCGCCAATAACGAGATCTAAAAGATCACCAGTACCTGAACCATGAATAGCTGAAACAGGGTTAGGTTCGCCCAATCCTAATTTCCAGAACTCTGAAGCTAGGGATATTCCTAGAGTAGTCGATTCACATTTATTAACAGCAACAATTGTTTTACAGCTTGAGTTTCTTAACCATTTTGCTATTGATAAATCACCATCAGTAACGCCTTGATTCCCATCTACCACCAGTAACGCGAGTGAAGCCTCTTCTAGAGCTAAGAAAACTTGTGTCCTTATTTCTGGGAGAAATTCACTATCATCATCAAAAACTAAACCTCCAGTATCAACTATTTGAAATTCCTTACCTCCCCATGAAGCATTTTGATAAGTTCTATCTCTTGTAACACCTGGCTTATCAAATACTATTGCGTCATTACTTTGGCAAAGACGATTAACTAAGGTAGATTTCCCAACGTTAGGTCTTCCGATAATTGCTATTGTAGGAAGAATCAATTCTTCTCTCCAAAGAAAGTAGTATCCATTACAACTATACCTTTAATAGAATCATTTACCTTTTTCAAAAAAACTTATTTAATTTCTGGATCGCCAAAATGTCCTTTAACTGGATTAACAGGGGGTGAACTAGGACTTGGCATTAATCCACTATCTTTTGAAAAACAATCATTTTCAATCGACCAATAAATCAACCAATTTACTGCCGTCGCTCTTCTAGTTCTTCTTGGATAGAGTTCATTAATCTTATAACCTTTAAAATTGAGAAAATTTTTCAATCCCTGTTTATATTCTTTTGGAATTGATCGAGTCAAATGTATTGAGGCTGGTCGCTCTGCAATGATTTGAGGAGCTTTTTCAAATTTTTCTGACCAATAAGAAGGAGTTAATGCGCTAAAGGCCCAATCATTTATAGAGTGTTCTTTAGTATAAGAAAGTCTTTCCCAAACCAATTCACAAACAAAAACGTCACTAACCCTATCTTCGAGGACAAGAAATAATAGATCCTTACATATTGGCCATGTAAATTTATTTTCAACTAATTTTTCTTTTTTATACATTAATCGAACCTTATCAAAATCAAAGAAAAATAAGGCATAAATTCCTTATTATATTGTGATGCATATTGAATAATTTGATCAGGCATCCCAACACTCAAAGCTACTAATGTTGTATTGATGATATCCTCTTTTTTTAAAATTTCCCTAACTAAATTCCATCTTTTGCCAACTTTCATAATGGCCAATACCGTTTTATTTGCCTTACTTTCCCTAATTAGGGTTGTTAGTTCAGATTCTGAAGAAGGGCATTCTTTGATGATTAAAGTCTCGCCTTTTTTTACCAAATCAAAATCATTCAAAGCTGCTGCCGCTGAAATAGAGGAAATACCAGGTATGGTTTTGGTAATAATCTCAGCATGATTATTTTTTATTAACCTCAAGATATTAGAAGAACTTGCAAATAGTGAAGTATCTCCAAGACAAAGTAAAACAACTGATTCGCCATTTTTTATAAATTTCACAATTTTTTCTACAGCATTAGACCATATTTGATCTGGATCAAAATCCTTCCTAGCCATTGGGAAGATGATGGGGATATTTTTTTTAAATTTGGTATATTTCTTGACTATTTCCGCAGCAAAACTCTTTTTATTATCATCTGATATTGGGAAAACTATAACTTTCGCTTTTTTTATTGCATCCACAGCAGCAATTGTTAAAAGTGATGGATCTCCAGGGCCTACACCAACGATGGTGAATGTTGGTAAATCAGTTTTATATGAATTAAGTAAACTTAAGAACTTTTTTATTATCATTTTTATTTTATTAACTTTAGCTATGTACCCTTGGCAATACGAAAGTTTCAGCCAATATTGCTGACTCAATTTCAGACAATTCCTCTAACCTTTTGAAAGTTTGATTTTTAGAGAATTTAGTTTGCGCTAGTTTCAAGTAAACTCCAAAATGTCTTGCCTCACTCTCTAGCAGAGACTCATAAAGGGATTTAAACGATTTATCTTCATAATTCAGTGCAAGCAAGCTTAATCTTTCATGACTTCTTGCTTCAATAAGTCCTGCTATTAAAAAACTATCAAGCATTCTATTGGGCTCTTCCTTTCTTATATGCTTGGACAATTCAGCTCCATATGGAGGCGGTTTTAAGGACTCAAGAGAATGTCCAAGATTCTTTAAAAAATAAAGTATTTTTTCAAAATGTTCTAATTCCTCTCTCGCTATTGGACTTAAAACTTCTGCCAGATTTGGTTCTGATGGATATCTAAACATCAATTGAATAGCTACTCCTGCTGCTTTTCTTTCACAATTAGCATGGTCAATAAGAATATCTATTGGATTAGATAATGCGAGTTTAATCCACTCATCTGAGGTAAATGACGATAAATATTTAATATGAGAATTGGGCCTTTTAAAATCGACTAGCATTTAATCTTTAATACTCAAATATCCAATGATTCCTTCAAGAGCTAAGGAATAACTTGATATGCCGAATCCACTAATAATTCCTATAGCTTTATCTGTAAGAAAAGATTCTTTACGAAAATCTTCTCTACTGAAAATATTTGAAATATGTAATTCTACAAAAGGAATTTTTGATCCAATTAAAGCATCACGAATAGAAATCGAGGTATGAGTAAAAGCACCAGCATTTATAAGAATACCTTGGATACTTTCTACAGACTCCTGAATTTTATCTACTATTTCTCCTTCATGATTACTTTGAAAACATTCAAGATTAATACTTTTTTCTTTAGCAACTTTAGTTAAATCTTTTTCGATATCACTCAATGTTTTATTACCGTATATTTCAGGTTCTCTAGTGCCCAAAAGATTAAGATTTGGTCCATTTATCAATAAAATATTCATCATCAATAAAGTCTTTTCTTTACAAATGCTATCTAGAAAGAAACAAAAAAACCAAAACAATTTCACACAAAGTGTCCATTAACTGATAAGTTCAAATAGTGGGGGTCGGTGCCCGAGTGGTTAAAGGGGGCGGACTGTAAATCCGCTGGCTCTGCCTACGTTGGTTCAAATCCAACCCGGCCCACTTTAAAATTGCCCTTGTAGCTCAGCGGTAGAGCACTCCCTTGGTAAGGGAGAGGTCTCGGGTTCAAGTCCCGACGAGGGCACTTGAGCAATTGATTAATATAACTGAGATTTCGTAGATCAGCACTTTAACTATAATTCAAATATATTTAACAGAGATTGTCTTTAGTAATGTCACTATCGTCATACCGTATGCACCGAATTTATCTTGCAGCGACCATGAATTATGGTCTTGGTTCTGATGATCCAGAAGAGTTGGCATACTACAACAAAATCAGAAAAGAGATGGATGATATGAAAAAAGAACCAGTTAAAAAAGGGATACCCCTAAATTGGGATGCCCCCAAAGGAATGGATAAATGAACCTGAATACTTTTTTATTAATTGATGGAAGTCTGATGCTAGTTGGTCTGCCTTTACTAATGATTTTTAAAGGGGGAAAAAACTAATCGCGATTTCTCGAATTTTAACCATATTCAAATTTAATTGTTGATCCTTTATCCGTATAAGGGAGTACCTCAAACCGTACATATTTATTAGTCGAATGGCCTCTCTAACTAGTTAGAACATTATTGTAGTCGTCATGAGCAAATGTCTACCAAATCCACTCTAAAAGAAGATCTTAAATCTGAGATTGAAGAAAGATCAGAAGAAGAAATTCTTGAGGAAGAAATCAGGAATCAGCAAACATTGGATAGCTTTGTTGAATCTGATAAAAAATGGAGCTGATCAAAACTTATTTATTAGGAGAAAGTTATGAACTTAAAAAGATCACCATTCTCAATTCTGGACAAAGACAAAAGAGAAATGGACTATATCAAAGGAGTTTACAAGAGAAAAATTCAAGCTGAAATTGAATCTTATAAAGACCCCGAAGATGAACATAAGAGAGACACAATCCAAGCTCAAAACATATTAATGCTTGATAGGATCTCAATCTAGTTATTCTTTTTTTTCTTCTTCTTATCCTTTTTTTTCTTCTTTACCTTTTCATAAAGCTTATCAGCCTTCTTTTCGATACTGTCCAGCTTACTGGAGATTTCTTTTATAGCTTCTGCTTTTCCTTCTTTAACTACAGTATCTTTTACCTCAATAATTTTAAGTGGCTCTCCTTTGACTACAGTATCTTTTGTCTCTTCAGTTTTAATCCCAAACTTACCTTTAATAAAATTGGCTATAAAAATAAGAACAGGTACATGAGCTAGACCGCCTATTACTATTCTTGTTTCTGAATAAACCATTTAATAGTTATGAGAACTGAGATATTTAAGCATAAATTTAATTTTTAAATTCCTTTTATTAAGCCAATAAACATTTGTAATCATCTCTTGATTCATAGATCAATAATCTTGCTATTAATTTAATAGAGACTTTTTAAAAAATGCCATTAGACGTTTTTCTAATGAACATGTGTGTTGTGGTAATAGCGTTGCTTATCAGAAGAGAAATCAAACTTAAGAAGGCGAGATAAATTATGAAAACACAAATTTTAAAAGAGCATTACATTCCAAATATCCATGCTATTACTCTTTTACTAATGCTTCTTCTATGCCTGTGGTTACCGCTTGCACTCAGATTCTTATTAATAATTTAGTCGAACTAATTAGTTAATACTCTTATATTTAAACTCAGCTATATCCTAATCAAGTTTTAAAGATCTTATATGGGATTCCTGTTAAGCATTAAACTTGTATAAGTTTGCATAGTTACTTTTTCGACTAATCAGAAACCCAACTTGTGATTTTCGTTGTGCTATAAATATGTCCTCCAGATTCTATATTCTTAATGGTTTCAGGATCTGAAAAAACATGCTTAGCCACACCTTCCTCAGCTTGATGAATAACAATAACTTCTTTTGGATCAATTAAACTTTTGCCACGATATAGAGGAGTAAGTCCTACCGTTTTATGAAATGCATCTATCTCTGGGCTATCAAACATTTTTACCCATTCCTCAAATGTATTTGAAAGTTTAAAGGTGAAAACAGTAGTTTCAATAGTCATAAAAAAAACTAATTGCTATTTATTTTAGATCGACTGTCAATAATCAAGAAAAAACTGGTGGATAAGGTGTTTGTCCATTCATTAATGATGTATCAATTGGTTTACAGATATTCATCAGAGCATCTTGTCCAAACCCTGGACCAGAGGGTCCATCTATAAACTCCTGAAAATCTTCAGCAGAAATACCCTCTTTTACTTCCCAAAAACAATACACAGGGCCAGTTTTATTTACGGCATTTGCAGAATGGTTAAAAAATCCTTTTTCTTTATTAGCTGCTACCGCCTCATCCCATCCACCACCTGGTGACATTGCCGCATAAGCTGTTTCCCACCATTTTTCAGCTTTTCCTGCCTTAAATTCATGATGAACAATATAAAAAGTTGATGCCATAAAAATAATATTTAAGCTGATAATAAAGTTACTTTATAAAAGTAAAGGGAAGATTAATTTATTTTGAATTCCTAAATAAAAAAAGGGGGCTAAAAGGCCCCAGCGATCGACTGTCAATACATACAATCTAAATCAAAATCCAGATATTGCTTCATAGAAATCAGCGTCAGGCAGTATTTCCTTCAAGGGTTCAATCTCCTTGGCAGGGCCTTGGACCTGCACAGTAATATCTGACACTTCAAAAAGCTTAGGAATCATATGTCCCATATTTTTGAGATGAAATAAAGCAGCGGCACCATTTTTATATGCCTCTCTTACATAAGCCTTATCTGACCCGCATGTAGTGATATTAAAAAAAAGGCAGTCTGGTTCATTAGCTTTTGTTAGTGCCAAAATTTCTTCTAAAAGAGCTATGCACTGGTCAATCTTCCCATCCTTGATTGTGAAGTGGGGATGGATAGAAACCATGGATGTATCGAGAGACATAAATTTATAGATATTTCTCCTATCTTTTTAGCAACTAATCTTGATAAACAAGTTAAAAATATAGATTATCTAAAAATTAAGAATTTTAATTTGGTATAGCATGTACCGTTTATGCGTTTTTTGAAAGCTATTAATTGGATATGAGTTATTTTGCTGAACCAAACCATATTGAATATGATGCATGGTTCGATGAAAACATCGACCCAGTGGATCTTGTGAATTACTCAGATGAAAAGGAGTTCAGTGATTCGGTACACTTTAAGTTCCATAAGATGTCCACTAGAAATTTAACGATTGGTTCTTCAGATAATTTTCACTGGTAAATAAAAGGTTTTTCACTTCGTAGATATTTATGAATCTTACGCAGAATATGTTCCATCACTTTCTCTTCTTGCCTTAGCTAATACGATTTCATCTACAACTTTTTCAATCATGTAAGCACTTTTTTTACCAAAACATTTTTCTTTTTTAATACTCTCAAAATCATTTGGGATTAAATCATTATATTCACAACAGTCGCATTTAATATCAATTTTCTTACCTCTGAAAACCTCTAAAGCTCTAGAAAAAATCCATTGCTGAACTGAAATACTTTCCCAACTATCAAAATTAGACCATTCATCAAAATCCCTTTTAAGGACGCCTTTTAATCCATCAGCCTGATTTACATATACTAAGTGTGAATCTTTTCTTGGTTCATCATTTATTCCAATTGTTTTGACAGAATTTTGATTCATCCCAAATACATTGATTAAGTAGCTTTATAAATCTAGAGGATAATTTCAAAAATATAAACAAAAAAATGTTTCAAATAAGATCATTAATTGCTTTATCCAATCTAAAAGTATGATTTGTATTTCTGAGTAATTCAAAATCCTTAAAATCAAAGCCCGGGCCAACACAACAACTCACTAAAGTAAATTCGCCTGTACTTTTTGCAGCTTGCCAATATCCAGATGGGATCATTTCTACTGGATTATTGGAATCTAAAATTAAATTTCTTATTAACTTATTATCATTATCTAGGCACCATAAATTCAGAGGGTCGCCCTTTAAATAAATCCAAATTTCGTCAGCATTTTTTACTCTGTGCCAAGCACTTTTTGCATCTTTCTCCAAAAGATAATAAATTCCCGTAATAAAGTTTCTACTTTGACCATCTTCCCTTATTAGAGAATTCTCACTCCTTACTATTTCTCTAAACCATCCACCCTCAGGATGAGGAGATAAATTGAATTGTTTAATTATTTCTATGTTTTTTTTATTAGGATTCAAATCACAAAATTTCTTTTAAATTTCTCTAATAATTTAAAGCTTACTGAAAAAAAAATCAAAATAAACTATAATTTCTAAAAAATTAAGCACAAATAACTGACAAATCTACAAAATTTTTATTTTCATCCGCCAGTTCAGTAATGATTCTATTGAGCCATTCAGAGGTTGTTTCACAATAGCCTACATTTAAAATAGCTTTTTGCTTTAATGTTTCTTCTTTATTCATAGTTAAAGTATTTTTATATAAATTAGTCTTTAATTAAATCTATGTGAATAAGTCTTAATTACTATCTATTTTAAAAAGTTGTATTGAATACATATTTAAGAACTGCTAGTAAACAAATAAAATTAAATCGTTGACAAGAAAATGTATACAAGTAAGAGTAGAAAAAATTTATTATTTAACCTATGAATAACATCAAGATTGAGGAATTGATGAAAGTAAGGTTCGATGGTATTGCTAATAGAATTGGGCAATTAAGCAAAAGGGAAAGTGAGTCTTTATTACTTGAACATCTTGAGTGGTTGGAGGGAGGATGGGAGACTGAAGAAATCTTATTTTTAAAAAAGCCCTACAGAAAATGGTGGTTCTAACTCCACTTCTATAAAAAATTAATGATGGCCTAAAGGGCCAGGGCCAGTCCCTATTTTATAAGAATTTTCTAAAGATTTCTCAACAAATAATTTAGCTTTTTGTATGGATTCAAATAGATCAAAACCTAAAGCCTTGTAACCACAAATAGCAGCACTCAAAGTACAGCCGCTTCCGTGGGTATTTTTTGTATTTATAAAATTATTAAATAACCACTCTTTTCTACCATTTAAGTCAAGGAAAAAATCCTTCCCTTTCATATCTTTTAAACCGCCACCTTTTATAAGTACCGCTTTAGCTCCAAGACCAATAATTTTTCTTGCTGAATTTTCGATATCTTCTTTACTCCTTATTTCTAAACCAGAAAGTAGATTTGCTTCATAAATATTTGGAGTTACCAAATCAGCAATTGGTAATAAGAGTTTTTTATAAGCATTAATAGCAGAATCTTCCAGTAATTTAGAACCAGTTCTTGTAACCATTACTGGGTCAATAATTTTGGTTATTTTGTATGTTTTTAATTTTGAAGCAGTATCAATAATTATCCTTTCATTTAATAACATTCCAGTTTTTAAGGCATCGATACCAAAATCAGCAAATAAAGTATCTAACTGATTTAGTAAAGTATTCTTCTCTACTGGTTGAACGCATGTAACCTCTATACTATTTTGTGCGGTAATACATGTAATAACAGAACATCCATGTACTTTAAGGGCCATGAAAGTTCTCAAGTCAGCCTGAATCCCCGCTCCACCCCCGGAGTCACTACCGCCTATTGAAAGTACAATTTTAGAATACATAATTTATTAACTTGTTTTTGAAAGTACTATAAATAAATTTTAATTTAAATCAGAAATCTGAATATGCATTAAAAAAATCTAACTCCAATTCCATAGCTCTCCTGTATAAATATTTGGCCTGATTAATATCATATGTTTCTTTATTAGTCTCAATAAGATTTTCAAGTGAATCTGCTAGCTTTTCAAAGCTCTCATCAGAATAAGTAACTATCCATTCTTTATATTTAATATCAAAATCCTCCTCATACAAACTTTTTCCTATCCAAGAATAAAGTCGCATACATGGAGTCATTGCAAACATTATTTCAACGGAGCTAAGTCTTTTAGAAGTATCATCAAGAAAATCTGTATAATTTTTAGTGGCTTTTTTAATATAGTTATTAGACAAATCAATATCCCATTCTTTTGAATACGTTTCATGAAGTATTAACTCCTCTGAAACGCCCATTAAAAGTTCACTTAACTTCCTTATTGAGTACTTATCTTTTGATTTGGAAACAGCAAGACCATAAGCCTTAGCAAAAGTCTCTAAAAAGAAATAATCTTGAGCTAAATATTCTTGAAATATATTTTTAGGGAGACTTCCATTCTTTAAACCTTGAACAAATTTTGTATTTAAACTTAGTAAAGCAATCTCATAATTATCCTGCCAAAGTTTTTTTGTTATTTTCATTTTTTTGATTTTTAGTTATTCTAAAATTTTTTATATTTTTTACTACAAACTTAATCTTATTTTTCTAGGATTAAAAGAAAAAATTATGAAAGAAATAAATATCTTATGGTTTAAGAAAGATTTAAGAATTTTTGATAACGAAGCTCTCTTTGAGGCTATTAAAGACAATGATATTTTACCTATTTATATTATTGAGTTAGATATTTGGAGCCAAAATACTCATTCAAATAGACAATGGCAATTTTGCAAAGAAAGTTTAATCGATTTAAGAAATGCACTTGCTGAGATTGGACAACCATTAATTATTAGGACTGGGAATGTTATTAATATATTTGATGAAATCAGTTCAAAATTTAAAATCAAAGGTATATATAGCCATCAAGAAACCGGAGATTGGCTTTCTTATAAAAGAGATCAAAAAGTAAGAGAATGGGCTTTAAGCAAAAATATTATTTGGAGGGAATTTCTACAATTTTCAGTTTTTAGAGGAAATTTAGATAGGAATAATTGGTCTAAAAAGTGGCAAAAAAATTCCGAAAAAAACTTACTTAAAGCTCCATTAAGAATTAATCCTATTAACTTTAATATTGGAGAAATACCCTCAGACGAAATTTTTTCCTTTAAAAAAGAAAAGTGTCCAGGAAGAATGCAAGGTGGAAGAAAGAAAGGTTTAGAGAGAATGCAATACTTCTTTAGTAATAAATTAGATTCTTATTCAAAAGATATATCTAGCCCAGAAAAATCATTTGATAGTTGTACAAGATTATCCCCATATATTTGTTGGGGATGCATTTCATTAAAAGAAATTTTTAAAAAGGCAAATATATTAAAAAACAATAATTCTAAGATGTTAAAAAGCAGATTAACTTGGCATTGTCATTTTATTCAGAAACTTGAAAGTGAACCAGAACTAGAGTTTAGGGAATACCATCCTTTTTTTAAAAATATTAGAGAAAAAAATAATGAATTACTTTATTCATGGAGTTCAGGTAATACTGGCTTTCCTTTTATAGATGCATGTATGCGTTCATTAAATTTCAATGGATGGATTAACTTCAGGATGCGAGCGATGTTAATGTCTTTTGCTAGCTATAATTTATGGCTACCTTGGCAAGATTCAGGTTCAGAATTAGCAAATAAATTTGTAGATTATGAGCCTGGAATACATTGGAACCAATGCCAAATGCAATCTGGAACTACGTCTATAAATACGAATAGAATTTATAATCCTATTAAGCAGGGAAAAGATCATGATCCTCAAGGTAAATTTATAAAAAAATGGATACCAGAATTAAAAGATATATCACTTAATTTCATTCATGAACCATGGCTATTATCTAGATTTAATCAAGAAGAATATGAACAAATTAATTACATAAGACCAATAATTGACATCCCAATCAGTACTAAAACTGCAAAGAAGAAAATTCAGGAAATCACTAAAAAGGATGGATATTGGGATATCTCAAAAGAAATTTATTTAAAGCATGGCTCTAGAAAAAGGCCTAGAAAAAAAATAAATAATAATAAAAATGTTTCTAAGGAAAAGGAAAAACAATACGAACTAAAATTAGATTTCTAAATTTTAATTGTCAGAAATTTCCAGATTCCTTTTAGCGCCTAGGAAAGTTTTTAAAATTTTGAAATTAAATAAATAATTCCACGATGAACTAATGCAAGCTTTAATGTATTTATTAGATTTTATTAACTATGTCTGAAAGATTTCAATGGGACGATACCAATAGTTCTGGTATATGGTGGAGTACTAATGTAAGTATTAGAGACGAATGCATTTTGCTCAAAGAAGATACTCAATGCGAAGATTCTGATATCGTCGAACTTCTTAGGAGTATTGCACAAAATATTGAAGATAATGGCCTTTAATTTTTAAAGGAATATTCTCTCTTTTAGAGATTTTGAATTCCTTTTACAGCTTTTATTAATTCTTTAGTAATTCCCTTTTCACTCATTGAATGACCAGCATCATTAACAATAATTAATTCAGAATTCTTTAATTTCTTATTTAGATCCCAAGCGCTCCTAACAGGACAAACAACGTCATACCTACCTTGAATTATTTTTGTTGGAATCGATTCTATTGTTTTTATTTTTTTCAAAATAAAATCATCTTCTAAGAAAATATTATTAATAAAATAATGACATTCGATCCTTGCAAATGCATCTGAAAAAGAATTAACTCGAGACTTATCAAAATCGAATTTTTTATTTATTAAATGACTAGTTGAGAGTTCCCATTTTGTCCAAGCTGCTGCTGCTTTTGATCTAAGATTTGCATCTGATGATGTTAGATATTTATAAAAAGAACTTATCAAATCATTTCTTTCTTCTTTTGGTATCACAGAAATATATTCTTCAAATTCATCTGGGAATATCTCACTTGCACCATATTGATAGAACCACAATAATTCAAACTTTCTACATAAAAATATTCCTCGCAAAGTTAAGCTTATAACTCTTGAGGGATTTTTAATTGCATATATAAGTGAAAGTGTTGAGCCCCAAGATCCACCAAACAAATGCCAACTATCTATATTTAATAGAATCCTTAATTTCTCAATATCATCAACTAAATGATTGGTCGTATTTTCTTTTAATTCGGAGAAAGGAGTTGAAGAACCGCAACCTCTTTGGTCAAATTGAATAATATCGAATTTATCTGGATCAAAGTATCTTCTATATCTTGGTTGACTTCCTCCTCCTGGGCCTCCATGAATAACTAGTATTTTTTTACCATTTGGATTTCCTGATCTTTCCCAATAAATCGTATGAATATCACTTACTTGTAAGTAACCCTTTTCACGAACTTCAATTTTAGGAAACAAGACTTGATCTTTCATTGTGAAATATTTTTAAACACTTAATAAATCCATATTATCCAAAAAGAAGTCTAGTTTAAAAGTAATTTGTTAAAAAAAAAGGACTGGTAGTACAGTCCTTTTTGATATTTGATTTCCTTCTAACAGGATATAAAATTACATATTTTAAAGTCTATTTACTCATAAACCTAGAATACGTGAATTCGGGGATTTCTCTCGATAATTTCAGTCCCTGTTGTCGCAAGTAATTATAAAGCGAAGTCTTATCAGACTAATTGATTGAACTTGAATTTTCGAATAATCCCATTCTCAGGAATACGCTTCCTATATTTTGGAATTTGCTAAATTTCAGGCGGACTATCAATCATTTAGATTGCCTCCGAACTCAACATTTATAAATTACTCCTTTTTATATTTTCAGTAAATCCGTAAATATGCTGATTTACTTTTTTCTTAATTTGTAAGAGGATTTTAATGATCCTTTGTTTTTTATAGATAAATATAAAAATTAAGGTCTATAATCCCTTATTTATTAAGATTCATAGAGCAAAATAGATTCAATTATTCTTTTATCACTATCAGAAAGTTTATAATTTTCTAATTTCCACTGAACAAATTTTACACACTCATCAATAGAAGGATTATTATCCCGGCACTTACGCCACTCTCTAATCCAATCTGCCAAGGCAAAAGTTATTTTTGTAGTAATCATATTTACCAATCAGGGTAATTAAAATCTCCTCCAATAGGTTCTTCATAAAATTCACCTTCTTTTATACCTTTATCATATTTTTCAATTATCTTTTTATAAGAAGCTATTGAGGGAACTAAATCTCCTATATATATGGGTTCCATTGTAATTGATATAATATTTTTAATTATTTATTATTTTATATAAGAATTTAATAAATAGATTATTAATATGCATTATGGATTTCATCAAAAAGAACAAGATCTTAACACTAATGGCTATTATTGCCGTTTTATCATTTGCATTAGAAAAAGTAGGCATCATACACCCTTAAATTAATTAAGTTTATTTTAAATACTTCCTAATGAAATAAGTAAACCGATACTATTACTGCAAAAATAAGGAATGGAGATAATAATGTAAAGACTAAAGTTGGAAGATTAATCAGCATAAATTTTAAATAAATATACAAATTTAATAAACATCACTTTTAAGCATTTGCAATAAGTAAAATTTAAATTATTACGATATAAAAAAAATTTGAATAAAGAAAGATATAAAGAAGAATATGAAGAGGGCTCAGACTTACTATGGCCTAGTGATAAAGAAGATAAAATAACTCGGCAATTTTATAAAGATTTATCTAATCTTACAAAAAACATAAATTATAGTAAAAAGAAAAAGCTAAAACTTTTTGAACAAGTAGTTAGAATAATAAAAGGCAAAGGCTGGGGTTGACTAATATTCAAACTAAAATGAAAAATGTAATGATACTAATTAGAAGTTTTTTTCTTTTAAGACCAAGATTTTTATCCACTTTATTTTTTATTCCAATTCTTTATGGAATTGGCTGGGCTTTATCTCAGCCACTTTTATTGTTTAATTTTGAAAAAGATAATTTATCCTTAATTGGTACTATTATTACTTTTTTACTTTTTATCTTTTTACTCCCATATTGGTTTTATATCAAAAGAAATAAATCAAGTGCTTGGATAATTCTTGGGATAACAAAATACAAATTCTTGAAAAACTTTTTCAATTTTTCTCAAGGTATTTTATTTGCTTTAGTTTTAATAATTCTAATTCTGGTACCACTATTACAAAAAAATTATATTTCTTGGATAGGTGAATTCTCGCCAACAATATTGTTAAATTCTATTTTACTGGGATTAGGTGTTGGATTCGCAGAGGAAATAATTTTTAGAGGCTGGTTACTAGAAGAATTAAAATTTGAATATGGTACAAAAATATCAATAGCTTTACAAGCTATAATTTTTAGCTTCGTTCATAATTTATCAAATGAGATCTTTTGGAACATAGTAGGATTACGTTTGGGATTTATTTTACTTGGGATATTTCTATCATTAGTAAAAATTAGAAATAAAGGCTCTTTATGGAATTGCATAGGAATTCATGGAGGACTTGTGGGTATTTGGTTTTTATTAAATAATGGATTAATAGAATTCAAAGAAAATACAAATTCTTTTTTAGCAGGGCCTTTTACACAAAATATTCCAAACCCAATCGGAAGCTTTAGTGCAATTTTAATATTATTTTTGTTATGTATTTTTTATACAGTAAAATCAAAAAAAATTTTTACTAGACGTTTTAATTAGATATAAATACCGATTGATTTTTAATTAGTAATTGTCAGATTAGAATAAAGTTTAATACTCATATGAACTTAGAGGCAGGAATAAGATTTATTATTTTTTTAATAATTTTTGGAGTTGCTAACTATCTAATGATGTTGAGAAGATATGAAAACGACATCAAAAAAAAGAAATATTTACAGCAGAAAAAAATTTCCAGGCTATACCCTAAAGGTTCATTTATTTTCTGAAATTAAAAAAAGTTTTTGTAGACTTTCCTCACCATTTTTTATTAGTTTTTTGCCAACCTTCATTTAACAATTTTTGCCATAATATTCTTGCTTCTTCAATAACAATTTTTTTTCTAGTTTTCATTAATGGAGGATTTTCTCCATGAATTCCCATAATAATTCCCTCTTCAATAAACATATAATTAATAGATTTATCAGAATTATCTTTATCTTTGTAGAAACGCATCACCCCTACAAAATTGGAGTCAATTAACCAGAAATCATTAGTTGTATTCAAAAATCCAAAATGAAATTTAATTAATAATATGCTTTCATTACAATTTGCGAGGGAAATATTTATTTAGTTTATTCATATTTGATATGTTTTTTCTTTTTGTCTACTTTTTTTCAATTCGCCACGTTTTTTCTTAAACTCAACTCTTTTCTTTTGTGATGCTTTAGTGGGTTGGGTATATTTTCTTAATTTAAAAGGTTTATTTAAAGCATTTTTTATTATTGAACTAAATTTCATTAAAGCTAGCTGCCTATTTAATAATTGATTTCTATGTTCTTGAACCGCTAAACGTAAGCTATTATTCACTAATTTGTTTTTCAAGTTTCTCTTAAGAATTTGTTTCTGATAATCATTTAATACTTTGGAATCTTCTAAATTAAAAATAATCTCTACTCTGCTTTCAATTTTATTTACATTTTGTCCTCCAGGACCGGAGGATCTGGAAAATCGCCACTTAATTTCGTTGGATGGGATTACTAATGTTTTAGTAATTTTTAAATCCATTTTTAGTTCTTTTTGATTTAGATCTTTAGAATCATCTCCTTAATACTTTAAAACATACCTTAAAATTCGATCGGTAAATACTGGGCGGTTAAGTTAGGTAAACCGAAATTCGGTGTATTTGCCGTATCAATATCTTCGGTATTTATCCTTTCATATTCCAAAGAATTATCAGATATTGAGTTTGTACTAATTCAAAGGTCACTTATGTATTCAATGTTTGATCTTCTTTTTGAAACACCTTCATATCGCCCTGTATATGTTATTTCCGATAGTGAAATGAAGGAGTTAAAGAAAAACCAACATCAAGAAGAGCTTGATGAAATTACAAAACAAAAAGTAAGACTTGAAGATGCTTTTAAAGCTCAACTAAAACATCTTGAAGAGAGAGAAAAAGAAGTAAAAGAAGAACTTAAAGTACTCTCAGCCTCAAAAGATAAATAATTTATTTTTAGGGAAATTACTTTTTCAAAGACGGTTTTAAACCGTCTTTTTTAATTCTTCTAGTTTTAAAGTATCTATAAAATCCACAGATTTTAAAAATATTTTCCATAATTAAAAAATGAATAATAATAAAGAAAAAATAAGAATGTTCTTACCCTTTAGTTGGGTAATTTGTGCAGCAATATCTTTTGCTTATATAAATTCACATTTAATAAATACCTAAAATAAATGTCTTATCCCTCAAGAGACGAAATACTTGCATCTTCAAATGGGTGGGTAGCATCTTTTTTAAACTTTCTTCCTGGTTTAGGATCAGGTTACTTATATCAAAGAAGATGGAAACCCTACTTTTATACCATCACTGCTAGTAGTGCATGGTTCGCTTTAGGTTTTTTTTTAAATGGAGATTCAGAACCCTCTCAAAGTGAACAAATAATTGGAATTTCTGGTCTTTTTTTTATATCCATAGTTACATTTATAGAAGCAAACTTGGCATACAAAAAAGCAAGTAATAAAACAAAAGCTGAAAAGGAAAAAATAATTTCCTCTGAAAAAAAAGGATGGTTTAAATAATTCAAAAAATTAGATCTAAAAAATATTTAATTAGTTCTCAGTTTCTTAATTTAAATAAATAATTACCATAAATGATTTTTAGATAATTAAAAATTTTTTTTAGTTATAAAAAAATAAAATTTCCTTTTCTTTAAGTCCTTCCCATCCCGAATCTATTAATAATTGATTCAATGTTTCTTTATCAAAATGCTTAGAACCCGTTTTGACGCACCTATTTCTCATTGATTTTTTAACACCACTCCTTTGTCTTTTATTCTCCTCATTCATAATTCTATTGTATAGATCTAACATTTTTTGAGGGATTGGAGTACCGTCAAGATCCACTCCATTTTGAATAGCAAGATCAACAGCCTGCATTCCCATTTTCTTCATGTATTAAAAAAAAGCTGAAACCATAATAAAACAAAAGTTATTCTTCTCAAATTCTTTGAATAATAATTTATTGATTTTGAATTTCCTTAAGTACTCTAATAGCCTCTTTAATGTGTTCGGGACCATTCAATAAATCTCTAAAAATATGCCTAACCGTACCTTTGCGATCAATAACGTAAGTTACTCTACCATCCATAAAACCTAATACTTTAGGAACTTTAAAAGTTTTCCTAAGAGAGTCATTTGTGTCGCAAAGTAGTGGATATTGTAATTTATTTTTATTAGCAAATGCCAAATGACTTGAGGCACTTCCATTACTTACTCCCCAAACTTGGGCACCTAATACTTTAAATAAGTCATATTTATCTCTAAATCCGCAAACTTCTATAGTGCAACCTGGGGTATCATCTTTTGGATAAAAAAACAAAACAAGGGGACTTTTTAATCCCTTATTTGATCTTTTAACTCCATTTTGATCCAGTAAAGAAAATTCTGGAATTTTATCTCCAATCTGCACAACAGTTGTTATAAAATTCCATATTAGAGGTTAATGTGTTTTTATTGTGGCCTTCAAAGTAAATAACTAATATTAAAGTCAGTTTTTTTGTTTTAAAAGATACTAAAAAATTATTGAAATAAACTAGGGTGGATTTGTTAATTCAATAATATGGAATTAATAATTTATATTTTTTTATTCCTTCTTCTTTTTTTAGGAGTTATTTTTAATTTAAAAATAAATAATTTTAAAAAAGTTAAAGAAATACGAAACAAAGCTAAAAATTATTCAAAAAAGAATAATTAAATATTTATTGCTAAGATTAAAATTCAATTTTTTCATTTGGAGTAAATACTGAGCAATATTTTTTTACTAGGTCCTTTGGCTGACTAGTGGAAGAATTCGTTAATTTTAATTTTAGTTTTTCTATAGCCTCATTAGCATCAATCTCACCCAGTCGATATCTTGCACACGTATCCAATACTTTAAACATTTTTGTGGTAACAGCTTCAGCTGGAAAAATTAGAAAAAAAAAGTAAAAAACAACAAATAAGTATTTCATTTTTTTTTAATAGTAAATATTTAGCGAATAGTTTCAATAATTTTGAAAAAATTAATTTAGAAAAAGATTAAAATTTAATAGAATAATCTAATTTAAGTAGAATCTAGGATTGCTATAAAATAATAATAAAAGAAATTAAGATAAAATAAGTGATAGTAATAAATAATCTCGGTGCAAATGAGAAAATTAATCAATAGACATAAAACTCTTATAAATTGGTACCAAAAAAAATTCAAATTGAGTGATTATCAATTACTTTGGTTAGTTTTCTTTAAAGGAGTATTAATAACAATAATATTTTTCAAAATTTTTTAATATTAAAAAAGCTGTTCCGAGAATGAAATATTCAGATGATTTGACTATATTTAATAGTAGATTTCCTAATTAGTTAAATAGTTATCAGTTATGAATATTTTTGGTGTAGGTTTGCCTGAGGTTACTGTAATACTTATCTTAGCTCTTTTAATTTTTGGTCCAAAAAAGCTTCCAGAATTAGGAAAACAGCTTGGTAAAACTTTGAAAAGTCTTAAAAAAGCGTCGAATGAATTTCAAAATGAAATCGACCAAGTTATGAACGAAGAAGATAAAGATGAATCTCCTAAATCTATAGAAAGCAATCAAACCAACGAAATTAATCAAGAAAAAATAGATTCAGAAAACAGCAAAAAATAATATCTTGGATAGGCCCATAACCCCCATAGACGAATTTGAAAGAGCATTAGATAAAGCAGCTCTTACTAAAGAAGAATATGAATTGATAGACTACATCCGCTATACAAGTGTTTTTACACAACCTAGTCTTATTAAAGATTTAAAAAGGCCATCAAAACCTCCTCTTTTGTCAGTTCTATGTCAAATTTGCAGAAAAATTGGTTCGGAGATGCCAGATCATTTCAAAAAAGTAATTGAGTGGTCAATTGAAATAAGTGATCACAATACAAAATGGGATGCTCATTTAATTTGTGCAGAAGCATTAAATATAGACAAAACCCCATTAAGTCCTATTCATGGAACAACTTTATTTGATGTTCTTGTTGTACACAAAGAATTATTTCTTGGCTTTGATTGAATTAAATTAAATTAATCATCTAAAGGCACAGAATCAGTATCTATAACTTCAGAATCATCATACTTATTTATTTTATTTTCAATCCAGTTATTTATATAACTAACTAAAGGCAATGAACCTCTAAAAATAAAAATAGAGGTAGGCAAAGCGCTTAATAATCCGACTACAGGACTTTTAAAAAGTAATCTTCCTGCTTTTATGTTAAATAAAATAATAAGCGCTGAGGGGACTATAACTTTAACTACTGTTTTGAGCGCCTCAAGCCAACCAACACGATATATCCACCATATTAGAGTTATGCCAACTATATAGAGGAATAAGTAAGTCATAAAAATAGTATAATGATTATCTATTTATCTTGTTCTTACTAAGAAAAAGATTTTATAAATTTCTTTTACATCAATCAATCAAATTCTAGTAATGAGTTTTTCTGAAATAAGAAAATTTTTAATCAAGATGCAATCTGATGAAGATTTAAAAAAGCAGGTTACATCATCCTCTACAGCGGATGATGTAGCCCTAATTGGTCAACGCTTAGGTTATGACTTTTCCGGAGATGATCTCTTAAGATTTAATGGACAAAAAGTTGATAAAGTTACCGTAAGAAAGGTAGATCATCCAGGAGAATATCACTAAATTAAGACTTAACCCATATTGCAAGCCCTCCGCCCCTTCCTCGAGCACATAACCAATTATCTTTAGTGCTAATTCCTAAAAGAGAGAAAAAAGGCATTTTTTTTTCTTCTGGTTTTTTTAATTCCTTATTAAATACTGGAAAACTACTAATACTAATTTTCAATTCTTCAAAATAAAAAGCCAATAAAGGTCTAACCCCTTTTAATTCTGCACTGCCTATAAAAGTAATATTTAATAATCCGAAATTAATTGAATTTTTTATTTCATAATTTATTTGATCCTCTTTATTTTTACTTTTTAATTCGAGTCTTGCCGACAATACTTGGAGAATAGAACTGGGTATATTTTTGATTTCATCTGACTCTTTTCCCCATACATACTTAAACTTCCATATTCCTAACAATTCCTCATATAAAATTCCGCTACCGTTTTTTTGAGAATTTTTTTCTAAAAGTTTTATTTCATTAATATCAGGAAATTGTTTCATAATAGATTTTAATCTAAGAATCAAATACTAAGATAACTCTATAAAAAATGTTCTTAGTGAAGATATCTCCAAAAAGATTTCTTTATTTCAAAATATTTCCAAAAAAATAATTTTATGGCACACATAAGGAACAATATCTCGTTAATATATTTACATTAAGTAACTAAATCAATGGATTTTATTTCTAAAAGCCAAGGATACATCCCTTTAAAGGTAGTCCCTTACATATTTTTCCTAGCTGTTGTACTAAGTGTTACATCTTCAACTAATACATTTGTCTAAAACTAATTAGTTTTGCGAGAAGAGTAAAGTAAATATTTAATGGAAAAGTACGATGTTGTGATAGTAGGTAGTGGAATAGGGGGATTATGTTGTGGTTCGATTCTTGCTTTATCAGGCAAAAAAGTACTTATATGTGAAGCTCATAGCCAGCCGGGAGGTGTTGCTCACAGTTTCAAAAGAAATGGTTACACTTTCGAATCAGGACCTTCATTGTGGAGTGGAATAGGTAAATGGCCGACAACTAATCCCCTAGGGCAAATTCTTAAATTACTTGATGAAGAAGTTGAACTATTTCAATACAAAGGTTGGCAAGTAATTGTCCCAGAAGGCAATTTTAATCTTGATGTTGGGGAAGAACCCTTTAAACGTACTATTAAAACTTTAAGAGGTGAGAAATCTGTTAAAGAATGGGAATCATTTATTTCAGGAATAAAACCTCTTAGCCAAATAATAAATGAAATACCTTTACTCTCATTTTCTCCCGAATCAATAAATTTCTTAGATTTAATAAATTTAACCTCAAAATTTTTACCTAATATCAATCAAATACCAAAAATTAATAAAGGCTTTGGGAATTTAGTAAATAATCATCTAGAAGATCCTTTTCTCAGGAATTGGGTTGATTTATTGAGCTTTTTGATAAGTGGCATGTCAATGCATGATACAAATACAGCTGCGATGGCTACTTTATTTAACGAATGGTTTGAACCAAATTCATACCTTGAATACCCCAAAGGAGGTAGTGAATCTATAGTAAAAGCTTTAATTAATGGATTTAAAAAAAATGGAGGAGAATTAATTCTTTCTTCGAGAGTAAAGACAATTAACTTCAATAAAAATTTAGCCACAGGTATAACTCTGAATAATGGTTCTAGTTATAGTTGTGAATCTGTTGTCACGAATACTGATGTTTGGAATTTAAAAAAGTTAATTCCAAATGAAATTTCAAAAAAATGGAATACAAAAGTTTTGAACCCTAATAAATGTGATTCTTTCCTTCATATACATCTAGGTTTTGATGCTGATGGTCTTGAAAATTTACCAATACATGCAATACATGTTGATGAGTGGGAAAAAGGTATAACCGCAGAAAGAAATATAGTCGTATTTTCAATCCCATCTGTTTTAGATAAAAATATGGCCCCTGAAGGAAAACATGTTCTTCATGGATACACTCCCGCAAATGAACCTTGGGAAATTTGGGAAAACCTAAATCCAAAGGAATTAGAATATAGAAATTTGAAAGAAGAAAGATGTTCAATATTCCTTAATGCAATGCGAAAATTCATCCCTGACATAGATGAAAGGATTGATTTAAAGATGCTAGGAACCCCAATCACTCATAAAAAATTCACCAATACCTATTGCGGTAGTTACGGCCCTGCATTATCTGCAGCAAAAGGTCTTTTTCCAGGCTGCAAAACTCCAGTGAAAAATTTATTTACTTGCGGCGCAAGTACATTTCCAGGTATTGGAATTCCTGCTGTTTCAGCAAGTGGCGCTTACGCAGCTGAAAAAATTATTGGTAAAAAAGAGTTTAAAACTCTTCTTAAGAAAATAAATTTATGAATCAAGTTATTTTTTATAACTCTACAAATACTTAGTTAAGAAATAAGAATAAAGAAAGCAAAAACTTTCAATAATGATAATCTTTATCTGAACATAAACTTAACTTATAGCTCTTATATGTTTTTCTTATCAATTCCTCGAGCCTGGCATTTAGTTGGCACTTGGTCAGAACAACTTCCAAACCAGTCAAATCTTATAGGAATGGGCCAAACAGAATTAATGATGACTTTGCATTCAATATTCGTTCCTCTCTTACTTGTAATTTCATATTACCTATTTAATAGACTTAACAAAAACGAATCAAAGAAAATTAAAGGATGATCGTTTAAAGTTTATTTAGCTGAACTTCTTCTAACTACTTTTCTGCCTGTAGAAGTATCAACTCCGCTTGAATCTTTAGTTTGTGAATTAGATTCAACATTATCAACATCACTTTTATCCATTTCTGCGCAAACACCTACTACCATGGCAGCTTGCATTTGATCTGGTAAATCTCCAATAGTTAATAAGGCCTTTAAAACTAATTGAAGGCGAGTTTGCCGATCTATTTCAGGTCTTAGTTTTTTTACGGTATTCCAAAGTTCTTGGGTAACTTCTTTTAAAAGTTCTCGATCAACAGCCAAATTAAATCCTATTTGTGTTTCTACTAATCTAACAAAAAATTGGATCTCGTAAAATAATCTTCAATAAAAAGATTGTTAGTTAATATTTTTCTATCCGAATACGAGTTGCATTTGTTGGTGCAATGCATTCTTCTCTTGCAAAAGTTTATCTTTTTCAGTCTTTTTTAGAGTAAAAGTTCTATAAAATTTTTTTTGAATCTTTATTGGAGTATTTTCAAACTTTACATTTTTGCTTATTAGAGAATTCCACTCTTTTGAATTAAAAGGGGCATAAGGAGAAGATGAAATCACTTTCATGTCTTAACAATACATCTGTACTAAGAATAGTACAGATTTACTATTTTGCAACAGCTGAGTCGACTTTTCTTAAATTTTAAAATGCCTTTGAGGATGGATTGATTTTTTTTATCTAATTTATGGGAATTATAAGTTTGATAAATGAATAAAAGTATCATAAGTAACTTATTGATCCCTTTTTTTAGTGTTTTAAGACTTTTATTGCTTAAAAACCTCTTAAAATAGTTTATTTGTTGAAATTAACATTGACAAGATATATTTAGTAATCGTTCCTATAAAAAGAATAATGAATTAATCGCAAAATGCTTCTTAGTAATTCAAAAAGACTAAAAATCCAAGGAATAATTAAAAGAATTGCTCAAGATAATTCAATTACATTAGAAGAAAGAATATATGTCGAGAAATTTGCACACCATAACTCTACAATTTCTCTTTGGCTGAAAAAAGCTAATAGTTTTAGAAGGAATGGCACGAAAAATGATGGTGGGATTGATAACCTCTTACAATCATTTGGGATAGATGGACTAGATAAAGAAAATCATTTCAACCCTAATGAAGATGATATATCGGATTGGTTTGGCGGTGCTCCTGGTTGGCTAAGGAGAAGCTAGATCCATTAATTATTCAATTTACCCAGGCTATCTTACACAAATATAAACTCATAAAAGATATAAATACCCAAAAAACCCATGGTATAAATTTAATCGGAACTAAATATTTTTTTGATAAGGTTTTCATATTTATTTTTCTTTTAGATTATTTCTTCCTTACAGTTTTTGAAAATAGGTTTAATTGCTCTATTTATAAATTAACCAATATTCGAAACCTCAAAGATATTAAATCACTTCAAGTAGATAAACTTAATTAGCCTTAATCTTCACAATCTAAGCAACTTTATTTTCAATGTTCTTTGAAAAATTTACTATTTTTGCTTCATCATGGTCTGAATCATTCCAAAATTTTATAAGTCTTTCTAATTCATCAATCCTTTTTTTGGCATTTGCAATTTTTTCAGTAGTTGTCATATAAAATTTTTATCTATCCAATTAATGCATGAAAAAAAAATATTTCAATGGAAGTAACAATTTTTAGACTATAAATATTAATTTTTGGTTAATTACTTCAATACATCATAGCCCTGGAGCGTCTGAGTAATTATACTTAAAGAAAAACTAAATCTATGAAGAAATTAAATTCTTTGATTTTGAATAGCACAGTTAACTTCTTAGACTTCATATACTCTGGTAGATCTTTACAAAGATTTTGGGTTTTAGAAGTTATAGCGAGATCACCTTATTTTGCATTTCTTTCAGTTCTTCATTTTAAAGAATCTCTAGGAATTAAAAATGAGAAAACAATGATTTTAATGAAAGAACATTTTTATCAAGCTATTAACGAAACTGAGCATCTTAAAGAAATGGAGAAAAGAGGAGGAGATAGGTTCTGGATTGATAGATTTTTTGCGAGACACCTTGTTCTTGTGTATTACTGGATCATGGTTTTTTATTATTTCCTCTCTCCAGCTAATGCTTATGATGTCAACATAAAAATCGAAGAACATGCATTTGAAACTTATTCCAAATATTTAATAGATAATCCAAATGATCAAAAAATAAAAGAAATTGCTCAAGATGAATTAAATCATGTCCAAGAACTTAACGAAGCTTTGTCAATGCTTACAACAGTTTAGATTAGTGCTGAGAAATCTATTAGCAATATTGAGAGTATCACCGAAGAAGAAATTAATCCTAGGCTGATCATTAATGAGACGTAACCTTTTTTTCTAGGCAATTTATAAAAAGATATTCCAATAATTAATATCATTATTAATAAGAAAAAAATTATAATTTTTTCATTTACTAAATTGAGATGTATAACTAAATTTTTTTCTTCAAGAAATTTGAGAAATTCAGATAAAACTAATTCTTCTTCTATTTTCTTAAAATAGTCAAATAAGCTTATAAAAGCAGAACTTAATAAAGATAATGCAACCAGCGCAGTAACTGGTTTTGTTAACCTGTTAAGTGTTCTGTTAAAACTTGCCAATAAAATAAGAATAAAAAAAGAGGTTACTAAAGGTATTAAAGGTATAAGAGTTGTTGAATTTATGAAATTTCCCACGGAAAAAATATGTATCTAACTTAAAATCTTATATTATTTCGACGCTTTATTTTACTAAATAAGATTTTTTAAAATCTAAAATGTAATTAGTACCTATTGCATTCTGTGTAAATTGATACCAAAATCAAATTAGTATTGAAAAATAAAATGTTAGCCATTTCTGAAATTATTATTGCAAGTGCTATCTTCCTAGGAGTTGTATATTGGGAAGTCAAATTCCTATATACCAAAACTACTGTAGCGAAATAAATTCACTCAACACAGGAAAATTAAAAGCGTAGAAAATTTAAATAAAATTTAAGAATTTAAGTTGACATAAAAAGCTCTAAATATGAGAGAATAAACACAAATATTCAGCCCCTCTAATGAGCGAAGCCCAAAATCCTAATACTAACTCAACTCAGCAGCAGCAACAGCAACAGCAACAATCCTATTCGGACAGTAAAATTAACTCTGCTGAGAGCGAGAGACTTTATCTTGAAATGAAAGAAGCTTGGCTTTAAATTTAATTCGTGTTTGAAATTATATTTATATAAATTTTTTTTTAATTTTGAAGTAATCAATACTTTTTTATTTTCTGTACCCTTTAAATTTTGTTTAACCACAAGATTAATTTGTTGAGAAAACTTAAGCAGTTAGAGAAAATTAACGGAAGGCTCGCAATGGGAGGGTTGATTTATTTAGTTTTTACAAAACTAGTTTCCAGCCGTGCCGACATATTAGACCAGCTTAAATCTTATTTAATTTAAGAAATGAATTAGAAGTATTTATTATCCAGGAATATTTCGTTCTATATAAGCGTCAGTTAAAGCTAAAATTAACCCCAATAATGTTGAAAATATAGCAATTTCAGTTGATTCCATTTTATTTTTGAATTACCCCTAGTTTGCTAAATAATTCAAAGTTCAGCAACAAAACTAATAACTCACTATAGTACGTATATACTATTAGTTATTTATTGTGAGCTCAGCAACTCCTGAGTTTCTTTTCGTTAGGCCTGGTGATTATGTCGCAATTAAAAAAGAAAATTGCGAAAATACTAAGGAAAAGAATGAAAATTATTGGGTCGGTCAAATTATCGACTGTATTGGAGGAGCTAGAAATCCAAATTCATGGACCTTGTTTCAAGTTGCCAATATTGACAATGGAGAGATCACTATAATCAACGCCGATATTGTAGAAAAAATTTTGAAACCTTCTGGAATTTAATCTTAATCGAACAAACTTCTTTCAGTATTACAGAAACAAAAGGGGCATCAACGTTTTAAAGGGAATCATCCCAGTTCCAAGCAGGCAAGTCCATATACTTGATTCATAGGGCAGGGAGGTTGAATACCTTTA
The DNA here is from genome assembly GCA_902527105.1 of uncultured Prochlorococcus sp. Lineage (GTDB taxonomy): Bacteria > Cyanobacteriota > Cyanobacteriia > PCC-6307 > Cyanobiaceae > Prochlorococcus_A. The sequence continues at coordinate 96,363 of CABZNT010000002.1, read as the reverse complement.
TACATTCTGTAAGTTTTTGATATTTCCTCAAATCCCAAACTTGATAAAAGATAATTTGCATAAGGGTTCAGATTAGAGCAATCCAATAAGATTTGAGCATCTAAATCACCAACTAACTCCCTTATTAATAATTCAGCAAGTGGTGGAGTATCCGCTAAAAGTGGGCCAATTCTCCAGCCTTGCTCATTATCCTCCAATACACAAGGTCTTATCCTGCCAAAACCATGGCACATCCCATTATTATCGACAATTGCACTGACATTACCATGAGAATTTTTCAACCAGTCATTTAGAAAATGTGGTCTGGGACTAGGTTCTCTTTGATCATCATAAATTAAGACTGCTTCAGAAGAAATTTTATTACCCGGGACAACTTTAAAAGAATGAAATTGATCTTTATAGAAATTTCTCAATGGCAAATCTTGAGAACCATTTAATTTCCATCGATTTGTAATGGAAGATTTTCTAAACCCCCACTTTGCGTAATCATTTAATCTATCTGGGGCAGCCTCAAGACCAATACAATCAACATTTTTCAAATATTCGAGGGCATGTTTCCATAATCTCACTCCATATCCATTATTCCGGAATTCTTTTTTAACGATAAATAAACCTATAAAACTATAAGAAGAATTATATTTTATACACGCAATAGAGCCTATAGGATTATTGTCTAGACAAGCTACCCATACTCCTTGTTTATCTGTATTTCTATAAATTGATAAATCATCCATTCCAGGAGAAAATCCTTCTAACCTTGCCCAGTTTGTGACTTCTGGTATTTCATTTATAGATATCAATCTAATTGAAAAATTTTCCCTCATAGAAATATACTAACCAAGAAAAATTTGAATTTTTAATAGCAATATTAATAAATTTGATTATTTCTCATAAATCATTCACTTTGATTGAACTGCCTAAAAACCTTAGTTATTTACAATTTATCCTCTGATATATTTAATACTATTCAAAGGTAAAAAATGAAAATTTCTGATAAATTTCATTTAGAAGACTTCTATAAATTAAAAAATACAGTTCTCACTGGTAAAACTGAAGATATAAAATGGCGGATCCATCATATCAATATAGTTTCTAAACTTTTGGATGAAAATAAAAAAGAGATAATTAAATCACTTTTTGTTGATCTCGGTAAATCTGAAATTGAAGGGCTTTCAGAAATACTTTTAGTGAAAGAAGAAATTTCACTTATAAAAAAGAAACTCAATTCTTGGATGCGACCAAAAAAAATTGATACCCCTTTTTATCTATTTCCATCATCCTCCAAAGTTATTTATGAACCTCTTGGGTGTGTCTTAATTCTTGGTCCTTATAATTATCCATTACTTTATATTTTAAAGCCATTAGTAAATATTTTCTCAGCAGGAAATACTGCAGTTATAAAACCATCAGAGAAATGTCCTGCGACCTCAAAACTTATTAAAAAGCTTACTTCCAAATATTTCCGTAAAGATGTCCTAATGACAGTAGAGGGTGATAATAAACAATCCATAAAATTAATTGAACAAAATTTTGACCACATTTTTTTTACAGGAAGTACTGAAACTGGAAAATCTATAATGAAATTAGCTTCAAAAAACTTAACTCCATTAACTCTTGAGTTAAGCGGAACAAATCCTGTAATTGTTTTCAAGAATGCAAATTTAGAAGTGGCTGCAAAAAGAATTGTTTGGGGTAAATTTTTTAATTCTGGTCAATCCTGCATGGCTCCGAATCATATCTTTGTAGATAAAGAAATTGAAAATATTTTTATAGAAAAATTAAAAAAGTACATAGTAAGTTTTTACGGAGATAATCCAATTATTTCCGAAAACCTATCAAAATTGGAGAAAAAACAATTTACATCAACTGTAGAAATTCTCAAACAATATGAAAAAGAAAAAAGAATTTTATTTGGGGGGACTTTTAGTAAAAAAAAGTTGAAAATATCTCCTACAATTTTGAGAACTAAATTAAATGAAACAGATATTTTGCAGAAAGAATTATTCAGTTCACTACTTCCTGTAGTTGGAATTAATGATAAAGAATCAGCTTTAAAACAGATTAGTCAAACATCAAAACCCTTAGCAATCTACTTATTTGGAGGCAATAAAAAAATCCATAATCATATTTCAAAAGTAACCAGCTCTGGAACAATTTGTATAAATGATGTGATGTTGCCAGTCCTTATTCCAAATTTACCCTTTGGAGGCGTTGGGCAAAGTGGTATTGGTAAATTTCATGGAGAAGAAGGTTTTCGAAATTTTTCAAATCAAAAATCTATTACTTTTAAAGGTTTTTTATTTGATTCAAATCTGCGGTATCCCCCCTATGAAAAAGTAAAGAAATTTTTAAAGTTTATTTTTCAGGTTTAAATTACTTAAATTGTTTTCAAAAACCTAGCGATTTTAAATTTAAAGATTATCTTTAAATAAATAGTGAGTTTTATGAAATTTGCATTTTTAGTAATTGCCATATTTATTAATTTTTTTAATCACTCATTAATAAAATCAGAAGAAGAAATATTTTCATCAAAAAACACAATTGAGAATATTGCTAGAAAAGAATCAATTACTGAAGAAAAAACTGAAATAAAAAAAATTCATATTGTAAAAAGTGGAGATACAATATCAAGTATTTCAAAATTCTATTCAATTAATAAAGATTTAATTATTAAATTGAATAACTTAAAAGATGAAAATTATATCTTTGTTGGCCAAAATCTTATTATCTCCGAATCTTCTGAAAATCTTACAAAACAATCAGATTTAATTAAAAATTATCATATTGTTCAATCTGGTGAAAATCTTACTGACATATCGAACAAATATAATTTAAAAGTAAAAGAACTGATAGAGATTAATAATATCAATAATGCTGACTCAATAAAAATTGGTCAAAAGCTCACAATAAGAAAAAAGAACGCAATTAATTCAGAAAACTATGAAACAACTGAAAATAAAAAAAATAATGACTTAATTGAGTTAGATAAAAAAATTTATGGTCCTATAATTATCCAAAGTAAAACATATAAAGATATTAAAGGTAGAAAAGTTTTAAACGTTCTAAATCAGGAAAATAAAAAACTGATTATTTCAATCAATTGTGATAAAAATGAATTAGATGTGAGAATACCTGGTAGGAAATGGATGGGAAGTAAGCCTGCTAAAGAAGAATTCGAAAATAATTTAATAAATGATTTTTGTTAAAACTTTAATTAATATGTGTGAATAATTTGTCTAAGAATATTAATGATGAGTTATTCTACAAAAAGTTAAATTAATAGTAATGGCTATTTCAAGAGGAGATCTCGTAAGAGTAAAAAGACCAGAATCATATTGGTACAATGAAATCGGTAAAGTTGCTTCAGTTGATACCTCAGGAATTAAATATAACTGTGTAGTCAGATTTGATAAAGTAAATTACGCTGGGATAAGCGGAACTGATGGTGGAGCAAATACAAATAATTTCGCTGAAAGTGAATTAGAGAAAGCTTAAATAATTGCCTGAATTACCAGAAGTAGAGACAGTTCGCAGAGGTTTAGAGCAAAAACTTAATAACTTTATTATTAAAAAAGTAGAAGTCTGTAGGGATTCAACTGTTGCATTCCCAATAAACAAAGATGAATTCATTAAAGGACTTCTGAACTCACTTATTTATAAATGGGATAGAAGAGGAAAATATTTAATAGCTCAATTAAAAGAAGTTCAAAATGAGAATGCCCAATTTCATCTAGATAATTCAAAAAATAAAGGATTTCTTGTAGTTCATCTAAGAATGACTGGATATTTTAAATTTATTGAAAACTCAAGTCATCCTTGTAAACATACAAGAATAAGATTTTTCGATAAAAATAATAATGAGCTTAGGTACATTGACGTAAGAAGTTTTGGCCAAATGTGGTGGATTAATAAAGACCTATCGCTTAAAAAAATAATAAAAGGATTAGGTTCATTAGGACCAGAACCATTTTCTAAAGACTTTGATGCAAATTACCTTAAGAAAGTTATTTCAAAAAGAACAAAATCTATAAAAGCTATTTTATTAGATCAAACCATAGTGGCAGGTATAGGTAATATTTATGCTGATGAAAGTTTATACTCTGCTGGCATCTCTCCTTTTAGGGAAGCTGGAACAATAAAAAAGAATGAGTTAATAAAGCTCAAGGAGTCAATTGTAACTGTATTAAAAAAAAGTATAGGTTCTGGGGGAACTACATTTAGTGATTTTAGGGACTTGGAAGGAGAAAATGGGAATTTTGGTTTACAGACAAATGTCTATAGAAGAACTGGAAAAGAATGTCGTAAATGTGGAAATTTAATTAAGAGACAAAAAATTACTGGAAGAAGTACCCATTGGTGTCCAAAATGCCAAAAATAAAAAAGGGCTTACTCATCAAGAGTAAACCCTTTTAAATATTTTTACCTGGCATTGAGCTATTTTCTCAAGGGGCTACCCCCTAAATATTTTCGCCGCTGATGCGTTTCACAACCGAGTTCGAGATGGATCGGAGTGGTTCCACATCGCCATGAACACCAGGATAGTGTGAACCTTGAGAACTGCATAGAAAATTATATATTTAAAAACAATAAATTAAGTTTATTTGGTCAAGCCCTCGGTCTATTAGTACTCCTCCGCTGCACTTGTTACCAAGCTTCCACGTAGAGCCTATCAACGGGTGTTCTTCCCGTGACCTTACTGGCTTAAGCCATGGCAATACTCATCTTGAGGTGGGCTTCCCACTTAGATGCTTTCAGCGGTTATCCACTCCGCACATGGCTACCCAGCGTTTACCGTTGGCACGATAACTGGCACACCAGAGGTGCGTTCCTCCCGGTCCTCTCGTACTAGGGAGAAATCCTCTCAATATTCCTGCGCATACACCGGATATGGACCGAACTGTCTCACGACGTTCTGAACCCAGCTCGCGTACCGCTTTAATGGGCGAACAGCCCAACCCTTGGGACCGACTTCAGCCCCAGGTTGCGATGAGCCGACATCGAGGTGCCAAACCTCCCCGTCGATGTGAACTCTTGGGGGAGATCAGCCTGTTATCCCTAGAGTAACTTTTATCCGTTGAGCGACGGCCCTTCCACGCAGAACCGTCGGATCACTAAAACCGACTTTCGTCCCTGTTCGACTTGTAGGTCTCACAGTCAAGCTCCCTTCTGCTTTTGCACTCAACGACTGATTTCCAACCAGCCTGAGGGAACCTTTGTGCGCCTCCGTTACCTTTTAGGAGGCGACCGCCCCAGTCAAACTGCCCATCAGATACTGTCCGCTTCCCGGATAACGGGTAAGCGTTAGAACCCTAGCTCTAAAAGAGTGGTATCTCACCGATGACTCAATAGTACCCACAAGCACTATTTCAACGTCTCCCACCTATTCTGCGCATTCAGAGCCCGAGCACAATATCAAACTACAGTAAAGCTTCATAGGGTCTTTCTGTCCGGGTGTATGTAGTCCGCATCTTCACAGACAATTCTATTTCGCCGAGCCTCTCTCCGAGACAGCGCGCAAATCGTTACACCTTTCGTGCGGGTCGGAACTTACCCGACAAGGAATTTCGCTACCTTAGGACCGTTATAGTTACGGCCGCCGTTCACCGGGGCTTCAGTCGCCAGCTTCACATAAAGCTAACCAGCTTCCTTAACCTTCCGGCACTGGGCAGGTGTCAGCCCCCATACATCGTCTTGCGACTTAGCGGAGACCTGTGTTTTTGGTAAACAGTCGCTTGCGCCTCTTCACTGCGACCAGCTCTCGCTGGCACCCCTTCTCCCGAAGTTACGGGGCCATTTTGCCGAGTTCCTTAGAGAGAGTTATCTCGCGCCCCTCGGTATTCTCTACCACCCCACCTGTGTCGGTTTCGGGTACTGGCATTTGTGTCTTAACGAGTATAGGGCTTTTCTTGGAAGCATGACATCACCAACTTCGCTGCCGTAGCAGCTCGTACTCACGCCTTAGCTCAAGATGTTTTCTCCATCTCTCAAAGCCTCGAACGCTTGAACCAGTAACCAACATCTGGCCTGGTTAGCCTTCTCCGTCCCCCTTCTCAAAACACATCTGGTACAGGAATATTGACCTGTTATCCATCGACTACGCCTTTCGGCCTCGCCTTAGGTCCAGACTAACCCTCCGCGGACGAGCCTGCCGGAGGAACCCTTAGGGTTTCGGGGCATGGGATTCTCACCCATGTTTTCGCTACTCAAGCCGACATTCTCACTTCTATGCTGTCCACATCCGCTTACGCTAACGCTTCACCCTACATAGAACGCTCCCCTACCATAAATAAATTTATCCGCAGCTTCGGTATAACGCTTAGCCCCGTTCATTTTCGGCGCAGGATCGCTCGACCAGTGAGCTATTACGCACTCCTTTGAGGATGGCTGCTTCTAGGCAAACCTCCTGGTTGTCTGGGCAATCCCACCTCCTTTATCACTTAGCGTTAATTTTGGGACCTTAGCTGGCGGTCTGGGCTGTTTCCCTCTTGACTATGGAGCTTATCCCCCACAGTCTGACTGCCTAGTTACACACAGGGTATTCAGAGTTCATATCGATTTGGTACCGCTTTCGCAGCCCGCACCGAAATGGTTGCTTTACCCCCCTGCTGGAGCACTAGACGCTACGCCTCAACGTATTTCGGGGAGAACCAGCTAGCTCCTGGTTCGATTGGCATTTCACCCCTAACCACAGCTCATCCGCTGAATTTTCAACTTCAGTCGGTTCGGACCTCCACTTGGTATCACCCAAGCTTCATCCTGGCCATGGTTAGATCACCAGGGTTCGGGTCTATAAACACTGACAAACGCCCTATTAAGACTCGCTTTCGCTGTGGCTCCACCATTTCCGGTTTAACCCGCCAGTGCCTATAAGTCGCCGGCTCATTCTTCAACAGGCACACGGTCACCCGATTAGTCGGGCTCCCATTGCTTGTAAGCTCACGGTTTCATGTTCTATTTCACTCCCCTCCCGGGGTTCTTTTCACCTTTCCCTCGCGGTACTGTTTCACTATCGGTCACACAGTAGTACTTAGCCTTACGAGGTGGTCCTCGCAGATTCACACGGAATTCCACGTGCTCCGTGCTACTCGGGATACAGCTAGGTCAACTTATCTTTCGATTACGGGGCTTTCACCCTCTGTGGCACGCCATTCAAACGTTTCTTCTAGACTTGTTGATCCATATTGCTGTCCCACAACCCCGATAGTCAAGACTATCGGTTTGGGCTGTTCCCCGTTCGCTCGCCGCTACTGAGGGAGTCGTTATTTACTTTCTCTTCCTCCAGCTACTAAGATGTTTCAGTTCGCTGGGTTAGCTCGCACCAACCTATATATTCAGTTGGCCGTACATGGGGTTGCCCCATTCGGAAATTCCCGGATCAAAGTGTGCTTCCAACTCCCCGAGACTTATCGCAGGTAACCACGTCCTTCATCGCCTCTGTGTGCCTAGGTATCCTCCGTGAGCCCTTTGTAGCTTGACCAATAACTTCAATAATTGAAGCATCAGCTTAATAGAATTGTTATTAATGCATTCGCACAAATAATAAATCTGCATCATTAAAGATGCTTATTGTCTTTAAAAATAATCTATGCAGTTGTCAAGGTTCTCTGAAAACAATGAAATTAATTCAATGAGTCCAGCATCTTAATGATTTCATTAGGAAGCTAGATTCTTTTCAGAATTTGATCACAACTCAAAACATTTCCTTTCTACCGATTATGGAAGAGGTGGTAATCAGTGGAGGTAAGCGGACTCGAACCGCTGACATCCTGCTTGCAAAGCAGGCGCTCTACCAACTGAGCTATACCCCCAACATAGAGATATGGGCCATCCTGGACTTGAACCAGGGACCTCACCCTTATCAGGGGTGCGCTCTAACCACCTGAGCTAATGGCCCAGGAAAAATAATGGGTGTGACCTAGAAAAACTTAGGAAATGAAATTTTTAATAAATTAAAAACGTGAGATACCGATCGACCTAAGGTGACAAAATAATAATATTAAACATTTTGTTGTCTCCCTGTTAGGAGGTGATCCAGCCGCACCTTCCGGTACGGCTACCTTGTTACGACTTCACCCCAGTCATTAGCCCCACCTTCGGCGTCCTCCTCCACAAGGGTTGGAGTAACGACTTCGGGCATGGCCAACTTCCATGGTGTGACGGGCGGTGTGTACAAGGCCCGGGAACGTATTCACCGCAGTATGCTGACCTGCGATTACTAGCGATTCCTACTTCACGTAGGCGAGTTGCAGCCTACGATCTGAACTGAGCCACGGTTTATGGGATTTGCTAGCTCTCGCGAGTTTGCTGCCCTTTGTCCGTAGCATTGTAGTACGTGTGTAGCCCAGGGTGTAAGGGGCATGATGACTTGACGTCATCCACACCTTCCTCCGGTTTATCACCGGCGGTCTTTCTAGAGTGCCCAACTAAATGCTGGCAACTAAAAACGTGGGTTGCGCTCGTTGCGGGACTTAACCCAACATCTCACGACACGAGCTGACGACAGCCATGCACCACCTGTCACTGCATTCCCGAAGGCACCCTCAAATTTCTAAGAGGTTCGCAGGATGTCAAACCCTGGTAAGGTTCTTCGCGTTGCATCGAATTAAACCACATACTCCACCGCTTGTGCGGGCCCCCGTCAATTCCTTTGAGTTTCACACTTGCGTGCGTACTCCCCAGGCGGAACACTTAACGCGTTAGCTACGACACCGAAGGGGTCGATTCCCCCGACACCTAGTGTTCATCGTTTACGGCCAGGACTACAGGGGTATCTAATCCCTTTCGCTCCCCTGGCTTTCGTCCATGAGCGTCAGTAATGGCCCAGCAGAGCGCCTTCGCCACTGGTGTTCTTCCCGATATCTACGCATTTCACCGCTACACCGGGAATTCCCTCTGCCCCTACCATACTCAAGCCTTTCAGTTTCCACTGCCATGATGGAGTTAAGCTCCACGCTTTAACAGCAGACTTGAAAAGCCGCCTGCGGACGCTTTACGCCCAATAATTCCGGATAACGCTTGCCACTCCCGTATTACCGCGGCTGCTGGCACGGAATTAGCCGTGGCTTATTCCTCAAGTACCGTCATATCTTCTTCCTTGAGAAAAGAGGTTTACAGCCCAGAGGCCTTCGTCCCTCACGCGGCGTTGCTCCGTCAGGCTTTCGCCCATTGCGGAAAATTCCCCACTGCTGCCTCCCGTAGGAGTCTGGGCCGTGTCTCAGTCCCAGTGTGGCTGATCATCCTCTCAGACCAGCTACTGATCGAAGCCTTGGTGAGCCATTACCTCACCAACAAGCTAATCAGACGCGAGCTCATCCTCAGGCGAAATTCATTTCACCAGTAGGCATATGGGGTATTAGCGGTCGTTTCCAACCGTTATCCCCCTCCTGAGGGCAGATTCTCACGCGTTACTCACCCGTCCGCCACTAACCCGAAGGTTCGTTCGACTTGCATGTGTTAAGCACGCCGCCAGCGTTCATCCTGAGCCAGGATCAAACTCTCCGTTGTGTTCAAATCCTTTTGTAGATAAATCTACTCAAATTGAATTGCTTTATCCAAATAAAAAATTCAGTTTTTGTATTTAGTTTAAGCCTCCTTAAATTTTAAGGATTACATTGAGTGCACATTAAAAATATTTCTAAAGTGACTTTCCAAGATCTCAGATCCGTTTGTATCAAAGCTATAAGTTAGCAATTGATAACATTTTTATATATTCTTGACGGGACCTCACACCTTTATTGCATGTACATCTTGAAATAACAAAAAATCATTTAGTTATTCTTGACGCAATAAAAGCATCAGTTCCTAAGTTTTTAAATTTTCTAGGTGCAGAGTTAAACAATAAGTGTGTAACTCATTTCGAAGGTAAAACCCTTCTTCTGGCTGAAAATAATGATCGAAATCAAATTTCCAAAAATTCATTCATTTACCAAAAATAAGATTTAAGGTAATTTCTTGAATAATGCAAAAAGTATAATTTTGCCCAGAAGAAAATACTAAACCATCCGACAGTAATTGTGCAACCTTTTATACAAAAATTTTTTATTAATTTTTTATTTGTTCAAAGTCTCATTAAACAACTAGGCTTAAATAAAGGGATATAAATAAAATGGCAGAACGATTTAGCCAAAAAAATTTAAGAGTAAGACCAAGTTCTGATGAAGAGAAAATTGTAACAAATGCAAAAAAACACTTCGAAAAGACTTTGGTTGAAATATCAGGCGAGTTAGTGGGAAGCGTTGCTGCACTAGAACACCCAACAAAAAATAAAAAATTAAATTATGGGGAAATATTTTTAAGAGACAATGTTCCTGTAATGATTTACCTCATTACCCAAAAACGATACGAAATTGTCAAAAAGTTCCTATCTGTATGCCTTGAGCTGCAAAGCTCTAATTACCAAACACGTGGAGTATTTCCTACTAGTTTCGTTGAAGAAAATGGACAGCTCATTGGAGACTATGGTCAGAGATCAATAGGAAGAATTACCTCTGCTGATGCAAGTTTATGGTGGCCCATTTTATGTTGGTATTATGTCAATAAAAGCGGTGATTATGCCTTTGGGAAAAGTCAAAGTGTTCAAAGAGGTATTCAACTTTTACTAGATCTAGTTCTACATCCAACATTTGAAGGTACTCCAGTACTTTTTGTTCCAGATTGCGCATTTATGATTGATAGACCTATGGATGTATGGGGAGCACCTCTGGAAGTTGAAGTTTTACTTCATGGATGTTTAAAAAGTTGTATTAACTTAATGGAATTAAGTAGAGCTGATCATGTTAGTAGACTTCTAGACCAAAGACTTATTCTTACAAATCAATGGGTTAAGGATTTAGGAAATTTTCTTTTAAAACATTATTGGGTTACCAGCCAAACAATGCAAATTTTAAGAAGAAGGCCAACCGAGCAATATGGTGACGATCAACACTTCAATGAATTTAACGTTCAGCCTCAAGTGGTTCCGTCCTGGTTACAAGATTGGTTAGAGAATAGAGGTGGTTATTTAATAGGAAATATTAGGACAGGAAGACCTGACTTTAGATTTTACAGTTTAGGCAATTCTTTAGCATGTATGTTCGGAGTACTGCCTCCTCAAGAACAGAGGGCTTTATTTAGATTAGTTTTACATAATAGACAGCATTTGATGGCTCAAATGCCCATGAGAATTTGTCATCCTCATATGGATGTCGAAGAATGGCAAAATAAAACTGGATCTGACCCAAAGAATTGGCCTTGGAGTTACCATAACGGTGGTCATTGGCCAAGTTTACTTTGGTTTTTTGGTACAGCCGTCCTATTGCATCAAAAAAATTATGGTTCTGAAGATGCGATTCTCATGGAAGAAATGAAATCTTTAATAGAGGAATCGTATTGGTGTCAACTCAATCAACTCCCTAAGCAAGAATGGGCAGAATATTTTGATGGTCCTACAGGTACTTGGGTTGGGCAACAATCGAGAACATATCAAACCTGGACAATTGTTGGATTTTTATTAATGAATCATTTTTTAAGAAATGAGTATAACGATCTAGATATGTTTAAAATTTAAACCTAAAATAATCCTAAGGTTAGTGATTTATCAATTGGCAAGCATGCACCAATGCCAAGGTATATAGTTAAAAAAGTTCCAAATAAGAAGACAGACATGGCTATTGGTCTTCTAAATGGATTAGAAAATTTATTAACGTTTTCGATAAAGGGTAATATCATTAAACCTAGCGGAATTAATGTTTGAAGTGCAATTCCTAAAAGTTTATTAGGAACAACCCTAAGTATTTGAAAAACAGGATAGAGGTACCATTCAGGAAGTATTTCCAGTGGGGTTGCAAAGGGATTAGCTTTGTCTCCCAACATTGCAGGATCAAGGACTGCTAATCCTACTACGCAAGCAATAGTTCCTAAGATAACTACCGGGAAGATATATAGTAAATCATTTGGCCAAGCTGGTTCACCATAATAATTATGGCCCATACCTTTTGCTAACTTTGCTCTCAATTTTGGATCAGATAGATCTGGTTTTTTTAAGGTAGACATATGGAGAACTAATAGTAGTTTTAGTATAAGAGTTTATAAAGGACCTGAAATACCCTGTTTACGAATCATTAAAAAGTGCATCAACATGAATACTGCTAATGACCATGGCAATACAAAAGTATGAAGACTGTAAAATCTGGTTAAAGTAGATTGTCCAACACTTTCTCCGCCTCTAAGTAATTCAACCATGAAGTCACCAATTACAGGTATTGCAGCAGGGACACCTGAAACGATCTTAACTGCCCAATAACCTACCTGATCCCAAGGTAGAGAGTAACCTGTCACTCCAAAAGCAACAGTTATGACTGCCATTACAACACCTGTAACCCAAGTTAATTCTCTTGGCCTTTTAAAACCTCCGGTAAGATAAACCCTAAAGACATGAAGGATTAACATCAAAACCATCATTGATGCACTCCATCTATGTACAGATCTTATTAACCATCCAAAACTTACATCAGTCATTAAGTAACTGACTGAACTATAAGCTTGTGTAACTGTTGGCTTATAGTAAAAAGTCATTGCAAAACCTGTTGCAAATTGAATTAAGAAGCATACTAAAGTTATGCCTCCCAAACAATAAAAAATATTTACGTGAGGGGGTACGTACTTGGAAGTTACGTCGTCAGTTATGTCCTGAATTTCAAGCCTTTCTTGAAACCAGTCATAAACAGATGAAGAATTCGCCATCCAAAAAAAAATTAGCTTTGATATAAAGAGCTTACTTAAAATTCTTATACTTGGTGTTAACACTTAACCCAATGAATTCATCTTTTAACAAACTTTTAACATTCAAAACTGTGATCACTGTATCAATGATCATCGTTTTTTCTATCAATCTTTTATTGATTGAAAGAGTGGATGCTCTCAGTGATAGCAGGCAATTAGTACTTGACGCTTGGACCTTAGTAAACGAAGGTTTTTATGATCCAGAAAAGTTTGATGAAATTCAATGGAAAAGAATTAGACAAAAAACATTACAGAAACAAATTGAAACAAGTGAAGAGGCTTATTCCGCAATTGAAGACATGTTAAGACCTCTTGAGGATCCCTACACAAGAGTTTTACGCCCAAAAGATTATGAATTACTGAAATCAAGTAATTTTGGTAGTGAAATTAATGGCGTTGGGCTTCAATTAGGTGAAGATGATGATGATAAAGTTAAAGTTATCTCTACTCTTGGTGGTTCCCCAGCTGAAGAAGCTGGAATAGTAAGCGGGGACTTGATAGAAAAAGTGGACGGAATCTCATCAGAAAAATTAGGGCTTGCGGGTACTGCATCTAAATTAAGGGGTGAATCGGGGACAAAAGTTTTAGTTGAATTATCTTCAGAATCAGGAGAAATTAGGGAAGTCGATTTAGAGAGGAGATCAGTAGATCTCAGACCAGTTAGAACAAAAAGATTAAGAGAAGATTCTCACACAATAGGATATTTAAGAATAACTCAATTCAGCGAAAGCGTGCCCAAAAAAGTTGAAGAGGCACTTCAAGAGTTAAAAGAGAAAGAGGTTGAGGGATTGATCTTAGATCTTAGAAATAATTCAGGGGGACTAGTAAGCTCAGGTATAGCAGTTGCAGACTCATTATTGAGTGAAAAACCTGTAGTCGAGACAAAAGATAGAAATGGAATCAAAGATGCAATTATTTCTCAAAAAGAGACTTCTTTTGATGGACCAATGGTGACTTTAGTAAATAAAGGTACTGCGAGTGCCAGTGAAATACTTGCTGGTTCTTTACAAGATAATGAAAGATCAATTCTTATGGGGGAACAAACTTATGGAAAAGGTTTAATTCAATCCCTAAAAAGTCTGGGAGAAGATAGCGGTATTGCTATAACAGTAGCTAGTTACTTAACCCCCAATGGTAATAATATTCAAGGTCAAGGTATGACTCCTGACAAATTACTTGATCTCCCGGATACTAGTGATTATGGAAGTACTGATGATAAATGGGTGAGGAATGCAGAATTATTTCTGGGGTCGCTTCTAGAAAAAGAAGAAGTTTCAGTGCAAGCTATTGAATTAAACAATGAAGAAATTAAATCTTGACATGGCTAAAGATTTAAAATAAAAAATCTTAAAAAAATGAGTATTAAAAGAATTTTTCATGACCCAATTCATAAAGAAATAGTATTTGATGCAGGAAAGCCAGAAGAATTAATGATTATGGAATTAATTGATACAGTTGCTTTTCAAAGACTAAGAAGAATAAAACAACTTGGAGCGGCATCTTTACTTTTTCATGGTGCAGAATCGAGTAGATTTACTCACTCAATTGGTGTTTTTTGTATAGCTAGAAAAATTTATAAAAGATTAATTGAAAGTAAATCTTCATTTTGTGAAAATAAATTTATTCTTTATGGGGCAGCTCTACTACATGATTTAGGTCATGGGCCTTTAAGCCATACCAGCGAAACAATATTCGAGCATGATCACGAACAATGGTCTGAAAACTTAGTTACAAATTATTCCCCAATAAATTCAATCCTCAAAAAGTATGACAAGGATTTACCCAGAAAAATTTGTGAATTATTTCAATCAAAGCAACTATTTTCAAAACCTATAAAAACATTGATAAGTAGTGAAATTGATTGCGATCGTCTCGATTATCTTTTACGCGATAGTTACAACACAGGTACTAATTATGGCTTAGTAGATTTAGAGAGAATAATTTCAGCTCTTACCTTTTCACCTGATGGGAATATCGGAATCAAACCAAAAGGAGTGATCGCTATTGAGCATTTCCTTGTACTGAGAAATTTGATGTATAGAACTATCTACAATCACAGGATAAATGAAATATCAACATGGATTCTAGAAAAAATATTACACACAATAAAACATAATTATGAAAAGAATATTTGGTTAGATAATTCTCTATATAAGTGGATTTTTTCACCTACAAAGGTTGATTTTGATGATTTCATAAGAAATGATGATATAACTTTTTATTATCATTTGATTAGATGGAAAGATGAATCTTTTGAGCCACTTTCTACACTATGCAAAATGTTTATTGACAGAGATTTATTAAAGGCATCAGACATAAGTTTTTTAACTAAGGTGAATAGATTAAAAATCCTCGCATTTGCCACAAAATTATGTGAAGAGAATGGTTATGATTCAGAAATATTTTGTGGGATTAAGGAAAAGTCTTTTAAAGGTTTTGAATCTAATAATGCTCTAAAAATATGGGACGGCACTCATCAAAGCGCATTAGAAAATAGTTCTGCATTAATAAAAACTTTAATGAAATCTGAGGAAAGCTCTTTTATTATTTATCCAGATATGATCAAAAATGAAATTAAAAATGAAATTTCATTAATAAAAAACAATTCCTAGATTTAATTCAATGGAAATCGTTTTAAAAAATACTGAAAATGAATATTTAGAGATTTTTTCTTTATTAGATTTAGATAATATCCATGAAACTTTCAAAAAGTTTTCTTCCATCAAGGAACCTTTAGAAGCAAAAATTTTTGCCGTCAGCGAGTCAATAAGTTCTCATCAATTAGCAAAATTAAAAATCCACCTTAACAAAATTAATGTTTGTTCTTTGCGCATTTACTCAAATAATAGAAATACGATAATAAGTGGGAGGTCTTTAAAAATTGATTCAGCTTTTTTAAAAGAGCAAGAGATTAAAAAAAAGTTACTATCGTTAAATTCAAAAAAGAAAGACGATATTCTTCACAAAGGAACAGTACGATCGGGTGAAAGAATATCTTCAAATGGAAACCTATGCATTATTGGAGACGTTAATCCAGGAGCAATAGTTTCCGCTAAGAAAAATATTTATGTTTGGGGCAAATTACAAGGTATCGCATTCGCAGGTAAAAGTGGAAATAAAAATGCATCAATTACATCACTTTATCTAAACCCTCTACAGTTGAGAATTGCAGATGTGATAGCTATAGGACCAAAGGATAAACCCAAAAATTATTATCCAGAAATTGCGGTAATAGATAAACAAACGATAATTATCAAACCACACTTAATAGAAAATAAAAATTAATCAATAATTTGCAATAAATTAATTCAAAATAGATAAATTTAAGAATTACTTAATCTTTAAAATATTTAACTTTCTGAAAGTGGCTTTATTATTTGTAAAATCTTAAAAATCGTGGGGAAGAATACTCGCACAATATTAATTTGTTCAGGTAAAGGAGGAGTTGGCAAAACAACTTTAACTGCAAACCTAGGTATTGCTCTTGCTAATAGCGGAGCTACAACCGCTGTATTAGATGCTGATTTTGGCTTAAGAAATTTAGATCTTCTTCTAGGATTAGAAAATCGCATCATTTATACGGCTCAAGATGTTCTAGACAAAAATTGTCGTCTTGACCAAGCATTGGTTAGACATAAAAAGGAACCTAATCTTGCTCTTCTACCTGCTGGAGATCCAAGGATGTTGGATTGGATGAAACCCGAAGATATGAAAAAAATTAGCGAGCTTCTTAGTGAGAAATTTGATTTTGTCTTAGTAGATTGTCCTGCTGGTGTGGAAGATGGCTTTAAAAATGCTCTTGCAGCCTGTAAAGAAGCTATTGTTGTAACTAACCCGGAATTATCTGCAGTGCGGGATGCGGATAGAGTAATAGGGATTCTTAATACTTCAGATATTGAGCCTATTCAACTTGTAATCAATAGAGTTCGCCCTAACATGATGGCTAGTCAAGAAATGTTATCCATCGAAGATGTTCAAGGGATCCTTTCTTTGCCTTTATTGGGGATTGTTTTAGAAGATGAACAGGTAATAATAAGTACAAATAGAGGAGAGCCACTGACACTTTCAGATGGTAGATCTCCTGCAAAAAAATGTTATTTGAATGTTTCTCAAAGACTTACAAATAAAGATGTACCAATTATCGATCTTAAAAAAGAAGGCAAAAGTCTTAAGGATAAATTCATGCGATTAATGCAAACAAAGGTTTTTTAAAATGATGACTCTCAGAGATCTTATAAATAAATTACTAGGCAGAGAAACGTCTAGTGCGAATACAGCTAGAGAAAGATTACAACTTGTACTTGCTCATGACAGAGTTGATATGAGTTCCTTAACAACTGATCTTTTAGATAAAATGAGGAAAGAGATCCTTGATGTTGTTGCTAAATATGTTGAAATTGATTTTGAGGAGGTGGCAGTAAGTTTGGAAACTGAGGATAGAATGACTGCACTAGTTGCCAATTTGCCGATCAAAAGAACTATTTCAGGAGAAATAAAATTCAAAAAAACTGATAAAACTGATAAAGCTAACAAAGATATCAAAAAGTAATAAATTTAAAAAAAGCTAAAAAAATACTGATAATTGACCCTCCCTAATTGTAAGATGAAAAGATTGCCGGCTTAGCTCAGCGGTAGAGCAGCGCTTTTGTAAAGCGAAGGTCATCAGTTCAAATCTGTTAGCCGGCATTTTGATTTATTTAATTCTGTTCAATATCCTTTGCTGAGAATAAAAAGACTAAACCTATCAAAGCAACAATAGGAAAAATTTTTATTTCCAGAACATACTCTAAAAAAGATGCAAGTGGTTCAAATATCCAATAAGTGAAAAATTGAATTAGAAAAACAAGAAATAATAATAAAAACATTAATACAATTCCCTAACTATTACTTCTCCTTCTCTAATCAGTTTCCAATTTCCACTGTTCTTCCAAAATATAATAGTACTAGCTTTTCCACTACTTTTCCCCCAGGGGATAGGACCCAAAATTTTTATAGAAGGGAAGTCTAGAGCAATACCTTCAGCTGTAATTGATCCTTTAAAACCTGAAATATTTGCACTTGAAGTTAACAATGGGCCTGTTTCTCTCAAAAGAGATTGTGCCATATTTGAATTTGGAATCCTCAACCCAATAGTAAGATCATTGCTTGTGAGGATTGTAGTCTGTTTTTCTGAAGCAGGAATAACCATTGTCAGAGCTCCAGGCCAATATTTTGAGGCTAAATTTTCGTAATCTTCTTTTGCTGATTCGTGAACATAATCAATTAAATGTTTATGTTCTGATCCCATAAGAATTAAGGGTTTGTTTTTATCTCTTTTTTTAAACTCATAAATAATATTTGAGAATTTTGGTAAGCATCCAATTGCAGGTAAAGTGTCTGTTGGGAAGATTATAGGTAAACCACTTTTCAGAGTCTTCAAAGCAGATTTGTAGTTTACTATATTCATTGAGATTATGAACCTGTAATAATTTATTTATATCTTCCAATGGTAAACCTACCAATACCAGAAAGATCTTTCACAATTTCTATTGATGTAAATTTATTTTTAATAAGAAGTTGTTTTACTTTTTCGCCTTGATCAAAATGATTCTCTAAAATTAGCCAGCCCTTCTCTCTTAAGAATAATGGTGCTTTTTGTACTATTTCCCTTATGTGTTTTAAACCATCTTCGCCGCCTAATAAAGCAACTTTAGGTTCGAAATTTTTAACTTCTTTGGGTAATTTTTCATAGGTGTCTTCAGGAATATATGGCGGGTTTGAAATGGCTAGGTCTAATTTTCCTTTAAAATTTTCAAGAGGTGACCACCAATTTCCACAATAAAATTTCAAATTCGATTGTTTGGAAGAATTTATAAAATTTTTAGTGGCTATTTCTAATGCCTCTCGATCTATATCAGTTGCTACTCCATCGCTAAATGGATAAGCCAATGACAACGCAATACTTATAGCGCCTGAGCCAGTTCCTAATTCAGCAAAAAATAATTTCTCTGACTTCCTTCGAAATATATTGAAAACGATATCTACTATGAGTTCTGTCTCTGGCCTGGGAATAAGAACTTTGTTTGTAACTATTAATTTTAAGTCTCTCCAAAAAGTGATTCCACAAAGATATTGGATTGGGCAAGATCTCAACAAATGATCATCCCAAACAGATTCCAAAAATTCTAATTTTTTTTTTAAATGTAATATTCCATGAGGATTTATGGTTATCAAATTTATATCGCTTCTTGATATACCCCCAAAGCAGTCAAGTAAAACATCAAAAGATTGTTGATCGCCTCCTTTAGAAAGTTGTTTTTTTTTCCAGATTAAAAACTTTTCAGAAGAAATGCTAAGCATTTATTAAAGTTTTAGCGTTTTGGCCCAAGCCTACCTTTACTAGATTCAGAGTAGAAGCTTGATTTTTCTCCATCTTGAGTAGAAATAAATAAACCAATTAGGAATATTGTTGGAACCCCTACAAATAAAAGACTAGCTACGAATCCAAAGTTTGTTGTTTCCATTTAATTAGTAGTTCTATAAATTACGTAATACGACTATAGACATATAACTTGGAATAAAGTGGAAAAATAAACAAATTTTATAAACTGATTAACAGTATTAAACAATTTAGCGGGGTAATTTTTTATTTTCACTAATTTTCTTTAGTTCTTCCAAATTTGAGGGGGGAGATTGAGGTTTTGTTAAAATTACAGAAGAGGATTTAATCAGTGTTTGGCATGCAAGTCGCCAATTTTCTGGTCTATTTTTGAGTTTTTCTTCTTCAACAGGTGTAAGAGGGCTCAAAGAATTTTTGTTTCCACCTTCAACTGAAATAAAACAAGTACTACATTGTCCTGCTCCGCCGCAATTTCCTAAAATACCTTTAAGTCCATATAGTTGTAAGTTTTCTTTCATTACCAATTCCCTTAAATTTACACCAGGATTACATTGGACTTCTAAATCCTCTCGGATAAATCTGATAGTTGCCATTTTTTTTTGTTATTTTTCCTATTTTGGCGTTTTACTTTGAGAATTGTGACCAAAATATTAACAATTTTTAGCTAAAAATTCCTTGTAAATTCAGTCCTGCAAATTGATTTGCCCAATTTTGGCAAGAAAATAAATTTATTTACAAAAATCCCTCAAAGACTAAAAAACCCTTACTATCGTGATGTTTAGCTGTTTATTCAGCATAGTTACTAGAAATTAACCGATGGGATTGCCTTGGTATCGAGTTCACACAGTAGTTATTAATGACCCAGGTCGACTACTCGCTGTGCATCTCATGCATACTGCATTATTAGCCGGCTGGGCCGGTTCTATGGCTCTTTATGAATTAGCCATTTTTGATCCTTCTGATGCTGTTCTCAATCCAATGTGGAGACAGGGGATGTACGTTATGCCTTTCATGGCAAGACTTGGTATCACAAGTAGTTGGAACGGATGGGATATTACGGGTGCTACAGGAGTTGATCCTGGATTCTGGAGTTTTGAAGGTGTTGCAGCAGCACACATAGTATTTAGTGGATTGTTGATGTTGGCTTCTATCTGGCACTGGACATACTGGGATTTGGATTTATGGGAAGATTCAAGAACTGGTGAGCCTGCTCTTGATTTACCAAGAATATTTGGAATTCACCTTCTCTTAGCTGGTCTTACATGCTTTGGTTTTGGAGCTTTTCATTGTGCAAACGTAGGAATTTGGGTTTCTGATCCCTATGGGTTAACTGGTCATGTAGAGCCTGTAGCCCCTTCCTGGGGAGTAGAAGGATTTAACCCCTTTAATCCAGGAGGAATTGTTGCTAATCATATTGCTGCTGGACTTATGGGAATTATTGGGGGAATTTTTCACATTACCAATAGGCCTGGGGAAAGACTTTATAGAGCATTAAAACTTGGAAGTCTTGAGGGAGTTCTAGCTAGTGCTTTAGCTGCTGTTTTATTTGTTTCTTTCGTTGTTGCAGGAACAATGTGGTATGGTTCAGCGACTACTCCAGTTGAATTATTTGGCCCTACCAGATATCAATGGGATTCCGGCTATTTCAAGACTGAAATCAATAGAAGGGTTCAAGCTGCTTTAGATGATGGAGCCACTAAAGAAGAGGCATATGCATCTATTCCAGAGAAACTAGCCTTCTACGATTATGTTGGTAATAGTCCTGCAAAAGGCGGGCTATTCAGAGTTGGAGCTCTCGTTAATGGTGATGGGTTGCCAACTGGTTGGCAAGGTCATATTGCTTTTCAAGACAAAGAAGGTAACGAATTGGAAGTTAGAAGAATTCCTAATTTCTTTGAAAACTTTCCTGTAATCCTTGAAGACAAAGAAGGTAATGTAAGAGCAGATATTCCGTTTAGAAGAGCTGAAGCAAAGTATTCATTTGAACAGACTGGAATTACTGCAACTATCTATGGGGGAGACCTTAATGGTCAAACATTTACTGATCCTGCAGTAGTTAAAAGATTAGCAAGAAAGGCTCAACTTGGAGAAGCATTCAAGTTTGACAGAGAAACTTATAAATCTGACGGTGTATTCCGAAGCTCACCAAGGGCGTGGTTTACATATGCTCATTTATGTTTCGGATTGCTATTCTTGTTTGGTCACTGGTGGCATGCTTCAAGAACTCTTTACAGAAATTCCTTTGCTGGTATTGATGCTGAGATTGGCGACCAAGTTGAATTTGGTTTATTCAAGAAGCTTGGCGACGAAACCACAAGAAGAATCCCAGGAAGGGTTTAAAACTAAACTTTATTACTTAATCTTATGGAAGCCTTCGCTTACGTTCTAATTCTAACTCTCGCAGTTGTAACCCTATTTTTTGCTGTCGCCTTTAGAGACCCACCTAAATTTGATAGAAAATGAACCAAGAAAAAAAACCTCTTATTAAAGAGGTTTTTTTTTACTTTTCATAATTAGAATATTACTCTACTAT
The DNA here is from genome assembly GCA_902527105.1 of uncultured Prochlorococcus sp. Taxonomy (GTDB): domain Bacteria; phylum Cyanobacteriota; class Cyanobacteriia; order PCC-6307; family Cyanobiaceae; genus Prochlorococcus_A. Next base: position 74,692 of record CABZNT010000002.1, on the reverse strand, counting down.
TAGAGTTGAAGAGCATCTTATTTCACCACATGCAGTGTCCAACCTGTCAAAACACAGATAGCAGAGTTTTGGAATCAAGATCTGCTGATAGTGGTAAAAGTGTTCGAAGAAGAAGAGAATGCTTAAATTGCAGCTTTAGATTTACAACTTATGAAAGAGTGGAATCAATGCCGGTTTCAGTTATAAAAAAAGACGGTGGCAGAGAATTATTTGATAAACAAAAATTATTTACTGGTATATCAAGAGCATGCGAAAAGACCAACTTCAGTAGTGAAGCAATTATTAATTTCGTAGATGGAATTGAATCACAAATTGTTCAAGACTCTAATAAAGATATTAAATCTTCACAAATCGGAGAATTAATACTTAAAAATCTTAGGAAAGAAAACGAAGTCGCATATATAAGGTACGCCTCAGTTTACAGAAAATTTAATGGGGTAAAAGATTTTATTTCTACTCTTGAATCTCTAAAGGGAAGTTCAAAAAACCAATTAGCTTCAATTTTATAAAATTCAGCATCTTAAAGTGTAGAATACATATCACAAATATTTTTTGCTATTGGTTTGCAGGCTAGTAGCATTCCTTTCTAACTACCTTAGGTAGTCTGCGATACAACAAATGAACGAAAATTCTTCCCAAACCATTAAAGAACTTTCTGAGGATCAAGAAATTAAAAATTCGTCTGAGTTAGATAATGATTCAGCATCTCAAAATGAGGAAGATTTATCATTTGAGAAGAGCGATATACCTTCAGCTGACTCTTCCTCTAGCAGAACAAATGCGGATTTTGAAAATGCAGGATTCACACAAGAAGAATTCGCATCCCTTCTTGGTAAGTATGACTATAATTTTAAACCTGGTGATCTAGTTAAAGGTACCGTTTTTGCTCTAGAGCCCAAAGGAGCCATGATAGATATAGGGGCAAAAACAGCAGCTTTTATGCCAGTTCAGGAGGTTTCAATAAATAGAGTTGAAGGACTTAATGATGTTTTACAACCTTCAGAAAGTAGAGAATTTTTCATAATGAGCGAGGAAAATGAAGATGGCCAATTAGCCCTCTCTATTAGAAGAATTGAATATCAGAGAGCATGGGAAAGGGTTAGACAACTCCAAAAAGAAGATGCAACTATATATTCTGAAGTTTTTGCCACAAACAGAGGCGGAGCTCTTGTTAGGGTAGAAGGCTTGAGAGGTTTTATCCCGGGCTCTCATATAAGTGCTCGAAAAATTAAAGATGACTTAGAAGGTGAATATTTACCTTTAAAATTTCTTGAAGTTGATGAAGAGAGAAATAGATTGGTATTAAGTCATAGAAGAGCTTTGGTTGAGAAAAAAATGAACCGACTTGAAGTAGGAGAAGTTGTTGTTGGTTCTGTAAAAGGTATTAAACCTTATGGAGCCTTTATTGATATTGGTGGAGTAAGTGGTCTATTGCACATTTCTGAAATTAGTCATGAACATATTGAGACTCCTCATAATGTTTTAAATGTGAGTGACCAAATGAAGGTTATGATAATTGACCTTGATTCAGAAAGAGGACGAATTTCATTATCTACTAAAGCACTTGAACCAGAACCAGGAGATATGCTAACGGATCCTCAAAAAGTTTTTAGTAAAGCTGAAGAAATGGCTGCGAAATACAAACAAATGCTATTTGAACAAACTGACGATAATGAAGAAATTCCCACTGCATCATCTGAAACAGTATAAATTTACCTATTTATTTTGTGCATGAATACAAGACTTTAAGCATCATTATTCTTTTACAAGTATTATTTAATTTACAAAAATTGATTTGTAACGATAATTTAATTTAGGATAGAGTGCAATTTTAAAATTATTTGTAAATGAGTGATTTCATTTTCACTTCGGAATCCGTTACTGAAGGTCATCCTGACAAAATATGTGATCAAATTAGTGACGCTGTTTTAGATGCTTTGTTGACAGAAGATCCAGAAAGCAGAGTTGCATGTGAAACTGTTGTTAATACTGGTCTTTGTTTACTTACTGGAGAAATAACTTCAAAAGCAAAAGTCGATTATATAAAACTTGTTAGAAATGTAATTAAAGAAATTGGATATGAAGGCTATAGAGCAGGCGGTTTTGACGCAAATAGTTGTGCTGTTTTAGTAGCACTTGACGAACAATCACCTGATATTTCTCAAGGAGTAAACGAAGCGGATGATGTTAACGATGATTTGGAAGATAATACGGGAGCTGGTGACCAAGGCATAATGTTCGGCTATGCATGCGATGAGACGCCTGAATTAATGCCCTTACCGATTAGCTTGGCACATAGATTAGCCATTCAACTTGCCAAAGTAAGGCATGAAGGAATCCTTAATTATCTTCTCCCTGATGGTAAAACTCAAGTAAGCATTGATTACGAAAAAGGATTACCAGTCTCAATTAACACGATTTTAATTTCAACTCAACATAATCCTGAGATTGATGGAACAACAGATGAAGAAGAAATCCGTCAAAGAATAAAAGAAGATTTATGGACGCATGTTGTAATTCCTGCAACTGAAGATTTAGAAATCAAACCAAACATCACCAAGACAAGATTTCTTGTAAACCCTACGGGAAAATTTGTCATCGGGGGGCCTCAAGGAGATGCAGGGCTAACTGGAAGAAAAATCATTGTAGATACTTATGGTGGATATGCAAGACACGGAGGAGGAGCATTTTCTGGTAAAGATCCCACAAAAGTAGATAGATCAGCCGCTTATGCAGCACGTTATGTAGCTAAAAGCATAGTTAAGGCGAAATTAGCAAAAAAAGCAGAAGTACAATTAAGTTATGCAATTGGAGTAGCAAAACCAATTTCCATTCTCGTCGAAACTTTTGATACCGGTGTTATTTCACAAGCTAATTTGACTGAGCTCATTAAAGAGCACTTTGATTTAAGACCCGCAGCAATAATTAAAGAATTTAACTTAAGAAATCTACCCAAAAAAATGGGAGGTAAATTTTTTAGAAAAACTGCTTCCTATGGACATTTTGGCAGAAGAGATCTTGAACTACCTTGGGAAAATGTAGAAGAAAAAGCAGCCCAATTAACTGAGGCTTCCAAGCTCTTTTTATAAAATATTCTTTCTATGCCTGATAATTTTTATGGAGGGTTAGATTTTGGAACCAGTGGCGCCAGAATATCAATAATTAATCTTCATAAGAAATTAGTATATTCCAATTCAGTACCTTATTCATACAGCTTTAAAAATCCAAATTCTTGGATCGATTCCTGTGAAAATCTCTTAATTAATTTACCTATTGAGGTAAAAATCAACCTTAATAAATTGGCTATCTCCGGCACCTCAGGAACTTTAACAGCATCAAATTTGCAAGGAGAGCCAATAGGAGAAGCAATACCTTACGACCAAGCATGTAATGAACATAAGATCTTTCTTGAATCACTAACTCCTGGAGAAGATCATTTGCAAACTCCATACAGTAGTCTTGCTAAAGCATTAAAACTAATAGATAAATATGGGACAAATATACTTTTACGACATCAATCTGATTGGATCACTGGTTGGTTTTTAAAAGATTGGACTCATGGAGAAGCAGGTAATAATCTAAAACTTGGTTGGGATCTAAAAAAAGAATCATGGCCAAAAAGCTATCTCAATACTTCATTGCAAAAATGCCTACCTAAAATAGTAAAAAGTGGAAAAATTATTGGACAAGTTAATTTTGATTTAGCAGATAGATTTAAACTAAATAAAAAATTAATATTAATCTCGGGCACCACTGACTCTAATGCAAGTTTAATAGCTGCAGGTTTGGGTAAAGAAGATGGTCTCACAGTTTTAGGAACAACTATTGTTGTTAAAAAAGTTATTGATAACCCTATAAAAAAACAAGGGATTACAAACCATAGAGTGAACGGCGATTGGATATGTGGAGGAGCATCAAACGCAGGATGCGGTATCTTGTCTCAGTTCTTTTCTGATTTAGAAATAAAGGAGCTCAGTCGACAAATAAATCCATCAAAAAACACTTCTTTAAATCTTTTACCTCTTAATAGTAAAGGAGAGAGATTTCCTATTAATAATCCTAATTTAGAGCCAATACTTGGGCCAAGGCCAGTAAGCGACTCACTTTATTTACATGCATTATTCGAGGGGCTAGCAAAGATTGAATTGAAAGGATGGGAAAAACTAGGTGAACTAACAGGTTCACTACCAAAAAAGATTATTACTATTGGTGGAGGTTCAAAAAACCCTCAGTGGAGAAAAATAAGAGAAAAAATTATCAATATACCTATAGTTTCATGCAAAAAAACTACTTCATTTGGTACTGCCTTGTTAGCAATTAACTCAAAATAAAAAATTTTTTTTGGATATTTGATGAAGATATAAAATTTTAACTAAAAGGGTTTCACAAACTACACATCTTAATTTAGAGTATATAGGTTAGAGCCGGGATAGCTCAGTTGGTAGAGCAGGCGACTGAAAATCGCCGTGTCCCCAGTTCAAATCTGGGTCCTGGCACCTTTAAACCCTGTCTTTGACAGGGTTTTATATTTTTTAGGCATTTAAAACTTAATTTTTTCCTTTATTTTATTTTACAATTCAAAATTTTTAGTTTTCCACTCTGCAAACTTGACCAATAACACCCAAAATCAATTTATCTCCATTTGGATCTTGCCAATCAGCTAAATCATTGAAATTACTATTTAATTCATCTGTAGAGACATCAACGTCTCTAAATGATTTTTCAAAACAATTTATATCCATCGTATAGAGAATATCTTTAGTAATTTCACTTTTTGTTTTGGGAATAAATTTACTCAATACTCTCACAGAACCATCCTCATTCCTCTTAATACTTTGTCTATCCCATAACTGTTGTCCATATTCGCTTTTAGGGACTCCAACCCATTCATGAGGTAAAGCATTTGCTTGTTTTATTGCAATACAAATGGGAACGATTATAGAAAGTATTAAACCAATGCTATTTCTTATAAATATTGAATTAAATTTATTCTTAGAATCAAACATGAATACTTCTGAAATACAAAAATCCTTTATCGGGAGTAAATATTAGATTAAAAATTTTAAAAATTTTTATTGATTAGTATTTCTATTATAGATAGAATCAAATATTAAAATTAAGAATTTACTTCCAATGTATTTAATAGAAAATAATGAATAAAATACAGAAATTTCTCTCATTAATTTTTTTTATCGCAATATTCGTTGTATTAATTTATTTAATTCAAAATTATGGGATTGAACCTCTAAGGAACAAAATAGAAAGCATGGGAATTTGGGCTCCCTTTGGAATATTCATACTTAGAGGAGTAAGTATTATTTTACCTGCCCTTCCAAGTTCAGCTTATTCTTTGCTAGCTGGCTCATTACTAGGATTTCAAAAAGGTTACATGACCATAATCTTTTCTGATATTGTTTTTTGCCAAGCTGCTTTTTTTATTGCAAGAAATTATGGTCGGGTTCCTGTACGTAATTTAGTGGGTCCGAAAGCAATGAAAAAAATTGAAAGTTTTAATCAGAACCAACTAGAAGAAAATTTCTTTCTTATGACTGGTTTACTAATGACTGGCCTTTTTGATTTTCTAAGCTACGCAATTGGTATTGGAGGTACTCGCTGGAAGATATTTACTCCAGCATTATTAATAAGTCTTCTAATTAGTGACTCTATACTTGTAGCAGTGGGTGCTGGAGTTAGCCAGGGGGCAGGATTATTTTTAGGAATTGCTTTATTGGGAATGTTTGCTTTAGCGACTCTTTCAGGATTAGCAAAAAATAAAATGCCTAAATAACAAAACTTTTAAAAATTGTGTATTAAAAGAAGAGAGATATGACATTTTTGCAAACAAGAAGTATATGAATAAGAATTCATGCAAGAATAGAAAGCGATTAATTTTTTAAAGTTTTTAGATGACTCCGTTTAGACCAACTTCATATGATCGCCCTGGAGAACAAATATCAACCACACCTTCTGGATTAAAAGTAACGTCTGCAAAGAGATTAATGGTGGATTCAATGGTAAGAATGATTCAAAAAGCAGAAAATCATTCTGCAGAAGATAAACTTGAAGAAGATCCTAACAACAATTAATCAATTTATCGATAAAAGTATAGGAGAGTGGAAATCCATAAGAAGCACTCATACCCTTGCTTTTCAGGAATTTGAAAACTCAACTAGTAAAATATATATAAAGAATATCAACCTGAAAAATAAAAAAGTTATTGAAATTTTTAAAAATTACAACCTAAGTTTAAACCTAGAGAGCATAGCAATTTCTATAAAATGGCAAGCTATTAGTGATTGGGAAGATGATCATATGAGTGAGGGAGATGAAACAATTCTGATATTTTTACCAAAGGATGTAAATTCAGGAATTGTTTTACGAAATAAAGGTTATACAGAATCTTTTATTTCATCATCAAATTATTTCGTTGATGAACAAAATAATTTATATATTAAAACTTTTTACAAATCAACAGTTTCTGAAGAAAAAATTTCCTTTTTATCCACTCACATAAGATCCAGATTTTCTACTATCAGAAATCTTGAAAATAACGCAGTAATTCAGACGTCCCATACTTCTGAAATAAGAAATTTAGCTAGTTTAAAAGATTAATTATCCTTTCAAATTGAAACTCTGTTTCAGAAATTAAATCAGGAAGGAACCTTTTGTTTCCCTGCATATTATTAACTGTGGAATTTAAATCAGAGATTGTTGCATCTCGCATTAATTCAATAACCCTTCTTGCATTTTTTAAGGGAACCCCAAGAGCAAGATAAGTATTTTTAAGATCCCTTAAACAACTTTTTTCTAAAACTGATTCGTCATTAGAAATTAAAAGATAAGCGACAATCCTGAGGATTATTTCTCCATCTCTTAAACAAATGGACATCTTGTTAGTTGTATTTAAAGATATTTTTGAATTTACTGAATCTTGATTTTCGCAAATCATCGCTGTTACAGCGTCTGCTGCAATTGCATGCGAATTATTGGTTATTGAGGTTATTGAATCTAATCTTGAGTTAGCACTATTAATAAATTCTTTTATATTGCTTAAATCATTTAATTTCATATCAGCGGACAAAAGTGGATTATTCTTTGAAACTGACATTGCTGAAGCAAAAAATTTAAAGTTCGAATCATACAATAGTACAAAGCTAGTAAAAACAATACAATTTCAAAATTAACGCAACGCTTCTTAATTAATAACTTTATTCCAAAGTGATAGTTGAAATAATTCAAATAAAAAATTTTTTTCCGCTAGTATAAAATTACATCTTAATAAAGTTTTGGATCAACAAGATTTAAAATTATCAAAGAATCTTATTTCCTCATACAAAAAAAGATTGGAAAAAGAAATTCTTGACCGAAGTATTAAATTAAGGATGCCTCAAAATAAATTTGAAGAAATAATTAATAACAATAATGAAATTATAAACTTAAAAAAAGCGTTAGAAGAACTAGAAACGGAATCTGAACCTCATAGTAAAGTCTAATTTTTGAAAAACCCTTCCAAAAGTGCCTCAAACCAACAATTTTCTTTTTAAATCTTTAAATAATGAGCAACTTCAAGCAGTAAAACATGTTTATGGGCCACTGTTAGTTGTGGCAGGTGCAGGTAGCGGAAAAACTAAGGCTCTTACACACAGAATTGCAAATCTTATTGAAAATAACTCTATCGATCCTTATAACATTCTCGCAGTCACTTTTACTAACAAAGCTGCTAAAGAAATGAAAGCAAGATTAGAGGTTCTTTTAGCCCAAGAATTAGCTTTAAATCAATTTGGTCAGCCTTGGACAACTCTCAAAGAAATTGATCAAAATCAATTAAGAACAAACGTTCACCAAGAGAGGCTTCAGAACCTTTGGATCGGTACTTTCCATTCTTTATTTTCAAGACTTCTGAGATACGATATTGAAAAATATACTGATCCAGAAGGGCTAAAATGGACAAGGCAATTTTCAATTTACGATGAAACAGATTCTCAAACATTAGTAAAAGAAATTATCAGTCAAGATATGAATCTTGACCCTAAAAGATATGATCCCAAAAAGATTAAAAGATTAATAAGTAATGCCAAAAATAAATGCCTAACTTCGAATGATCTTTTAGAAAAAGCAGATAATAATTTTGATAAAACAGTTGCAGAAGCCTACAAGAGATATAGAATTTCGCTTTCAAAAAATAATTCTTTAGACTTTGATGATCTTTTACTTTTGCCTGTTTTCTTATTGAGGCAAAATGAAATGGTCAGAGATTACTGGCACAAAAGATTTAAACATATTTTGGTTGACGAATATCAAGATACAAATAGAACACAATATGAACTGATAAAATTAATTACTGCTGGAAATACTGAACCAAAAAAATTCTTTAGTTGGGAAGATAGGTCAATTTTTGTAGTAGGAGATGCTGATCAAAGTATTTATAGTTTCAGAGCGGCTGACTTCAGAATTCTAATTGGTTTCCAAGAAGATTTTAAGACTTCACTTGATGAAGATACAAAGTCATCTTTAATTAAATTAGAAGAAAATTATAGGTCATCATCTAATATCCTTGATGCTGCAAATTCACTAATTGAAAATAACTCTGAAAGAATTGAGAAAGTTTTAAGGGCTACTAAAGAAAAAGGGGAGCTTTTAAAGTTACTCAGCTGTGATGATGAAATTTCCGAGGCAGAAGCAATTACCAACAAAATTAAATCACTAAATAACTATAATCAGAAACCAATTTGGAGAAATTTTGCAATTTTATATCGAACCAGAGCTCAGTCAAGAGTATTAGAGGAATCTCTTGTAAGGTGGCGCATTCCTTATACAATTTTCGGAGGATTGCGTTTTTATGATCGAAGGGAAATTAAAGATGTCATAGCATATTTGAAAGTACTGGTTAATTCTTCAGATAACGTTAGTCTTTTACGCATTATAAATGTTCCCAGAAGAGGGATTGGTAAGACTACTATTCAAAAACTTAATGAATTATCTAGCAAGTTAAATATTCCATTATGGGAAGTTATCAATGATAAGCAAAGTCTTGAAGAAACAATAGGCAGATCATCAAAAGGAATTAATAAATTTACTGAAGTTATGAATGATCTACTGTGTTATCTAGAAAATTCAGGCCCTGCTCAACTGCTACAACTTATATTAGAAAAAAGTGGTTACTTAAGTGACTTGTTATCTAGTGGGACTGAAGAATCTGAAGATAGAAGAAATAACTTACAAGAACTAATTAATGCAGCTACTCAATATGAAGAAGAAACAGAAAGTGGAGATGTAGAGGGATTTCTTTCTACAGCAGCCTTAACAACAGATAATGATACGAAGAAAAATAATCCCAACTCTGTGACTCTCATGACTCTGCACAACAGTAAAGGTTTAGAATTTCAAAATGTTTTTGTCACTGGGCTAGAACAAGGTCTCTTCCCTAGCCATAGATCAATAGATAATCCCTCACTTCTTGAAGAGGAAAGAAGATTATGCTACGTAGGTATTACAAGAGCCAAAGAAAGAGTTTTCCTAAGTCATGCCAGAGAAAGAAGATTATGGGGTGGAATGCGTGAAGCAACAATTCCTTCAATATTTCTTTCGGAAATACCTGAAGATTTAATGGATGGAGAATTACCTCAAACAGGTGGTGCTTCAATTAGAAGAGATTTGCACCTTGATCGTTTAACAAGAGTTGATCGAAACAATCCAAATGAATTCGTTAACAAACCTATAAATGCAGTAAGGAAATTATATTCAGGACCCAGTAAAGGGAAAAGCTGGATAGTTGGAGATAAGCTAATTCACTCAAAATTTGGGAAAGGTGAAATCATACATATTTTTGGGAGTGGGGAAAAAATATCTTTAGCAGTAAAATTTGGTGATAAAGGAAGTAAAATTCTAGATCCCAGATTAGCTCCAATTCGTTATGTAAGTTAAAACTAATGAACGAAATCTCTGATTACATCCAAACGGAATTAATCAAAACTCCATTTAATTTATATAACCTAATTTCTCAATACATAGAATCTCATGACAATATTAAAGTAGCTTTTGTTGGCGGTTATTTAAGAGATTTATTAATTAGTAAATTCCACAAAAAATCTTTTTCTAAACCTATTGATATAGATCTTGTAATTGAAGGCTCCTCTATATCTCTGGCAAAATTTATAAAAAAAAATGTTGCAAATGTAGATTTATGTTTAATCAAAGAATTTAATTTATACAACACGGTAGAAATAAATATTAATGACTATAAAATTGATATTGCTTCTGCAAGAAAAGAAATTTATTCTGCTCCAGGCTTAAATCCCACAGTAACTACCTGTAGTATTGAGGATGATCTTAAAAGAAGAGATTTCACGATAAATTCAATAGCATTCGAGGTCTCGACAAGGAAAATATATGATCTTTATGGAGGAATTTCTGATATAAAAAGCAAAAAATTGAACCTACTTCACGGTAAAAGTATTTCAGATGATCCAAGTAGATTAATTAGATGTGCAAAATATGCTTCAAGGTTAGATTTCAATATTTCAAATAATTCCCTCAAACAATCCCAAGAAGCAGTTAGAAAATGGCCATGGAAAAGTTCAGAAACTCATCAGAAAATGATTTACCCTCCTGCACTAGGCATACGAATAAGGATGGAACTAGCTGAAATATGCAAACACGATAATTTGACTAATGTGATTTCATTAATTAATAAATGGAAAATTATCTCAATCTTAAATGAAAATATTAAAGTCGATAAAAGATTTTTAAGAGGACTAAATTGGATTAAGAAGTTAAAGGGAAATCATATGCTTTACTTATTAAAAGATTCAGAAGATTTAGAAAAAGCATGTCAAAGATTTTTAGTAAATAATAGTGAGATAAAAATATTAGAAGATTATATAAATATCAAAAAGATATTTAATACAAACCAAAAAAATTTCAATCATTTTTCTCCATCAAGTTGGACAGAATTTATTGAGGACAGAAACCTTAATGATGAGACAGTTAAATTATTAATTTGTGATGGAGGACCATACTGGCGTAAATTGTTTAAGTGGTTATTTATTTACAAATTCATAAAATCAAAAAAAGATGGAGAAACATTAAAAAAAGAAGGATGGGATCCAGGGAAGGAGATGGGAAAGGAAATCAAAAGATTAAGATATTTGGAAATTGACAAATTAAATAGAAATTAATTACATTTTTACAACCTCTCCAACCTTGTACCATTTATCCTTTAGAACATTTTCATATTTACGATTACAACTAATCAACAAAGGTCCACATGTTTGAGGATCTAATAGTAATGATATTCTCTCGTTAAAAATTTCTTGATCTAATGAATTTTCGTTTAAAAAATTAATTATTCTTTTTTGCTTATTTACTTTATAAATTTTATCAAAAATTTCTTTGTTAGATTCAAAGAAAGTACTTTTAATATCTTTTCTTATTAAATCAAATACTCCAGAATAAGCCTTAAATGCAAATAAATCTAATAAAACTTTTAGTGGCTCAAGATTATTGCTTTGCCTATATAAATTAGATGATTCAACCATTTCTTTAAGATGCCCAATAAGTCCATAGCCAGTAATGTCAGTAGCAGCATTGACTAATGATTCTTTAAATTGATTTTGAAAAAGATAAATTTCATCAATCAAATATTGCTGACTCTTTACTAAATTATTAATTACTTCAGAAGAACTACCCAGCATATTAATATTTTGCATTTGACCAGCAAAGTAAATCCCAACGCCAAGAGGTCTAGACATCATGAGAATATCTCCAATATTCATTCCAGATTTAAGCCATGGTTTTGCTCCATTTTTTAAAATACCTTGAACTGTTAAAGAAATATCTATTCCTAATGAATAAGGTTTATTTACTAAACTTCTTGCCTCGAAAGTATGGCCTCCAAGTAATTCACCTCCATGATCCTCAACTGTTGATTTAATACCTTGAAGTGATTGAGAAAAGAGGTAACTCTGAAATTCCCTTTCAACTTTTGGCAATGAAATTAAAGCCTGCGCGGATGAAAGTTTTGCTCCGCATGCCCACAAATCAGAGCAAGCATGCAAAGTAGTAATTTTGGCATTAAGCCAAGGATCACTTACCAAAGCAGGAAATCCATCTACACTTTGCAAGATAATATCTTGACCATTTTGATATATCTCAACTGAATCTTCAGGTGATGAGGCAAAAGAATTTAAATTAGAATTTATTAATGATTTATTCAAAACAAACTGAGGAATTTTAGCTGCACATCCTCTGCAATCATTCAATGAAATATTTTTTTCACTACTTTTCATAATTAGCCTTTTTGAACTGAACTTTTTAATAAAGTTGAGATCAATTTTATGCTTTAAAACCCAAAAAATAAAAGAAGGGCCGAAAACAAAATTGCGATAAATAGCAAAAGCCTTTGGATGATGGCTTGGAAATATATTTACTATTTGCAATCCGATCTTTTGAGGAAACCACTTTTTTAATGATTTCCCTTCTATATCTTTTTTTAGATTTTGTACTAATGTATTTACAACTTTTACTGCAAAAACTCCCGATGCTGGTCTTTTTGCTGAACCTACAACTGCGCAATCACCGACAGCAAAGATTCCAGAGAAACTTTTTATCTCTAAATTCTGATTTGTAATTATTCTGCCATAAGAGTCCGAATCTAATAATTTTTTTTGTGCCCATAACGGAGATGAATTTCCAGTACATAAAAGAATCTTGCCATAATCAAAATTAAGTTTTTCAACTAAATCAATATTGGAATTCCGTAAACTTTTTAGAATTTTATTATTAATTTTTCTTGAATCACATAATAGTTTTAAAGGTCTATCTCCCCATCTTTTTCTCAAAGCATAAGATACTTCAATTGCAGCAAGGCCACTTCCAACAATTACAAATGGAAGTTCATTAACTGAATTAAAAATGTCCTCTTTTAGTATTGAGTCATAAGCACTTAAAAAAGGTTTAATTGAAAAAGCATTTCGATTTTTAACTAGTGATTCAAATTCTTTTGGAATTATTGTTTGACTTCCATAATTAAGCACCAACTTCGAATAATTAACTGAAGGTCTATTACCTAAAACAATTTTCTTTAAATTGAAATCAATATCCTTTACTTCTTCTTCTATAAAAGATACTTTTGCATTTTTTGCTAAAGATTTTATATCAATTAAACTCTCTTCTAAAGTGATTGATTTTGAAATCACCGATGGGAATATAGCCGAATAAACCAAATGAGAATCTCTAGATATAATTGAAACAGGAATTTCTGGCATTAATTTCGGAAACATTAACCATTTCTTCAATAAAGAAACATTTGAGTGTCCTCCTCCAATTAGTACCAGATGATTAAAAGTCATTTACATCACTATGAATAAAGAACATTTATTACCAATTGAAAAATCAAGATTAGGAGTGATTGGTGGAAGTGGATTTTATTCAATGGATCAAATAGATTACTTAAGAGAACTAGAAATCAATACTCCCTATGGTAAACCTTCTGATTCAATAAAAGTATATAATCTTGGAAACCTAGAGATAGCATTCATTCCTAGACATGGCAGAACACATAGTTTAAATCCTTCTGAAATCCCTTACAAAGCTAATATTTGGGCTCTAAGATCAATAGGAGTAAGATGGATTATTGCTCCATCAGCAGTGGGCTCATTACAAGAACAGATAAGGCCACTTGATATAGTAGTTCCAGATCAATTTATAGACCGGACAAAAAATAGACCTGCAACCTTTTTTAATGAGGGAGCTGTTGCTCACGTAACTATGGGAGATCCCTTCTGCACAAATTTATCACGTATATTAAGTGAAATCGGAGAAAAAAATATTCCTGGCGGTAGACAATTGCATAGAGGAGGTACTTATCTAGCAATGGAAGGTCCCGCTTTCTCAACTAGAGCAGAATCTAATTTATATAGAAGTTGGGGATGTTCAATAATTGGAATGACGAACCACACAGAAGCAAGATTAGCTAAAGAAGCTGAAATAGCTTACTCCTCCTTATCTATGGTTACTGATTATGATTGCTGGCATCAAACTCATCAAGAAGTTTCTGTAGAGATGGTTTTGGATAATCTTAGATCAAATACTGAAGTGGCTAACAAAATAATATTTGAAGTAGCAAAATTAATTGAAGAAGAAAGACCAAAAAGTAAGTCTCATTTTTCATTAAAAGATGGATTGATAACCCAAAAAGAAAATATCCCAAGCTCCACAAAAGAAAAACTAAGGATATTTACTGATTCTTATTAGGCTTATTTGATATAAGTGATTATCAGGTCAAGGTAAGGATTTGTTAGCCTCCAGCTCCAACCCCTTGGTATGAACCATAGAAGAATATTCCTAAAACGAAGATAACTGCAATTCCACCTGCTGTAGCAACAAGCCATAGAGGAAGAGTTCCTTCAGTCCATCTTCTTTCCCATGCAACTGCTGGTCTACCGTCGGGAAGTCTATCTGGAATTCTTCCATCAGGTCCTTTTAATTTACTCATGATTTTAATTTTAATTGAAAAAGTAACTGGAAAATAAAATTCCCAATACAAAGACTGATAATAAGCCTAAATAAAGGCTTGTACGATTAAGTTCAACTGGAACTTTGTTAGGATTTTCGTTTACTTGCATGATAGTTAAATTTATCGGGCTACGAATTGCATAGCAGCAATAGAACCTAAAAAGAATACTGATGGGATAGCTAGAGCGTGAACTGCTAGCCAACGGACAGTAAATATAGGATAGACGCGGACTTCCGCAGCCTGCATTGGAGCTTGAGAATTAGTCATTGTTATTTTGTTCTTAAATCTAGTTGAGATTTAGCTTCATATCTTTGTGTTACTACAGGTGCTTTAGATTCAGATGATTGGAAATAACTATCTGGACGAGGAGTTCCGAAAGCATCGTAGGCTAAGCCTGTATATACAAATAAGAAGCCTGCTATAAAGATAGCTGGTAATGTTACTGCATGAATAATCCAGTATCTAATACTGGTGATTATTTCAAAGAATGGGCGTTCACCCGTTGAACCTGCGGCCATAATCACAAATGTTTACCCTATGATCTTACAGTGTAAAATCATAAGTTCGCGAAGAAATTAACAGGTTGGTTACAGACAGTTGCTAAATCTTTCAAAAATTAATTTTTTTTTTACTATTAACTCAAGTTATTCAAATTAGCTATTCCATTTAAGGATATAACCACGCTCACCAAGTACAAATCCTTTTTGATTGTTTAAAGCCTCTTTATCAAGAAAAACTATTTTAATGTAGTTTGTTGGCAATTCAGAAGCAATAGGATCTTTATTCCAAGTTTTACCTTGATCTTTACTTACTATTAAAGTTCCATTACCCCCTCCAGCCCATATATCACCATTTGGATCCCATCCCATGTCAAGATAATTGTATCCATTAAGAATAGGTATAATAGGCTTTGACCAATTTTCTAGGTCACTAGTGTCTTCATTAAATCTAATTTCTGCCCCTCTAGAAAGCATCCATAAACTTCCTTCTGGATTAAAACCAATACTTTGAACTCTTTTGCTACTGGCTCTTTGATGAGCTATCCATGCATCACTATCCTTTTCCAACGTAGAAAAGAAATTACCAAGACTACTTACACTGACATAATCTCCTTTATTAGTTCTTCTTAAATCTCTTACACCTCCAGAACCAGATGCATCTACAACTTTTGCATTCCATGATTCACCACTATCTGATGTTTCATAAATAGCACCTGCAGTGGTAGCCAATTCTGCAACACCAGCATCAACAGTTGTTATTAGAAATGGTTGACCTGGTAATTTGTTACCTAGAGATAAACGTGTCCAATTCTTTCCTCCATCGAGTGTATGCATAACTAATGAAGGCTGACCTATTAACCATCCCTCTTGACCTTTAAAATCAATATCTAGGAGACGAAAGTTCTCTTCACTTGGTAAATCTAAATTTCTTTTTTCCCAAGTTTCTCCCCCATCATTAGATTCCATAATGAGTCTATTAGAACCTACTAAAAATCCATTTTTATCATCTATAAAATCAACATCTAAAGCATTGGCCTGATCCTCAAACTGAATTGTTTTCCAAGGGCTACTATCACTCGTCTTTACTCCTGTAGATGAACAACTGCTCAATACAAAACAAATAAGAACTGATAAAAGAAGATTGGGAATACTAGTAATAATTTTTTTCATCTTTATATATTAATGCAAAGAGTACAAAGAAAGGAACATAGCAGCAGCAAACGCCAGACCTCCAAATATCAATATATTTTTTTGTCCTGGAGGTAAACTATTAAAACCAAATCCATAAACTAAATTTTCTTCAAAACCACTAGGTTTAGATTTAGGACCTATATCCTTATAAAAATTTTTACCAGCTCGACAAACAGGGCAAGCGAATGTATTCCCATCCAACTCTGAAAAAGGGGTATTTTTTGGTATATTTAATTTTTTATTTCCTTCAGACGGATCATAAATATATCCACAACTTCTACATTCGAATCTATTTTGTTCTAGATTAAAGGTAGGTTGTTCAACATTTACTCCTGAGGGATTTGCAGAAAGTTTTTCTTTCTCAAAATCTTCAACTATTTTGTTTTCCTCAGAGGCTGGTTGAATGTTTTCACTCACGGTTTATTATTGTTCTTTAAGAACTTTAAAAGATTTTGCTTAATTAAGCGACTTTTATTCAAAATTAATTTTTTAAGATGTTTTTGTTAACTGGCTATGAATACTTTTTAGGTTTCCTTCTAATTGCCGCAGCTGTTCCAGTATTAGCTCTAGTTACTAATCTCATCGTTGCCCCAAAAGGCAGAACAGGGGAAAGAAAACTTACATATGAATCCGGAATGGAGCCTATTGGAGGAGCATGGATTCAATTTAATATTCGTTATTACATGTTTGCCTTGGTTTTCGTTATATTTGATGTTGAGACAGTATTCCTTTATCCTTGGGCTGTTGCCTTCAATAGACTAGGCTTATTAGCTTTTATTGAGGCTTTAATCTTCATTGCAATACTTGTTATAGCATTGGCATACGCATGGAGAAAAGGTGCTTTAGAATGGAGTTAAAAAATTGAATCCACAATTATCCCCAAAAGCAATAAGAGAAATTCGAGAAGGGACTTGCAACCCTCTTGGTGCACCCCAAGTTACTACAGATTTAAGCGAAAATATTATTTTGACAAGCTTAGACGATCTTCATAATTGGGCTAGACTAAGCAGTTTATGGCCTCTCCTATACGGAACAGCTTGTTGTTTTATAGAATTTGCTGCCTTAATCGGCTCTAGATTTGATTTTGATAGATTTGGATTAGTACCTAGAAGCTCGCCAAGACAAGCAGATTTGCTAATAGTTGCAGGAACAGTAACTATGAAGATGGCTCCAGCCCTAGTGAGACTTTATGAACAAATGCCTGAACCAAAATATGTTATTGCGATGGGCGCTTGCACAATCACAGGGGGAATGTTCAGCGCAGATTCTACAACTGCTGTAAGAGGTGTTGATAAATTGATTCCAGTTGATTTATACCTTCCAGGATGTCCGCCAAGACCAGAGGCAATTTTTGATGCCGTAATCAAATTAAGAAAAAAAGTGGGTAACGAATCAATCTTGGAGCGAACAAAAACCGAACAAACCCATAGATACATAACATATGATCATGAAATGAATCTTGTCTTCTCAGAAAATACAGGTGAATATCTAAACAAAACTTCAGCTAACGTAATACCCCCTTCCAAAAAAGAAAAAATAACCGAATTACCTGCAAATTCCGAAAAAAATGAAATTATTAATTCTGTAGAAGATTAATGGAAAAAGACGATACAGCCATATCCTCAGATAATTCTATAGAAAAAGAAGGGATTATAAGTCAATCCTTGTCTAAAGATGGAATTCCAAATCAATCTTTATCTGATGATCACATAGGAATTGAAAATATTTCTGTGGAACCTAGCAAATTATATGAAGCAGTATCTGCCTTAAGAAATTACGGTTTCAATTATCTCCAATGTCAAGGAGGATATGATGAGGGGCCAGGAAAAAATCTCGTGAGTTTCTACCATTTTATAACTGTTGATGATTTACAAAAAATTGAAAAAATTAAAGAAGTCAGATTAAAAGTGTTCCTAAAAAGGGATTCTGATTTATCAATCCCTAGTTTGTATGAAATTTTTAAAGGAAGTGATTGGCAAGAAAGAGAAACTTTTGATATGTATGGAATAAATTTTATTGATCATCCAAATCCCAAAAGACTATTAATGCCAGAGGATTGGAGAGGATGGCCATTAAGGAAAGACTATATTCAGCCAGATTTCTATGAACTTCAAGATGCTTATTAATTTAATTTTTTTAATTTGCGGTACATAAATATAACTGCTCTTGCTAGTCTCCTTGGATCATGTCTAAGAGTTGGAGTTATTCTTCTCGAATACAATGGTGCTTGCAAAACATAATAACCCTCAGATAATAATTTTTCTTTATTACATTTAACAGGCTCTGCTCCTCTACTTTTGTAATAGTCAACTAATGGAGACTTTTCAAATTGAATCTGAGATAATATTGAGTTAAAAATTCGAGAATTAACTCCAAAAATTGATAATTGTTTTTCTATTGCTTTGATATGTCTATAGACATCAAGTCCATCAGTTTCACCAGGTTGAGTCATCAAATTACTTATATAAATTTTAGGAGCATTACTTTGCAATAAGGCATCTACTATACCTGGTACTAGCAGATTAGGTAATAAAGAAGTATATAAACTACCTGGGCCAAGAACAATTAAATCAGCTTCTTTTATAGATTCAAGAGCACTCGGGAGAGCTGAAGGATTTTCTGGTAGATAACCAATCCTCGAAATTAATTTTTTAGATTTACTGATCTTACTTTCACCAAAAATTTTTTCACCATCTTCTAATTCAGCCCATAACATAACATCAATATTTGTTGCAGGCAAAACTTGACCTTGTACCGCTAAAACCTTACTAGATGCCTGAACTGCTTTTTCTAAACTGCCTGTAATTGTTGTTAAAGCTGACAAGAATAGATTTCCAAAACTATGACCTTCCAGACCACTTCCCACCGAAAATCTGTACTGAAATAATCTAGTTAAAATTGGTTCTTCGTTTGATAAGGCTGCCAAACAATTTCTAATATCTCCTGGAGGTTGCACACCTAATTGTTTTCTGAGAATTCCACTACTTCCACCATCATCGGATACAGTTACAATTGCTGTAATATTACTACTGTAATTTTTTAAGCCTTTTAATAAAGTAGATAAACCTGTACCTCCGCCGATTGCGACAATATTCGGACCTCTGTTTAATTTACTTTTAACTCTTAATGCATCAACTAAAAATGTATTTTTTTCTGGAACAAGCGCTTTTTGAATAGAATTAATACTTCTATTTTGTCCAATCCCGATTAATAATAGTCCAATAACAAAAATCAATGGTCCCATTAATGAAACAGGCAAAATACGTGTTAAACCTGACATTAGCCCAAAAAAGATTTCAATAAGCCAATAGAGCGGTCTTAAATTTGTCCAAATTACAAAGCCTAATAATGTAGTCAAAAATCCTATCGCAGATGTAAGCATCCATCTTTTTATTACCAATCCTGGCAAAAGCCAACTCAAAATTCTTGAGATTTTGTTTAAAAAGGCAAAATTAGTCTTTTTAAATTTTTTATAGTACCTTCTTACACTTTTTTTACGCTTATTCATTAAAAACCTCTTAAATTATTTTTCTCAAATTTAAACACAATATAAATTCATTATAAATCAAATTCAAACATCCTTTTTTTATTTCTAAAAATAGGCAAAATGAGATATATATATGTTATTTATACAAGTTTTGAAAAAATCAAAGCATGCAGTTGAAACAAAAAACCTCTCAATAAGCTGGGGGTCAGTTAATGTGCTTAATCAAATAAATTTTGAACTTAATGATGGAGAGAAATTAGCTATTGTTGGCCCCTCAGGTTCAGGCAAATCAACCATATTGAAAATATTAGCAGGACTAATTTTACCTACCAAAGGAGAATTGAGAATATTTGGTGAGAAGCAAACATATTTGAGATTAGATCAAAATAATCCTCCTGATGTAAGACTAGTTTTTCAGAACCCGGCTTTATTAGGATCTCTAACTATTCAAGAAAATGTAGGTTTTCTCCTCAAGAGGAATAAAAACTTATCAAAAAAGTCAATTCATGAAATAGTACGTGAATGTTTAGCTGAGGTAGGATTATTTAATGTTGAGGATAAACTTCCAAATGAGTTAAGTGGAGGCATGCAAAAAAGAGTAAGTTTTGCGAGGGCGTTAATTACTGATCAAACTCTTAATGTAAAGTCTAAACCTCTTTTACTTTTTGATGAACCAACTGCCGGCCTTGATCCCATTGCCTCATCAAGAATCGAAGATTTAATTAATAAAACAAATCATAAAGCTAGCGGATCATCTATTGTGGTTAGCCATGTTCTTAGTACTATAGAAAGAACTTCAGATAAAGTTTTAATGCTTTATGGAGGCAAATTCAGATGGGCTGGCACGATTGATGAATTTAAAAAGAGTGAGGATCCCTATGTATTTCAATTTAGGAATGGAAACCTTGATGGTCCAATGCAACCCAAAGACATTTAGAAATTATGCGTAGAAGCTTACGAGATTCAATTGTTGGTTTTTCCTTGTTAGGAGGAATTTTAATATTCACATTTTTTTCTTTTTGGCTTAGAGGAGTGAGATTATCTTCCAAAAATTGGTATCTCTTCGCTGAATTCAATAACGCAAGCGGTTTATCAAAAAAATCTCCAGTTACTTACAGAGGAATATTAGTGGGATCGATAGAAGATATCTTGTTCACGAATGAATCGATTAAAGCAAAAATAGTTTTAAATAATCCTGAAATTATTCTTCCAAGGCCAGCATTTGCAAGGGTAGTTACAAATTCTTTCCTTGGGGGAGATGTACAAGTTGCTTTAGAAACTAGTGACAAGACAATTCCTAAAACCATTGCAAAACCAATATCGGAAAAATGCGATTCCAAATTAATTATTTGTCAAGGAGATACTATCACAGGGAAACAATTATCAAGTCTATCGAATATAACTAATAAAATAAGTCAACTTTTAAAAGACACTAATCAAGAAAACTTAATTGAAAACATCGTTAACTCAATCGAACAATTTGACAGCACACAAGAAAATCTTGATGAATTAATTTATTTATCGAAACAAGAACTACAAAGAGTTGAACCTTTAATAAAAGAAATTACAATTGCTGCTAATCATTTAAATAACATTTTGTCTACTATTGATGACGAAGAAACCCTTAATGACATTAAATTGACAATTAATGCTGCTAGATCTATCTCAACCAAAATAGATGATATGAGCGATGATTTTGAAAAATTAACACAAGATAAAGAATTAACTAAATCTATAAGGGATTTAACAATTGGACTTTCAAAATTCCTTAACGAAATTTATCCATAAGAAATATTTAGAATTCATTGATAGCATTTAAAGCCATAGCTGCGATTGCTTTATCTGTAGCTTTTGGCAATTGGACGTATTTCCCTTGAGCAGCCTCTGCTAATTCTTTACCAAATCCACTCGCTATGAATTTTCTCTCTGTATCAATTACTAAGAGTTTTATCCCAAGCATGGGATATTTTGCCGCTATATCAAGAACCTCCTGTTTTAAATTGACATTTTCGTTATCTTTTCCCTCAACCTCATTTTGTCCTAGAGATAATCCTAATGGTACATTTCCTCGGCCATCAGTTATCCCCACAACAATAACTTGACCAATATCTCCTGTTGAAAGAGCATTTTTTGCTACTTTTGCTGACTGTGTTAGTCCATGTGCCAAAGGGGATCCTCCACCACAAGGCATTGTTTCCAACCTTCTTTTTGCAGCAGTTATTGATCTTGTTGGAGGCAAAAGCACTTCGGCCTGATTACCTCTAAAAGGAATAAGAGCTACTTCATCTCTATTCTCATATGCTTCTGTTAAAAGTCTTATTACAGCGCCTTTGGCACTTTGCATTCTATTTAAAGCCATAGAGCCACTAGCATCGACCAGGAAAATTACTAAAGCCCCCGCCTTTTTTTGTAGAAGCTTTGCCCTAAAATCATTTTCTTCAATAACTATTGATTTATTAGGGTTCCTTAATCTTCTAGATTTTTGATAAGGTGCAGCAGCTCGAAGAGTAGCATCTACAGCAATTCTTTTTACTTTACCTCTTGGAATAATAGGTTTTACATATCTTCCTCTACTATCACTAAAAATAACTGATCTGCTCCCGCTATTCCCTGCTTTAGCTTTAGCTGATGAAAAAAGCAATAAATCAGGATCAACATTACATGCCTCAGGGTCTAATATGAATTCTTCAGGTATTTCGGGAGTAGATTCCTCTTCTCCATCAGAATTATCTTCTTGTTCTTGGTCTTGCTCATTATCATTTTCACTAGTCTCAGGTTCAGACTCTTCATTGTTTGATTGAGGTGGGGGTGGGGGACTCTGATCTTCTGGAGGGGGTGGTTGAATATCATCATCTTCTGGAGGTATTTGCATTGCTCGTGGAAGAATAACTAACCTTACTGCGACTTTTAGGTCTTCAGAATTTACATTTTCATCGCCTCGAAGAGCTGCATTAGCCTTTGCTACTTTCACTGCAAATAATTCTGACCTATGCCCTTCTACGCCTCCTCTAAGAGCTTCATTAACTAAATAGGTTATTTGCTCTTTTGTTATCTTGACATCCTTTAACCATTGCCTTGCCAAAATTAATTGAGTAGATAAATTATCAGATTCTTCCGACCATTTTTCTGAAAATTTAATATTATTTTCTGCGTGTGATAAAACAGATTTTGTAATCTCAACTCTTTGAGCATTATCAATAGATTGATCTGCAGAAAGCACAATAGCAAAACGATCTAAAACATGATCTCTTAAAGCACCTTCCTCAGGATTATAAGTTGCTATTAAAAGTGACTTACAAGGATGAGAAAGGCTTAAACCATCTCTTTCAATATTATTTTGCTCTCTTCCTATAGCTTCAAGAATTAAATTTACAATTCCATCATCTAATAAATTTATATCGTCTACATAAAGAACACCTCTATGAGCCTCTGCCAAAATTCCAGGCTGAAACACTTGTTCTCCCGTACTTAATGAGGCCGCGACATCAATCGATCCAACAAGTCTATCTTCAGTTATACCAATAGGAACTTGAATAAATGGTGCCTCTTTTACTTTTTTTGGAATTTCATGAATTTGATTCAAATAATCACTTCCTATTGCCTCCTCTAACAATTTATTAGTACTAATATCCCATTCCTCTGGTTTATCTGGATCTAGGTTCCTACCAATAGGTCTTAATGAAGTATTAATATTTCTCCTAGATAGTGTTTCCAGTATTGACTCATTATCTAATACCTCTACAGGAGGTAGTAAAGTATGTAAACCCCTCGCTAATACTGACTTACCAGTACCTCTTCCGCCAGCGATAATCACTCCTCCTAGACTCGGATCAACTGCTGCCAAAAGCAAAGATAATTTCAATAAGCTATGACCCGTAATTGCCGCCAAAGGGAAAGCTCTAAAAGAATCCTTTGGGTTCATTAAATCTTTTATTTCTCCTTTTTCTTTTAAATCGGGGTTCAAAATCACTTTAAAAATGCCTGATATAGAATTTATCCAATAACTTAGTTTTTTGTAGTGGAATTATCAAATCTTAATATCAAAAATGGACTATGTATATCCCTCGGGGCAAATATTGATAGTAAATTCGGAAGCCCTATTGAGTCACTATTAATTTGCAAACCAAAATTAGAGGAAATAATAAATGAGTGGGGAGATAGCTTCAACAAAAAAAAAGAAGAGAAAAGCAAATTTCATGCAAACTTTTATTGGTCTTCAATTTATGAGACATTACCCCATGGTGTTCAAAATGAGCAGCCAAATTATTTAAATACTCTATTACTTATAAAAAGTAATTCTTTTCCTAAAACATCAAATGAAAATGCGAAATTACTTCTAAAAAAGCTAAAAAAGTTAGAGAGATTTTTCGGAAGAGAAGAGACGCCAAAGGGTAAGAAATGGCTATCAAGATGTCTCGATTTAGATATTCTTTGGTGGGAAGATTTTCATACAGTTGACGAGGAATTAACATTACCTCACCCTAGATTCATGAATCGTAATTTCGTTATTACACCACTATCTGAAATCTTAAGCAGAAGCCAAAAAATCAAAAAGTTTGACGACCCACAATGGTCTATTAGATGATTTACAAAACCAAAAAATAACTGTTAGGATTTTTTTATTTACAGTAATGAGTGATAATCTTTATTCCAAAAAATCAATTATTAAAGAAAGAATTTCTGAGTTGAAAACAAAGAAATTTAGATTTGAAATAAATAAAATTCAACTTCCAAATGGGCACGAAGGCGAATATGGTCAAATAATATTCCCTAATGCTGCATTAGCAGTGCCAATTACGGCTGATAATAAAGTTATACTTCTACGTCAATATAGATTTGCAGTATCAAGGTATTTATTAGAATTCCCAGCTGGTACGTTAGAAATAGGCGAAACACCTATTAATTCAATAAAAAGAGAAATTCAAGAAGAGACTGGATTTAGTGCAAAAAAATGGGATAGACTAGGATCTCTAGTTAATGCTCCTGGATATTCAGATGAAGTGATTCATTTATTTCTTGCTCGAGAGTTAAGCAAATTAAATTACGAGGTTAAAGGAGATTTAGATGAAGATATAGAAGTATTAATGATGGATCCCGAAGAACTAGATAACCTTATATCCAGTGGAGATGAAATACTTGATGCTAAAACTGTTACTGCCTGGTTTAGAGCAAAACAATTTTTAGATAAATTATGAATAATCCAAGAATACTTTTTTGGCATAGAAAAGATTTAAGAATATTTGATAATCAAGCATTAATCAGGGCATTTTCATCATCAAATGCTATTACTGCAACTTATGTATTTGATAAAAATTACTCACACGATTTCAATTCGAATTCAAGAGCTTGGTTTCTAGGAAATTCGCTTCAAGAATTAGGAAATAATTGGAAAAAAATGGGTAGTAGATTAGTTATGGAAGAAGGAGATCCGTTATTAACAATTCCTAAATTAGCAAAGAAAATAGATGCTAAATTTGTTTTTTGGAATAGATCAATTGAACCTTATGAGATTAATCGCGATTTACAAATAAAAAAAAATTTAAAAGAACAAAATATTCAAGTTGTTGAAACTTGGGATCACTTATTGGTAGAACCTTTAAAAATATTTTCAGGGAATAACAATCCTTATTCAGTTTATGGACCTTTTTATAAAAACCTTAAATCAAAAATGAATTTATTAGGTTCATATGATCAGGACAAAGTTGTTTTCCAGTTTAAAGATATAGATAATAAACTCAAAGAAAATAAGGCAATAAATTCATCTGATTCGGTTCTAGAGAAATTTATCAAAAATATCAAATTTCCTGGCTCGAATATTTGTCCATGTAGACCTGGAGAGAATGCTGCCGAAACATTATTAGAAAACTTCATTAACGAAAAAAAAATATATTCTTATAGTTCTGCAAGAGATTTTCCTTCCCATAATGGGACATCATTTTTAAGTGCATCTCTCAGATTCGGCACCATCAGCATTAGAAAAGTTTGGAACGCCACATTAAATTTAAATTCAGATTTTGCAAATCAAGAAAATTACCTTTCAATTGAAACTTGGCAAAAAGAACTTGTTTGGCGAGAATTTTATCAACATTGCTTATTCCATTTCCCAGAGTTAGAGAAAGGTCCATATAGAAAAAAATGGGATCACTTTCAATGGCAAAACAATAATGAATGGTTTCAACATTGGAGCAACGGAGAGACTGGAGTACCTATAGTTGATGCTTCAATGCGTCAACTAAATAGTACTGGCTGGATGCATAACAGATGTAGGATGATAGTGGCTTCATTTCTGGTAAAAGATCTTATATGCAATTGGCAAATGGGTGAGAAAAAATTTATGGAGACGTTGGTTGATGGAGACTTAGCTGCCAATAATGGGGGATGGCAGTGGAGCGCCAGTAGTGGTATGGATCCAAAACCACTTAGAATTTTTAATCCATATACCCAAGCAAAAAAATTTGATCCTATTTGCGAATATATAAAATATTGGATTCCTGAATTATCTAAAGTATCAAATTCAGAATTATTAAATGGGGAGATATCTAATTTAGAAAAAAATAATTATTCCAGCCCTATTGTCAATCACAACATACAACAAAGATTATTTAAATCACTTTATGCTGAAATTTGAATTTCCTCTATACAATTTTTTAAAACTTTATTTAAATTTTCTGCTACATAAACTTGCTCTTCATAAGAAATTTCAGGAAACATCGGAAGACTAAGAACTTCTGTACAAATTCTCTCTGTATTTATGAGTTTTGTTCTAGAAAAATTTTTATTTTTGTATGCTATTTGTGCGTGTATTGGAATTGGATAATAAATAATTGAATTGATACCTTTTTCAAAAAGTTGTTGTTTTACCAAATTCCTTAAGGAATAGTATTTTTTGCAATCACTATCAAATATATTTGAAAAATCTTCATTTAAACAATATTTATCGTTTCTTAATTTGATGACAAATTGATTCCAAGAATGTGAAATTGAATCAGAGCTAATTTTTGGAAAACTAATAAATGGATTTTTTTCTAATAAATCAAGGTAATTTTTAGCAATTTTTTGGCGATTATTAATCCACTTAGAAATATATTTAATTTTAATGTTTAATATGGCAGCTTGAATGGTATCAAGTCTGCTGTTATATCCAATTTGGGTATGGTGATATCTTATTGGGCTGCCATGAACAGCCAATTCTCTAATTTTTTTGGCAATCATCTGATCTGAAGTTGTTACTGCTCCACCATCTCCAGCAGCTCCTAAATTTTTAGTAGGGAAAAAGCTAAAACAACCTATATCACCGATACTACCAACTTTAGAATTTTCCCACATTGTGCATGTTGCCTGAGCACAATCTTCGATTACTTTTAAGTCATATTTGTTAGCCAAAGATTTTATTGAGGTCATATTCACTGCATTCCCGAATAGATGAACTGGCATAATTGCCTTGGTATTAGAATTTATTTCTTGTTCTATTAGTTCAATATTAATTAGATAAGTTTCTGGATCTATATCTACCAAAACAGGATTAGCACCAACTGCACTAATAGCCTCTGCAGTCGCAAAAAAGCTAAAAGATGAGGTAATAACTTCATCACCCACACCAATGTCTAGTGCGCGCAAAGCTAATACTAAAGCATCAGTTCCACTATTACATCCAATAGTATTTTCAACACCAATCAGATTAGAAAAACTCTCCTCAAATTTGGCAATTTCTTGTCCTCCAATATACTGACCCCCTTTTAAAACTTTAGAAACCTCACCCTCAATTTCTAAGCCAATTTCTTGGTACTGTCTATTTAAAGTAAATGGAGGTATCTGCATAGTGAATATATTAACCCTAAACCATATTTCTATGGGTAAATAAAAATTTTAATTTATTTAAACCAACTTGGTTCTTTACCAGGAGTCCACTTAATATTGCAACCTAAAGAAGGCATCTGATTTGAAGGATAAGAATTATCTTGATTCAAATCTTTTACAGCAGAGCGCAAATCTTTTCCAGACAGAGGGATATTATTACCTGGTCTACTATCGTCTAATTGGCCATGATAAAACAATAAAAAATCACCATCCCCTTCATTTGAAAAAAGATAAAAATCTGGGGTGCAAGCCGCTTTTAATTCCTTAGCAAAATTTTGATTTTCATCATATAGATAAGGAAAACTCCATCCCTGAGAATGTGCTTGTAATCTCAAATTTTTAGGAGAATCTGAAGGATGAGTGATAATATCATTACTAGAGATTGCAACTGTTTGAACTGTATTCTCAATTTCTTTACTTAAGGTGGTAATTTGATTCTCAATATATTTAACAAATGGGCAATGAGCACAAATAAACATTAAAAGTAAATGCCGATTATCTAGATTATGAGAATTAAAATATAAATTATTTGAAGAGTTAGCATTTAACATTTCGAAATTAGGCAATTGAAAACCTAGTTCCAAAACCATAGAATTTGTCCTGACCATGTTTAAGCTGAATATTCTTTCATATTTGAAAATTATTGTATATTTTGCAGTAATCCGTAAAGATAGGTACTTTTATATAGGAGAATATATAGAAATAGTAAATAAAATGCTTCTAAATCTAACTGGCAAAAAAATTCTTGTTACTGGAATTGCCAACAATCGTTCAATAGCATGGGGTATTGCTCAACAACTTTCAAAAGCTGGCGCAGAACTTGGAATCACATATTTGCCTGATGATAAAGGAAGATTCGAATCTAAAGTTAGAGAACTAACGGAACCTTTAAACCCATCGTTATTTTTGCCTCTTGATGTTCAAAATCCAGCTCAAATAGAAGAAATCTTTCAAAATATAAGAAATAATTGGGGGCAAATTGACGGATTGGTTCACTGCTTAGCATTTGCAGGACGCGACGAATTAATTGGAGATTATAGTGCTACCACTTCAGAGGGTTTTGATAGGGCTCTTAATATAAGTGCTTATTCATTAGCACCTTTATGTAAAGCAGCAAAACCACTTTTTAGTGATGGTGCTGGCGTTGTCTCATTAACTTATTTAGGATCAGAAAGGGCAATTCCTAACTACAACGTTATGGGAGTTGCTAAAGCAGCTTTAGAAGCTTCAGTCAGATATCTTTCTGCAGAACTTGGTCCAGAAAAACAAGTCAGAGTTAATGCTATAAGTGCTGGACCCATAAGAACACTTGCGAGTTCTGCTATAGGTGGCATTTTAGATATGATTCACAATGTTGAAGAAAAAGCTCCTTTGCGCAGAACGGTCACACAAACAGAAGTAGGTAATACTGCTGCTTTTTTATTAAGTGATCTCTCTAGCGGCATTTCAGGCCAAACAATTTATGTTGATGCGGGTTACTGCATTAATGGAATGTAAACTAAGTTTTTTGTATAAAAATGTCATTTCTAAGGCAATCTGAAATAAAAAGAAAAACGAATGAAACAGATATTTCTGTATTTATAAACTTAGATGGCAACGGTATTTCTGAGATTGATACCGGGATACCATTCTTAGATCATATGCTTCATCAAATATCGAGTCATGGTTTGTTCGATTTAAAAATTAAAGCAATTGGAGATACTCATATTGATGATCATCATACAAATGAAGATGTAGGAATCGCATTAGGCAAAGCATTTTCAAAAGCCTTGGGAGAAAGAAAAGGAATAAGCAGATTTGGACATTTCTTTGCTCCATTAGATGAAGCATTAGTTCAAGTAACTTTAGACTGCTCTGGTAGACCGCATCTATCTTATGATCTTCAATTAAAAGCCCCTAGAATAGGAAATTATGATACTGAACTAGTAAGAGAATTTTTTATTGCCTTAGTAAATAACAGCGGTATTACACTGCATATTAATCAAATACGAGGAAGTAATTCACATCACATAGTTGAGGCATGCTTTAAAGCTTTTTCAAGAGCAATGAGAATGGCTACCGAGATAGATCCAAGAAGATCTGATTCAATTCCAAGCAGTAAAGGAATGTTAGAAAAACAATGAAATAGGAATTTTTTCGAATGAGCCACAATTCAGTTGAATTTTGGCGAAGATAGATAAAGTTATTATTTTGTTGTGACTAATTTACAAGATAAAAAAATTGATAAATCTAATATTTTTAAAAAAGAAGATTGGTCAAGTGCTTATCAAAATGTAGAAAAGGAACTAACTAAAGAGCCTCTAAAAATTAGCAAAGGTAATAATATTAAAAATTTAAATGGAACATTATTAAGAAATGGGCCAGGAATATTAGAGAGAGGTGGACAATGGGTTCATCATCCATTTGATGGTGATGGGATGATAACATCCATAAAATTCGAAAACGGTCAGCCATTCTTAACAAATAGATTCGTTAAAACTAAAGGCTATTTGGAAGAAGAAAAAATAGATAAATTTATTTATAGAGGTGTTTTTGGAACACAAAAAAATGGAGGAATTTTAAATAATGCATTAGATCTAAAATTCAAGAATATCGCTAATACACATGTCATTAAATTAGGAGATGAAATTCTCGCATTATGGGAAGCAGCAGGTCCACATGCAATGGATCCTGATAGTCTTGAGACTATTGGTTTAACATCATTAAGAGGAGTTCTCAAGCCTAACGAAGCATTTAGTGCTCATCCCAAAACAGACCTAAACTCCAATGCATCTTCAGAACTTTTAGTCACTTTTGGAGTACAAACTGGGCCAAAAAGTACTATTAGATTAATGGAATTTGATAATGCTGGTACAAATTCTGGAGAGCTCATTTTTGACAGAAAAGATACCTTTAATGGCTTTGCATTCCTTCATGATTTCGCGATAACAACTAATTGGGCAATATTTTTACAGAATGCTATTGATTTCAATCCTCTCCCATTTGTAATGGGTCAAAGAGGAGCAGCACAATGTCTAAAGTCAAACCCAAATAAAAAGGCAAAGTTTTTTATCATCCCCAGAGAAAGTGGATTATTTAGAGGACAACCTCCTTTAACAATAGATGCTCCAGAAGGATTCGTTTTTCATCATGTAAACGCATTTGAAAAAGATTCCAAAATTGTATTAGATAGTATTTTTTATGATGATTTCCCATCAGTTGGTCCAGACGAGAATTTTAGGGATATTGACTTTGATAAATATCCAGAAGGAAAACTGAAAAGATCAATTATCGATCTAAAGACAAAAACTTGTGAACTTGAAACTTTCAGTGAACAATGTTGTGAATTCGCTGTTGTTAATCCTAAAAACTTAGGATTAAAAGCAACTTTTAGTTGGATGGCAAGCACATCCCAAAAACTGGGGAACGCTCCACTTCAATCAATAAAAAGAATAAATTTAACTTCTAAGGAAGAAATTTATTGGTCAGCAGGTTCAAGTGGATTTGTTAGTGAACCAATTATGGTTCCATCACATAACTCTTCAAAAGAAGATGAGGGATTTTTATTTATACTTCTATGGAATGGAGAAAGAAGAGGAAGCGATTTAGTGATATTAGACGCAAAAGACTTAAAAGAATTAGCTGTTTATGAATTACCCATTTCAATTCCTCATGGCCTTCATGGATCTTGGGTTAATTGAATTTAAGAAAAAATTTCAATTAAATCTGGAATAATTTTTTTTAATGCTTTACCTCTATGACTACAAGAGTCTTTAATATCATAATTCATTTCTGCGAAAGTTAATTTGGTAGAACTCTCCTCAAAAATTGGGTCATACCCAAAACCACTTTTTCCTCTGGGGTTTAAAATAATATTGCCATGACATTTGGCCTCAGATTCAATAATCACTTCACCATTTGGGGAACAAACACAAATATTTGCAATAAAGAAAGCACTTCTATTTTGAACTCCATCAAGTTCTCTTAAAACTCGTTCAATTCTCTTCTGATCATTTTCTGCATATCTAGATGAGTAAATGCCAGGCTTACCACCTAGCGCTTCAATACAAATTCCTGAATCATCTGCTATTGAAAAATTATTCGTTTTTCTCGAAACTTCACTCGCTTTTTTAATTGCATTATCTCTAAATGTCAGTCCATCCTCTTCAACTTCTAATGATTCTGGCTGGAGTAACAATTTACAATTAACTCCAGTAAGCAATTTCTTATATTCTTCAATTTTACCTTTATTCTTACTTGCTAAAAATAAATTTTTCATCCTTATTTTCCTGCCAAATTTATAAATTCTTGACCCCAATCTAATACCTCAATTAGATAAGATTCTTTTGGTGCTTCACAATATAACCTTAAAAGAGGTTCCGTTCCTGAAAACCTAAAAAGAAGCCAAAAATTTTTATCAATTCTCAACTTTATTCCATCGATCTTTGAGATACTTTTTAACTTGTGATTATTAATATTCTCAGGAATATTATCTATGATAAATTCTTTTACATTATTTTTTTCTGACTGATTTGGAAATTTAATATCAATTCTTTTATAAAAACTTGGCCCAAAATCTTCTTGAATTTCATCTAATGTTTCATATAAATATTGAGATTTTTCAGCAATGCCATTTAATAAAACCATCGCTGCATATAGAGCATCTCTTTCAGGCATAAAGTCACCAAAACCTACTCCCCCAGATTCCTCTCCTCCAATAAATATTTTTTCTTTAATCATTTTTTCAGCAATATATTTAAAGCCAACTGGAAGTTCAAAAACATCTCTATTTTGGCTCTCTGATATATTTTTAATGATATCTGAACCACTAACAGTCTTTAAAACTGGATAAGAATTATTTTTAATTTCGCCCAAATAGCTAATAAAGTATGGGAGTAAATCTTGAGTACTAGAGTATCTTCCTTTTTCATCAATTGCCGCAATTCTATCACCATCACCATCAAATATAATTCCTAAAGTTTTCACTTCATTTGTTGAATTTTTCATTAATGTTTGTTTTAGATAATCTGCATAATTCAAAAGAGGTTCAGGAGGTTTTCCTCCAAAAAAAGGATCAGCATCTTTCCTGATTTCTGAAATAACTTCTAAATCATTAGAAGCAAAAATCTCAGCCATACAATTTGCAGCTGAACCATGCATAGAATCTACAAAAATTCTCAATTTCATTTTTTTTAATCTCTTGGAAATATAGTCAATATCAAAAAGGGATTTAATTCTATCTAAATGAAATTTCTTAATATCTACCAATTGATTAATACCATCTATTTTTTCAATTGAATTTCCAAGGATTAGTCTTTTTTCAACTTCACTTGTAAAAGATTCGTCAACAGAACATCCATTAAAGCTCTTTATTTTCAGACCTAGCCAATTATATGGATTATGACTTGCTGTAATTACTAACGCTCCAAGACAACCGACTTCTTTGACATAAAAACTACAAGAGGGTGTTGTCACAAAGCCATCAGATAAGATCGGTTCGAAACCACATCCTCTTACAAAAGGCACTATTTGCTTGGCGAATTCACAAGCCATAAATCTACGATCATATCCAATAATAATTTTCTTTGAATTAACTTCTTTATAGTATTGATAATGCAACTCCTGACATGCAGCGACAACAACTCTTGAAAGATTGGAAAGGTTAAAGTCAAAACCAATAATTCCTCTCCAACCATCAGTTCCAAATTTTATCTTATCTAATCTGTCAGCTGTCAAATTTCAAATTTCCTTGATTTCTTTTAATTATCTATACTAATTTATATGAGTAAATTTTAAAACCGCCCTTAAAAAATAATTTGAATTCTCTTCATTTAAAAAGTTTTACAAGATGTAAAAGAAAAGCATGGCTCGATTTTAAGGGTAAAAAATCTCATGAAGTTTGGTCTCCCCATAAAGCTATAGATAAAATTAATCAGTTTCAAATTTTCTCTGAATTTTGTAATGGTGAAATATATTCAGGATTAAAAGGCTGTGAGAATGGTTATCAAGGGGTAATTGGATTAAAAATCAAAAGAAATCTTTTCCAAAATATAAACGCAGAGATACTTCCACAATTACTTTTAAAGACTAAAGGTAAAAGTAAATGGGGACAATATAAATATTTCCCTGCTGTTTATAAGTTAGGCCACAAAACAACTAAAGAACATTTATTCGACTTAGCTTTTTGTTCTATGCTTTTGGAATCTTTTCAAGAATCTAAAATTGAGAAAGGATTAGTAATTTCAACTTTTTATAAAAAAGTTAAAGTTGAAGAAATTTATGTAAATAAAAAATTAAGAAAAAAAGTTTTTAATGTTTTATTAGATTTGAATGAATGCTTGGAGGGATTTATACCAGAAATAACTCAAGATAGAAAAAAATGTACTATTTGTTCCTGGCAAAAATTTTGTGACAAAGAAGCAAAAGAAAATGGATATCTAACAGATATAGATGGAATAGGGTTCAAAACGGCCTCGTTACTCAAAGAAAATGGAATAACTAATACCCAAACATTAGCTTCGTACAGCGAAAAACAACTTGGAGAGAAATTATCTAAATTCAAAGATCAGAAGTTTGAAAAAGCATCCATATTTGTAAAGCAAGCACAATCATATATCTCTGGAGAACCATATTTCATTTCTAATAAAAATAATACGAAAGATCTATTTGAAAAAATATGTTCGGGATTTTATATATTTGATATTGAATCAAATCCAGATGAAAAGCATGATTTTTTATATGGATTTTTAAAAGTAAATAATTTGTCTATAAAAAAAGAAGATCTTATTTATGAACCAATCTTAAATCTTAAAAACAATAAAGGAGAATCTTACAGGCAAATTATTCAAATACTTTTTTCACACAAGGAATGGCCAGTCTTACATTACGGAGAAACTGAAAAAATATCAATAATTAATATTGCAAAAGAACTAAATTTTAGTTTTGAAGAAATTCATTCACTTTCCTCCAGATTTATTGACCTACATACATTAATAAGAAAGTCTTGGATATTACCACTAAAAAACTATGGCTTAAAAAATGTTTCTAATTGGCTTGGATTTGAATGGGCGCAGAAAAATGTAAGTGGCTCTAAAGCACTTTATTGGTGGATTCAATATCAAATTACAGAAAACCAAATATTTTTAAAGAAAATTATCCAATATAACAAAGATGATTGTTTTGCTACTCTACAAGTTGCAGAATATTTAATTAAAAATCGATTAAAGAAAAATTGATCCTATAGATTTATTTATAATAATTTTTCCAAAAATTTCTGAAAAAAAATAACTTCCTTCCTCTAAATATTTTCTTTTTATCATAGCTAATCCTTTTATTTGAGAATCTAATTTTAAAAATCTAGTGATTTTTCCTACAGAAATATCCTTGGCAGAATTTATATATAAATTTTTATCTTCTGATTCTAAATTCAAATTAGATTCAATTGATTTCCAAATTCTTATTTCCTGTTTTAAGGAAGAAACATTTTTTATTTTTGACATTGTTTCTTGTCCTAAATAACAACCTTTATTAAAATCTATAAGATCTTGTAATCCAAGCTCAAGAGGATTATTTTTCCCGTTTATTTCCATTTCTAATGAGGGTATTGCCTGATTAATCTTCCAAAGTTTTAAATTATTGGGATTTAGTAAATTTAGTTTATTTTTATACATTTCAAATTCTTTATCTTCTGTTTTGAAGAAAATAGGCTGGTAAGTTCTCCATGAACTAGATTCATCAATTTCCTGAATTCTATTTATCAAGGAAGGTTCACTCAGAAGTACATCGTCCGCTGGAAAAATAATTTGATTAAAGTAATCAATTATTTCATTTGTGTTACCCGCCAAGATAATTACTTCTAAGCTTCTCTCTAAAAAAATAATTTCAATTAATGACCTTAGAACTCCATTTGGAGTTAACCAACAAGTTTTGATAACTTTATTTTCTGAATTAAGAATATTACCAGTTGTTATTCCATTCAAAAATTTTCTGGCATCTTTTCCAGTAATTGAAAAACAATCAAATTTTTCAAACCAAAACTTTTTTTTTATATCTTGCATTTTGAAATAATTATAAAAAGTCTTTTATTGTAAAAAGACTCTTTAATTTAACATTTTCATCTTCAAGTGCTTCTAAACCTCCTTCTTGCCTATCAACTATAGACAAAACTTCCTCAACAACATAATTGTTTTCTCGTAATTTTTTTATAGCTTTTATTACTGAACCAGCAGTTGTAACCACATCCTCTAAGACAGTTACCAAAGTTCCTTCTTCTAATATAGGGCCCTCTATTCCAGCTTTGGTACCGTATTTTTTGATTTCTTTCCTAATTATTAAACCATCAAGGTCTAGTCCATTCAAAGCTGCTTTAACAATTAATCCACTTACTATAGGGTCTGCACCTAATGTCAATCCTGCTACAGCTTTTGACCTTGAGTCCTTTAAATCTAAAAATAATTCACTTATTAAGTTTAAGCCTTCGCCATTTAATGACACTGGTTTACAGTTCAAGTAATGACTGCTTTGTTTTCCTGAAGATAAAGTAAAGTTTCCTTTTTTGTAAGATTTTTCAATTAACTGTTTTAACAATTTTGCTTTATTTAAATCATACTTATCCGAAAATTTGCCCATTAGTAAAAGTTTAATTTATATTTAAAGATTAGAAGAAAAAAAAGAAATCTCACAAAAACTTCCTAATGAGGTGTTTTTTGAAATATTATTTTTATATTGTATATTAAAATTCAATGTAATTAAAATTACATAAATTCCCTTGGGGGTGTAGCAATCTGGTGAATGCACCAAACTCATAATTTGGCTAAGGCGAGTTCGATCCTCGCCACCCCCATTATTCATTTGTCATTGAATGAAAATAACTCTACTTTTATTTCTTTTATTTTTACCAGCCTTTTTCGCAGCGAGTGAACTCTCTTTTTTATTAATAAGGCCAAGTAAAGTTTTAAGGTTAATAGAAGAAAAAAAGAAGGGAGCATTTGCAATTTTAAAAATTCAAAAACGCTTTAGGTCTTCATTAATTGCTTCTCAATTTGGAGTGACAATTTCATTAATTTCAATTGGATGGCTAAGCAATAACCTGGCTACTGATTATTGGAAAAGAAATGTTTTATCAAATAGATTTTATGATCTTCTATTATTTTTATTTGTTGTTTTAGTTGCTACTCTTGTTTCTGGACTAATTCCAAAAGCTTTAGTAATTAACAATCCAGAATCTGCTGCATTAAAGTTAACTACAATATTCGATGCCGTAAGAAAAGCCATGAATCCTATTGTGAAAACAATAGAATTCTTTGCTAGCGCCTGTTTAGGCTTGTTTAATTTAAATAACAAATGGGATTCTTTAAACTCGGGTTTATCTGCTGGAGAATTAGAAACTCTAATAGAAACAGATAATGTAACAGGTTTAAAACCAGATGAGAAGAATATTCTTGAAGGAGTTTTTGCTTTAAAAGATACACAGGTTAAAGAAGTGATGATTCCAAGATCTGAAATGGTAACTTTGCCAAAAAATATAACCTTTTCAGAACTTATGAAACAAGTCGATAAAACTCGACATGCTCGCTTCTTTGTGATTGATGAGTCTTTAGATGATGTTTTAGGTGTATTAGATTTGCGTTATCTAGCTAAGCCAATATCAAAAGGTGAAATGGAAGCCGATACATTACTAGAGCCATTCCTTTTACCAGTAACAAAAATAATAGAAACATGTTCACTAGCAGAAATATTTCCAATAGTAAGAGACTACAATCCGTTCTTACTAGTAGTTGATGAACACGGTGGGACAGAGGGACTCATAACTGCGGCTGATCTAAATGGCGAAATAGTTGGAGAGGAAATGCTCAATAATAGAATTTATTCAGATAT
Organism: uncultured Prochlorococcus sp.; assembly: GCA_902527105.1. GTDB lineage: Bacteria > Cyanobacteriota > Cyanobacteriia > PCC-6307 > Cyanobiaceae > Prochlorococcus_A. Next base: position 37,287 of record CABZNT010000002.1, on the reverse strand, counting down.
GAGAATGTTAGATAATTTATCTAAAAAATGGTCAATAGCGGGAAAATCAGAAATTATAGATATCAATAAAAAGTTAGGATGTTCTATTCCAGAAGGGGCAGACTATCATACCCTTGCTGGATTTCTGCTAGAAAAATTTCAAATGGTTCCAAAGATTGGCGATGTTTTAGATTTTAGTAACATGAAATTTGAAGTTATTTCTATGTCAGGTCCAAAAATTGATCGTGTTAAAATTATTCTTCCCAAAAGCTAAATGTGGCTTCCTATAGAGGATAATGATAATTAATATATGGATTTGAAATTATGCAGCCAACCTCATCACCAGTAAAGGTTGGAGTCATAGGTATAGGGAATATGGGTTGGCATCATGCACGAGTACTAAGTTTGCTCAAAGATGCAAATCTCATTGGAGTTGCAGATCCAAATGAAGAGAGAGGCAAATTAGCTATTGAGCAATTCCAATGTGAATGGTTCAAAGACTATAAAGACTTAATTCCAAAAGTTGATGCTATCTGTGTCGCTGTCCCAACACTACTTCATCAAAAAGTAGGACTAGATTGTCTTAATGGAGGTACTAACGTTCTCATTGAAAAACCAATTGCAGCTAATGAGTTAGAAGCAAAATCTTTAATAGAGGCTGCTAATGCAAGTAACTGTCTATTACAAGTTGGGCATATTGAAAGATTTAATCCTGCTTTTAGAGAATTAAATAAAATAGTTCATAATGAAGAAATTGTTGTTTTGGAAGCAAGAAGACATAGTCCTCATGCAGATAGAGCAAATGATGTATCTGTAGTAATGGACTTAATGATCCATGACATTGACCTAATTTTAGAACTCGTCAACTCCAAAATACAAAAATTAGCGGCAGTTGGAGGCAGAAATAGTGAAGGATTAATAGATTATGTCAATGCTACTTTGGTTTTTAAAAATAATGTTATTGCAAGTTTGACTGCCAGTAAAATGAGTCACAAAAAAATTAGGAGTTTAAGTGCTCACTGCCAAAATGGACTAGTAGAAACTGATTTTTTAAATCACTCTCTTCAAATCCATAGAAAGTCTCATGAATCATACACTGCAGAACATGGAGAATTAGTTTATAGAAATGACGGATATGTTGAAGAAGTTAGCACAACCTCCATTGAACCTCTTTATGCAGAATTGGAGCATTTTCTTAAGTGCGTACAGGGCAAAGAAATACCTGAGGTGGATGGTGAGCAAGCCTCAAGAGCATTAAAAATTGCTGATTTTATAGAGAGTGCAGTAGAAAATTCCGGAGATGCGATTTTACTTGAAAATCCATTCTAAAACTAACAATCTAAACTAAAAGAATTTTATTTAAATCCAACAGCAGCTTGCCAAACAAACACTAATAAAAAGAAAAATAAAGGAATCAGTGGAAGAACATCAACGGTTGGAGCAAAGGCCTTATAAGCCTCGGGCAATTCAGCGAATGTATTAAATAGAATGAGCACCTTTTTGATAATTTAATTAATTATGATAAGACGTTACCACGTATGGTGAGCAATAGAGGATGTTTTCCAAGGAGCGAAATCATTTGTAAAACAATTATCTCTAATTGCAGTAGAAATTGCATTGGTAAATCTTATTAAGTGAGCAATATTATGCAAACTTATGAGAGTTAGGCCTAATATTTCATCATTTCTAATTAGATGATGCAAATATGCTCGAGAATAGGATTTACAGGTTTCGCATTTACAAGTTTTGTCAATCGGAGAAAAGTCATTTTTAAATCGAGCATTTCGCAAATTCAATCTTTCATCATTAAAAAATGCAGTCCCATGTCTCCCTAGTCTTGTAGGCAAAACACAGTCAAATATATCGAATCCATTAGCAACAGCTAGAGAAATTTCTTTTAAGGAGCCAATGCCCATTAAATATCTTGGTTTGTTTATTGGTAAGAATTTCGGGACATAATTAATTACACTATGTATTTCTTCGACTGCCTCACCAACACTTACCCCTCCTACAGCTATTCCAGGCAGATCAAAAGAACTTGTAAATTTTGCGCTATATTCTCTTAATTTTGGATACTTTCCACCTTGAACTATTCCAAATAATGCTTGATTTGATTTCTGATGAGTCTCAACACATTTTTGCAACCATGAATGAGTTCTTTGTAAAGATTCCTCAATATCATTTTCGTTAGCTGTGTGAGGAGGGCAATGATCAAAAGCCATCGCAACATCCGAGCCAAGATCCATTTGAATCTGCATTACTTTTTCCGGTGATAAAAATACATGACTACCATCTCTTGGATTTTTAAATTCCACACCTTTATCAGAAATATTATTTAATTTGGCCAAACTAAAAACTTGATATCCTCCTGAATCAGTAAGAATAGGCTTCGGCCAATTCATGAACTTGTGTATTCCGCCAGATTCTTTAACTAGTTTTTCTCCAGGTTGTAAATGAAGATGAAAGGTATTTGAGAGAATCATTTCTGCCCCTGTAGAGGTTAACTGCTTAGATGAAATTCCTTTAACCGTTGCCAAAGTACCCACAGGCATAAATTTTGGTGTGTTTACCTGACCATTTGGTGTATGAAATATACCAGTTCTTGCCGCTGTATTACTGCAATTCGATGTAATTTCAAATTCAAACACGATAATTTATAAAATTTTTTGATCCTTTCTCATTAATTTACCCTATTATTAAATATTGAATCTATTTTTATCTCATCAGAAAATATTTAATAAAAAATTTTGCAGGATCTTGGATTTTCTATACGATATTTCCAAAGATACCCTTAATTAATCCTGAATTTAAAAATATTGCACAATTTGCCCCACCTTTAGGATTTTTTATTGGAACAATACAGAGTTATATTTTTCTTTTTTTAACAACAAACTCTTGGTCAATTTATGCATCTGCATTAATTTGTTTGGCTTCAGGATATTTAATTACTGGTGGTCTACATATTGATGGTTTAATGGATACTTTCGATGGTATTTTTGCGGGTAAAAAGAAACGTTTAAAAGCCATGAAAGACAGTAAAGTTGGTTCCTTTGGCGTTCAAGCTTTAGTTTTTATAACTTTAATTCAAATTGCTTGCATACTGAAAATTCAAAACCAAGTAATTTTTGTTTTACCTATATGCTTATTTTGGGGAAGATTTTCAAATTTATTTTTTATAGAAAAGTTTAAATATATAAGTTATAAGAAAAAATCTGTTAGTCACAAAAAGTTTTGGAATGGATTTAAAAAAGAATCTTTGATCTCCATTATTTTTCTTTTAATTTTCATTGCGTATCAATTAGTTTCAATTACATCCCAAGCAATATTAATTAAATTTTTAATTCTTATTTTGATTGGTATTTTTCTAAGCTATTGTATCCCAAACATACTGGGTAATAAAATTGGAGGCTTTAACGGAGATGCCTGCGGTGCAAGTGTTGTTCTAGTTGAAACTGCAATGTTATTTATGCATGCAATTCTTTTATAGGTAGTTCTAAATAAAAAATATTTTTCTTCTTAAGATTTTTTAATTTCTCAGTATTATCTACCGAGTTATTTTCCAGCAATCTCAAATCTCCTCCAATTTGTTTTGCTAATTTCCTCGCCAAGAAAAGTCCTACACCAGTGCCGTCCTTTTTTTTAGCAGCAGATCCTCTAAAACCTTTTTCAAAAATTTTCTCGTTTTCATTTTTGGTTATTTTTTTACCATCATCAAATATACAGAGTCCATTACTCGTAATTGCGAGCCCAATTTCAGCATCTTTTTGGGCATATTTAAACGCATTTTCTAACAGATTTGCCACAATTTCAGCAATTACAGCATATTTTGCTTTTAATGGGGAAATAGTCCAATCTGGCCAAAGAGAAGGTTCAGTCCAATCTCTATTCTCTAAGTCCGCATTAGCTTTACCCCTTTCTAATATTGGCCTTAATAAACTCTGAACAGTTATTACCTTTTTATTATCTAAATTTGGTGGTAATAATAATCTTTCCTCTCCAATTTCCAGAGGAAGTTGAATAGGTGAATTTAATTGAGCAAAAGAATCCATATATTGATTAATTTGTTTTTGCTCTATTATCATTCGTTCGACTATTTCAATAGAATCATCATCTGAACCAAGTCTTTTTATTAATAATTTTGCGTATGTTCTAATAGCAGCTAATGGATTCCTTAATTGATGAATTATGACATTGACCTGATTTTTTAAATAATTGACTTCTTCATTTTTATTTTGACGTTCTAATTCGATAGAGACACATTTAGCTAAAGATATTGATAGAGCTTTTAATCTAGAATCAAGAGATACTGGCCAATTCCCCCCTTTCAAATCAGTTTCTACCCGAAGGACACCAAGTAGAATATCGTTTTCTTGTAGCGGGTACCATCTTCTATTAGGCGATGAAACCTTTAGTGAAGGATCATCTTCTATTGAAGTAAGTAGCCGATCAATTTGCGGCCATTGACCAATCATTTCAAAAGATGCTTTAGTTCCTGGCTTAGCTGAAGCAAGATACATAACTAAATTAGTCACGCCCATTGAGCAACCAAAACTCTCTAGCTGTTTTAAAATTAATTCTTCAAATTTTTTTGAAAGATTCATGATTAATGAAATTTTGAGAAATTTTTTTAAAAAAAACTTGAAAAAGGGCTTGTAAAATATGAAAAAAGTATTAAGATATATAAAGAGGTCTGACTTTAGCCAGCCTTAAATATGAATATTTAATCATATTTTAAGCTACATCAGGGGTTGATGGGTCCTCTATGTAATTTGAAGTGAATTTAAAATCACATATATAAGATTAGTAAAAATAAATAAGACTAATCTCATTAATAATTTCAGGAGTACCAATCAATGTCAAAAAAAAGAAAACGAATCAGCAGAAGAAGATTGGCTGGCCAAAGAGTAATGGCACATGTACCTATTTATCATATCGAAACTGGCAAACATAAACCAGTCACAGCAGCAAGAAGATTCATAGCTGAAAATGGTCTCTCTGCGCCTTCAGTTTTTAATGTAAGAAGAAATGAACACACCACCGATAGATTTTTTTGGGGTGAAAAAGGATTATTTAGCGCCCAATATGCTGAAGAAAATCATTTTCTATTTCCATCACTAAAAGTTGTAGTTGAAGGAATTGGTGAAGAAAAAATATTTGAGGGTCTAGAACTGACTGCAGATGATTGGGAAGAGATTGAAGAATATGAATACGCTTTTGTTTAAAAAATATTACTTATATTTGAACTTATAAAATTAATTAAATTTGAATCAATTTGATGAAATCCATCAAATTCTAATAATTCACAAAATTTAGAAGACTTACTCTTTACCTTTTCATAAATAGTCCTAGAGGCATCTATAGGCACAACGTCATCAAATAAACCATGACTAATAATTAATGGCGAGAATTTTTCTCCTGGAGACCAGTTGGGATGAGGATAACCACTACAAGCAACAATTAATCCAAAATTTAACTTAAATCCCGCATCAATTGCCATCGCCGCCCCCTGAGAGAACCCCAACAAAATTGTTTTTCTTAGTGGAATCTTATCAGTATCAAAATTTTTTAATGTAACTAAAAGTTTTTTTACTTCAACCTCAGCTCCATTCCAATCATGTGGATATAATCCATACCACTGTCTTCCCTGACCGCTTGGGTGTAATCCAGGAGCCCTCAAAGAAATTACCTCAAAATCAAGATTTATTTTTTCAGTCATCTCCTTTCCAAATGTTAAAAGGTCATCTGAATCAGCTCCCCAACCATGCATCAAAATAATTCTATGAGTTGCAGTTTGAGAGCTAATCGAGACAAATTCATGATTGATAGCATATTTCATGTTTATATTCTTAAGTAAGTAAACTTTTCCATAATGTCATCATTAGCTTTAGTAAGTGTCTCTGATAAAAAAAATATAATCCCTTTTTGTAAGGAATTGGTAGAGCAATTTAATTATAAAATTCTTTCAAGTGGAGGCACTGCCAAACATCTTATAGAGGCAAAAATTCCAGTTATTAAAGTTGCTGATTTTACTAATTCTCCAGAAATTCTTGGGGGAAGAGTTAAAACTTTACATCCAAAAATTCACGGGGGAATATTAGCTAAAAGAACTGATGAGAAACATAAAAAAGATGTAGAAGCTAACAATCTTGAATTAATAGACTTAGTAGTTGTCAATTTGTATCCTTTTAAAAAAACTGTAGATGGTGGAGCTAAATGGGAAGATGCTATTGAAAATATCGATATCGGAGGGCCATCTATGATTCGTTCTGCTGCTAAAAATCATAGAGATGTCTCCGTTTTAGTAGATCCTAGTCAGTATCAAGATTTTCTTGAAGAAAGTAAAAAAGGTGAATTGAAAGACTCATATAAAGCAAAATTAGCTCTTGAAGCTTTTCAACATACAGCAGACTATGACACTGCAATATCTAATTGGATAAGAAAAGAAAGAGATTTACAATCTTCCAAATATATTGAATCTTATCCACTAATCAAAACCTTGAGATATGGGGAAAATCCACATCAAAAAGCTTTCTGGTATGGTTTAAGTAACATTGGATGGAACTCAGCAGAACAACTACAAGGAAAAGACTTAAGTTATAACAATCTATTAGATCTAGAGTCGGCACTTTCAACAGTTTTAGAATTTGGCTACACAGAAAAAGATGAACTTACAAACAACATCTTTGCCTCTGTTATTTTAAAACACAATAATCCTTGTGGTGCCTCTATAAGTAATTCAGCTTCCAAAGCATTTTTGAATGCTTTGGAATGCGACTCAGTTAGTGCATTTGGAGGAATAGTTGCTTTTAATTCAAATGTTGATAGTGAGACCGCAATTCACCTCAAAGATATTTTCTTAGAGTGTGTCGTCGCTCCATCTTTTGATAAGGAAGCTTTAGAAATTTTAAAAGTTAAAAAGAATTTAAGAATTTTAAAGTTTTCAAAAGATCAACTTCCAAAAAAGAATCAAAATTCTACTAAATCAATAATGGGAGGATTACTAGTTCAAGATACTGACGATAGTGAAGAAAAAACTGAAAATTGGATTTCAGTAACTAATGAAAATCCTAGTAATCAAATTAACTTAGATCTAAATTTTGCATGGAAAATTTGTAAACATGTGAAATCTAATGCCATTGTTATTGCAAAAGGCCAAAAAACTATTGGTATTGGAGCTGGACAAATGAATAGAGTTGGAGCAGCAAAAATCGCATTAGAGGCAGCTGGAAGATTATGTACTAATGCTGTCTTGGCCAGCGATGGGTTTTTCCCATTTGCAGATACTGTAGAACTTGCAAATAAATATGGAATAAAAGCTATTATTCAACCTGGAGGAAGTCTTAGAGACCAAGAAAGTATTGATATTTGTAATTCAAAAGGGATTTCAATGGTATTTACCCAAAAAAGGCACTTTTTACATTGAATTATGTTGATTTTGGATAATATGTGATCTTGTTAGTTTTTCTGAATAAAGATAGCCTACCTGGACCTGCACAAAGAAAGTATAGAGAAATAGCCCCATATATAAAAGATAATTCGAAAGCATAATTATGACCTTCAACCACTGCAAGTGGAAAGCCTTCCAGTCCAGTATCAAGGAGATGAAAATAAACTGCAAATGCCATTGTGGAGAAAAGACCAAGAGAAGAAAGCCTCGCAAAAATCCCTAAAGCCAACCCAACTGGGCATACCAGTTGGGTAATTGCTGCTCCAAAGGTCCAAATAACAGGATCACCAGGCAAAAATGGGAAGTATTTACCGACTACAAACTCTGCGAAACCCTGCGGATCCTGAAGTTTTTCTAGGCCATGATGAATCATCAAAGCACAAAAACCTATTCTTAAAACAAAAATCGATAGTTCACCAAGGATATTTACTTCTGACCCTGAAGATGAATTGGCAACTACAACTTCAACTTTTTGGGGCGCTTTAGTTCTATTCATACTTGCAGTTTGAACCTGATTAGTTTGTGCTTTGTCTTCCATACTTCAGTAATTTTTCATTATTCTAGTTAATAAAGTATATCTTTTGGAATTATCTGACTAAAAAATTCATGAAGCAATATCAATTAACTTTTCAATAACATCTGCAACAACCTTATCAGGAGTGGATGCACCTGAGGTAATTCCAACATTAATTTTTCCACTAGGTAGAAAATTATTTTTAAGTTCTAAGTCTGATCCTAGTGGTTTATGAAATATTGAGTTTTCTTTAACTGATATCCTCTCTGGCGTATCAATGTGAAAAGATGAAATATTTTTATTAATTGCTATTTCTTGTAGGTGAGTAGTATTGGAAGAATTGAAGCCTCCAATAACTACTAAAATATCAAGGTCTTCATCAACCAGAGAAAACATTGCATCTTGCCTTTCTTCAGTTGCATCACAAATAGTATTAAAAGCTAAAAAGTGACTATTTAAGTTTTCTGGTCCAAATTTCTTTAACATTGTCCTTTCAAAAACCTTTCCAATTTCTTCAGTCTCGCTCTTAAGCATAGTTGTCTGATTTGCGACTCCAACTCTATCTAAATCTTTATCAGGATCAAATCCATTAGAACAAGCTTTAGCAAATTTGTTCATAAACTCATTCCTATTACCTCTCCCCTGAATATATTCAGAAACGTAGTTCGCTTCTTCTAGATCAAGTACAACTAGATATTTACCTGCGAATGAACTTGTAGCGAGTGTCTCTTCATGTTTAAATTTTCCGTGAATAATAGATGTGAAAATATGTTTTTTATGTTTTTCAACTGTATGCCAAACCTTAGAAACCCATGGACAAGTTGTATCAATAATATGACAACCTTTCTCATGCAAGAGTTTCATTTCTTGAACAGTGGCTCCGAAAGCAGGGAGTATAACAACATCCCCATTAGAAACTAAAGAAAAATCTTTAATTCCATTTTTAGCTGAGATGAATTTCACATTCATTTTTCTTAAATGATCATTAACCGAGGGATTATGAATTATTTCGTTTGTTATCCAAATATTCTCGTTTGGATAATGTCTTCTAGTTTCATAAGCCATTGCAACAGCTCTTTCAACTCCCCAACAGAAACCGAAGGCTTGGGCCAACTTTATATTTAGTCTGCCTTTAGTATAGGTAAAATTATTATCCCGAATAGAACTTATCAAATCACTTTGGTAAGCTTCTTCTAACGCTTGAGCTCTTTTTGTTGGAGAATCGAAACCCCTTCTATTGTATCTATCAGAATGATGAAGGGATCTTCTAAAAGCTTGAGTATCCATCTTCCTATATTACAACGTTTTAAATAATTTTTCGAAAAAAAAAAGAAACCTGACATAAGTCAGGTTTCTTAAATCAATTGTCAATTAGATTATTTAGCAGATGCAAAGTCTGGATATGCTTCCATTCCATGCTCTCCTATATCTAAGCCTTGAGTCTCTTCCTCTTCAGATACTCGGATTCCACCGAATAATCCTCCGATTACAGACCAGGCAATCCAGCAAGTAACTAGTGTCCAAATAGCATAAGCTGCGGCACCAAGAGCTTGAACTAGAAGAAGGGTAATACCTCCGCCATTGAACAATCCCATACCTGCTCCATCACCTTGTACAGCTGTACCCCAAAGACCGATAACTACAGTACCCCATACACCACAAACTCCGTGAACAGAGAATGCACCTACAGGATCATCGATCTCAGCGGCATCAAGTGCTGCAACAGAAAATACAACGATTATTCCGCCCACTAGTCCTGCGAACCAGGCTCCAGCAAGAGTCATATCACCACAACCAGCAGTGATACTAACCAAACCAGCAAGGATTCCGTTAATTATCATTGTAAGATCAGGCTTACCAGAAGTTAATGTTGAAACAATAGTTGCACCAATAGCTCCAGCTGCTGCTGCCAAAGTAGTTGTTACAGCAACATATGGAACCCATTGATCCATAGCAAGTTGAGAACCGGGGTTAAATCCGTACCAACCTATCCATAGGACTAATGCACCTAAAGTAGCTATAGCCATATTGTGTCCTGGCATAGCCTGTGGTTTCCCATCAGAATATTTGCCAATTCTTGGTCCAAGAAGCATAGCTCCTACAAGACCAGCCCATGCTCCAACTGAGTGAACAATTGAAGAACCAGCAAAATCAACAAAACCTAATGAATCGAGCCAACCACCATTCCATTTCCAGCTACCAGCAATTGGATATATAAATGCAGTTAATACAACAGCAAAAACAACAAATTCTCCAAATTTAACTCTTTCAGCAACAAGACCGGAAACGATAGTTGCTGCAGTTCCTGCAAAAGCAGACTGGAACAAGAAATCAACAGTTGGGACTAATCCAGCATCAGTTACCATATCTGCAGTAACTGTTGGATCAAAAAATAAGCCGCCAAAATAAAGCCAGCCGTCAGCAACACTTCCTCCGTACATTAATGAATAGCCGATAAACCAATAAGAAGTTACAGCTAGAGCAAATACAAAGAGGTTTTTAGCAAGAATGTTAACAGCGTTCTTAGAACGGCACATACCTGCCTCAACCATAGCGAAACCGGCGTTCATGAAGATCACTAGAATAGTAGCGATCAAAAGCCATAGATTGTTAGCAAGAAAAGCTGCATTCAACTCAGGTAAATCAGCTGCGTGAGCTGAAAGATTAAAAATACCTAAACCAAACAAAGCTAGGGGAACAGTTGCAAGCCACAACATAGAGCGGTTTGAACTAAATCCTCGAATACTCCTCAAAAGGAGCATAGGTCCATTCACAAGACTTGCATCTTGAAGTTTGGACCTAGAGCGCCTTTGAGGCGTTTGCAAAGCAGTGGTCATAAAAAAAAATTAGATCTGCAAAAAAACAGTTTGTGCTGTTTCCTTTCAAATTTAAATTTATTCAAAAAACTTATCCGTGTCTAGTAGTTGTTTATACCATTTTTATAGTTGCACCTTAAAAAATTATTTGTTAAATTTAAAAATTATTTTTTTTTGATTTCAAAATATCAAGTTTTTTGGCTATTTTAAAGGTTTAATTCCATTCCATGATACATGGTCTTTATGAAATTCAAAAGAACATGGGATAGTTATCATTCCTGCACTTAAAGATTCTCTAAAAAGACTGCCATATAAGGGATCTGCATCATCTCCAGGAGCGAAAAAACAAGCATCTTTTCTCGTAATACAAAGTACTAAAACACTTTTACTGTCAGGAATTAATTCCTTTAATTCTATGAGGTGTTTTTGACCTCTTTTCGTTACTGTATCTGGAAATAGAGCTACATTTTCTTTAATCCAGGTCGTATTTTTAACCTCTATGTAAATGTTACGTTTATCAGGATTTGAAGATTTTGGGGTTAAAAAAAAGTCAATTCTGCTTTTTTTATCTTTTCCATAGGGAACTTCAGATTTGATTATCTCTATTTCACCTATTCTTTCTATTAGCAGATTTTTTTCAATAACCTTTTTGATTAATTTGTTTGCAAAGAGAGTATTAATACCTACCCAAACCTCTTCATTTCTTGCATTAACAACACATATCTGTTCCCAAGTAAAAGGTAATTTTCTTTTTGGAGAAGGGGAAACACTTATTCTTACTTTTGCTCCCTGACTCAAAAGTCCCCTCATTGGGCCAGTGTTAGCACAATGAGCAGTTACTACCTCTCCACTCTCTAATTCGATATCTGCAAGAAACCTTTTATACCTCTTAATTAAAACCCCTTCAATTAATGGATCAAAATCAATTAACCGATCATTCATAAATATGTCTTTAGTTAGAAATCAAATATAATTGAAACTTAAACTTATTGAAAAATTTAGACGATTCAAAATGCATTCATTTTTAAAAAATAATGTTTTTTCAATTTCGTTTGGTACTAGTCTAAGTAAATTAGCTGGATGTATAAGACAAATATTTATAGCTGCTGCTTTTGGGGTTGGTGTAACGTACGACGCGTTTAATTATGCATATATAATTCCTGGTTTTTTGCTAATAATCATTGGGGGTATTAATGGTCCCTTGCATAATGCAGTCGTTGCAGTTTTAACTCCGCTTAACAAAAAAAATGGAGGGATTGTTTTAACTCAAGTAAGCATAAAACTCTCAATATTATTAATGATTTTAGCCATATTGATTTACTCGAATTCCAGTTTATTAATTGATTTATTGGCCCCGAATTTAAGTTACGAAGCAAAATCTATTGCCACTTACCAATTACAAATACTTACACCTTGCATCCCTTTATCAGGCTTCATAGGTTTAAGTTTTGGCGCCTTAAATTCCCAAAGAAAATTCTTTTTATCAAGTATAAGTCCTGCGATAACAAGCTTAACTATTATTTTTTTTATTTTATTTAGTTGGATTTTCAACCAAGAAAATACATCTTCCAATTTCTTTACTTACACGGGATTACTGGCATTTGCAACTTTGACAGGAACTTTAATTCAGTTTGTTGTTCAAATTTGGGAAATAAATAAAATTGGTCTCTTGAGATTAGAGTCAACCTTCAATTTATTTAAAAATGAAGAGAGGAGAATTTTCAAACTAATTATTCCAGCATCTATCTCATCAGGTTTAAGTCAAATTAATGTTTTTATCGATATGTTTTTCGCTTCAAGTTTTCAAGGCGCAGCATCTGGACTAGCTTACGGAAACTTTCTTATACAAGCCCCCTTAGGCATATTATCTAACTCCTTGATTCTGCCATTACTTCCAAAATTTTCTAAATTAAGAAGTGAAAAAGACAAAAGAGGTCTCCAAAAAAAATTGATATCTGGGGTAGAGTACTGTTTCTTGGCAGCTATTTTTTTAACCGGATTTTTCATAACATTCAATAATCAAATCGTACAATTAGTTTTTCAAAGAGGATCTTTTGATTATTTAGCAACTTTAAAAGTAAAAAATATATTAATTGCTTATGCAGTTGGCATACCATTTTATCTTTATAGAGATTTATTAGTAAGAACTTACTATTCAATAGAAAAAACAAACTTACCTTTTAAGTCTTCATTGGCAGGGATAATATTTAATATTTTTTTTGATTGGTTTTTAATTGGTGCCCCAATTAAGAATTTTGGGAATCTTTCTCCATATAATTTCGGAGTTGTGGGAATAATTTTATCTTCAGTAATAGTCAACGTTATAATCTGTATTTTGCTTTCTTTTAATCTGCGAAATGAAGATATCCATTTACCTAACTTGGATTTATTGAGGAAAATTAGCCTTATGTCATTAGCAGCATTTATAGACAGTACACTTTGTTTTATTATTCTCCAAACTACTAATAACTTCAATTCAAATCTTGCAGAATTTTTATTATTAATATTTGGAACTCTAACTTTTTTTGTGATTTATTTTTTACTTACAAAACTCTTGAAAGTAAATAAATTTAAAGTTTCAAAAAAAGAGATTTAGTTTTTAAAAAAAACTTTCCAAAATCTCTTCTAATTCTAGAATTTGTGAGTTAGTGATTAAATTAATCAGTGGAATACTATTAACACCATCCCCTATTTTTACATTTATTGCTTTAAGACTTAATTTTGCAGCCTCCAATGGGCCTTGATCTTTATTGCTGATACATTCAATAGCAAGATGCCTAGCTAGTCCAGCGTCTCCAAGATACAAATTCCACTTTTCTATTTTTATAAAAACCTTTTCGGAAATAACATTTTCTAGATCACTTATACTTATCTGAGAGTCCATAAATAGAAATTAATTTAAGTTGATTGTTTTGAAGTATCTTTTGGTTTTTTTATAATTACGAAAAGTAAATGGGAGGCCAAAAGAACTGACCAGACAATTGCAAAATTATTAAAAAAGCTGATTTCATATTTAATCTCTTTTAAAAGCCACGTGCCACTTACAATCGCAGTAAATATCATGCAGTGAATAACAAAATTTACTATTCGAGAAAAATGTTTATAGATAGGATCTTCTGAGTCACCATTTCCGTACCACTTTATAGGCATATTAATAATTAGATTGTTAATAATAGACATTTTACCCGAAATCTAGTTGACTAAGAGACCCTGAAACAGAGATATTACATAATTATGCGCCTGTAGCTCAGTGGATTAGAGCACCTGACTACGGATCAGGGTGTCGGGAGTTCGAATCTCTCCAGGCGCGTTTAAAATTCTGAAATATTCTTTTTATATTTTTCTAAAAAATATCGTCTATATTATGGGTATTACTTATCAAATTCAATGAATATCCTTCAAAATCTTAAAGAAAGTGATCCAGTAATATCAAATTTTATTAACTCTGAAAAAAATAGGCAGGAAACTCATCTTGAGTTAATCGCAAGCGAAAATTTCGCATCAATTGCCGTTATGCAGGCTCAAGGTTCCGTGCTTACAAATAAATACGCCGAGGGATTACCCCAAAAAAGATATTACGGGGGATGTGAATTTGTTGATGAAATCGAAGAATTAGCTATTCAGAGAGCGAAAAAATTATTTAATGCAAATTGGGCTAATGTTCAACCACATAGTGGAGCGCAGGCAAATGCTGCTGTTTTCCTAAGTCTACTTAAACCTGGCGACACAATCATGGGGATGGATTTATCTCATGGTGGACACCTAACTCATGGGTCTCCAGTAAATATGAGTGGTAAATGGTTCAATGCAGTTCACTATGGTGTAAATAAAGAAACTAGTGAATTAAATTTTGATGAAATAAGAGAGATAGCACTTGAAACAAAACCAAAATTAATCATATGTGGATATTCTGCTTATCCAAGAACAATCGATTTTGAGTCATTTAGAAATATTGCAGATGAAGTTGGTGCATTCTTAATGGCTGATATTGCACACATCGCCGGTCTTGTAGCAAGTAAACTTCACCCAAATCCAATACCATATTGTGATGTAGTCACCACAACTACTCATAAAACATTAAGAGGACCTAGAGGGGGACTTATCTTGTGTAAAGATGCAGAATTTGGAAAGAAATTTGATAAATCTGTTTTTCCTGGAACTCAGGGTGGACCCCTCGAACATATAATTGCAGCAAAAGCAGTTGCATTTGGAGAAGCCTTGCAACCAGATTTCGTTAATTATTCCCAACAAGTAATAAAAAATGCAAAAGTTCTAGCTTCAACTTTAATAAATAGAGGTATTAATATCGTTAGCGGAGGCACTGATAACCATATTGTTCTACTCGATTTAAGAAGTATCAATATGACTGGTAAGATTGCTGACTTACTTGTAAGTGAAGTGAATATCACTGCAAATAAAAATACTGTTCCATTTGACCCTGAATCACCTTTTGTAACCAGCGGACTAAGGTTGGGAACTGCTGCTCTAACTACTAGAGGCTTTAATGAGGATGCTTTTGCTGAAGTTGGTGAAATTATTGCTGATAGATTACTTAACCCAGACGACTCACTGATTGAAAGTAAATGTAAAGAAAGAGTATTAACCTTATGTAATCGTTTTCCTCTTTATGAAGGCAAACTTGAAGCATCAATTAAATGAGTCCTAACTCCAAGGGAGTTGAAATTCTTTCTATTGGAACAGAGCTACTCTTAGGAAATATTATCAATACAAATGCTCAATGGATTTCTGAACAGTTATCTCAATTAGGCTTAAATCACTTTAGGCAATCAACTGTCGGTGATAATTGTGATCGAATTATAAAAGTAATTCAAGAAATATCGAAAAGAAGTCATCTTCTAATTACAACTGGTGGCTTGGGACCCACCCCAGATGACTTAACTACTGAAGCAATAGCCAAATCTTTTAATGTATCTCTTTTTGAAAGACCGCTTTTATGGGATGAAATTAAACAAAAACTTTCAAACTCAAAGCTCAAGGACGATTCCTCCAGCTTAAGGAAACAATGTTTCTTCCCAGAAAATGCTCAAATTATTAATAACCCTAGGGGCACTGCCCCAGGAATGATTTGGGAACCAGTAAAAGATTTTACTATCCTTACTTTCCCAGGAGTACCCAGTGAAATGAAAACTATGTGGGAAGAGACGGCGTATGATTTCATTAAAACCAAATTCTCAGATAATTATTCCTTTTTCTCAAATACTCTTAAATTTGCGGGTATTGGAGAATCAAGCGTTGCTGAAAAAATTAATGATCTATTAAATCTTAAAAACCCTACCGTTGCTCCATATGCAAACTTAGGAGAGGTTAAACTCAGAATCACCGCGCGAGCTAAGAACAACCTAGAAGCAAAAAATATAATTAAGCCTGTAAAAGAAAAATTAAAAAAAGATTTTTCAAAATTTATTTTTGGAGAGGATAACGATACTCTTCCTAGCGTTTTAATAAAAGAATTAACCAAGAGGAACGAAACAATTGTTTTTGCTGAATCCTGCACCGGAGGCCTTCTATCTTCATCACTAACCTCAATATCAGGCTCATCTCAAGTTTTTCAAGGTAGTATTGTTTCCTATAGTAATGAACTAAAAAATTCATTATTAAATATTTCTAAAGAAAAGCTTACAAAATATGGAGCTGTTTCTGAAGAAGTTTGTGAGGCCATGGCAATTAATGTAAAAGAAAAATTAGGAGCAGATTGGGCAATAGCAATTAGTGGAATAGCTGGGCCTAACGGAGGCAGTCAAGATAAACCGGTTGGACTTGTCTATATTTCAATTTCAGGACCAAATAATCATATAACTAATATAAAAAAACTATTTAACTCAACACGAAATCGAATAGAAATTCAAAGACTAAGTGTAAATGTGTGTTTGAACAACCTCCGATTAATCCTATTATCGAATAGTAAGTAACTATTTTTACAAATTGAGTCAAGATACCCTATTTGATAAAGTTTGGGATTTACATAAGGTTTCAAGTCTTCCTGGAGGATCTGATCAAATATTTATTGGTCTTCACCTTATCCATGAAGTGACGAGTCCTCAAGCATTTGGTGCTTTAAAGGACAAAAAATTAAAAGTAAAATTCCCTGATAGAACTGTTGCTACTGTTGATCATATTGTGCCAACAGATAATCAGAGCAGGCCTTTCAAGGATAATCTCGCTGAACAGATGATTGAAACACTTGAGAAGAATTGCTTAGAACATAAAATAAGATTTTTTAATATTGGTAGTGGTAATCAAGGAATAGTTCATGTAGTAGCACCGGAATTAGGCCTAACCCAGCCAGGAATGACAATCGCTTGCGGAGATTCTCATACTTCAACTCATGGAGCTTTTGGGTCAATTGCTTTTGGTATAGGTACAAGTCAAGTAAGAGATGTTCTTGCTACCCAAACCTTAGCCATGAACAAATTGAAAGTGAGGCAGATTTGGTGTGACAATACATTATCTAAGGGTGTTTATGCTAAGGATTTAGTCCTTCATATAATTAATAAACTTGGTGTGAAGGCAGGAGTAGGTTTTGCATATGAATTCGCAGGACCTGCGATACATGAATTATCAATGGAAGAAAGGATGACGATATGCAATATGTCTATTGAAGGAGGAGCGAGATGCGGCTACATCAACCCTGATGAAAAGACCTTTAGTTACATTAAAAATAAATTATATGCTCCAAAAAATGAGCATTGGGATATAGCGCTTAGATGGTGGGAATCATTAAAAAGCGATAAAAATTCAATTTATGATGACGTAATTAAATTAGATGCTTCTAAGGTAGAACCAACTGTAACCTGGGGGATTACTCCCGGCCAAAGTATAAGCATTAATCAACAAATCCCTCTTTTAGATGAATTATCCCCAAATGATAAATTAGTTGCAGAAGAGGCTTATGAATATATGAGTTTCAAGCCTGGACAATTAATAAAAGATACTCCTGTAGACGTTTGTTTCATAGGTAGTTGCACGAATGGAAGAATAAGTGACTTAAGAGTTGCAGCTAAAGTATTAAAAGGCAAAAAAGTATCCAAGAATGTCAAAGCATTTGCAGTTCCAGGTTCAGAAAAAGTAGCCACTAAAGCAAAACAAGAGGGTCTTGATCAGATATTTAAGGATTCTGGATTTCAATGGAGAGAACCTGGTTGCTCAATGTGTTTAGCAATGAATTCAGATAAGCTAGTAGGTAATCAAGTTAGTGCGAGTTCTAGTAATAGAAATTTCAAGGGTAGGCAAGGATCTCCCAGTGGAAGAACACTTCTCATGAGTCCAGCAATGGTTGCCGCTGCTGCAATTAATGGCAAAGTCAGTGACGTGAGAGAATTTATTAACTGATGAAATCAGAGTTTACCCAGCCAATTGGAAAAATTTCAAATATTAACGGGCAATGTATCCCGTTGATTGGTAATGACATTGATACAGATCGAATAATTCCAGCGCGTTTTTTAAAGTGTGTTAACTTTGATTCATTGGGTGAATCTGTTTTTGAAGACGATAGAAAAACTTTAAAAGGAAAGCATCCTTTTGATCTTGAGGAAAACAAAAATGCCTCAATACTAATTGTTAATAGTAATTTTGGATGTGGTTCCAGCAGAGAACATGCTCCCCAAGCGCTAATGAGATGGGGTATAAAAGCAATTATAGGAGAGAGTTTCGCCGATATTTTTTACAGTAACTGTATTGCAATCGGAATTCCATGTTTTACATTACCTAAAAAATCCATAGAAGAAATGCAAAACTATTGCGATAATCAGTTTTTATTTTTAGAAATTGATCTGAAAAAATCCTTAGCAAAATCAAAAGATTTAAATTTAAATCTTGAGATTAGAGAAAGCTCAAGAAAAATGTTTTTAACCGGAGAATGGGATGCTACTTCAACACTACTTGACAATGAAAATTTAATAGAAAATAAATTTAACCAATTACCTTATATAAAATTTAACTCTTATTATTCTTAACTATTTAAATCCAAATAACTTGAAAGAGATTCCCCCTGCTTGATTATGAGGTTGATAAAAAATACCAACTTCATAGGATCTTTTTTTCCAATTTAAAGAAATTTTAGAATCTATAAATTCACCATAATCATTTGAATCGTTTGTTAAGTTCAAAATTCCAAAACTTTTGAGAATAATTGGTCCATATAATTGCTGATCATAAGAAATATTTAAGGTGAAGTCCTCATAATTATGATCAAACTTAAAAACACTTTTGCCACTATCAAATTTATAAAAAGGTAAAAGACTTATACGAGTATAGTCAAAAGTTTTATTTTTAAAATTACCAAATGTTAATTCTGGGCCTATACCTAGCCCTAAATATTCTTGATGATCTCCATTTTCATAGAAAGAATATGATGCTTCTAATCTTGTATTAAGACTTAATCCTTTAGAGATTGGTTCAGGAATGTACTTATATGAAATATCAACAGATTTCTTTTTAGGATTTACAATACTAATTGGGAATTTCTGATCAAGAGAATAAAACAAATTACCTTTTAGGTTAGTTACAAGATTTTTTGTATTTAAAGCCTCAGCCGTTATGTTGGCCAAACCTAGAGATAAAAATTCTGACTTTTTGATGCCATCAGTAATCCAAGTATTTTCTTTTTGCAATTTTGAACCATAACCAGAATAAATTTCTGCTTCACCTAATGAACCATTCCAAACCCTCTCTCTATAAACTCCATAAAAACTTTTTTCCCATACTGAATCTAAAAAATCAATTTCTTTACTCAATTTAGTATTAAATCTAAATGCATCTGAAAATTTATTGAAATCAAAAGAATTTAAATTCTTTTCTATTTCTAAATCCCAATTTTTTATTGTGCCTTTTATCTGGGATTTTAGAGCAAAATAATCTTCAAAACTCGAATTTCTCTTAACTCTATCTGAAGTTACTGATTCCCCCTTATTTACAAAACTTTTTGTATAGCCTTTGAGTGAGCGTTGAATCAAGAATTGAGGTTCTAAATCAAGAACAAAATCATCACTTATGTCTATTGAGTTAATTCTCCTCCCGATAAAATACCCATCCTTATCTAAATTTTCATATCCAAAGTTCCATGTATTTGCAGGTTGAACCTTTTTAAAATCAAAATTTCTACTACCTAACCAAAAGGGAATTGATACTTTTTCATCAAGTATTAAATAATTTAATGAGGATTTAAATTTAAGTTTTTCATTAGTAGGAAAAACTTCTAATGAATTTATTGCTAATTTTACTTGTTTTAATTCAAGTAAATCATTACTAAATATAGCCTTCTTACTTTTCCATTTATCGCCATCTATTATCATTTTTTCTGTAAAAAACGACCAATTCTGTACATTTTCAGGAGTATTTATAACTTCCTTTTTATTTAAATCAATTAAATTTTCTAATTTTTTAGAATCTGATAAGCTGAAATTTGAAGATATGTCATCAATCAAGGTATTAGTATTGATAACGCCCTTAACATCTAATAGATAACCTTTTTCACTAATAAAGCTGTATTCAAGTTGCGAAACTCTAAAGATTTGATCTCCTAATATGAATGTTATATTTCCTTTTGCTTCAATTTTTTTATTTAACTTGTCGTATATTAATTTATCAGCTCTAAGGAGTTTGCCTCTATATGAAACAGACACATTGCCCTCTGCATAAATAACATCACTTATTTCGGACTGTTTATCCGATTGTATTATTAACTCTTGTTGATTTTCGGCTTTAGTAACCAAAAGTAAGTCTGTTTTTTTCTTTAAAGATTTTCTATTAATGGAAACTTCATCAAGATCATTATTGAGAGAATTTGATAAAATTTCTAAATTAGATACTTTTGATAAAGTTATTTTTGTATTGCTGTTATTGATATCTTTATTAATTTTTGGAGATTCAACCGATTTAGATGGCTGAATTAAATTAATAAAAATAAATGAGAAAAATATTACTTTTTTTTGTAAACCTGAAATCAATTTAATAATTCAATTAAAAAAATTAATCTTGAGGACTTTCTAGGTCTTTTCTGTTTGGGGTTCTTGTTGGGTCACTTGCTAAAAATCCGAAAAGAAATATTCCAACAAAGAAAAAGACGATAGTGTAAACAGAAATTTTTAAGGCGAGCATGGAATTACTAGTGCTGACAGATTTATATCCTATTAAATTTATAATTAAACTATGGTTAATTGTTTACTTTTTGTATTTTTGGTAAATTTTGAAATACTTTTAAGATAGATTAATCGTCATGATCATCCCAAGGATCAGTAAGCTTTGCTGCTTTTGGTCCAAAAGCAGTCCAAAGACCAAAAGCTGTCAAAGCTAAAAGTAAAGCCAGAATTGTCACAGCTATAGAAACTGCAGGATCGGGAGCTGATGATAAAGTTTGCATCAATTTTGCTAAGTTTGTAAACAATTTATGTATAAGTTCTTATACAATAGCGAAATAATACTAGATTTTGTGAATTTAACATGGGTCAAAAAACAGCATTAGGAAGTCTTTTAAAAGCAATTGGCAATTCAGGTCAAGGGAAAGTTGTACCTGGTTGGGGAGCAGTTCCTGTTATGACAGTAATTGGTCTACTACTTTTGGTTTTCTTAGTTATTCTTCTACAAATCTATAACCAATCCCTACTACTACAAGGTTTCTCAGTAGATTGGAACGGAAACTAAATTTCTGAAATTTTCTCAATAAGTTATTTGGTTAATGTGAAAATTGCCAAATAACTTTTTTTTTAAATTTTTGTTTTTATTAATTAGTTATAGTTTGTATATATTCATAATTCTCAAACAAAAAGAGATTTAGAAATAAAAAATGAAAGAAATATTTTTAATTGGATTAGGAAATCCTGGTAAAAAATACTCAAAAAGTAGACATAATATAGGTTTTTTACTGCTTGAAAATTTTTCGAAAAAATATAATTCAAATTTTTTATTAAAAGATAAGCTTAAAAGTTCCTGCTCAGAATTTCAAATCAATGATTCTAATTTCAGGTTATTTTTACCAAATACGTTTATGAATAACAGTGGTGATGCTGTCCGAGCAATAGTTGATTGGTACAAAATAAATTTAGATCAAATTTTCATAATAGTCGATGATAAAGATCTTCCCCTTGGAAAAATAAGATTTAGAAAAAAAGGAAGCTCAGGTGGACATAACGGACTGAAAAGCATCATTGAACAATTACAGACACAAGACTTTAAGAGAATAAGAATTGGTATTGGGTCACCTCCTCTAGAAAAAGGAAAAAATAATTTCAATACCATTTCACATGTATTAGGAAATATTTCTCTAGAAGAAAAAACAATATTGGATAAAGTGTATAAGAGAGTAATAAAATCCCTAGAACAACTAACTACTAAAAAAGAAGAATATATAATTAATGAATTAAATTCTTTTGACAAAAACCAACCTTAATAAATGCGTTCAAAACCTGAAACCATTGCAAATGTTAGTGTTAAGGAATATTGCTTCTCAAAAAAGCAAATTCAGGGGGTAGTAGAAGCTAGTCAATTTAAATGGACTTTTACATACTCCTTTAATAAAGGTCTATTAAAGGTAAATCCACCTTTAGGAAGAGCATTAATTGAGAATGCCTTGTTGAAATTTTTATTGAAGAAAGATTATGAACTAGAAACAGGGAATGAATATAAATTCACTATTTCAGCCAAGTTTTAAAATCTATATTTTGTTTCAAAGTAAACTTCGTTTTGCAATAATCTTCTAAAATTATCAACGCTGATACCGCATCAAGGTTTTTATTAAGAATAAAAACCTCTCTAGGAATTAAAAACTTCAAACCACTAATTGGAAAAAGTTCGAAATATCTTGCTTTAGCCCTGTAGGTGGTATTTTTTTCCTCAAAAGTTATTATTTCTTTTTTAAAAAAATATAGTTTTTCTCTAATTTCTTTACTGGTAGTACCATTGCCAATAATAATTTGTGATATGTCCTCAGCGGCAATTAAATGTCTGACATAATTCCCTAGTAATTCACTTTTAAGAATAATCGCTTTATAAACTTTTTTTTCACTTATTTCAGCTAATACTAAGCCGCATTTAATTTTCCCTGGATCAATAGTTATAACTCTAGGCATTTAAGATGCAATCTTTAAGATATTGATTTCAACGACTATGGGTTCTACAGTTTTACTATCTCTCAAAGACACTACTTCTAACTTAAATTTGATATTTTGATTTTCTTGAAGAAAGTCTCTAATTTTTTTTACAAAATTTCCATTTGTTTTTATTTCACTAACTTGTGATCCTTTTGATTTAATTTCATCCCTTGTTTCTCTAAGCAATGATTTAATTTTTAAATCTATTGATTTAAGATTTAAATCACTTTCTCCCAGAATAGAACTTGTAATAACCTCCCCTTTTTTGACTATAAATTTATTCTCTAATAAATCAGGAGATACAAAAACATAATTATCACCTTTTAAAACATTTGTTGCTGATTTGATTAGTAAAATCCAGTTACCACCCCTATCTGCTATTGTCTGAATTTTTGTAATATCACTAGGTCTCCACAAAAGAATATTTCTTGCTTCTTTATTAATTGGAATAACAATTTTCCTAACAAATTTATCAGCTTCATTATAGATTTTTGTAAAGTCTCGTTTTATATTTGAGCTAGAGTTGATTTCAGCTATAAATAAAGTTTGTCCTCTTTTGATAACAACATTTCCTCTCCTAAATTCTTTAATATTATTTTTTAACTGATTTAACTCCTTTTCTTTTTGAATAATTTTACCTTCAAGTTCCTTTTGTTCTTCCTGTAAAGGGATTAAAGCCTTTTTGCTTTCATCTAAAGTTTTTTGCAAAAAAGGAATATCAACAAAAAGCCTTTGTCTGAATTCTTCACTTACTAAAATCAATAAACCTATTGATATTGAACTAATAAACCCACCAGTAATAATAGTTATTACAGTCGCTGTTTTTTTCGGTCTTAATTTTAAGATACTAAATCTTGCTTTACCAATCTTTGTTCCAAGAATATCCCCAAATGGTGCAATTAATCCCCCTAGTAATATTAAAAAAACAATTAAAATCCAAGCCACACTTTTGCATATACTCAGTACATCATAATTTATGATGAATCAATTAAATCTTTTTGCAAGAGCAATTGGATCGAATACTGTTATCTTTTTTCTTTCAATATTAAGTAGCCCGGAATCCTTTAAATCTCCCAATAATCTTGTAATGGTTACTCTTGTAGAACCAATAGCTTCAGCAATTGCCTGATGAGAAAGCCTTAAATCTATAGTAATACCTTTTTCTCCTGCAACTCCAAAGTCTCTACAAAGAACCATTAAAAAACTTACTAAACGAGAAGACATATCTCTATGTGTAAGAGTTTCTATCATTGTTTCAGTTTGCAGAATCCTACTTGAAAGTCCCTGTAAAAGTAACAGTCCTACTGATGCATCTTCCTCTATAGCTCTTAAAACAGAGTTTGCAGGCGCTGTTATCATTTCAACTCTTGTGAATGCTATAGCATGGTAAAAACGATCAGATCTATGGCCTGTTAGAAGAGATAAAACACCAAAGAGACTATTCTCTCTTAAAAGAGCAACAGTTATCTCTTCACCTGACTCATAAACTCTTGAAAGTCTTACTGCTCCTCTTCTTATAAGATAAACCCTTTCAGCAGGGTCTCCAGGAAAGAATATTGTTTTAGACCTCTCAACCATTTCTGTGCTTGCACCATCTAGACCTTTAATAACTTCCATTAAAGTTCTATTGATTGGAAAACGTTCTCCAACAGAGTTAATTTTACTTTGTCCGGAATGTTGCGAACTAAAGCGGTTGAGTCCTCGTGAAGCAGGTATCATAAATATCTTGACTATTAAAAAATTTAAGGAGACACCCTAAAATATCTTGTATCAACAGTAACAATTTTTAATTCTTATCGGTTTATCGACAAGCTTTTTTCAGCCAGTTTCAAATTACTTAACCCTTTTTTAAGTAAAATTACACTATATGCAGTGTCATTAGATTCTAATTATACTGCATGTAGAAAGAATCTAAATAATGGTAATTAGTTCATCTCATATTTATTCCAAAGGTAATTTTGATGTTGTAAAAACAAATACTGCTAACAAAGTTAACGTAAAAAAATTTTCACAATCCGGACAAATTCAAATCTACCAATCTTCTTATAGAGGTAGCTACACATCCATCATTAGAGACTCTCTAAGAAATGCTGCTCTTGGTAGGAAAGTACTACTAATACAATTCATGAAAGGAGGGGTCAAGCAAGGAGTTGATCATGCAGTAAATCTATGCGGCAACTTAACCTGGGTAAGATCATCACATTCCTTTGATCAATATGATTCTCAAGCAATTGAAAATGATAAGAATTTAAAAAAATCTATTCATGAATCTACTATTGAATTATGGAATTTTTGTAAAAGAGAACTACAGTCAGGGAAAAATGACCAAATCATACTTGATGAAATTTTTTTAGCTATTGACATGAAAATTATCGAAAAAGATGATTTGATTTCAACACTTGAAAACCGATTTATATCAGGAGATGTAATCCTTACTGGTACAGATATACCTAAAGATTTTTTATTAATGGCTAATCAAATTACCGAACTTCGCTCATAAAACAATGCTAAAAAATGATCTCTGGATAAATCAAAAAGCTTCGGAAGGTATGATAAAACCCTTTCAATCAAATTTGGTGAGACATCTTGAGCCTGATAATAAACAAAAGCCAGTTTTGAGTTACGGATGTTCATCTTATGGCTATGATTTAAGACTTTCATCAAAAGAATTTCTAATTTTCAGGCATATTCCTGGGACTGTTATGAACCCCAAAAAGTTTAATCCTAATAATTTAGAGAAAACTGTTCTTCACCATGATAATGATGGCGACTTTTTTATTCTTCCTGCTCACTCCTATGGTTTAGGAGTTGCTTTAGAAAAGATGAAAGTGCCAGAAAACATAACCGTAATCTGTATAGGCAAAAGTACTTACGCACGACTTGGAATTATTGTTAATACAACGCCCGCAGAGGCAGGATGGGAAGGTCATCTAACTTTAGAGTTTAGTAATAGTTCAGGTGCAGATTGCAGAATTTATGCTGAAGAGGGTATTTGCCAATTACTCTTTTTTGAAGGTGATCCGTGTTCTACAACCTATGAAGATAGAAGAGGTAAATATCAAAACCAACCAGAGAAAGTAACTCTAGCAAAGATCTAAAATGAGTAAAGTTGAGCTAATTTCGCTAACTCCTGATGCAGAAAAAACAATGGCTTATATTGCAAGAGTTAGTAATCCAAAAAATCAGGAAAATGAGGATTATTCGAAATTATTGAGTTATTGCATTAAAAATGAACATTGGAGTGTTTTTGAACAGTCATTTATGACCCTACAAATAGAAACTAACAGAGGAATAGCTGCACAAATTTTAAGACATAGATCATTTACTTTTCAGGAATTTTCACAGAGATATGCAGATAGTTCTCAATTGGGCAATATTCCTTTGCCAGAGTTGAGGCGTCAAGATTTTAAAAATAGGCAAAATTCAATCCCCGACCTTCCTGATGATTTAAAAAAAAGATTCAATGAAAAAATTGGTTTACATTTTCAGGCTGCTTCAGAATTGTATGAAGATTTACTTGCTGAAGGGGTAGCCAAAGAATGTGCGAGATTTGTTTTACCATTAGCGACTCCAACAAGAATCTATATGTCTGGATCATGCAGATCTTGGATACATTACATTCATTTAAGATCAGCTCACGGTACCCAAGAAGAACACAAGTCTATTGCTAAAAATTGCAAGTCAATTTTTAAACAATGCTTTCCAATTGTATCCAAGTCTTTAGGGTGGTAAAAATTATCCATGACTACGAGGACTAACCTCAATTTTTTTATTTTCTTGAATTATTGAAAATTCAGCATTAATAATTTCCTCATAGGGATTCTCTTTTTTTTCTAAATTATTAATAGATTCTCTTATTTTTATTTCATCTTGTTTACCAATCAAAGTAGATACTAGATTACCCTTTTTATCAAAAAGATTAACTTGAGGAATCCCGTTTACGGCAAACTTCTGGATGTAATTACCCCATTTTTGATTATCAACATTTAAAAAAACAAAATTAATATCTTTTTCGTATTCATCTTTAAGAGCAGAAACTTGAGGAGCCATTTCTTTGCAAACTTCACACCATTCAGCATAAAATTCCAGAAATGTAGGTTTATTATTTGTGAAAGCTATTTCAGGGTCAACAGATAATTCTCCAAAACTCTTTAAAAGATATGTTGATTTAAAAAATAGATTTTTAAATAAAAGCATTGAAATAACAACAATCGATATAATCAAAACAAGAATTATTTTAAAATTTGTCTTTAAAGTTGGTTCTCGACTTTCAGATTGCACTATGATGAATTACTAACTAAAGGTATCTTAAATAAGTTAAACAAATAAAGAGAATTGAAATTTATAAGCTTTTAATCAACTGATAAAATAAAGATTGAATAGTTATCAAAATTTATTTGATTCCCGAAATCTAATTATGCAATCAATCTTTGGAACTGATGGAATAAGAGGAAGATTTAATGAAGAGATAACTTTTTCTCTAGCTTACAAAGTAGGATACGCTCTTGGTTCGATCTTAGAGAAGAAAAGTCCAATAATAATTGGAAGAGATACGAGAATTAGTGGAGATATTCTGCTTCAGGCAATAACACAAGGCATAAATGAAAGTGGCAACAAATTTATAAATCTTGGAATCTGTCCAACCCCAGCTATACCTTTTTTAATCAAACAAGAGAACCTGAGCAGTGGGGTAATGATATCTGCAAGTCATAATCCGCCAGAATATAATGGTATAAAAATTTTTGACCATAATGGTCAAAAAATTACTAAAAATTTTGAAAATAAAATTCAAAAAATAATTGAAGAGTCAAAACAAAATATATCAATGCCTACAAAAGTGATTCCCCTAAAAACAAATAGAAATCTTATGGATACTTATATTAAAAGCCTAATCCAAACAATGGGTGGAGAAAGTTTAAGCGGGTTGAGAATAATATTAGACACATGCTATGGATCAGCGACAACTTGCGCAAAAAAAATTTTTCAGTCCCTTGGTGCTGATGTAAAAGTTATCAACAACTCTAAAAATGGTTTGAAAATTAATTTGAATTGTGGTTCTACTAACCTCGAGCCATTAAAAAAAGCATTAAAAGAGAGTCCTGCAGATATGGGATTCAGCTTCGATGGAGATGCCGATAGAGTAATTGGAGTCGATTCAAAAGGCAATGTGCTGGATGGAGATCATATTCTTTTCCTTTGGGGTAGAGAACTTATGGAACAAAAAATTCTCACAAATAATTTACTAATTTCAACGCAAATGGCAAACTTAGGTTTTGAAAATTCCTGGAAGGAAATTGGAGGAATTTTATATAGAACTGATGTAGGAGATAAATATGTTCATGACGCAATTAAGAAAAAAAGAGCTGTTTTAGGAGGTGAGCAGTCAGGTCATATACTTTCCAAAATTAATAACTTTTCTGGTGATGGGATATTGACTGCACTGCAAATTTCTAAATTTTGTAAAAAGAAAAATATCAATTTAAATGATTGGCTTAAAAGTAGTTTCGAACCTTTTCCTCAAAAACTAACTAACATTAAATTAGATTTTAATATCAATAAATTAAATCCAAAAAACAAAATCTTAATTGATGAATCTATAAAAAATTTTCAGGCAATATATTCGGATAATTGTAGAGTTTATATAAGGCCTAGCGGCACAGAACCTGTAATGAGAGTTCTTGTTGAGGCAAAAAATCATAAGAAAGTTCATTCTTTATCAAGCGAAATAACAAACAAACTTTTTTTAGAAATTGATAAAATAACTAATTAATTATGAATTAAATTTTTATATAAATTTTTTCATAAATATCAAGTTGGTTAACAATCGCATACTTTTCTCGATCAGTTTCAACTTTAATTGGATTAAAACTTTCGGAACAATTAAAATCTTTTTTATCTACTGTTTTAAAATGAAAATTACTTGTTATGGTGCAATCCATATAATCGAATAAATCCTTTACATCTGTTTTTATAAAAATTAGGGTTCCTTTTTGCAATGAATTTGAGAGCACATTAATAAATTCTGGCTGAATTACACGCCTTTTATAATGCCTCTTTTTAAACCAAGGATCAGGAAAATTAAAAGAAATACTTTTTAGGTTTTTTATAATAAATTTATTTTGGACATCATTCAAAATATTATTAGCATTACCAAATATAAAATATAGATTTTTGATTTCTCTTTCAATCACTTTTAATTTAGCATTTTTGACTAATTTCTCACGTATTTCAATTCCTAAATAATTCCAACTGGTATTAACTAAAGCTAAATCGAATAGAAACTGACCAGCAGCACAACCTATATCCAAATGAAGATTGGATTTGGAATCACCAAACATTTCGCACAAAGAAGGTATTCTTTCAATTTGATTGAAATTACTACTAAGGGGATTAACATGCTGTCTCATACAATTGTCAATATATTCCTAGGCAATAATATAAGGATGCATAATATTCATAACTATGACAATAGTAAGTTCAAAAGTATTAGTTTGATGTTTAATTATTATGTGTTTAAAAAGAAAAAGTTTTGAACGTTTTTAATCAACTTTCTATTTGGCTATCCTTTCAACTTTCAATAATTTTCCTTATTGGTATTCCTGTTACTCTATCCTTTTGGTCAATTAAAAAAAGAAATAAAGCAGTTATTAAACTTCTATCAATTTATTGGAAAGTATCACTTTTATTTTTTATAAGCCTTCTACTTTTAATAGGAAAGTATAATTATGCTCTTGTCATAACAAATATTTCAACATTACTAATGACAGTTTCAGTTTGGTTTTGGAACGATATTAATGATGAATTAAATGAATATGATTTTTCTTACTCCCTTACCACAACAACAAAAATATGGAGATGGACGATAACTTTTATATCTCTCAATTTCTTTATTCAGAGTTTACAAAACTTCAACTGCTTTTCTTTTATTAATTCGGATGCGTGCGCAATATGGCTTCAGCCTTCTTCAAATTTATATATTATTATAAAAAATTTATTTAATTTTTTCTTTGGAGCTAACTTTACTCAGCCGATATCAAAATTCTTAGGATTATTTTCATTATTAATCTATATTTTAGGCCTTATTCAATGGTCAATAATAAAATTACCTAAAAATGGAAGAAATTCCTGCTTCTCAGAAAATGGCAAAAATTGATTTTATAAATAGTTTTGAAAAAATAAGTTCCGAGATACCTGATAGGGTACTTAAACTGCAGGGATTCATTCTAAAAGAAAATCAAAAAGAACAATTAGAAATAATTATTTTCAGAGGTTACAGTAGCTCAACAACTCATCCAATTGAAATAGATTCAGAAAAAAAAGTAATAGCACTTACTTATATAATTACAAACTTTAGACTTTATAAAGCACCGTTAAAAGAAACCGAAGAAAATTTTATAAGAGAAACTAAAAACTCAGTTTTCTTTTTAAATCAAAAAAACTGGATTTAAATTAATTCAAAATTAATAATATTTGAACATCTTTTGCATAATTTAGTATTATCGATTCCATTAAAAATTTCTTTTTGATAATGCCAACATCTATCACATTTTTGACCTTGAGCTTTATTTATTTGAATTTTACCAAGTGCATTGTTATCAATAATCAGAGAATTCTCCGCCAAATCGGATACCACTTGGAAATTTGATACTATAAGCCAATCTCTAAATAAATCTACATCTTGATTGCCAAATTTTTTTAGCCAAGTAAGTGAATCTTTTAAAGCTTTATCTTCAGGTAAATAATTAACTTCAGTTTCCAAAGCTGCTCCAATTATTTGTTTGTTCCTACATCCTTCTATAGCCTTGTTAATTTCAACTCTCAAATTTCTTAAATTTGCAATGTGCTCATTAAGTATTTGATTTTTCCATGACTGCGAAAATATTGGCCATCCTCTTTGAAAGACTGATTTTTCTTTAGTTGAATATGGAATATTTTGCCAAATATCTTCAGCCATATGACAAAGCACTGGAGAAATAAGTACGGCTAAATTTTCAACAATTTTTGACATGACAAACTGACAAGATCTTCTCCTAAATTGTGATTTAGAACTTACATATAACCTATCCTTCGCAATATCCAAGTAAAAATTTGATAGATCTACAACACAAAAACTTTGCAAAATTTGGAAAAATTTTGAAAATTCATAATTTTCATAAGCGTTTGATATTTGATCTGTAACCTCAACTAATCTGCCTAACATCCATTGATCTAATAGGGGCAATTGATCAATTTCAAAACTGTCAATTTTAGGATCATAATCATGAATATTACCTAGAAGATATCTTGCAGTATTACGAACTTTTCTATAGACGTCTGAAAGTTGCTTGAGTATATTTGAACCAATTGGAACATCTACTGAATAATCTACAGAGCTTACCCATAGCCTTAAAACATCAGCACCATAAGCAGGGTCAGTTTTTTTATTATTACCTCCATTAATAATTATATTTGGATCAACAACATTTCCTAGAGATTTGCTCATTTTTCTTCCATTTTCATCAAGTGCAAAACCATGAGTTAAAACTTTCTTATATGGAGGTTTATTATTCACAGCAACAGATGTTAGCAAAGAAGACTGGAACCATCCTCGATGTTGATCTGAGCCCTCTAAATAAAGATCTGCTGGATACTTTAATTCACTTCTTAGTTCACATACTGCGGCCCAGCTAGATCCTGAATCGAACCAAACATCCATTGTATCTGTTCCTTTTTTCCATAGATCCGATTCTTTTGCATATTTTTCTGGCAAAAGATTCTTAACATCCCAATCCCACCAAATATCTGCTCCATGTTCACTAAAAAGTTCTTGAATATGATTAATTATCTCTTTGTTAAGGAGAATGTCATTACCATTTTTTTTATAAAAAACAGGAATAGGGACTCCCCATGACCTTTGTCGAGAAATACACCAATCTCCTCTACCAACAACCATAGAATAAATTCTTTTCTTTCCAGTCTCTGGCATCCATTCAACATCTTCGATTGCCTTTAATGCCGATGATCTAAAGCCATTTACAGATGCAAACCATTGTTCTGTTGCCCTAAAAATAGTTGGTTTTTTAGTTCTCCAATCATACGGATATCTATGCTTATAATTTTCTTGTAATAGAAGCAAATTATTTCCTTTTAAATGTTCAATAATTAAATCATTTGCATCTTTCAGGACATTTGATCCTTTGAATTGACCAGAATATTCATTTAAATTACCTTTTTCATCAACGACACATGTTATGGGTAAATCATATTTTTGGCCTACATTAAAATCATCTATCCCATGACCAGGAGCAGTATGAACTATTCCAGTCCCTGATTCCGTAGTAATGTAATCTCCTCCAATTACAATTCTGCAATTTTTATTCTTAGAGGGATGTTGATATTCAATATTTTCCAATTTGGAGCCTTTAACCTCTAAAAGCACCTGGAAATCTTTATTAAATTTCTTGCTTATTTCAGAAGATAAATCCTTAGCAAAAAGGTAAATTCCCTTCTTTTCATCGATAGCAAAAACGTAGTTTATTTTTGGATTTACTGCTACTGCTTCATTTGCAGGTATGGTCCAAGGAGTAGTAGTCCAAATAGTTATGAAAGAATTATTTTGAAAAAAATCTTTTTTGATATTAGGATTTTCTTCTATGAAATTTAAAAGAATTTCCTCAGGTAATTTAGTGATTTTTAATGAAACATATATACTTTTTGAATAATGTTCATCAGGGTATTC
Organism: uncultured Prochlorococcus sp.; assembly: GCA_902527105.1. GTDB lineage: Bacteria > Cyanobacteriota > Cyanobacteriia > PCC-6307 > Cyanobiaceae > Prochlorococcus_A. The sequence goes on along the minus strand of CABZNT010000002.1, from coordinate 4,709 downwards.
TAATTCTGCTTCTGCAAGTGCAGTCCTTGAACTTGGACTCCAATGCACAGGTTTAAGACCTCTATATATATAGTCATTTAAAAACATTTTCCCAAATACACCAATCTGAGCAGATTCATAACTTTTCTTAAGAGTTAAGTAAGGGTTATTCCAATCTCCCCATATCCCCCACCTTTTGAAACCCTCCTTTTGATTATTAATTTGGATATGTGCATAATCTGTTGCTTTTTTTCTTAAATTTAGAGTGTCAAGATTCTTTCTTTCATCAGATTTTAAATTCTGAAGAACTTTTAATTCAATAGGTAATCCATGACAGTCCCAACCGGGTACGAAATGAACCCTAAATCCTCTTAAGGTTTTGTACTTATTTATTATGTCTTTTAAAACTTTATTAAGGGCATGACCCATATGAAGCGCTCCATTTGCATAAGGAGGGCCATCATGTAATGTAAATATTTCGCCTGAATTGCTTGAACCTAATTGGAAATCAATATCATTGTTAGCCCAAAAATTCTGAATCTCGGGTTCTCTTACAACTGAGTTAGCACGCATTGAGAAGTCAGTTTTTAATAAATTTAAAGTCTCTTTATAAGAAAAGTCAGATTTTTGTTCTTTGTTATTTTGAGATTTCATAAGAAGATATAAGAAATATTGGTGATCAAAAGAATTATTTAAATAAATCTAGTTCATTATATTCTTTCTTAAATGACCTGTAGTTTTTGGGATGTTTCAAATAACCAATTTATTTTATTTCAGACTTTTATATTATCATTTTTATCATTTCTTACCCACTTTTTTTGGGTTGTATTTTTATTATTGCTACCAAAATTAAAAAAATTTAAAGGTTTCGTTAAATCACCAATTACTAGATTAATAGATTTTATTATTTTCGAAAAGTTATTTTTAAACTCCAAAAAAGTAGTTAATTTTTTCTTTTCATTATCTGTCAATTGGTACCATCTAGATAAAACAAGTTCTACTAGATAAAAAATAACTAGAACTGTTAAAAGTAAAATAACAAAAAATGAATCATCTAATGTTTTATTTTTAATTATTAATATCAAACCTATTAATAAATTGAAAAAAGCTTTTACTAAGTCTTTTGGTTTAGCTAGCTCAAGATAAATTATCGGTACAGTTAGAAAAATCGTCCCAATTACAATATAAAAAGCCCCAAGAGATAATACCAAGTTATTCATTAAATTAAATACTTAATTAAATTATAAGAGTTGATATAAATAAAAAAACTATCTATCAGAATTACCTTAAGTGCGGTCGGGGAGACTTGAACTCCCACACCCGAAGATACGAGTACCTAAAACTCGCGCGTCTACCAATTCCGCCACGACCGCTCAAGTAAAATAATAATTGAAAGAGGTTTGTTTTAAAAATTTTTTTTCTTAAGATGCTAAATTTGACACAATAAATTAAATTAAAAATCTCTTAAAAGAAATTTTTTATGTTTGAGCATGCAATCATCCAAAAATATTAGTTATATTACTTGAAGAATAAAATAAACGATTTCAAACTTAACAAGCAAAAATACAACAAACAATACTAATTCTTCAAAAACATTTAATTGGCAAAAAGAGATTAAAAATTACGTAGATCCGCCAAGTTTTTGGAATCCAACATTAGGTTTATTTTTTGGTGGTTATTTCCTCGCTTTTCTTAGCATATGGCAGTGGTATAGAGGTGTTTGGCCTTTACCTTTACTAGTAGCTACTGCTTTTCTAGCTTTACATATTGAAGGTACTGTAATTCATGATGCCTGCCATAAAGCTGCTCATCCAGTTCCTTGGATAAATCAAGCAATGGGTCATGGCTCAGCAATTCTATTAGGGTTTAGCTTCCCAGTTTTTACGAGAGTTCATTTACAACATCATATCCACGTAAATCATCCCAAAAATGATCCGGATCATATTGTTAGTACTTTTGGTCCGATTTGGCTAATTGCTCCAAGATTTTTTTATCATGAGGTATTTTTCTTTCAAAGAAAACTTTGGCGAAGATATGAATTACTACAATGGGGAATTGAAAGATCCATATTCATAACAATTATCTTGGCAGGTTTGAAATTTGACTTTATGAACTTAATTTATAATTTATGGTTCGGCCCAGCATTAATGGTGGGAGTTACTTTAGGAATATTTTTTGATTATTTACCCCATAGACCATTTCGATCAAGAAATAAATGGATAAATTCTCGAGTTTATCCAAGCAAATTTATGAATTTATTAATAATGGGACAAAATTACCATCTCATTCATCATCTTTGGCCTTCAATTCCTTGGTTTGAATACAAAGTAGCTTATGAAAAAACTAAGCCATTATTAGATAAAAAAGGCTCCCCTCAAAGAGTTGGGATATTTGAAAGTAAAGAAGACATTTTTAACTTTATTTATGATTTATTAATAGGCATAAGAAGTCATAGCAAAAAGAGGGGGAAAATAAGAAAAATCATAAATTTATATCCTGGCTTTAAAATAAAAAAATTTTTGTTAAAGATAGTCAACAAAACATTTATTGGAAGCAACTAATTAACTTATTCATTAATAATTTTAGGTACTTTAAAATATTTATCTTCTCTCGATGGACCCAATTCTAAAAGCTCTTCATTGCAATCAGAATTTTTCTTTTCATCTTTTCTGAGTACATTTATAACCTCTATTGCTCTCGTTGTACAGGGGACTTCATCTGTATCAATTTTTTCAAGTTGTTTTATATAATCCAATATCTTTTCCAATTGTTCTGCATGGTTATTAATTTCATTCTCATTGAGTTCTAATCTCGCTAAATGAGCAACTTTTTTTACTTCCTCTTTAGTTATTTTTGTCATACTTTTAATATTTTCTTTATTAAATAATAGTTTATCAAGAATATCTTATTTATATATTCTTTGAATTCTAAATAATTTTTAGAAATAATCACATCTTTTTGAAAATCAATTTCAATTAATAGCCTTAATTATTTTTCTCAGCTAAATATGTTATTAGATAAATATTGAAAAATAAAAGACGAATTATTTCCAAAAAATTTTTTTTATCGGCACTCTAAACTTGTTGCCCCCGATTTAATAGGCTGTCAACTCATAAAAAAAAATAATGAGATAAGTCATGTTAAGGGGATTATTGTTGAAACTGAAGCTTATTCACAGGAAGAGGAGGCCTGTCATGGCTATCGCAAAATGACTAAATCAAACAAATCATTATTTGGCAAACCTGGCACGTTTTATATTTACAAATCATATGGGATTCATCATTGTTTAAACATAGTTACTGATAAAGAGAATTTTGCGAGTGGTGTATTAATAAGATCAGTTTTTATCCCTAAAAAGAATGAAAGATTAGCTTCTGGACCTGGCCTAGTTACTAAGACATTCAACGTAGATATTTCATTTAACTCACTTGAAGTTCTTCATAACAAATCTTTATGGATTTCTCCAAGAGAATCCACTCTGGAAGAAAAAGATCTTATTCAAACTACGAGGATTGGCATATCAAAGGCAAAAAATATAAAATGGCGTTGGTATCTCAAAAATAGTAGGAGTGTAAGTAAAAGAATAAAAGGTGACAGAACACCTAAATTTCAATAATCATTTTTCTTTTAAAAGTAATGCAAATTTGGCCTCATAAACATATTCACACTCTAGCTAATTTTTCAATTAAAGATTATGAGTCGGTATTTGAATTAGCTAATAGATTTGATGCACTAAAGAATGCAGGAACGAAAAAGATACCGGCCTTACAAGGGACTTTGGTAACTTCTTTATTTTTTGAACCTAGTACAAGAACAAAAAATAGTTTTGAGCTTGCAGCAAAAAGACTTTCTGCTGACGTCCAAACTTTTGCACCATCCTCTAGTTCTTTAACAAAAGGCGAAACAATAATTGATACCGCCATAACTTATTCGGCGATGGGAGCCAATACATTAGTTATCAGACATTCATCAAGTTACATAACCTTTGAGATCGCTGAAAAGCTTGATGCAATAAACTCTAAAACTTCTGTTCTTAATGCGGGAGATGGATTACATAGTCACCCGAGCCAAGGATTGCTTGACATCTATACATTGATAAAATTCTTTTCCAAAAAAACACTGAATCCAGAGGTTTTAAATTCCAAAAAAATTTTAATAATTGGAGACGTTAATCATTCAAGGGTTGCTAGGTCAAATCTTTGGGCTTTGAGTGCATTCGGCGCGGATATAATCTTATGTGGTCCTAAAACATTAATACCTGATGAATTAATCAATTTTTTAAAAACCCCCGCGCCAAATCAAACAGAAGATCCAGTTAAATCGAGAGGTTCCATAACAATTTCTAGATCATTGGAAGAATCAATAAAAATTGCAGATGCGATTATTGTGTTAAGACTCCAGAAAGAGAGAATGATGGAAAATTTACTAAGTAGCATTGATTCATATAGTTTGGATTATGGCTTAACCCCAGATAAATTATCCTTGAATAACAAAGAAATTCCAATTCTCCATCCTGGTCCCATCAATAGAGACATCGAAATAAGTAGCAAAATAGTGGATCGATATCCTAATTGCTTAATTAATAATCAAGTTGCAAATGGTATCCCTATAAGGATGGCTTTGCTTTATCTATTACAGAAACACAACAAATAAATTTATAGCAACTTAAGACTTTCGGTAAAGAAACCATAAAATAACCCTAATCTTAAAGAATCTAACAAAAGTACTAA
>CABZNT010000001.1 GCA_902527105.1 uncultured Prochlorococcus sp. | reverse complement strand
AGAAAAAATAACTCTTAATATAATTTTTGCTTTAGTTATTGGCTGGATTGGAATATTAATAATCTTAAATCCAAGTCAATTATCAAATATAAACGTTGAAATTGAAAATGTTTCGATTTTGATAGCATTTCTTGGGGCAATCTGCACCGCATTGGCGTACGTTACAGTTAAGAAACTTTCATTTACTGAAGATGTTTATGTAATTATTGAATATTTTCCACTTGTTTCATTTATAACTTTATTGCCAATTGCATTAATTAACTGGGTTACTCCAAATTTGAATGAATTGGTATGGATTATAGGTATTGGCTTATTTACTCAATTAGGTCAGACATTCTTAACTATAGGATTAAAAAATTTACCTGCTTCTGAAGCATCAACAATTAACTATTTACAAGTTTTATTCGGTTCAATTTGGGGGATTTTGTTTTTTAGTGAAATAATCAACATAAATTTTTTATTAGGCGCTTCACTAGTTTTATTAGGAACTATTATAACTAGTACCAAAATAATCAAAAGGACATAGAATATTAGTAGAGTTAAAAAAAAAAACGGTGAAATTTTTCTATTTAGCTTTATTATTTTGTTTTTCTCCTATTGTTCAAGTTAAAGCAACAACGCCAAAGTCAGTAACTTGTACAAGAACTGAATATAGAGAAGAATATATTCCTGGAACGCAATCAAGCCCAGGCTACGTAAAAAGTTATGAAGTTGACGTTGTAGTACCTTGTGGCGGTCAAAGTAAAGCCGAAAAAATAGATGATAATGACTGTAGTGAAGGCTCTGTTATTGGAGGTATTCTTGGTGCTGGGATAGCATTATCCTCCTCTAGGGGTAAAGACAGATTTTGGGCCGTACCTGCTGGTGGGACTGCAGGAGCGCTAATTGGATGTCAAGTGGATGGTGGTTAATTGATTAGTTGGATAAATGGAGAGTTGGTTGAGTTATGGCAAATTAATCAAAAATTTTTTGTTTTAATAAATTGTCAGGGATTAGGTTATGAAATACAAATACTAGAATCCTTTTTTCTAAAATTAAAAACAAATCAGATATCAAATAAAGAAATCACTCTTTGGTTAAAACATATTAAGAAAGAAGATTCAGATTTATTATTTGGATTTACATCAAAGGATCAGAAGAATTTTTTTATTGAAATTTTAAGTATAAGAGGTGTTGGATCACAAATCGGTATGGGGATATTAAATAAATTTTCCATTAGTGAAGTTATCAATGCAATAAAGACACAAAACAAAAAGTTAATTTGTACCGTACCTGGTGTAGGACAAAAAATGAGTGATCGGATAATTTTAGAATTAAAAAATAAATTTAAAAGTGAAATACAATTTGAAGATAAAAAAGTCAATGATAAATTTGAGATTAAGGATCCTGAAACTAATAAAATGATAGAGGACCTTCAGTTAACCCTTCAATCATTAAATTACAAAAATAAGGAAATTAAGAGTATTTTGCCAATTATTTATAAAGAAGTAGATCTCCCTGTTCAAAAAGATAATAAATTATCATTTGAAAATTTATTGAAATTAGCTATGAATTATCTAGATAAGGATAGTAGTAATTTAGCTAGATGACGTAGTATCATAGTGTAAAAGAAATAAATTTTATGTCATTAGATACAGCTGAAAAACAGAAGCTAATTGAGACTCATCAAGTTCATTCAACTGATACAGGTTCAGCCGAAGTTCAAGTAGCACTGCTTTCAAAAAGAATATCGAAATTAAGTGACCACCTTCAAGGAAACATTCATGATTTCGCTTCAAGGCAAGGATTATTAAAAATGATTGGCAAAAGGAAAAGATTACTATCTTTCATAAAAGAAAAAAACGTTCAGAGATATCAAGAATTAGTAAAGAAAATTGGAATCAGAGGATGATTTCAATTAATGAAAAAAAAGCAATCAAAAAAAAAGACACAATCTAAAAAGAAAAAAAATTATCAAGAGAATACTGCGTTTGCTAATCTAGACAAACCATCTAATATTGAAACTAAACCTAACAGATCATCAAGTGGTATTCCTAAATATGTTGCAGATAGAATGGCAAGACGAATATTTTTTACAGCAGGAATACCCACTATATTAGGGATGTCTGTTTTTGTTGTTAGCTATATTGTAGTTACAAGGAATATTGCTGAAATACCCCCTTCATCAACAATTGCAATTTCAGCATTGTTTTTTTTGTTAGGTCTAGCAGGATTAAGTTTTGGAATATTATCAGCCAGTTGGGATAAAGAGCCTGGATCTTTTTTTGGTATTGAAAATATTCCAATGAACATACAACGTGCAAAAGCAGCCTTCAAACCTGCAACGCAAAATTTCGAGGATAAAAGTTAATCTAGGAAACTAAAGATTTCAAGTTAACTTGGAATGAATTTTCTTTTAATAATTTGCAGGCTCCTTGTATATCTCCAATACAAAATTGATCACCAAATTTGACGTAGGTAACACTATTTTCATTTCTTACTGCAGCTAAAACTGGAATCTTGATTCCACATCTATCTTTTTCTGGTTTAAATTTAGTTAAACAGTTTCTTAATGTATTTTGTACTCTTACATCTGATGCTTGATAACTTTCAAGATTAATAATAAGCAATTGAAGATTATCTATTTCTCTGCAATCATCGATTATTAATTGTGTCTTATCACTTTTTTTATCTATTGTTCCCCACAACAATAATCTAGTATCAGTCAAAAGAAATTCGGATAATCTGACATAGGTTTTTGGGAAAACTATCGCTTCGCAACTTCCAGAAAGATCTTCAAGCTGAACTATAGCCATCCTATCTCCTTTTCTCGTTGTAATTTGCTTCAAATCTGGAATCATTCCAACCAAAGAGACTTTGGTTCTATCTTTAGTTTCTTCTAACTGCGAAATGCTTATAGGTGATACAAGTTTTGCTGGTTTAGTTAAGTGCTTTAGAGGATGGTCAGACAAGTAAAAGCCTAATAGCTGCTTTTCTAACTTTAATTTCTCAATAAGTGAATAATCATCAACCTTAGCTAATTGTGAATCTGAAAAAGCAACATTAGAAAATTCTTCATTAGAGTCAAATAGATTTCCTTGCCCTGATAATCTATCACGATTTCTTGAAGAGGCCCACTCAATAACATGTTCAAGATCTGTCAATAACTGAGCTCTATTATTATCATTTGAAAACTCATCAAGTGCTCCACAATGAATTAGAGATTCAAGGCTTCTTTTGTTAAGAACATTAGAAGGTAAACGATCGCACAAATCTGATAATGACTTAAAGGTTCCAAAACTGTTTCGATTTTCAATTATATTTCTTATTGCAGAATCTCCTAAATTTTTGATCGCAGACAACCCGAATAAAATCTGATTATTCTTAATAGTGAAATCGACACCAGAGAAATTAATGCTCGGTGAAATAACATCTATTCCCATGGAATAACAATTAGAAATATATCTTTGCATCTTGTCACTAGATCCAGAATTAACACTTAAAAGGGCTGCCATATATGCAACAGGAAAATGAGCTTTCAAAAATGCAGTTTGATAAGTTACGGCACCATAAGCAGTTGAGTGGCTTTTGTTAAAGCAATATTCTGCGAATAAAACCATTTGATCAAAAAGATCATTTGCTAATTTTTCATTTACACCTTTCTTCATGGAACCGTCTACAAAAATATTCCTATGCTTTACCATTTCAGAAACTTTCTTTTTCCCCATTGCTCTTCGAAGTAAATCAGCATCACCCAGAGAATAACCGGCTAGGTCTTGAGCAATTTTCATAATTTGTTCTTGGTAAACCATAATTCCATAGGTTTCAGTGAGAATTGACTTAATTAAAGGATGAGGGAAATCAACCTTTTCGTTTCCATTTTTTCTATTTATGAATTTAGGTATAAGGCCTGCATCAAGAGGGCCAGGTCTATAAAGAGCCAATATAGACGAAATATCCTCTAGAGAGTTAGGTTTGAAATCTCTAACGACCTGTTTCATACCGGAAGATTCAAGTTGAAAAATACCCTCAAGATCTCCTCTCCCGATAAGATCAAAGGTTTTACCATCATTTTGTGGTAACTCATCAATATTTATTCTCCTTCCAGTAGATTGATTAATAAGAGAAACTGTTTTTTCAATCATCGTAAGATTCTTAAGACCCAAGAAATCCATTTTCAATAATCCAAGTGATTCGATATCGTCCATGGAATATTGAGTTATTATTTGCCCTTCATTATTTCTTTGAAGAGGTACAAGTTCGTCTAGAGGATCTGATGCGATAACAACTCCAGCAGCATGAACTCCATATGTTTTATTAGTTCCTTCAATTCTCAAAGCCAAATCAACCCATTTTTTTACCCTATTATCATTAATATATTTGTCTCTAAACTCTTGGCTAGGAGAATTCTTATCAATCATTTCATTTAATTTATAAGGTTTCCCTCTCACAACCGGTATTAACTTAGCCAATTTGTCCGCCTCTCCATATGGTATGTCTAGTACCCTTGCAACATCTTTTAAAACCGCCTTAGAGGTCATCTTATTGAAAGTAATTATTTGCGCAACTTTATCTTCTCCATAACGTTTAGTAACATAATCTATAACTTCATTTCTCCTATCAATACAAAAGTCGGTATCAATATCTGGCATTGACTTTCTTGCTGGATTTAAAAATCTCTCAAACAACAATCCATGCTCAACAGGATCTATATTTGTAATTTGAAGAGCATAAGCTACTAGTGAGCCTGCGGCAGAACCTCTACCTGGACCTACAGGGATAGAGTTATCTCTAGCAAATTTGATGTAGTCCCAAACAACCAAAAAATAATCTGGGAAGCCCATATCTTTAATAATTTTTAATTCGGAAGATAGTCTTTTTTTATAGTTCTCATCAACTTCTGAAAGATCATTTTTATTAAGTCTTTTTAAAAGGCCTTTATTTGATAATTTTGTAAGGAAAGAAAATGAATCTATATCTTCATCTTCGTTAAGAGGGAATTTTGGCATTCTATAATTACCAAACAAATCAAATTCTTCAACTTTTTGAGATATTTCTACTGTATTGTTCACTGCCTCAATGATTGATTCATCATCAATATGATCTTTAAAAAGTTCAAGCATTTCATTTTCACTTTTAATATATTCTGTACCGGTATATCTCAATCTTTTTTCATCACTTATTAGTTTTCCTGTTAATACACAAAGCAAAGCGTCATGTGCTTCAACATCCATACTCGATAAGTAGTGTGCGTCGTTGGTCGCGATGACTTTTATTTTGTGCTTCTTTCCAATTTTTATTAATTCAACGTTAACAATCCTATCCTCAATAGAGCCGTGGTCTTGTATTTCTAGATAAAAGTCATCAGCAAATAATTTTTTATACCAAAGAGCTATATCCTCTGCTACGTCTAATCTACCTTTTAATATAGCCTGAGGTATCTCTCCACCAAGACAAGCTGTAGAAACTATCAAACCATCACTATATTTGCTTAAAAGAGATTTATCAATACATGGCCTAGAAAAAATGCCTCGACCTCTCATACCATTTAGGTGACTAATTGTTGTTAACTTAACAAGATTCTTATAACCAATATAATTTTTTGCTAACACCACCAAATGATATCTTTTTTCTTTTTTTGGTTGAGGATCATCAATAGATCCATTAATCACATACATTTCATTACCAATAATTGGTTTTATACCTTTCTCTTTACACTTTTTGAGCAAATCAAGAACACCATACATAACTCCATGATCAGTAAGAGCTATCGATTCCATTCCAAGATCACAAGCTCTATCAACAATTTTTGAAATTTGACTGGCACCATCGAGCAAGCTGTAGTCACTATGATTATGAAGCGGAACGAAAGCCATATTCAAATAATTTATATATATAAGATAGAGAAAATTTCGAAAAGATCTATACTTTGTGATTACAAATTAATTATTAATACAAATTTAAAATAAAGGTCTGTTCTTAATTACCTGAGCATCAATTTCAAAGATATTTGCGGCATTCAATATTCTATATTCTTCTAATACATTGCCTATCAATTGCATTCCAATAGGTAACCCTTTAGTGTCAAAACCACAAGGAATACTGATTGCTGGGAGGCCTGCTAAATTAGCAGGAACAGTTAATAGATCAGACAAATACATTGAAAGTGGATCATTGACAAAATCTCCCTTCAAAAAAGCAGTGGTTGGGCATGTTGGAGTTAATAAAACATGAACTTTCTTAAAAGCATTATCAAAATCCTTTCTTATGAGTGTCCTAACTTTTTGAGCCTTCTTGTAATATGCATCACTGTATCCAGCGGACAAAGCATAAGTTCCTATCAGAATTCTTCTTTGTACCTCATCTCCAAAACCTTCTGCTCTACTTTTTGAAGTCATATCTATAAGATTTGAACCCTCATTCGATCTGTAGCCATATTTAACTCCATCATATCTAGCTAAATTTGCGGAGGCTTCAGATGGTGCAATGACATAATATGTTGCGATTCCATCGTTAAATCTAGGACATTCAACTTCAATAATTTCAGCCCCTAAAGCTTGGAATCTATCAATTCCAGAAAGAACAGATTCCTTAACTTCTGAATTAAGCCCTGGGTGTTCAAAACATTCTTTAATGATTCCTATTTTTAAACCCTTTATAGATTTATTTAAATCAGTCAAATAATTTGGTACTGGCTTATCAAGACATGTTGAGTCAAAGGGGTCTTTACCAGATATCGTATAGAGAATTTCAGCCGCATCTGAGACAGTATTAGTAATCGGGCCAATTTGATCAAGAGAGCTAGCAAAAGCAACAAGTCCCCATCTGCTAACTCTGCCATAAGTAGGTTTGAGACCTACGACGCCACAAAAAGATGCTGGTTGTCTTATTGATCCTCCTGTATCAGAGCCTATAGCCGCTGCAGAAAATCCAGCAGCAACTGAAGCAGCACTGCCGCCTGAACTGCCTCCTGGCACTCTACTAATATCCCAAGGGTTTGAAGTGACACCAAATACAGAAGTTTCCGTTGAACTACCCATTGCAAATTCGTCTAAATTTGTTTTTCCTAAACAAATTCCCCCTGAAGACCATAATTTACTCGAAGCTGTGGATTCATAAGGCGCAACAAAACTTTTAAGCATTTTACTAGCACAAGTTGTTGCAACACCTCTGGTGCAAATATTATCCTTTATTGCTATTGGCATCCCCGCGAGAGGAGGAAGCTTTTCTTTATTTTGAATTAATTTATCAATTTTCTCTGCTTGAGCTATAGCATTATCTTTTGTAGTACAAATATATGAATTAATCTCAGAATCTTTCTGATCGATTTTGGAAAAAAAATCATTAATTAATTCCTTAACTGAAGCATTATTGCTAATAATTTCCTTTCTTAAAGAATTAAAATTCATTTCTTGATTTATTTCTTAGATTAAAAGTTATCAAAAAGTTAGTGGTTCTTCTTTTTTGCATCGAACCAAACTATGTTTAATATTTTTAGATCCTTCATCAGATAGATCTTTAATAAAAGAAGATATATTTTCATTTAAACTACGTTTAGTAATAAATGGTCCGAACCAGTAAGTACCACTAGGTTGTTCTGTCTCAATTTTAGCCCACCAGGCTAATCCAAGTTTGTTTCCAAAGTTTCTAATCAATTTTTTTGGCCTGCAAGACCATCAATTCTTGTTAAATTCTATACAATTTTGTAGTGAAAATTCAATAAATTTTTATTAATCATAAAAATATATTGAAACAACAACATTTTAGAGATTTTTTAATAACCGTGACTTTTAACAAATAAATTATTTACTCGTCAAGTGAAATAGTGATATGGCGGCGGCTACAGAGGCATTTAAACTTGAAGTCTTACCTTTAAGAGGAATGCTTAAAAGATAATCACATTTTTTTTGAGTAAGCAAAGAAATACCCTTATCTTCAGAGCCGACTATAACAACCAAAGGTGCTTTTTCTAGAAAATTTGAGATAGATAATTGCCCATCTCCAGATAAGCCAACAACAAGAAAACCATTTTTCTTAAGCTCTTCAAGTGCTCTATTTAAGTTAACAACTCTACTTACTTGCAAGTGTTCTAAGGCTCCTGCAGCCACCTTGGCGACTGTACCCGTCAATCCTGCAGATCTTCTCTGAGGAATAATAATTCCTTTGCAATCAAATGCTTCCGCTGATCTTATAATTGCGCCAACGTTATGTGGATCAGTTATACCATCTAATGCAAGTATTATAGGATTCGCACAGTTATGTCTAGAAAAATCGATTAATTGTTCTAGGGATATTGTTTTAGAATATGCTAACTGCAATGCAACACCTTGATGAGAAGCACCATAAGTTAATTGTGAAAGCCTGTTCCATGAAACTTCTTCAATAAGGACTCCTTTTGATTTAAAGTCCTTTAGTAAAAGATAAAATTTGTCAGAAGAAAAGATTTCCGACGTACACCAAATCCTATTAATCGCTCTTTCGCTACTAAGAGCCTCATAAACCGAATGTTTACCCCATATCCAATCATCAAAATTTCTCTTATTAGTAAACTTTTGATGAATATCAGAATTATTATCAGGAAATTCTGTATTAGATTTAAATGTTGGCTTTCTCCTTTTTAAAGATGAAAATGTATTATTTTTATCATAGTAATTTAAATTTTCAATATTTTTATTTTTAGCAGAATTTTTCAAAAATTTTTCAGTTTTTTCTGAACGTTTTGAATTTTTTGAGTCAAAACCAAAATCAGAATTTTTTTTGTACTCTTTATTATTTTTTTGGAGAAAATTTTTTTTAGAGGAGTTTTTCATAGGTTTAATTCATATTTAATTCTAAATATTCAAAAAGTGTTGATAATCTTTGAGGATCTTTTAGAAATAGCCAGCCAATGAGAGTTTCAAAACCAGTTGCTCTAGAGTATATGGTGGGGTCTGAAGATTTTGGATATCTCTTTGTTTTATTTCTAGCACGCCTAATTAGATCCATTTCATTTGAATTTAATAAATGTTCAATTTGTCTTAATGATTTTGACTGAGATTTTGCTTTTACTTCGTTTACTACAGATAAATGGAGATCTTTAGATTTTAAAGGGAAATGAACATGTCTTAATCTTTGGTGAAGCTCCCATACCGAATCTCCAAGCCAAGCAAGTTGAATTACGCCTATATCCTCGGGAGATCCATAAGGAACCAAGTTTTGAATCCAATAATTCAATTCTTCAAATAATTTAATGCATCTTGAAGACTTGACTTCAAGTTAAGAAAATCCCCTAAACGAACAAGTTTAATTGTTTGAGCAACTCTAGAATTTCCAACGACAGAGAAACCAAGTTTCGACTTTTTGCATTCTTTAGCAGTTTGAACAAGTGCTCCAAGACCCGAGGAATCTAAAAAATCTATTTTTGTGAGATCAATAACGAATGGAAGGTCATTTTTTAAATTATTAGTAACAAAAGTCTTAAATTGTTTTTCTGAGAAAGCATCAAGTTGGCCTTTAAAAGTAAAAACCACAATGTTTGTTTTAACCTCAAGGTTTCCTCTTAAAGAAACGGTTAACTTCTGGAAATCTTCTATGATCTAATACCTCCAAAAAATTAATATATCAAATGTAATTATCAAATCAAAAGAAAACAATATGTCAACATCTTTCTAACATTAGAGAAACAAATTTATTGAATAAATAATCTGAATCATGTGGGCCAGGTCCTGCTTCTGGATGATATTGCACACTAAATATTGGCTTATTATTAACCTCTAGGCCAGCCACAGTATTATCGTTGAGGTTGTAATGGGTTATTCTAACTATATCCTTTGAGAGAGAATTAGGATCAATAGCAAAACCATGATTCTGACTAGTTATTTCAATTTTATTATTATCACCGCAAGGGTGATTTAAACCACGATGTCCAAAAGGTAATTTATAAGTTGAACCTCCTAATGCCAATCCAAATATTTGGTGGCCAAGGCAAATACCAAACATAGGTATTTCACCGTATTCAATTAGTGATTTTGCTAAGTCTATACCTTCAGAAACAGAAGAAGGATCGCCTGGACCATTTGAGAAAAATATCCCATCTGGATTGTTAGATAAAACATCTTTTTGAGAAGATCGAGAAGGTAAAACCAAAACTTCACAACCATGGGATACAAGTCTATTCAGAATGGAATTTTTAATTCCAAAATCAATTGCTACTATTTTTAATTTTTTCGACGATTCAGCATATTTTTTTCTTAAATCAAAAATTGTTTGTGTGTGACTTTTCCATAAATATTGATTCTTTGTTGAAACTACTTTTGATAAATTTAACCCCTCCATCTTTGGAGTATCGTTAATTATTTTTAAACAACTTTCTTCAGTTTTATCTAAAGAGGTGATAATTCCATTCATCGCACCACTAGATCTTAAAATTTTAACTAGAGCCCTTGTATCAATTCCATAAAGACCTATGATATTTTTTTCAATTAACCATTGATTAAAATTCTTTTTAGATCTCCAATTGCTGCTATTAGAAGAAAAATTTCTAACAATTATACCTTTAACATTAATATTAGATTCTGAATCTTCAAAATTAATACCTGTATTTCCAATCTCTGGATAAGTGAATGTTAATAACTGTCCATAATAACTTGGATCAGTAATAACTTCTTGATATCCGGTCATTCCCGTATTAAAAACTATTTCACCAATTGCTGTACCAGAAGCACCAAAAAAGAATCCTGGAAATACAATTCCATTACTTAAAACCAATTTCGCGTTTTTCTTATATGGATTAATCATCAATATGAAATAAATTAAATTGCTGATAAATAATTTTTTAAAAGTAAAAACATCTTCCAGGGATTTCCTTGATTAATAGAAAATAAAGCTTTATTAAATCCTTCACTTAAATCATCCTCAATTCCTGCGGCCCAAAGCACTAAAGCAGAATTCAAGGCGACTACGTCAATATGAGATTTTTGTCCAGATCCATTTAAAACAGACTTTAATATTTCCTCGTTAGACTCAAAATCAGAAACTACAAGTTTTTCATTAGATATATTTTCATGGTTAAAGTCTGAAATATTTATTTCTGAAAACCGCAATTCACCATTTTCAACAAATACTAATTTATTTTCTCCTTGCAGCGAAGCTTCATCAAGACCCCCAGAACCATGAACGACTATTGCTCTATTCATACCCATTTTTAAAAGCGCGCTTCCCATAGGTTCTAAAAGTTCCTCAGAAGCAACACCCAAAACTTGTGCATTGGGCCTTAAAGGATTTACCAATGGACCAAGTTGATTAAATACTGTTCTTATTCCGAGGGTCTTTCTTAACGGAGCGAGTTTTATTAAAGATTTATGCCAAACAGGTGCGAACAAAAAAGTTATTCCAATTTCACTTACGGCTTTTATTACTTTTTCTAATGAACAATTTAAATTTAAACCAAGATTCAACAAAACATCCGCAGAGCCAACTTTTCCGCTAGCACTTTTATTTCCGTGTTTTGCAATTTTTACCCCACAAGATGCAGATACAAATGCTACGGCAGTTGAAATATTGAATGTATTAGCTCCATCTCCCCCTGTTCCACAAGTATCTACCAAATACAAATTTGGTCTTGCTGCTGGCAATTCGCAAACATTTAAGAGTTCCTCAGCCATACAGCTTAGTTCGATACCTGTAGAACTCTTTGCTCTCAAAGCACTCAAAAAAGCTCCTGTTTCAACATCAGAAATTTCATCATTAAGCCATCTTTGCATTAAAGATCTAGAAGTTAAATCATCAAGATCCCTTCCTTCCAACAAATTATTCAGGATTTCAGCGTTTGTTAGATTTGAAGACATTTATTTATTTATGAAGGAAAAATTATGCAGAATAAATTCAATTTGAGGTATCAAAACCTGAACCAACTAAATCTTTATTTGTATTAGAAGGCCTGAAGCTTTTTGACCAAATATTTTTTGTTTTTGAAAAAAGTTCATTTTTAGTGATCTTCCAAAAATTTAAAATTTTTTCAATATCGTTTTTAATTTCAATTTCTCCTGGGAAATTGGTATAACGATTAATTAATCTAGCTAAATTTATATAGTCAAGATCATCTGGTATTTTTTTAGTGATAAGGGAATCTATAATGTTCTTGTCTGTTTCATGTAATGGATGAGTTTGTTCGTTACCCATAAATAAATACTGAATCATTTATAAAATTAGCTCACATATTCAAAAATGAAACATTATCTTAATCATATCGGCAAAATAAAATGAAAAATTTAAAGATAAAAGTTATATCTAAATATCTAAGACCCTACAAAAAAGAATTCTTATATGGAGCTTTGGCTCTATTATTAGTTAACATACTTAGTGTTGTAATACCATTAGAAGTAAAAAATATAATTGACCAATTACAAAAAGGGTTTTCTTCGGATTTTGTTATTTCTAAATCTTTATGGTTAATATTTTTAGCAACATGTATGGGTTTAATAAGATTATTTTCAAGACAGATTGTCTTCGGCATAGGTAGGAAAGTAGAAGTAAATCTTCGTCAAAAACTTTTTGACCATTTACTTATTCAAGATCCTGAATGGATTCAAAAAAAAGGTAGTGGAGACATCATAAGTAGAGCTACAAGCGACGTTGAAAACATAAGAAGACTTTTAGGTTTTACAGTTTTAAGCTTATGCAACATAGTCTTAGCTTATTCATTCACTATTCCTTCAATGTTTTCAATTAATAAAACATTAACAATATCAGCTTTAATGATATTTCCATTAATCCTTGGAATTGTAAGTCTATTTGGCGGCAAAATGGTTACACAAAGAAAAGCTCAACAAGAATCATTATCAAAACTTAGTGATCTAATACAAGAAGATCTATCTGGTATAAGCGCCATTAAAATTTATGCCCAAGAGAATGCTGAGAAAAAACAATTTAACATACATAACAATGACTATCAAAATTCAGCGATAAAACTTGCAAGAACAGCGAGTACTCTATTCCCTTTATTACAAGGGATTTCCTCAATTTCATTATTGATTTTATTATCATTAGGAACTTTTCAATTAGAGAGTGGATTTATCTCGATAGGTGGTTTAGTAGCTTTAATTCTTTACGTAGAAAGACTTGTCTTCCCAACAGCTTTATTAGGTTTTACCTTAAATACCTTTCAACTTGGTCAAGTAAGTTTAGATCGTGTGGAAGAAATCTTTCAGAACAATCCAAATATTGTAGATAGAGCAGAAACTAAATTTTTAAAAAGAAAAGTTAAAGGATTTTTAGAAGCAAAAAATTTAACGATAAAGTATCCAGGATCAAAATTTAATTCATTAAATAGTCTCAATTTTAAAATTTACCCTGGAGAACTTATTGCAATAGTTGGCCCAGTAGGTTGTGGCAAGACAACGCTAGCAAAATCTCTAGGACGTACTATTGAAATTCCAGACAATCAATTATTTTTAGACGAAATTGATGTAAAAACTTTAAAATTGAGCGATCTTAGAAAAAATATTTCAATAGTTCCTCAAGAAGCATTCTTATTTACTTCTACAATCTCAGAAAATTTAAGTTTTGGAGAACCAAAAGCTTCTAAATATTTGGTTAAAGAAAGCGCTACAAAAGCTGGATTAATTGATGATATCAATAGTTTTCCAAAAAGGTTTAAAACTATTGTGGGTGAGAGAGGTATTACATTAAGTGGTGGACAAAGGCAAAGAACTGCACTGGGAAGAGCACTACTTGTTAATTCTCCTATTGTTGTTCTTGATGATGCTTTAGCAAGCGTGGATAATAAAACAGCAGCAAGAATAATAAATGAAATGAGTGATAGAAGTAATAAAACAATCATAATGATTAGTCACCAACTTTCTGTGGCAGCTACCTGTGATAGGGTTTTAGTGATGGATAAAGGAGAAATAGTACAAGAAGGGGCTCACAAAGATTTAGTAAAAGTCAATGGTATATATAAACAACTTTGGGAAAGGGAACTAGCTACCAGAATTGTTAAGAGCTAAAAGTAATTTTTTTACTTATAATGAATAGATTTAATTTATGTTTAAATTCCTGAAAAAAATTATGAACATTGAGGAGGCAGATTTAACTAATGATGCTTATTCTTTACACAGAATTTTAAAAACAGATTTTAGAAAAGATCCTAACGCAGAAGAAGATGAAATAATTTTTGGATGTGGTTGTTTCTGGGGGGCTGAAAAATGTTTTTGGAAACTTCCTGGAGTTGTCACAACTTCTGTAGGTTATGCTGGAGGTGAAAAAAACAACCCAACTTATTATGAAGTATGTTCAGGTTTAACTGGTCATTCAGAAGTTGTAAGAGTTATATGGGATAAAAGGGAAATAGATGTAAGTGATTTATTAAAAATGTTTTGGGAATGTCATGACCCTACTCAAAAAAACAGGCAAGGTAATGATATGGGAACGCAATACAGATCCTCAATATATTACAAAAATGATAATAATATCAAAACTATATTAGCTAGTAAGGAACAATATCAAAAGGAACTAACCAAAAAAAATCTTGGTTTAATTGAAACGGAAATAAAAATGATAGATTCATATTTTTATGCGGAACAATACCATCAACAATATCTTGCATCAGCTGGAAGCAGACAGTATTGTTCTGCTTCACCTACAAAAGTTAAGTTAGGAGTTTTTACTGGTAGCAACTATAAATTAGAAGACCATATATGGGAAAACTTTAATTGGGAAGTTGATAAGTGTGTATTGAGATCTGATAACAATCCTATAAAGAATAACATTTAAATCAATCTAATCTTTATAGTAAAGACACGGGGCGTAGCGCAGTTTGGTAGCGCACCACTTTGGGGTAGTGGGGGTCGTGGGTTCAAATCCCGCCGTTCCGATTACTTATTGTCTTCATTTATAAGTGATTTGTATAGCTTATATGAACTTATGCCTACAGCTATGAATGTAAAAGAAGAAAAAAATGCTAAAACCAATATTGTAAGATTTGAAACTTCGACTTCACCTAATTGGAAAGATATAAAATTGTACATTAAAAAGAATTTTTTAAAACCTTAACACATTTGCAAAAAAAAATTTTTCATCAAATTATAAATTCAAAAGAATTACGACACCAAAAATTACTCGATAGATGATAAATATTTTCAACCCATTTGAAGAAAAATACTTTAATAAGAAATCTATTGCTAATAAAGAGGACAAAAATGTCGTAATAAAACCAACAAAAAGTGGAGGAAAACCTAACGAAAGAAAATCATTAAAAGAAGAAATAAATTCAACGATAGCAGCAAGAGAGATAGCTGGTATCCCCAAAAGAAAAGAAAATTTAGCAGCATCGCCTCGTTCCCATCCTGATATTAAAGCGCTAGAAATAGTGACTCCCGATCTTGAAACGCCAGGAAAAATTGCAAATGCTTGAAAGAAACCTATAAAAAAACTATTTGAATAATTATGGTTTTTAATATTAATAATTCCTCTTTTCGAACTATCTGCCAAGTACATAAAAAAAGCCATTAGAAATGAGACCAATGCTATTGATAAATTTGAACGAAGAACGTTTTCAAAAAAAGAAGGGATAAATATTTTTATAGTCCCACCAAGCAAAACAATGGGTATAGTACCAATCAAAATAGACCTTAATAATCTTTCATGTAAGAGATATTCAAGAAATTTTTTGGAAGATTGACTTCTGTAATTAAAAATATCATTCCTAAAATACCAAGCTATGGCTAGAACACTTCCAAGTTGAATAGTAGCTGATAAGGATGCTCCAGGATCATCAATTCCTAAAAAAAGAGATATAACTTTTAAATGAGCTGTACTACTTACAGGAATAAATTCCGTCAACCCTTGTATTAATCCATATAAAACAAATTTTAAATATTCCAAAAATAATTAATAACCTAATTAATTAATAGCAATTTACATTTAAAAATTAAAAGCTAGTATGGAAAAATGAAAAAAAAATCTTTTTTAATATTATTTTTTCTTTTTTCCTTAACTTTTTCTGTTTCTGCGAAAGCTAACTATTGGTTAGTAATTGGAACTTATAGACAAGGTCCTGGAGGCAGGCCAGAGGTTAGTGGAATAACAAGTCCCTCCTTACATTCTATTCCCATGAAAGATTTAGATACTTGTAATAAAGCAGGCGAAAAAATTACTAATGAAATATACAAACCTGTTTGGCAATTTGATAGTAAATGGACCTGTGTATTTAGAGGTGATTAGTAATAAAGTTACCTTTTAACATCGTGAGCACAACCATCTCCTTTATAGTTATCACTCTCGTAAAAATCATTTTTTGTCCCAAAATAAACTGTTAATAAAACGAAAGGTAAGCTTAATATAAATAAAATAGTTGTTAAATCCATAGCGTTAACTTATTAAAGAAGGTTATGAAAAAAATTAAAATTATAATTTGTTAATTAACTCATGTTTAGTAATCTGTAGGTCCTTTAATACCAAGATAAAAGAAGGCTCCTAATCCAACCAAAAGTAAAACTCCAGCGATAGCTGCAGAAGGAACAAAACCTCCTATTGCAAAGGAAGAAAAATAAAACATTTATAAAACTAAAACTAGTTTGATAATATCAATAAAAACTAGGTATTTGTAAAAAATTTTGACTCGAAGACAATTAGATAATTTCTGTTCTATGCCACTAAAGTCGAATCTTCATTATCAGCTTGAATTCTTATTCTCTCTTCCAACTTAGGGCCATATAATTCATTTCCCCAGATTTCAACTCTTGAATCGTTTGGAGCCATAAAAGTAAGAATGTCAGTTGGAAATAAAACTCTTTCTAAGAAAAAATTTGATGGACCAATACATCTCAACACAACCATTCTACAGCCTTCATTTTTGTAAGAAAACTCAACCATCACTAAGCAGCAAAATATTATCAATTAAACACTATTAAGAGCTGAAAAAAAAGTATAAAAAATTACTGAAAAAAAAGAAATTTAGAAAATTCTACAAATTCAATCCAGCCTCAACTAATTTTCTTTCTTGATCGATTAATAAAAGCGCATAAGATTTTATAACATCAAAACTTTTATGAGGAATTGAGACATTAAGCATTCTCAAAAAATTAGATAATTTTTCATCTTTAAGGGCTTTACCTTTCTGTAAAAACATTTCTTTTTCCTGATTTGTTTTCCAAATATTCATATATTCAATCTTCAAGGGCTTTAAGTGCCAAATATTGTCTATTAAAGTCCAAATATCTAAATATTCGTTTAGGTTATTTTGAATTTTAAGTAAATAAGATGATTCATGAAGACTCAAATTTGCTGTATTTATAGGTAGATCATTTATGTCAATAGAATAAGGTTTAACTCCTAAAAACCATCCCTCAAGAATTAATAAATCAGGACTATCTAATCTCCAATGAGATCTATCTCCTAAACCATTTCTTAAAGATTTATCGAAAACTGGTACATTTAATTCTCCATTTATCTTCCAATTCAACAATTTTTCATGCATTAATTTTACAGAGTGACTTCCAGGAAACCCTCTTGAAACATTCCAAGGGTTATTCTTAATTGCTAATTTCATTTCATTTGATGGGAGATAAAAGTCGTCAATTGAAATAACCGCAATTTTGAAATTTAATTTTAACGATATAGCTTCGAGCCAATTACCAAGTGTTGTTTTACCTGTACCAGGTAAAGCTGAGATTCCAATAATTTTTCTATCAGTAAAATTATTTTGAAATTTATAAGCCTGAGATAAAAGAGGTAAAGCCAAACCCCAAATCCAGTCATCATTTACTTTATTGTTCCAATATTGATCAATTGAAAGGATATTTATTTTATTATTCCAAAAATTAAACCAATCATCCAAGGATTCCCAACCAATATCAATAATTAATTTTTCAAATTTATCAAGAGGAAAATTAATATCTAAATTTTTCATCTTTCTAACTTAGTTCTAGCTTTTTTATCAATTTATTTATTTCATTTTTCCATCCATATCCATTTGGTTCAGAAGCTAAAGTAAATTCCAAATCTTTTAATTGGTCTAGTAAATCTAAATTAGGTCCATCTATTCCAGGAATAACAATTTTTATATCTGAGTTTAAAAGTAGAGGCAAATCATTTGGAGAATCGCCTAAACCTATAATTTCAATATTTTGAACATTTGAATATTCTTTAAGAGCATGTATTGCTTTACCTTTATTCGATTTTGTTGATAATAAGTGACTCATTCTATTGCCCTTAAAAATATCAACATTGAATTTATTACAACAGATTTTAATTTTCTCTTCTAAATAACTTGGCGAATTTAAAAAAGGCATGCTCCAGTGTCTATCACGCATTAAGTTCAATGAGTTACCTTTTAAACCTGTAAGCTGAGTGGCTTCTTGATCAGTAAGATTATTAAGAGGAGTAAGTTTGTAATCAATTTCTTTAGAGATTAAATTTAAGATTTCCTCAAGAGATTCATATTCTATTCCAAGAATAATTTCTCCATTTACTCTTTTAAGAGATTCACCATATATTGCCGCACCATTCTCAACAATATAAGGATCCGTCAAGTTAAGCTCCTTTCTTATAACTTTTACTTCAGAAGCGGTTTTGCTTGTGCAAAGAATTACTGGTATAGATAATTTTTGTAGTTTTTTTATAGTTTCTTTAGCAGGTGATAAATCATATGAGTGATCCATTAAAGTGCCATCTACATCGCTAACTACCCAAATAGATGAATTTTCTATCATTTTTATAAAGCACTAAGCCAAACTACTTGAAAAGGATCAAGACTAATATTTTTATAATTGTATTTACTGGATGTTAAAAAATCATGAGTATTGAAATTATTATCAACTATTTTTGGTAGATCATTATCATTCAATTGATAATTAATTTTATTTTCAGTCATATTATGTATTGCAAAAACAGACTCAGGACCTAGACCTCTTTTGATTACGACAATATCACTTCTACCTTTAGATAAACATTTCATTTGTGAACAAGGGTGAAATTGCTTTAATTCTGATCTGACATCCATAGCATTACGAAGATATTTTAAGTTTTTATTAGCATTAGATTCAGGATTATTTAAAACGGCTGAAAGATTTTCTGATTTAAACTTTTCTCTGTTTAGATCTCTTCTTTGACCTGTCATAGAAAATTTTTTGATATCGTTTTCTGAAGCTAGTAATGCTGGCAAATAAAATGCAGGAACCCCTTTCAGAGCCATTACTAATAGTTGACTCAAAATAAATCTCTCATATTGAAATCTTTTAGCATCTCTACTTGAGTCTTCCATTGCACTCCACCAACTAATATTCAATTCATAAGGTTTATCATCACCATTTGATAAACGTCTATGACTTACTAATCCGCCTCTTTTCTCACAATTTATTAATAAATCTTTAATTCTCTGCTCATTCATTAAACCCTCAAGAGCTCTTAGCCCAACACCATCGTGCGATGCAGTGAAATTAAATAAAGTAGTATCTTCAGGTAATGTGGGCCAATCAAAAATCCATGAATTTAAAATATCAGCTCTTGAAGTAATAATTGCCTCCAGGAGAAGAGGAGGCAATGGGAAATTATATGCCATGTGAGCTTCATCATCAGGAATTAGATAAGATAGATTTTCCTTCTGAGGAACATTAGTTTCTGTTATTAAAACACCCTCATCCAGAAGATTATTTAAAAGAACTCTTAAGAGTTTCACAATTGAATGTGCTTTTGGTAAATGCAAGCACGTTGTCCCTGATTCCTTCCAAATAAAACCTACAGCATCAAGCCTGAACCATTTAATTCCATTAGTTAAATAATTAATAATTAAATTTAAGAACTCAAGAGTCATTTTTGGATTATGCCAATTCAAATCAATTTGATCTGGACCAAAAGTTGTCCAAACTTGTTTAGAGCCGTCTTCAGTATTTATTTGAGAAAACAAAGAGGAACTTCTTGGCCTAACTACATTTGACCAGTCAAGATTTTGTTTAGGTGAAAAAACATTTGATATACCTGGTTCTTGGGATTTAATAAATTGTTGAACCCATGGGTGAGATGATGAGACATGGTTTAGTACTAAATCAGCCATCAAATCATGATTTTTAGAAATATTTTTGAGATCATTCCAGCCACCAAATTTTTCTTCCAAGGAATCATAACTTGAGACTGCAAAACCTCCATCACTTGTAGATTTCAAAAAAGGCAGAATATGTACAACTTTAGAAAGACTGCCAAAATGTTTACTTAACAACTCACTAAGAGTTTTTAGTGTTGCCTCGCCATTTTTATAAATACTATCTGCATAAGTTATCAAAACCGAATGAGATTCATTCCACCTTTCTTTACCTCTTATTTCTTCATAAGCAGATTTCTCTGAGAAATCATCTAAAATCTGTAATAATTGGTTTGAAATAAAATTAATTTCTTCTGTAGTATTATTTGAATAAATTGTTTTTAACAATTTATCGATCTTTAATCTATCTAATTTTTTCTCTGAATCAATTTGCTTCACTTTGAAAAAATCAACGAAGTATTAATACTATTCTGCACATCAAATAGAAAATGGACTTTCAACAAGGTTTAATCACAACAATACATGAATATGGAGTTACAAGTAATTTACTTAAAGAATTAAACAAAAGTCTTAAAAAAAGATCAACTAGCATTCTAATACCCTGCTTATATGAAGAGTTTGAGCGTCCAGCATTAAAAGATATAAAAGAAGTTTTAAAAAACCTTACAGGATTAAATGAATTAGTCATTGCTCTCTCTGCAAAAACTGTTGAGCAAGTTAAAGCAGCAAAATCATTTTTTGACTCAATGCCATTCCCAGTTCACATTCAATGGACAAATTCACCCTCTGTAATAGAGCTTTTAAAAAGCCAAGAAAAAAATGGGTTAGAACTTTTAGGAACTCCAGGTAAAGGATGGGCTGTATGGCAAGGCATAGGAGTTGCGACGAGAAAATCAGAAGTTGTTGCTCTTTTTGATGCTGATATAAGAACTTTTAGTCCTTTGTATCCTTCAAGAATGATACTTCCACTTCTGGATGAATCATATGGAATATCATATGTAAAGGCTTTTTACAGCAGGTTATCCTTAGAGACCAATCAATTGCAAGGTAGGGCAACAAGGTTATTTGTGGGTCCTTTATTAGCAAGTCTTGAGCAGTTAGTTGGTAAGGGTCCTTTTTTACAATATCTTCAATCATTTAGATATCCATTAGCAGGTGAGTTTGCTTTTACTAAAGATCTTGCTATGAATTTACGAATTCCTTGTGACTGGGGTTTAGAGATAGGTTTATTATCAGAAGTTTATAGAAACGTAAGAACCTCCAAAATAGCCCAAGTTGACCTAGGTTTGTTTGATCATAAACATAAGAATATTGGTGATTCATCTAAAGAAGGATTGCAGAAAATGTGTACAGAAATACTTTCAAGTGTCTTAAGAGGCCTCATGGAGCATCAAGCAGAGACTTTAACAAATACTCAACTAGCAACCCTAGAAGTTTTATACAAAAGAGTTGGGGAAGATCGGGTAAAACAATTTGGATTGGATTCAGCAGTTAATCAACTTCCATACGATAGACATGAAGAAGAGCTATCAGTACAAAAATTTGCGAAACTATTGAGACCGGCAACAGAAGACTATCTAGCTTGCCCTACGACACAGCAGTTACCAAGTTGGTCAAGAGTTCTATCTTGTGAGAACAAACTGCAAGATGATTTGGCCATTGCTGGATCAAAAGATATAAAGATAACTGAAAAAGAATTAATTAAAAACTTCTAGAGTAAAAAGTACCTTTGAGCCATTGGGACTACATCAAGAGGTTCACAAGTAAGAAGTTCCCCATCAGAAAAAACTTCATAAGTTTGAGGATCAACTGAAATATTTGGTAGTTTACTATTGAGTTTTAAGTTTGATTTATTGATATTTCTGGTATTTTCTACAGAAATACATTTCTTTTGTAAGCCTAATTTATTAGGAATATTTTGATCAATTGAATTTTTACTTAAAAAGGTAAAAGAACTCTTAATTAGAGATTGGCCGAAACTTGCAAACATAGGTCGACCATGTACAGGTCCTGGAGTTGGAATTGAAGCATTAGCATCACCCATTTGGGACCAAACTATAGATCCTCCTTTGACAACTAATTCAGGCTTTACCGCAAAAAATGAAGGTTTCCACAGTACTAAGTCTGCAATTTTTCCTTTTTCTATAGATCCAACATACTTATTAATACCATGAGCTATTGCAGGATTAATTGTAACTTTAGAGATATATCGCTTTACTCTGTAATTATCGTTTCTATCGGAATCCTGTGAGAGAGGACCTCTTTGTACTTTCATTTTATGGGCAGTTTGAAAAGTTCTGGTTATTACTTCACCAACTCTTCCCATAGCTTGAGAATCACTGGCGATAATTGAGAAGGCACCCATATCATGTAGGATATCTTCTGCAGCAATAGTCTCTCTTCTTATCCTTGATTCTGCGAATGCAATATCTTCTGGAATTTTAGAATCTAAATGATGACATACCATTAACATATCAAGATGTTCTTCAAGTGTGTTTCTCGTATAAGGTCTCGTTGGGTTAGTACTACTTGGAAGAACATTTTTTTCTCCACAAATTTTAATAATATCTGGAGCATGACCTCCACCTGCTCCTTCGGTATGAAAAGTATGAATTGTTCTTCCTGCAATAGCATTGATAGTATCTTCAACAAAGCCTGCCTCATTTAAAGTATCAGTGTGAATACAAACTTGAACATCAAGGTTATCTGCAACATTTAAACAAGAATTTATAGTAGATGGAGTGGTTCCCCAATCCTCATGAAGCTTCAATCCACATGCACCAGCTTCGACTTGATCAATAAGATTTCTTTCGTTTGTTGAATTTCCTTTACCAAAAAAACCTAAATTCATGGGAAATGCTTCTGCAGATTGAAGCATTCTTGAAATATGAAAAGAACCCGGAGTACACGTGGTGGCATTTGTGCCAGTTGCAGGTCCAGTTCCTCCTCCCAACATGGTTGTAATTCCTGAAGAAAGAGCTGTTTCAATTTGTTGAGGACAGATAAAGTGAATATGGGTATCTATTGAACCTGCAGTAAGTATATGCCCCTCTCCAGCTATTACTTCTGTTGATGCACCAATAACAATATCAACATTATCCTGAATATCGGGATTCCCAGCCTTGCCAATTTCGAATATCATTCCATCTTTTATACCTACATCAGCTTTAATTATTCCCCACCAATCTAGGATCAAAGCATTAGTTATTACCGTATCTACAGCCCCATCTGCTCTTGTTACTTGAGACTGCCCCATCCCATCTCGAATAACTTTACCTCCACCAAATTTAACTTCGTCTCCGTATGTAGTTAAATCCTTTTCTACTTCTATAAAAAGTTCGGTATCAGCAAGCCTTACTCTATCTCCGGTAGTGGGGCCGTAAGTTTGCGAATAAGTATTTCTGTCAATTTTATAGGACATAATTTTAAGTATCTAAAGAACCGTTAACCAATGAATTAAAACCATTTGCAATTCTTAAACCTTTATATGGAACTAATTTGACATCAGTTGTATCTCCAGGTTCAAATCTAATTGCTGTTCCTGCAGGAATGTCAAGACGCATACCAAGTGTTATTTCACGATCAAAAATTAAAGCCTTATTAGCTTCAAAAAAATGATAATGAGATCCAATTTGAACAGGTCTATCTCCGGAATTAGAAACTTTTACTGTTTTAACTTCCTTGCCAAGATTTAATTCGATTTCACCTTGTTCAGGAATTATTTCGCCAGGAATTAAATTACTCATAACTAGTTAATCGGATTGTGAATAGTAACTAACTTTGTCCCATCAGGGAAAACTGCTTCTATTTGGACTTCATCAACCATTTCAGGAATGCCCTCCATAACTTGTGATTTTGAAAGCCAGGTAGTTCCCTCTGACATTAATTGACTTACACTTTTTCCATCTCGTGCTCCTTCAAGAACTTGAAAACTCAAAAAAGCAATTGTTTCAGGATAATTTAGCTTCAGACCTCGACTAAGCCTTCTTTCAGCTAAGAGCGCAGCAGAAAAAATCAATAATTTATCCTTTTCTTGAGGTGAAAGATGCATAATAAAAAATTAATCTATAAATTCTTAAAAAAGGTTCTTTATGAACATAATTAGTAATTCATAGAATCTTGTAAAGGCCATACACCTTGATATTTTGGCTCACAAAATCCACAAACAGACCTAATTTGTTTCCAAATACAAAAAAAACATTTCCTTGCATCTTGAGAAGAACTTCCCAGGAATCTAACTGAGATTCCATTTTCAAGGATTCCAATAGATAAATAATTATCACTTTCATTAAAAATCTTTTTTATATTTCTTACTAGATTATTAATTTTTGATTTAGAAAAATCTTTTTCGCAAATCCAAATTAAGGATCCAAAAACGGGCATATAATCCATGCCTGACCTGGCCACATAACTTTCTTTAGATAATTCAATTTGATCAACATATTCCCAATCATCATATAAATCATTATTTCTCATAATTTCTAATTTGGACCTAAAAACTCCACTTTCAATAGACTCTCCAGAAGAAGATCTGCCAAGTCTTACTAAGTCAGAAAATAAAAAACTTGAAGTTTCTGAAATAGATACTTTAAACTTTTGATCATATAAACCATTTGCAAATATGATATTTTCTTGTGGGAGATATTCCAAATGAGAATTATCAAGAATGTTTATGAGAGTATTTTGCTTAGAAAAACTTCCTTTTGGATTGATTTTAGATCTTCCAACTGTTCCATATACTTTCTGAGCTGAAGAAGTTGTTAACAAAACCTTAGAGTTATTTTCAAGATTCACTTCAAGCTCAAGTAAATCGCCTCCAACCAATCCACCTGCAGTATGTAGAACAGGTAAAATGCATCTGCCCTCTTGATCATGAGTAGACTTTAATAACTTATAAGGAGAAGTTGATTTAGATTTAAAGATTGTTTTATCAACATTTCCTAAACTTGCATTATTATTAAAAAAATTTAAGAAACAATTACCTTCCCATGAAGTTTTAATCATAAATTGTTCTCTTTAATTACTAAATTAAAGTAACCAAAAATTTTGATTGTGAGAATGAATAAACAAATTGTTGTAACTGATTGGATCAAGGAAAAACCGAGATTAGGTTTATTTTTAAAACTTACCTTAAGTTCAGATGAAAGAAGTATCTTACGAGGTAAGCGATTAACTGATTGTGATCAAGAAATAATTTTACAATTACCTAGAAAGGGCAAATTAAATGATGGAGATATTCTTTCAACTAATGAGTCCAATTTTTATATAGAGATAATTGCCAAAAAAGAAGATTTAATTGAAATAAGATCAAATTCTAAAATTGAGCTTATTAAAGCTGCTTATCATCTGGGCAATAGGCACGTAGAAGTTGAAATCAAAGAAGACATTCTTCTAACAAAAAGTGATTATGTTATTAAAAATATGCTTCTTAATTTTAAAGTTAATGTAAAAAATACTAAAAATAAATTTTTTCCGGAAAAAGGTGCTCATAGTCATGAGTAAAAGTCCCTTATTAAAATATTTACTAATAAGTCCTAACTTGCCAGTTGGAGGATTTTGTTATTCGGAGGGGATGGAGTGCTATCTTCATAATAAAAATTTGAAAGACTCAAATTCGGTAAGAGAATTAATCATAAGTGAACTTAAAATCGGCCAGATCAGACTAGACGCAAAACTCTTACTAGATTTTTATGATATTTTCAATGAGATAAATTTCAAAAAAAATCTTAAAGGTAATTTGCAAAAGCTATTGAGTTTGGATAAGTGGATCCTCTCATCAAAGGACTCTGTAGAAATGCGAGAACAACAAACTCAAATGGCAAATTCTCTTTTTGAATTAACCAAAGAATTTGGATTTGAATATCTATATGAAAATAATAAAAAATGTTCTTGGCCATTAGCATGGAGTTGGGCTTGTTTTTGTTTTGAAATATCGAAGTTAGAAATGGTTGAGAATTTTTTCTACGCGTGGAGTGCAAACCAGCTTAGTGCAGCATTAAGGATTATTCCTATTGGTTCTACAAAAGCTCAATTAATTCAGAGAGATTTATTAGAAATAATATCAAAAGTTTCTAAAGAAATTATGGACAAAGAAATTGATGACATTTATTTTGGCAATGTAGGTTTAGCTATGGCACAACAAAATCATAATGACCTTTATACAAAACTTTTTAGAAATTAATTTATGAGTAGCAAATTGAGAGTTGGAGTTGCTGGGCCTGTAGGTTCAGGAAAAACTGCATTAGTAGAAACTCTATGCTTAATCCTGAAAAAAAATTATGAGATAGCAGTTGTCACCAATGATATCTATACGAAAGAAGATGCTAACTTTCTAATAAATAAAAAAGTTTTAGAGGAAGGAAGGATTATTGGAGTAGAGACAGGAGGTTGTCCTCATACAGCGATAAGAGAAGATTGTTCCTTAAACAAAAATGCAGTTTTAGATTTAGAAAATAAATATAATCCTTTAGATTTTGTTTTTGTAGAAAGTGGAGGAGATAATTTAGCATCAAGTTTTAGTCCAGAACTTGTAGATTTGTCAATTTACGTGATTGATGTATCTGCAGGAGACAAAATACCTAGGAAAGGAGGACCAGGTATAACAAGGTCAGATTTATTATTAATAAACAAAATTGACTTAGCAGATATGGTTGGTGCAGATTTAAATATTATGAAAAGTGATACAGAATTTATGAGAAAAGGTAAACCTTGGTTTTTTACTAACCTAAGTAGCGGCAAAGGAGTTGAAGAAATTGCTCAATTTTTAGAATCACATATACCTAACAATCAAAACTATAAAAATGTTCATTTCTAATATATTGGATTCAACAAAAAGTTACGACTGATACAAAACGAATCCTCACTCATTAATAACTTTTACTTTATCCCCCTAATGAGGGTCAATTACCTAATTTATCCTAATTCATGAGAATTTCAAGGCGTATTTTGGCAGGATTAGCTACTGCCTCACTTGCGGTCACAGCTACTTCATGTGGTGGAGGTGGAACCTCCGGAAGTTTCGATGACACAGTAACCGTTGGCATTTTACATTCGTTATCTGGAACAATGGCGATTTCTGAATCAACCCTTGTTGATACTGAAAAAATGGCTATTGAAGAGATAAATGCTGCTGGTGGTGTTAATGTTGGCGGCAAAAGCTACAAAATAGAATACATAGTTGAAGATGGTGCATCAGACTGGCCTACTTTTGCTGAAAAATCTAAGAAACTTATAGACCAAGACGGAGTTCCTGTCGTATTTGGTGGTTGGACATCTGCAAGTAGAAAAGCAATGTTACCAGTTTACGAATCAAAGGATGCTTTCCTTTACTACCCAATTCAATATGAAGCCCAAGAATGTTCTAACAACATTTTCTATACAGGAGCAACACCAAACCAACAGTCTGAACCAGCCACAGATTTCATGTATAAGCGTTCTCCTGCCGCAGGTGGAGATTTCTTCCTAGTAGGTTCAGATTATGTTTTCCCAAGAACTTCCAACACAATTACTAAAGCTCAGGTAAAACAGTTAGGAGGTAAAGTTGTTGGAGAAGATTACCTTCCATTAGGAAATACTGAAGTTGCACCAATTATTTCAAAAATCAAAAAGGCGCTTCCTGAAGGCGGAATAATCATTAATACACTCAATGGTGACCAAAACGTTGCTTTCTTCAAACAGATTCAAGACGCAGGTATCACACCTTCAAGTGGTTACTACGTAATGAACTATTCAATCGCTGAAGAAGAGATTAGTACAATTGGTCCCGAGTTCCTTGAAGGTCACTATGGTGCTTGGAACTACATGATGTCAATTGATACTCCTGCATCTAAGAAATTTGCTGAAAGTTTCAAGAAAAGATGGGGAGCTGACCGTGTTGTAGCTGATCCTCAAGAATCTGCTTATAACATGGTTTATTTATGGAAACAGGCGGTTGAAGATGCTGGAACATTCGACGATAACGCAGTAAGGGAAGCCCTTGTTGGACAAAAGTTTGATGCTCCACAAGGTCCTGTTGAAGTTATGCCTAATCACCACTTATCGCAAACAGTAAGAATTGGAGAGATTAATGCAGAGGGTGGATTTACAATCCTTGAAGAGACAGGTGTTGTTCTTCCTCAAGCATGGAACCAAAAACATCCAAGTTCAAAAGGATTTGCATGTGACTGGACAGATCCTTCAAAAGGAGAAAAGTATAAGCTTTAATCTAATTAAAACCTGTACTTCAAAATAAAAGGAGGTTAACACCTCCTTTTATTTTATATAATCAAATATTTTCTTTTTCTAAATTGGAGTTACTTCTCGATAGTCTTTTTAATGGTGTTGCAATCGGTTCTGTACTACTTGTTGCTGCATTAGGTCTAGCAATTGTTTTTGGTCTTATGGGTGTAATAAATCTTGCCCATGGAGAACTTATGATGCTTGGGGCTTACACAACATATGTAACACAATTAATTTTCAAATTGCCTATATTAAAACCCTTCTATAATTCGTACATAATAGTTTCTATCTTCCTTGCTTTTATTGTTAGTGGGGTAGTTGGTATTCTTCTGGAAAAAACTATAATTAGAAAGCTTTATGGAAGTCCACTAGAAACACTTCTTGCAACTTGGGGTGTAAGCTTAATTCTTCAACAATTTGTCAGAAGTGTACCTTTGGCTTATGGAACCGGTCTGGTTATAAGTTTATTGATTGGTTTATTCTTACCAACAACTTTCCCTTCAAAAATAAAAGAATCTATAAATTTCAAATATTTTAAATTTAGTTCTTGGATATTTGCTGCTTTAACTGGGGTGCTGACAGGTAGTGTAATCTCTTCCTCTGTCAGCAAACTTAGTAGAGCGAGCGCTCGAAATGTAGATGTAACTGCACCCTCATGGATGAGAGGTCAAGTAGAAATTATTGGCACTGCATTTCCTAAAACAAGATTAATGATAATTGTCATTACACTAATCTCTGTAATAGCAATAACATTATTTCTCAATCAAAGTGCTTGGGGGATGCGCATAAGAGCAGTTACTCAAAACCGACAAATGAGTGATTGCCTTGGAATATCTACTGAAAAAGTGGATATAATTACTTTTGGTATTGGATCTGGATTAGCAGGAGTTGCCGGCGTAGCTGTATCTCTTTTAGGTTCTGTAGGACCAAATGTTGGCGGGAACTATATAGTTGGTTGTTTTATGGTTGTAGTGTTGGGAGGAGTAGGAAATTTATTAGGAACAGTACTTGCTTCATTTGGAATAGGAATAATGACTGATTTAATTGGAGCTGGAAGGCTCTTATCAATATGGCCAAATATGCCTTTACCTTTATCAAACACAATTAACTTTTTTGCGACCACAAGTATGGCAAGAGTAATGATATTTGCACTAATTGTTATATTCTTACAATTTAAACCTACAGGTTTATTTCCTCAAAAAGGAAGGATGGTTGAAAACTAATGTCCTTAAGTAAAATTAAATTTGATAAAAAAATAATATTATCATTTTGGATAATATTAATTGCCTTAATTATTGCAGCACCAACCCTACTACCTGTATTTAGACTAAACCTTCTAGGCAGATACTTATCCTTATCAATAGTTGCACTTGGTGTTGATCTTATCTGGGGATATACAGGTTTACTAAGTCTTGGACAAGGTATTTTTTTTGCGTTAGGTGGATATTGTGCCGCAATGTATTTGCAAATAACCAGCTCCTCTGAATTTCCAAATAATATTCCTGAATTTTTTGCTTTATATGGTGTTGAAAAATTACCTTTTTTCTGGGAACCGTTTAAATCTCCTGTTTTTACCTTCTTGGCTATCTGGATAATTCCAGCATTGGTTGCTGGTTTAATTGGATTTCTTGTTTTCAGAAATAGAATCAAAGGGGTTTATTTTTCTATACTTACACAAGCTTCTCTTCTTGTATTCTTTAACTTCTTTAATGGACAACAAAAACTTATAAATGGAACAAATGGATTAAAAACAGATGTAACGCAACTATTTGGTCAGATGGTAGGTTCTGAGTTCATGCAAAGAATATTCTTTTGGATAACCGCCTTACTAGTAATAGCAGCATGGTTTTTTGCAAAGTGGGTGGTTAAAGGAAGATTTGGAAATATCCTTATAGGAATACGAGATGATGAACCAAGAGTTAGGTTTACAGGATACAACCCAGTTATATTTAAGACGATAATATTTTCTATTGCTGGAGGTCTCGCAGGAATTTCGGGAGCTTTATATACCGTTCAATCTGGAATAGTATCACCTCAATTTATGACGGTTCCCTTTTCTATAGAAATGGTTATATGGGTTGCTGTAGGAGGAAGAGGAACTTTATTGGGAGCGATACTAGGAGCAGTTTTCATCAACTATGCAAAAAGTCTAGTAAGTGAAGCTTTACCTGCTAGCTGGATGTTTATTCAAGGAGGGTTATTCATCTTAGTTGTAACAGCTCTGCCAGAAGGAGTTTTAGGATGGATTCAAGGAGATGGACCTAGAAATCTTCTTCAAAAATTTGGTTTAAAAAGGAAGATTGAAACCTATCCAAGCTTAGAAGTTAAGAATAAGGAGGGGAATAATGAATAATAAAGATCTTCTAAATTTAATAGATATAACTGTTAGTTTCGAGGGTTTTTTAGCTCTCAACAAACTTAATTTAAATTTAAAGAAAGGAGAATTAAGAGCTGTAATAGGGCCTAACGGTGCAGGTAAAACAACATTTCTTGATGTAATTACTGGAAAGGTTAAGCCAACAAAAGGTGAAGTAATTTTTAAAGGAAAATCTTTAGTAGGTAGAAAGGAGCATAAAATAGCCAGACTTGGAGTTGGAAGAAAGTTCCAAAGTCCAAGAATCTTTGAAAATCTAACAGTTAAAGAAAATCTTGAAATATCGGTGACAACTCCTAAAAGTCCCTTAAACCTTATAAATAAATGTATTAAGGATGAGCAGCTTAATGAGATTGAACGTCTCATGAAGATTGTTAATTTAGCTCAAAAAGTTGATTCTAAAGCTGGATCTTTATCACATGGCCAAAAACAATGGCTAGAGATAGCCATGTTAGTAGGACAGAAGCCAGATTTAATGCTGGTAGATGAACCTGTTGCTGGTTTAACTGATGAAGAAACTGATCTTACAGCTGATTTATTAAAATCTTTATCAGGAGAAAATACCGTAGTGGTAATAGATCACGATATGGAATTTATAAGAAGACTGGATAGTAATGTATCAGTATTAAATCAGGGCACTGTATTATGTGAGGGAACTATGGAAACCATACAAAAAGACAAAAAAGTTATTGATGTTTACTTAGGAAGACCGGAGGACTAGTTATGGAAAATTTACTCGAAATAAAATCGTTAAATACTTATTATGGTGAGAGTCATATTCTTAGAGATGTAGATTTAAATGTTAAATCAGGAGAAATGGTTTGTTTGATTGGAAGAAATGGAGTTGGCAAAACAACTTTATTGAAATCCCTAATTGGTTTGTTAAAACAAAAAACAGGCGATATTTACTTGATTGGTGAAAATATCAATAGAAAAGCACCTCATCAGAGGGCTAGGAAAGGAATGGCTTACGTTCCTCAAGGGAGGGAAATTATTCCATATCTATCAGTTGAAGAGAATCTTATGTTAGGAATGGAGTCTCTACCAGGTGGATTATCTAAGAACAAGAAAATAGATCCATTCATTTACGATCTTTTCCCAATCCTAAAAGATTTTCTTCAAAGGAAAGGGGGAGATCTAAGTGGAGGACAACAACAACAACTAGCTATTGCAAGAGCATTGCTGGGCAAGCCTCAACTTCTATTACTTGACGAACCAACAGAGGGTATTCAGCCTAATATAGTTTTAGACATTGAAAATGCAATCAATCAGATAATTGGAGATACTGGAATCGGAGTTTTATTAGTTGAGCAACATTTGCATTTTGTAAGACAAGCTAATAGATATTATGCGATGCAACGCGGAGGTATTGTTGCTAGCGGAAATACTAGTGAGTTGAGTCAAGCAGTTATTGATAAATTCTTAAGTGTTTAAATATATTATTTTAAATTAATAAAAATCCTAACTTATTTTTCGCATCTTATAAGGTCTATACTATTTGGATGCTCATTAATATATTTATTAAATTCCATTGCTAGTGTTCTAGCCTCATAAGCGTCATAAGCATAAAAACAATTTTCTAATCTTATATTTTGAAAATCACGGTAATGAACTGTATATGGCTTCAACATAATATTTTTATTCATTTTTAATTTGTTAAAAAGCAATTATTTATATTTCAACCATGCATAAATTTTTAAATTTAAAGCACAACTTTTGTTGTTATCAAAATAAATCGACTTAAATTATGTATTTAAAAACACTTTACAAAGGCAAAAAGTAATTAATTTAATTTTTTTTTATTTTTAGATTCTTGCTTTTTACCTTCTATTAAAAAAACAAATTTTGACAAAATATATCCAAAAACTGGAACCCAAAACTTTTCATAAAAAAATTTCATAAAAATTAAGCAGCTATTGATTCGTTATCTTCAATTTCAGATTTATTAATACGCTTCAGATCTATAGAATTAAATAAATGCTGCATAAGCAGAAGATCAAGTTCTCCTTTCAACAAATAAACATCCGATGAAAGCAGATCATCAACAAAATCATCAAAAGTATCTGAAAGCGGGTTCACAATTAAAAATTTATTTTTGTCATTATCATCGTATCAACAGTAAAAGTCAACCAAATTTGAATATTAAATTTAAAATTTTTTGAAAATTATTTAATAAAGACTAAAAAAATTAAATAATAAATATAAACAAGCAAAATAATAGATTTAATATCAAGCTTAGGGTTTTTGAATTAAATTTCATTTATCTCGCATTTCTTAATTTTATATCTCTCCTAATTAGCATTATCAAAACGACAATACACATATTTGCTAAATAGAAATTTAAAGAATTCATTATCAAACCATTCAATATATTTATAGCAAGACTATTGATGTGCCAATTCGGAAAGAATCACTTTAAAAGATTTTAAACACAATAAATTTCCATGACAATTAAATTTGATATTAATATTTAATTTTAAATATTATTTTTAAATATTATTTTTTAATATTATTTTTTAATTAACTCGAAATAACCATTTTTATTTAATAAGTATTTATCAAACCAAAGGCTTAAAAGATTATCTAATCCTATTCCATTCATTTTATTTATTTGCGAAGTCTTATAGTCTGAGAGTGCAAGTAATAAATACGGAAAAATCATATCAGAAACCCCTTTTGGCAATTTTTCTAAAGGTACTCCATGCGCTCTATCCCATAAAATTTGCATATCCTGAGAGAACAAAGAACTCCAATAACTAAAATTACAATATAATTTTTCTGGAGGGAGAAGATTTACAGATAAAACTGGGAGAGATGAATTCATATAAATATTTTATAGATAAATTGAATTTAAGTTTTTGATGTGGCGAAAATAATTTTTAAAATGCAAATCTAATGTAAATACGAATTAAATTTAACGCACAGTACAGCACTTAGCAACACTATCTAAGTATTGTACCTATCAATCATTTCCTGAAATTTAAGAAATAATAAAAACTTTTTATAGGTTTGCAAGTCAAAAGCCTCCTGATTTAGTTTATTTAAATGGGTTGATTTACCAGGAATGAAATAATTTCTTAATTGAGTGTCAATTGAGAATTTTTCATTATCTATAAAGTCAGTAGAATTATCAGATAAGTTTTGTGAATCATTGATATTTTGCTGATATGATTGAGTTACTTTACCACTTTTTTTATTAAACAAACCTCTTACAGAAAGTGCTTCTTCCACCAAAATATTTATTATTTTTGAATTACTTAAATTGTTCTCTATGCTCAACTTATCGATTATTTTCATAACATCTTCTCTAGGAATAAAACCAACTCTTTTTTTCTTGGTAGGCATTTAAAAATTAATTAAGTTCAGCACTTGACTGTCATAAGTGTTGCACTATATTCATTATAAGTCAATTAAATGCTAATGATTCTGCCCACAACCTTACTTTTAGGAGCTCTTGGATATCTTTTCTACACCTCAAAAAGAGAAATTTCAATAGATCACCATGACCTTATAGAAAACCAAAAAGAGAATGATGATTTGTATAAAGATTTGGAGGATCTATTTATTTAAAATTATTTCATCAGAACTAAAGAACTTTGTTTCTTGACTAAAGATATACAAAACATTAAACATAATTAGAATAAATATAAAGATATAAAATCAATGACTGTCCATCAAGATTACGAAATAAAAATCAATCTAAATGAATTGATTGAGAAAAGAATTCCATGTTGTGATTTACTTCATCCAGATCATTGTCTAACAGAACAACAAGTCTCAGAAATTGCGCATGATATTCGTATGGATTTAAATTTGCATGATCTTTACAAACAAGTGGATCAACACATTATGAATTATGTAAATGCAGCTGGTATTGATAACAAAGACCATTGGGTTGAACCTCATCTTCCAGATTTGGAAAGAGATTTAAAAGAAGAAGTAGGTATAGAATTTGATTAATCTTTTTTCCTACAAAAAAAATTAATATATGTATTTTTTTTCTAAATCATCTATTAATTTATAAATACTTTTAGCTGATCTCTTTCTTTTTTTTAAAACTGTAAAAACTATAAATCCAATTGCTACAGCAAAAATAGGTGTGAAAATAATAATTTCATGATTCATAACCATCAAAAGGAAGTATATAACTTAAGTTATTAAAAAGTCTTAATCAATAAAATAGGTACTTTATACAAATATATTTCACCATAAACAATTAAGATTTTTTATAAAGAATTGAAAGTATTAAAATTTTTTGTAAATTATGTAGATATAAATTTCAACTCAATAAATATAATGTTTAATTATTTTGGCTTAACAGTAACTGAGATGGGGATCAGTAAAATAGAGTTAGCTGTTATTAGCGTAGTAATTTTAATATTTCCAATTTTATTTGTTTATGCATCTAAAAACCTTGATGCTAAGGGGGTCTTCGAATGGATGATGGAAAAACCCAATGATTGGATAGGTAAAAAATAAGACTTTAACAATTTACATTTTTCTAGTTGAATTTTAAATTTTCCAAATTACCAATACCAAAATCATAAACCTGGCAATTATTCTCTAAATCATTAACTATTGAATTTTTTAGAAGAGAATAATCTATCAACTTATTGAGTTTATTATTTCTAAATTCCTTATTAGTCTCTCCAATAGCAAATGCCAAAGCTCCTTCAAAAGAAATACCGAATTTGGTAGTGTTGCAGTAAGTTCTAGTGAATTTCGTAGAAATCTTTTTAGTATACTTTTCAATAGTTTTAGAAGAATTATCTAATGAGTAAACTGGACTACTAAATAGAAAAAGCAAAGTTAAAAAGAATATCGTAAAAACTCTTTTGATCATAAATTTCATAAATTGCAAATTTAATATAGTTTAGAATTTAACTCTGCTGACTATGTTTTATCAAAAATATAGAAATTAAAAATTTATTAACCACAACAGCTATTTCATATCTTTGAAGATAAAAACTCTCTAAATGAGTATTTTATCGTTTGAATTTTTTTCGGTAGTTTTTTTAAAAAACGCCTAAATGCTTTTGGCATAATAAAAATCCATATCAATAATTAATAGATAACAAATAATATATGAGTATTCAATAAATAATTATCCAAAAATAAGTAAATTAATTATTAAATATATGGATTTAGCTATGGAAATGTATTTGAACATGAATTATTGTTTGATTAAGTATTCAAAAAATAAATATGGCTCTTCCTGAACTTATTTATGCTCCTATAGATGGCGGAACAATACATAAATATGAAATTAGTGGTGGTAAGAGAAAATTCTTAAGATTTATAGGTTGTTATTTGGGTCAATGCAATTTCCACAAAAATATTGATGATGCTATTGATTACATAAAAAATTTGAAAGAATCACAAAAGATACAAAAAACATGAAATAAAGATACATAAATACGGCCGAGACTGAATATTTTTAAATAACTTCATAATTATTGCTACAAATAATAGAGAATTTTCTTTTTATAAGAAATTGATTATTTACTTGGGTTATAGTTCCGAAAGATAAACAGTCATCTAAAAAAAGAAATTAATTTATGGAAAACAGACAAATTAATTTTTTTAAATCAAAAGACTTTAATACCGTTCTTAAGCCATTTAAAAAAGGAACGGTAGTAAAAATTGACTCGTTTGATATTAGAGAAAATCAAAAAGAATTAAATATAGGTTTATTTGGTTGGTATGCAATTTGTCCCTCTAAAGAACTAAAAAAAAATAAGCTATATTATTTTTCACTCTATGATGAGCCTCTTGTTCTTTATAGAGATGAAAATAAAAACGTTAGGTGCATTAAAAATATTTGTCCACATAGAGGAGCCTCTTTTTTTGGAGGGACATTATCAGATGGGGTAATAACCTGCCCATATCATGGAGCCAAGTTTTCATCTGGGGGAAGTTGCCAAAATCTCGACAGAATAACATGTCGCCATATAGTTGATAATAACTACGATAACTACGCCAAAAGAATTCATTTATCTCAATACAAAACTTCAGAAAAAAATGGATATATTTTTGTACATTTTTCTAAAAAATCTGAGACTGATTTAAATAATATAAGTGAAGAT
This sequence comes from uncultured Prochlorococcus sp., assembly GCA_902527105.1. Lineage (GTDB taxonomy): Bacteria > Cyanobacteriota > Cyanobacteriia > PCC-6307 > Cyanobiaceae > Prochlorococcus_A. Next base: position 149,225 of record CABZNT010000001.1, on the reverse strand, counting down.
GCACCTATAAGTAATTATGAATTAGATGAAAATGGGTTTTCACATAAGGATTATGTCTTTGAGGAGGTATTAGTTGACTTCAAATGTGATTGGTCAAGGATTATTGAAAATCACCTAGATATCCTTCATATCTTTTGGGTTCATGGCGATACAATCCCTGATAAAGATGTGAATAAAAACGTACTAGTTAGTTTTAATCAGAAAATTAATATTAATCCCAAACATATTGAAAGTATTTATTATTACAAGAATGACCCTACAAAAGAATTTATCCGGATAAAATATATACCTCCAGGAAGGATATTAATTTACAAAGGCGAACCTTCCACATCAAGATATTTACAAGTTTTAGATCATATTCCTTTAGGAAACAACAAAGCAAGAGTAATAGTGAGACACTATAGGAAATTCCTACAAAATAAACTACTTAATAACCTCTTATTATTTAAAGAGACTCAAAGAAAGATTTTTTATAAGATATTCGATGAGGATTATATGATTCTAAAAACGCAAACATATAATCATGATATGGGATTTATAAGTAAGGATGAAATAAAATTATTGGGAGAAGACAGAATAATTAATTATTTTTGGAAGTGGTACAAGAAGTCTGAAGATAAAGATGAACCATGGAAAAATATTAACAAAACCCAAAATCTTGATGTATATGACAAAGTGATATTGAAATATCCTCCTGAGATAAAGAAGTTAGAAATTGCAAATAATATAAATATTATTAGAAAAACATTTATAAGATTCGCCGCTCCGCTTATATTTTTTATGCTAATAATATAATTTATGCAGAAAGTAAATAGACCTTCATGGTTGAATTGGCTTTATCTCTTGATATTTATTTTAAGCTCAATTCAATTGATAATATTTTGGAGTAATAAGTTTTAGTGTTTAATAAATTTTGGTTTGACGCAAAAAATATAAGTTGTTTTAAAAATGGATTTAGAGTTATTAAAGATTTAAATTTAAAGATAGCCTATTCAGAGAATGTAATCTTAATTGGACCAAATGGTTCAGGAAAATCATCCTTAATTGAAATAATTAATAGAAACATATACCCAGTAGTAGCTAATGAATCGAAACTGAAGATATTTGGCAAAGAACTCATAAATTTATGGGAACTAAGAAATAAAATAAGTACCGTAAATAATGATATTAAAAATAGAATAAATCCAAATTTACAAGTTTTTGATTTAATTTTAAGTGGACTATATGGAAGATATTGTTTAGTACAAAATAAATCTGAAAGAGATTCTTATAAGGTAGAAAAAATCATGAAGAAAATGAATATTTCTAATTTATCTAAAAAGAATTTTTCCTATTTATCAGATGGAGAGAAACAAATTTGTCTTATTGCAAGAGCATTAATCAAAAAACCGGAAATCTTAATCCTAGATGAACCAATTGCAAATTTAGATTATAAATCAAAGTTTTTTGTAATTGATAAGGTTAATGAATTATCAAAATTAAATACAAAGATTTTTTGCGTTACTCATGATATTTCAATGATTACAAAAATTTATGACCGGGTCATAATGCTAAAAGATGGAAAAATAATCGCTGATGGAGATCAAAATAAGGTTATAAATAGTGAAAATCTTAATACCTTATTTGGCATTCAAGTAGAGGTGACTAATAATAATGGACTTTGGAATATAAACAGATTATCTAAATAACAATTATAAAAATAGCTATCGCAATAGCAAGAAATACTAATGTTTTCCTTTTTAAAAATGATGAGGGTTTATTTTTAAATGAAGAAGATCCACATTTAGAACATACAATCTTACCTCCTAAAGATCGGTCTGAGACGAATGAAGAACTTCCACAATACAAACAAACTCTATTTACGCTCATCTAAAAAGTATTTAGCAATTCTACCTAAATTATATTCCTTAAATACTATGTAAAGAAAAACATCAAAAATATTTTGATAATGAGAATCTATTGCAATAAGTGTTTTTTTAGTGCATAATTGATAATAATTCTCATTATCATATTTTAATCAATGAATTTCCATAGTTATGGAGACTCTCCCTCAAAATCAGTAAGGATAATAACTGGGCAGTCCGTTTTAATAGATCCTTCATCAAGGCCAAAAGGTACATGTCTGGAAGTTGAAAGTGGAATTGCTAGAGTTTATTGCCCTTGTGAAGAAACTGAAGGAATGTCACTTGCATTCTTACAGTCAGGTGATCAATTAAGAACTGATCTTTTATGTAGTGAAGGTGTATGTGTTGAAGCTTTAACAGATTTATCTTTTCATAGCAATGTAAATATTGATGAGAATATTGGTTTCGATGCAGTAAATGAATGGACTTTGCAACTCCTTAGAATTAGACACTTAGGAAATGCAGAACAGCGATTACAAGCGTTGTTTACAATACTAGTAAATCGACTAGGCAGAAGATGTGGTCAATGGTGTGAGTTACCTTTTAGGTTAACTCATGAAAGGATTGGTGAATTAATCGGTTCTACACGAGTAACATCAACAAGATTAATTTCTAAATTAAGATCATCTGAATTATTAATAGCTCCTATTGGAACTCAAACAGTAAGTGTTGCTCCTTCTTTTATTGAAACATCGCCTCTATAAAAACATGAAGGAATCAGAATCACTTACTAACAACTTGTTAATGGAAGTTGAAGTTTTATCAAATAGAATCAGAAATATCAAGCAATCCTACAAAACAACAGAAAATAAAGCATTGAAGGGAAGGTTATTTTCTGAAAATAAAAATATTTATAAGAGACTTAATGAGATTTATAAAATAGCTGAGCTCTTAAATAAAAATAATACTGAGAAAATTAACTTTTCTAATTTACTTTTTGAAATATCGAAAAGATCATTGAATGAAAATAAATTTGAAAGTAATTTATTTTTTCTTTAAATCACTGTCTATCAATAAGATTGCAGAAGGTTGATTAGAAGCAAACTTAACTTTACCAAGTATGTTTGCGAATTCATCTTCTGATTTTGTTTGAGCCTCAATGATTGGATCTAAAAATACATTGGTTCTTGTATCTGAAATTCTTTCTGAAATAGAATAAAGTTGTTGCAGAGATGAAGTTAAATCAGCCTCCATGTTGAAAGAATAAGAAATCAGATCCTCTATTGAATCCCATGATTGAACTGGGGCAGGAATTTGATCTAATTTTACGCTTTGTCCTCTTGCGATTAAGTAATCTGCAAATTTCTGAGCATGTTCCATTTCACCTTGTGATTCACTTAGAAAATGAGAAGCAAATCCATTTAAATCACGTTCTTGAAACCAGAGGTATATAGAAAAATATTGAACATTGGCATATCTTTCCATTGTTAAATGTTCAAAAATATTCTCCAATAAACTTTTGTCAATTGGTTGTGCGACAGCTCTTCCAGATGGGCCAAAATTAATCAATTTCTTTAACTTTAGATTATTTTCTTTCATTGCTCGATAATAAACTACCTAAATAATACAACATTTTGTATAAATTAGTAATTAATAAATGATTTAAATTAAAATAAATAATATGATAATGAAAATCAATCTCAATACTATAAATGAATTTACAGTACAGTTTTTCTGAACTGCTATTAACTAATAAAATATATAAAAGTAAAAAAAAGAAATGTAAAAAGAAAAAATGCTCTAATTGGAAGGGGGGCAAGTGTAATTGCCTATAAAAAAAGTCTATATATATTCCTTATATGCCCCAGGATATAAAAAATAATAACTATCTTTATTAATAGATAGAGAACATTTATCACCATTATTAAGGAGATTATTAATATCAGTTCTAACCCTTAAAATGTTTCCATTAATAGATACTTTATATATAAGAAATTCTCCAAGAAATTCTTTAGAAATAACAATCGCATTACCAGATTCAGATTTTTTAATAGAAATAAATTTAGGCGAAATTGACATATTTTTGATACCTGAATTTTTCAAATACTCTGAACTTTTTATTTTACCTAAACAAGAAATATATGAATTACCATTTTTTTTGAGATTAATAATATTATTACCCAAAATAAAACTACTAACAAATATGGTCTTGGGATTATTTAGGAGGTTAATTGGTGTATCAATTTGATGTATTTTTCCATCATTCATAACTGCGACTTTATCGCAAATTGACATCGCTTCTTCCGGATCATGAGTAACCATCAATCCGCTTGCATTACAACCTTTTAGAATATTAGGGAGTTCGCTTCTCAATTTTAGTTTGACGTGCATATCAAGACTACAAAAAGGTTCATCTAATAAAATAAAATTTGTACCTGGAGCAAGAGCTCTCGCAATTGCGAGTCTTTGTTTTTGGCCTCCAGACAATTCATGTGGGTACCTTCCAACAAAACTATCAAGACCAACAACATTTAATAAATAATCAACTCTAGATCTTTCTTTTTTGTTTCTTAAACCAAAAATTACATTTTCCAAAACAGTTAAGTGAGGAAAAAGTGCATAGTCTTGAAAAACCATACCAATATTTCTTTTCTCAGGACTAAGAATTTTTTCCCTGCTTGAAATTTCCTTATCATTTAAAGAAATCCTCCCTTTCGAGGGATATTCAAACCCCGCGATTAATCTTAAAAGAGTAGTTTTTCCGCAACCAGAAGGACCGAGCAAACCTAACAATTCGCCATTTTCAATTTTCAGGTTAATTTCGTTTAATATCCAATTTGAACATTCTCGCTTATCATATTTATGATGCAAATCATCAATTATTAACGCATCATTTTTCACTAAGTTCTTCTTATTTAAATATATTAAGTTAGCAGAAAATATTCAACTAAAATATCCCTTGTATAATTTTATACACCATTTAATCTTCAAATTAATGAGAAAGTCCGAAAGAGCAGAAATAATACGCAAGGAACTCAAAAAGCTGTATCCATCGCCTCCAATACCCCTTGATCATACAAATGCATATACACTTCTAGTCGCCGTAGTTTTAAGTGCTCAATCAACAGATAAGAAGGTTAATCAATTGACAAAAAGCTTATTTAAGGTTGCAGATAATCCAGAAAAGATGATACAGCTAGGTATTAATGGCATTTACGAATACATAAAATTTTTAGGTCTGTCTAATCAAAAATCAAAGAACATCTATAACTTATCTAAACTATTGATTGAGAAGCACAATGGTACGGTACCAGATTCTTTTGAGAAGCTTGAATCTCTTCCAGGGGTAGGTCATAAAACAGCATCAGTTGTAATGTCTCAAGTGTTTAAAATTCCCTCATTCCCAGTCGATACTCACATACACAGGTTGTCACAAAGATGGGGTCTATCAAATGGAGATAGCGTAGTTCAAACAGAAAAAGACCTAAAAAAAATATTTCCTGTTAATGATTGGAATACCTTACATTTGCAAATAATCTTTTATGGCAGAGAATATTGCACAGCAAGAGGCTGTGATGGAACAAAATGTTTTTTGTGCCGCACTCTTTATCCCAAAAGAAAAAAGAAGTTTATATGTAAAAAGCCTTAAGAAATTTATATAATATTTAAATTAGTTTTTTAATCATGAAAATAGCAATTACTGGTGCATCGGGGAAAACAGGTTATAGAATATCCGAAGAAGCAGTTAAGAAAGGATATAAAGTAAGGCAAATCATTAGAAAGAATTCAAAAGTCCCAGCAGGACTAGAGAATTTAGAAACAATTAGGGTTTCATTAGATAAAAAAGGAGAACTTGATAAAGCTTTAAAAAATATTGATGCTTTGGTAATTGCGACTGGAGCGAGAGCATCATTGGATTTAACTGGTCCTGCAAAGGTTGATGCATTAGGTGTGTTCAGGCAATTAGAGAGTTGCAAAAGGGTTGGTATAAAAAGAGTTATTTTAGTTAGTTCCCTTTGTACTGGTAAATTATTGCACCCATTAAACTTATTTGGTTTAATTCTTATCTGGAAAAAATTAGGTGAAAAATTTCTACGAAATTCAAATTTCGAATGGACTATTATTAGACCTGGAGGATTAAAGGAAGATGAAGATATTAAATCAGAAAATATAAATTATTCAAAGGAGGATACTCAAATTAATGGATCAATTCCAAGAAGATTAGTTGCTAAATGTTGTATAGATTCTCTAAAAAACAAAGAATCCATAAATAAATTAATAGAAGTTACAAGTTCGAATGATAATAAAAAGATATCTTTTAAAAAAGCTATGCAAATGATTTAAAAGATGTAAATATATAAATTAAAACTATGAAAATAAATCCCAAAATTGACGCATTACAATTAATGCTTACTGATTTAAGAACTAGAAATGAGCCTATAAGACATAAAGCTGCATTTAAAGGCTGTCAACCAGAATTTCAAAATCTTGTATCAAGGTTAATAAAGCAGTTAGAGGACGAATTAGTTGCTGAAAAGCTTACTAATCGTGATAGTTAAAAAATTTAGATTACTTAAAAGAAATTAAGTTATCCAATTTTGCCTGTTCTGAAAGTTCATAATATCCTCCAAAAAATTTATTATCCAAAAATATTTGAGGGAATGTATTATGGCTACTTTGAGCCATTATTTTTTGAAAACTCTCATCATTATCTATTAAGTTAACTTCATGAGGGATAGATAAAGAATTAAGCAACCTAATTGCTCTTTTAGACCAAGGACAATCCTTTAAGATATATGCTTTTACACGTGATTCATTTTTTAATAATTCATTACTTGAGATATTAATAATTTTTTGTTCAAAAGAAAGTAATAATATATCAGTACCTTTTTTTACAATACATCCCTCTTCAAGATGCCCGCCAAAGACATTACATCCCTCATCAGCAAAACTCAAATGTAAATGAACATCTCCTTTATTAAAATGTCCATTTAAAGAAACTATCTCTAGATTTCCCTCAAATTTATTTATCTCTTGATTTCCTGGGCATTGAATACAAACTGTTCTAAGATTACCAACCACTCCAGAAACATACCCGTATAAATTATTCGATAAAGAATATTCTTTAATTGAATTTATCAAATCAGATTCTGGAGATAGCTTTAGGCTATGAGGTTGCATTAGATATAAGGAATAATTGTGTAATATAAAACATCATCAATCATAAAAAGAAGTTGAGTTTATAATCTTTAGAATTCAGATTTAACTTGAGATTTAGAATCTAGCATTAAAAACTATTTAAAATTTTTACTAAAAATTTAGGTTTGTTGAGAGTGTAATATATTTTTATATACAAAAACTAATTTGTTATTAAGAAAAAATCTTAAAAATTTGGCATTAAATATTCCCAACATATTATCGATATCTCGTCTTTTTCTTGTATTTCCATTAATACTTTTTTTAGAAATTAACAGACCTTTTTATGTCTTTATATTGATTATTATTGGAGGTTTTACTGATTATTTTGATGGGTTAATTGCAAGGAAATTTAATCTTAAAACGAGGTTAGGAGCTATCCTTGATCCCTTAAGCGATAAAATATTCTATTTAATTCCTTTGACCTTCCTTTGTAAAAATAATTTTATACCCTTCTGGTCTTTGTCATTAATTTTATTTAGAGAATTAATTATCTCTAGCCTGAGGAACTCTACAAAAGACGGATTACCAGCGTCTATGTTAGGTAAATTTAAAACATTTTTCTTTTTTATTTCAATAATCACCTTCTTTGCACCAATAAAAATAAGCTTATTAAATAATTTGGCTTTAATTTTTTATTGGTTAGGATTCATCCTGACTTTTGTGACTTTATTAGGCTATTTAAGAATTAAAAAGAATATGATCTGAATTCTCATCAAACACCTCACTCTTTTTACTATTAAAGTCTTTCACAAAACTATCCTTTAAACCATTAAGTAAATCAAAAGTTGGCACCCACTCTAAATCACGTTTTATCTTAGAGATATCAGTCTGATAATGATTTAATCTAATTGGAAATCCCTTTCGAGATTTAGGATCTAATTTTTGGTAATCAAATGTTCTTAATGAAATCTCATTTTGGTTTAATCCAAGAACATTCGCACAGAAATAAATTAAACCCTTTATTGTTACTCCTTTTTCACCTGAACAATTGTAAATATTATTTTTAGAATTTTCAAAATTCATGCACCTAATCATTACATCAGTTAAATCAGAAACATGGCCTAGCTGAGTAATTAAAGACCCGTCACCAGGGATTGGTATAGATTTTTGAGTAAATAACCTTTCAAAAAACCAATTTTCAATTTTATTATAATTTCCTGGTCCATAAATATAAGTAGGTCTAAAACTTGTAAAAGGAATTTTTTGGTTTTTTAACCAATTTTCTGTTTCAAACTTTCCTTTGTGCCTACTATCTGGATCAATTGGATCAACTTCGGTTAAGGGTAGTTCACAATTATCTTTATAAACACCTGAAGAGCTGACATATATATATCTCTGGAAAGAGCTATCTAAATTTTCTATAAGAAGTTTGGTTTGTTCTAACTCTCTTCCAGAAATATCATAAACAACATCATACTTTTTATTTCTTAGCTTGAATATATCTTCTGAATTATTTCTATCACCCTTAATTAAATTCGTTTTTTCAGGATTAGCTCTATTACCTCTCGTAAAAATATCAATTTCATGATTTTTACTTAATAACTTTCCTACCAAAGATTTGCCAACAAATCTAGTGCCACCCATTACAAGAATTTTCATATTCAAAAAATATTTAATTGAAGTAGTAATCTTAAATAGAATTACATATTGAATAGTACTACTAAGAAGTAATTAATGAAAAGGATGATTCTATGGAACTAATACCAGCAATTGATTTAATGAATGGTAAGTGTGTAAGGCTTTTTAAGGGCGACTTTAATAAAAGAAAAGACTTTACAAAAGAGCCACACGAGCAGGCTAAATTTTGGGAAAGCGAAGGAGCAAAATATATACATATAGTTGATTTGGATGCTGCAAAAACTGGATCCCCAACAAACGATAAATCGATAAAAAAGATTGCAAAAACGGTTAACATACCCATTCAAATAGGTGGAGGGATAAGGTCTCAAGAAAGGATAGAACAATTATTTTCTTATGGTATTGAGAAAGTTATCATGGGGACCTCTGCAATAGAAAATAAAGAATTAGTTAAAGACTTATCAAATAAATTCCCTGGAAGGATAATTATTGGGATAGATGCAAAAGATGGAAAAGTTAGTACGAGGGGGTGGCTTGAGCAATCTAATATAACAGCCACAGATTTAGTAAAGGAGTTTTCTTCATTTAAGATATCTAGTTTTATTGTTACAGATATAAATACAGATGGGACGTTAGAGGGGACAAATGAAGAATTCATAAATAGCATACTTGAAATTACAGATATTCCAGTAATAGCCTCAGGAGGTGTTGGTTCAATTTCTGATTTATTATCGCTAGTAAAATTTGAAAACTCTGGACTCATTGGAGTAATTGTGGGTAAAGCTCTATATGAAAATAAATTCACGATAAACGAAGCGAATAATGTATTGTCATCAGAGAGATTAAATGACTTTGATTTAAACAGAAATTACTACGCTTAAAGAGTATAAAAATTAATTTAAGGCTGGTATTTGCATTGATTGTTAGTTAATTTTGTATAAGAGATAAGAAATCTAGTCTTGGAATTAATTTCAAAAAAATCGATATTGATTATTGCTCCAAGCTTAATAGCAGAATCTTTATCGCTTAAGTTGACATCACTAGACCAAAATTTAGACATTAATTTTGATAATGGAACAAGTGATAAAACTCCGGATTTAGTTATATGGAATGTTCTTAATTTCCAATCAGAAGATCTTATAAGGTTAGAGTTATTAAAATTAAGAGAAAGATATGATGATTCAAAGTTTCTTATAATCCTCTCCGGCGAACTTATTTATGTAGCAAATACCTCTCCATCGTTAAATACTGAAGGTTTTCTTTTAAATCCTAGTTCAGAAAAAGTTCTTGAATCTATTGATACCATTTTAAATGGAGGAAGGGTCTTTGATATTAAAAATAATTCTCGAGTTCAAGTAAACAAAAATAAACCTCTCTCTTTTAGTCAAAAAATTCTAACTTCAGGTCTTAAACAAATAGATTCTGAAATTAATTATATATTCAAATATGTCAACTCTGATTCAACACCAGAATTTTATAAATTCATTTTAAAAGGAAGATTAAGAGAACTTATTACTGCAAAATCTTTTCTAATTTTCTTATGGGGTAATTCACTAGAACTTTATACAGAGGCAGTTTACACTGAAAATAAAATTAATCTTGAAAATAAGAACACTGTATTCATTAAAAATAAAAACACTACAGAAATTTGGAATTTAATTTTTAATAGACTAAAAGAAAGGTATAGCTCAACTAACTTACAGGTTGAATTTAATAATTCATCAATAATTCTATCTGGGATCAAGAAAGAATTTATTTCACGACTAATTTGCAAAATGTTAGATGAGTTAGATAATTTAGTGAAAAATATTAAGGAAAACTATAAGGAGAAGGATTTTAAAGATGATTTAAATTCTCTTATAAAAGAACTTAAAGTTAATACAATTTCAAATATCACAGACAGCTATTTTCGATTAAAAAAAGGAAGCGAATCTATTTCAATAAATGATTTTATTTATAGTGAGGTAAGTTGCGAAGAGATAGATAGAGAATCACATGAATCAATAATGTTTATTGAGCCAATTATTAAAAATGAAGCTCTTGACTATGATGGGAAATTACTTCCTTTATATGAAACAGAATCGTTTTTGATCCTTGAAAATATAATTTCAAATTGGACAATAAGGAACTGTAATTTATTAGCTTCTGAAATCTTTAATATTTGTTCTTCTTGGCCTGAATTAAGAACTGTACTTATAAATCCCGAATTACAATCGACAAGAAATTTTGAAAGATTTAGAAATAATATTAATAACTACAATCGCTGGCACGACAATATTTATATGCCTATCTATTTGTATGAGAGTAAACGAGAATATATTGATATTATCGAGAAAAAATTTACCCGTTACTTTAAAAATGAAAATAGGGAGAAAGAATTAGAGAATCTAGAATGGCTACAAAAACAAGTTACATTGCTAGTTGAGATAAGAGATGCCGTAGCACCGCAGTTAGAAGTTGCGGTAAAATATATCGGTAATCTCTTCGTAACTTTCCTTACAAAGGTTGTTGGCAAAGCTATCGGTTTAGTGGGGAAAGGAATCCTTCAAGGATTAGGAAGATCAAATTCAAAGTAAGTTTTTAAACTTTAATGAAAATAATTCAATGGATCCTAATAGCATTAATTTTCTTAAGTCCATATAAAGCAAATGCCTCTAGAGATTCTAATAGTTACGATGGCAACATTTTTCCTATTTATGCTGGGAATGGGGCTATAGTTCCTCCCCAGACAACTCTTGAGGAATCATTAAAAAATAAAAGAGTCGCAGTTTTATTTTTTTATCTTGACGATAGCTCGGATAGTAAAGCTATGGCTCCAATAATATCTGGTTTAGATTTGATATGGAGGAATAATATAGATATCATTGCTCTAACTACTGATGAAATACAGAATAAGGAAAAGTCTGATCTAAGAAATGAACCTAATTATTATTGGAACGGATTAATTCCACAAACTATTATTTTAAGTAGTGATGGTGAAGTAAAATATGATCAAAATGGAATGATTAATATAGATGAATTAAACAAAATTATAGGAGAGTTAAAAGGAATTGATATAAATGATACGGAATTTTCTGTAGAAAGTTTTAATGAATACAACAGTATTATTTCTGAAAAGAAAGATAAAAACAAAAATTAATTAAAAAAAATGATATTAATAAATATCCTATTGGTTCTTTTAATTTTTTTTTATTTCTTTCAGATTTATATATTAAAAACTCACCTAAATCAAAGTTAAATCTGGTGCCTATAAATTACAAGATCAAAAAAAAAGAAGGTTTAAACGAATTAATTATTGATTTAAAAATAATTAATAAAAGTAAAACCAAAGAGACGATGGTATCTAATATAAATTTTGAATTAGATTTTTTTAAAAGCAAAGGTAACGAATATTGCCAAAATTTTAATTATCAAGAAGATATTTATATATATGAAAATAATAAAATTAAGAATTTAAATAATTACTGGCCAACAAAAATTATCAAGTCAAATTCAGAATTATTTGTAAGAATCATATACAAATTTAGCAATAATAATTTTAGAAAAAAAATAAAATATTTATGGTTAAAGGTATATTGGGAGAGCTATGGACATTTTGGCATTTTTAATAATAAGGATTGTTTGTTAATTAATTTAGATGGTCAAAAACAAAGGCTGAAAGAAGTTTTTGAAATTCCAATAAATCATAAATATAAAGCTCTTGCCATTAAAACTGATTTACTTGGTTGCTTTGATAATCCAGTAAATACTGTGATTGAATACTGCAAAGGAATTGTAGAAAAAAATGATATTTTAACAATCGGCGAGAGTCCGCTAGCGATTATGCAAAATAGATATATTTCCCCTCAAAATTTAGAATATAGTTTATTTTCGAAAGCTTTATGTTATTTTTTTCACCCTACAAGCAGTCTCGCAACAGCTTGCGGAATGCAATTATTAATAAATAGAATTGGAGTCACAAGAATAACCTTTGCACTATTTATTGGATTTCTTTTCAAATTAGTTGGTATTAAAGGTATGTTTTATAGGTTAACTGGTTCGGAATCATCCCTTATTGATGATATAAGCGGTACAGTTACACCTTACGACAAGAGTATAGTTATGGGTCCTGTAAATGCGGATTTATTTTGTAAGGAGGTCTCGAACTATCTTAATATAGATGTTGCTGTTGTTGATGTTAATGATCTTGGAGGTGTGAAAGTCTTAGCCAGTTCAAATAAAAAAGTAAATAAAATACTCAAAAAAAGCTTAATATCTAATCCAGCTGGCAATGGAGATGAAAAAACCCCTATAGTATTAGTAAGAGAAAAAAAGTAAATGAAAAAAGATACCTCTTATTCTTTTCAATCTAAAAAAGGAATGGAAGTAACTTTTGAAGAACTCCATATAAGGCACATTAATCTTTTAATAGATATTAAAAATAAGGAATTGAATAATTGGTTTTTAAAGATGGCAATTATAAATACCTTTGATGACTTAAAAATTTTTTTAAATAATCTCAAGAAAAATAAAAATAAATGCATAATTGCTATATATGGAAAGGAAATTATTGGTTATTTAAATATTTTTCCTTTAAACAAAAAAGAGACTTGCTTAAAAATATCTAACCCCAAGTTGATTAACAATAAGTATTCTTTAACTGATAAACAATTGACTTTAGGATTGATAAAAAAATCTATCTCAATAAAAGAAATCAAAACTTCAAGTTGGATAATTAATTCTGATATAAATAATGTTGACCTTATATCAACCTCAAGAGAATTAGGCTTTCAACCATTAGGAGAGATAGTCCTTTGGGATGGTTCTGATCTAAATAAATCTATAAATCAAAATACCAATGCCTATTCTTTAATTAACGAATTCCAAAATATTAATAAACAAAATATATTAAAAATAGTTAATTTCATAAGATCAAATCAATCTCCCTTAATAAGAAATATTTTAGATTTTGATCAAGACGACATTCTTAAAAGAAATAACTCTAAGAGTGGTGCCTTAATATATGAAAATTCAGTTTTATGTACAATTTTAAAAGATATTAATTATCAAAATGAAGAAATTTATACTTTAACCATAAGTAGATATTGGGATAAGAGATTCAATTCTATTTTAAAAGAATTTATAAAAAGATTTTTTGAAAATTCGCCTATTTCATATTTAAAAACCTATAAAGAAAATTCTCAATTAAATCTATTTCTCGAAGAATGTAATCTCAAAGAAAAAAATCAAGAAGTAATCCTTATCAGGAACACAATAGTTAAAAATGAAGCCAAACAAGTAAATATAATAAATCAATCTTTAGAATCAATCTTTGAAAAATTAAGTCCACAAGGTAATCCATATCCATCGCCTTTTCCATTAAAAACCAAGTGAAATTTTGCAAACCTAAACCCAAGTCAATTTTGAGTTTGGATATAGGTACCAAAAGAATTGGATTAGCTTATTGTGATCCCCTATGCATAACATCAAATATACTTCCCGCAGTAAAACGATTTAAAAATAATCAAGAGATTAAAATCATTAGAAATTATATAAATGAATTTAATTTGACTGGGTTTATTGTGGGAATCCCACTAGATGATGAAGGTCGAATGACCACTCAAGCTATTGACTGTAAAAAATACGGTCAATTACTTTCAAATGAATTAAAGCTCCCATTCTCTTACGTCAACGAACATAGTTCAACTTGGGAATCTTCAGATAGATTTGGAATAAAAAAAGATAAATCCGGATTGATTGATAGTTTTTCAGCAAAAATAATACTTGAACAATGGATCGAAGAGGGTCCTGAATTAGAAGAAATAGCTGGTAAACGTCAGATAAAATATTAGTATTAAAAAGGATAGACAATTTTTAAATGAAAGAAGCCAACTCAAATGATAATAATGATTCACAGACTCTTTTATTAAATGACTCAAATGGTAACGAGCTATTTTGTTATCTTGAACAACTAGTAAGTGTTGAAGGCCAAGAATATGCTTTATTAACGCCAGTTGATACTCCAGTAAGTCTTTTTAAGATAAATGAAAAAGATGAACCTGAACTAATTGAGAAAATAGATAAAAATGAACAAATACTAAAAAATGCTGAAGCTGTTCTTCAGGAACATGATTTAAGACTTATCAGATCAGCAGTTACGTTAACAGTATCAGGAGAACTTGAAGAACCAATTTACGATGAATTAGAAGAAGATTACGCCGATGATGATAGTGAGAGTTATGAATTGCTCGTTAACTTTAATCTTTTTGACCAAGAATATGGCTTATATATTCCATTAGATCCTTTTTTTATTGTGGGTAAATTAAAAGATAAAAGTGCCTTATTAGTTGAAGATGATGAGTTCGATAAAATTCAACCTTTGATTGAAACTGAGCTTGAAAAAAGAAGTTCTTAAAAATTAATGAGGTCTATCCTAAAAGTCAATTGGGATTCAAACTTACCAATATATGCGATTTCTCAATCTGAGTTGCAAAAAAAAGGAATTCATTCATTATTGCTAGACGTTGATGGGACTCTAGTTAATAGAAAATCAAATATAATACCAAAAGCTGTAAAAAATTGGATCATAGAATCTAAAAAACTTTTCTCCATATATCTAATAAGTAATAATCCATCAAAAAAAAGAATCGCAAAATTAGCGAAAGAATTAAATTTGAGGTACAAATATAATGCATCAAAGCCACGAAGAAAAGTAACTTTGTCTGCAATCAAAGAAATTGACATTAATCCCGAAAATATAGCCATTATTGGGGACAGAATTTTTACAGATATTATTGTTGGTAATAGATGTAATATAAAAACAATATTAGTTAAGCGATTAAATAGAGATGGCTTGCCTATAAAATTTAATTTGACTTTAACAATAGAAAAATTACTTTCTCATTTTATAAAATGAAAACTTGGGTTATAAAAATTGGTACCAGTATTTTAAGAGGGACAAAGGAAACATCTACAGAAGAAGTTATTGAAACCCTATCTAGATCCTTTACAAATTTTCTTTCAAAAGGAAACAACTTAATTTTAGTAACTAGTGGAGCCGTTGGATTAGGTTGCCAAAAATTGAATATTAAAACCAGACCAAATGATTTAAGTACTCTTCAAGCTACTGCTGCAGTAGGTCAAGTTAATTTAATGTCCTTATACGATAAAGCATTTAATAAATTAGGTCATAATATTGCTCAAATTTTAATAACTAAAGCTGATTTCAATTCACGAGAATCCTTTAATAACGCTTCTAAAACTTTAAAAAAATTAATAGATTTGAATATTATTCCAATAGTAAATGAAAATGATACCGTAGCTAATGAAGAGCTTAAATATGGAGATAATGATACCCTCTCTGCTTTAGTTGCCTTAGCTATAAATGCTAACAAGCTAATTCTATTAACCGATATTGAAAATCTATACTCAAAAGATCCACGTAATAATAAAGATGCGCAACCTATTAAAGAAGTTCATAATAGTGAATTAAAAGAAATTAAAGATAAAAATATTCTAAATTCCAATAATGCATGGGGAACAGGAGGAATTTCTACAAAATTGATTTCTGCCGAAATAGCAACAAAAGGTGGAGTTGAAGTCCAACTAGTTGATGGAACTAATAATAAAAACTTAATTGAAATATTTAATGATAATAAAATTGGAACTTTATTTTATCCAGTAGAAAAACCTATAGGTAACAAAAAAAGTTGGCTTTCACATGCAATTCAAACAGTAGGCAAAATCACTTTAGATGATGGGGCTTCTTTTGCAATTAAAAAAAAAGGTGCTTCACTTTTAGCGGTTGGTGTTAAGAATGTAGAAGGAAACTTTACGGTTAATCAGGCAGTTAAAATCGTGAACACAAATGATAAAGAAGTTGCAAAAGGTTTAGTATCAATGAGTAGCGACAAATTAAGAAGTATCTTAAATAATAAAGAAAATAACAACTCCTCCATAATTGTCGTACATAGAGATGTTCTTGCTCTCTCTTAGAAAAAATTAAAACTGAAAAATGCTTTTAAGTGATTTAGTTGATCTAATAAAAAAAGGAAATTCAAATTTTATTAGTGCCAATATTTTTGAAGATTTAAATATTGATGACGCTGCCTCATTAGATGCTGCAGTTAAACATCAAATATCTTTTTTAGAAGAAAACAATGTCCTTAAAGAAAAATTAGATCAAACTAAAGCATCAGCAATAATAACTTCTAAAAACGATGAAATCGTTAATGCCCTAAAGAAACTAAATATATCCAACATAATCGTTAAAAATCCAAGAATTGCATTTGCTGAAGTATTGAATTGTTTATATAAAACGATCAATTTCAAACCAGGAATACACGCTTCAGCGGTTATAGATAAAACAGCAATAATTGGAGCAGATTGCCATATTGGATCTAATGTCTATATTGGAGAAAATACTGTAATTGGTGACAATAATAATATTCTTCCAGGATCATCAATTTTAGGAAATGTTCGAATAGGAAATAATAATATAATTCATCCAAATTGCGTTATTTACGAAAATACCACTCTAAAAAATAATTGTGTAATTAATTCAAATTCTGTTATTGGATCAGAGGGATTTGGTTTTATCCCTAAAAATGGCAAATGGGTAAAGATGCCTCAAAAAGGTGGTGTAAAAATAATGAGTTACGTAGAAATTGGAACGAATTGTTGTATTGATAGACCTGCAGTTGGATTTACTTTTATTGATGAGGGAACAAAGTTGGATAATTTAATACAAATAGGTCATGGAGTTAAAATTGGAAAGAATTGTGCATTTGCAGCTCAAGTTGGCATCGCTGGAGGAGCAAATATTGGAGATGGTGTTATTTTGGCTGGGCAAGTAGGAGTCAACAATAGAGTCAAAGTTGGAAATAATGTCATAGCTAGTTCAAAATGCGGAATACATTGTGACATAGAAGATGGCAAGGTAATTAGTGGTTTCCCCGCGATGGAAAATAAATCATGGCTAAGGAGTTCAAGTATTTTTAAAAAATTACCAGAAATAGCAAAAAAACTTAGACAATTAGACAAGCAATAATTTATTGTTCTATAAAACAAAAATTTAAATGAAGAAATATAAGATTGTTTTATTGTCAGGAGATGGAATTGGACCAGAGATTTCAGAAGTTTCAAAAAAAGTTTTAAAAAAGCTTTCAAAAAATCATAATTTCGATATTGAGATTATCGAAAAATTATTTGGGGGGATAGCTTATGAAAAATACGGGACTCCTGCTCCAGATGAGACACTAGATGTATGCAAAAAAAGTGATGCAGTACTTTTAGCATGTGTTGGAGATATTAAATATGACTCTCTTGCAAGAGAATTAAGGCCAGAAAGTGGGTTACTAAAGTTAAGGTCTGCCCTAAACCTTTTCGCAAATATCAGGCCTGTCAAAATAAGAAAATCTTTATTAGATGCAAGTACATTAAAAAAAGAAATCGTTGAGCACGTAGATCTTATTGTTGTAAGAGAATTAATAGGGGGAATTTATTTTGGAAAACCTAGAGGACATATAACAAATACAAAAATCCCAAAAGCTTTCAATACGATGGTTTATGATTCGGCCGAAATAGAAAGAATAACTGAAATAGCAATGAAAATTGCTAACCAAAGGAATAAAAAAATATGTTCTGTTGATAAATCAAACGTTCTTGAGGTTAGCCAATTGTGGAGAGATACAGTTTTAAATATCACTTCAAAAGATAAAAATATATCTCTAAGCAATATGTACGTTGATAATGCAGCAATGCAATTAGTTAGAGATCCTGGTCAATTTGATGTGATTTTAACTAGTAATTTATTTGGTGATATTTTAAGCGATTTAGCCGCAATGTTAACTGGTTCTATTGGTATGCTTCCATCTGCTTCTTTAAACAATA
Organism: uncultured Prochlorococcus sp.; assembly: GCA_902527105.1. Taxonomy (GTDB): domain Bacteria; phylum Cyanobacteriota; class Cyanobacteriia; order PCC-6307; family Cyanobiaceae; genus Prochlorococcus_A. The sequence continues at coordinate 130,734 of CABZNT010000001.1, read as the reverse complement.
ATGGTCCAGGAGTTTTTGAACCTGTTCATGGTTCAGCTCCTGATATAGCTGGTAAAAACATAGCCAATCCTATAGCAATGCTTTTATCTGCTTCCATGATGTTAAAAATTGGATTAAATGAAGAAGAAGCTGCAGAAAATTTAGAAACTGCTATTGATAAAGTTTTATCAAAAGGATTTAGAACCGCAGATTTATCTGATGGGTCTTCTGAAGTTTTATCTTGCATTGAAATCGGAGATAAAATAATAGATGAAATTTAAAAAAAAATTAATAAATAAAAAAATATTTTTAAGTAAAACATAAAGTTGGCATATGACCTGTCAGAATCATTAGATATTGTTATTAAAAAATGTCAAAACGTCATCCAGTAGTCGCTGTAACAGGATCTTCAGGAGCAGGAACAAGTACAGTAAAAAGAGCCTTTGAGCATATTTTTGCCAGAGAAGATATTGTTCCCGCAGTTGTAGAAGGTGATAGTTACCACAGATTTGAAAGAATGCCTATGAAAAAAGCTATGGCTGACGCTCTTTCAAAAGGTGAAAATTTCTCTCATTTTGGTCCAGAGGCTAATCTTTTTGACAAGCTAGAAGAACTTTTTAAAATCTATGGTGAAACTGGAGGAGGAAAGAAAAGATATTATCTACATAGTCTTGAAGAAGCAGAAGAACATAATACAAGACTTGGTACATCCTTAGAACCTGGACAATTTACTCCATGGGAAGATATTCCTGAGGGAACAGACGTACTTTTTTATGAAGGTTTGCATGGCGGGGTAGAAGGTGATGGATACAATGTGGCATCTTATGCTGATTTACTTGTTGGTGTTGTTCCGATAACAAATTTAGAGTGGATTCAAAAAATCCATAGAGATAACGCAGAAAGAGGTTACTCAGCTGAAACCATTGTGGATACTATATTGAGAAGAATGCCTGATTATATAAATCACATTTGCCCACAATTCAGCAAAACCGATATTAATTTCCAAAGAATTCCCACAATCGACACTTCTAATCCTTTCATATGCAGGAATATCCCAACTCCTGATGAGAGCTTTGTGATCATACATTTTAGAAAAGGGGCAAGAGAGAAATGGGGGATTGATTTTCAATACTTGCTTGGAATGATTAACGATTCATTTATGTCAAGTCCAACAAGTATCGTTGTAAATGGAGGTAAAATGGGTTTCGCAATGGAACTAATTCTCACTCCAATAATTCATAAAATGATTGAGGAAAAAAATAAATAATTAGTTTCCATTATCAACTCAAATCATTATATTTTTTTAATTTGAGGAGTTTTTAATCTAGAGGATCTCAAATATTTATATATCTTTCTTGATAAAAGTACCTTATTTAGATTTAAATAGAAAAAACAGGAAAAGTTGTGTCATTAATCGACTGGTTTGCCGCAAGGCGTAAAGATCAATTTGTTGGAAAAGTTTCGCAAGATACTGATGAAGGAGATGGTTTGTGGGTTAAATGTTCAGAATGTTCGCAAGTAGCCTATAGAAAAGACCTGATTTCAAATTTCAATGTTTGTAGTAATTGTGGACACCACAATAGGATTAATAGCGATGAAAGGATAAATATAATTGCTGACAAAAATTCATTCGAAGAGTTTGATAGTTCATTAAGTCCCACAGATCCTTTAGGTTTTAAAGATAGAAGATCATATGCTGATCGAATTAAAGAAAGTCAAGCCGGTACAGGTTTAAGAGATGGAGTCGTAACAGGTATCTGTTCTGTAAATTCAATGCCCTTAGCATTAGCTGTTATGGATTTTAGATTTATGGGAGGATCCATGGGTTCAGTAGTTGGTGAAAAAATTACGCGGATAATTGAGAGAGCAACTTTAGAAAATTTTCCAATTCTTATTGTTTGCGCATCTGGAGGAGCAAGGATGCAAGAAGGCATGTTAAGTCTCATGCAAATGGCAAAAATATCTGGAGCACTAAAAAAACATAAAGAGAAAAATCTTCTTTATATGCCTTTATTAACTCATCCAACCACTGGGGGGGTAACAGCAAGCTTTGCAATGTTAGGTGATTTAATTTTGGCGGAACCTAAAGCTCTTATAGGATTTGCGGGAAGAAGGGTTATAGAACAAACATTAAGAGAAAAATTACCCGATAATTTTCAAACAGCTGAATATCTGCTTGAGCATGGTTTTGTTGATGTAATAGTTAAAAGGAAAGATCTCAAGGATACCTTGACTAAAATTTTAAAAATTCATGGTGTAAAAGAACTCGCAAAAGCAAATATATAATATGAGAATTATTTCAAATTTCTTTTATTTTTCTTTAAGCCTTTTATTTTTTATTTTAAATTTTGCGCCATGTTCTTATGGGATAGGAAATGTTGACTGGGTTTTACTAAAAGAGAATAATGAAGGGAAAGAATGGCTCGATAAAGGCAGTATTAAGCTGCTACCAAATGGTGAAATAAGTGTCTTAACAAAGTTCTTCAAAAATCCAACTAATTCAGATGATGATGGAGAGTTATCACTTTATGTAATGAGAATTAATTGCGATGAAAAAAAGTTTAAAGATACTTCCATAAATGGAATACCTCAATTCAATTCAAAATTGCAAACTTCTAATAATGATGAACTAATAGATGTAGTTATTGAAAATAGCTGTTCAGAGTTTATAAATGGATAATAATGAATTCTAAAAATAAAAAATTAAAAATAGCAATCGCTGGACTAGGATTTGGTAAAAAAGTACATTTAGAAGCGTTAAAAGAGTCGAATTATTTAACGCCTGTTGCTATTTATCATTATGACAAAAAGCAAAAATCAATTCTAGAAAAAGAAACTGGATTAGAGTTTTTTCATGATTGGGAAGACCTAGTTAAATCTCAAGAAATTGATGGGATTATTATTGCTACTCCTCCTGAATCAAGATTTAAATTAGCAAAACAAGCTCTTGAGAATAATAAAAATTTGCTTTTAGAGAAACCTGTTTCAATATCGTCCTCTGAAATAGAAGAGCTTCAGAGAATATCTTTGATTAATAACTTAAGCGTATGTGTTGATTTCGAATATAGAGCAGTTCCCCTTTTTCTTCAGACAAAAAAACTTATTGATGAAAATATTTTAGGAGAAATATATTTAGTCAAATTAGATTGGTTAATGGGTAGCAGATCCGACCCTAAAAGAGCTTGGAATTGGTATTCTTTGAAAAAAAAAGGTGGAGGAGTTATTGGCGCCTTAGGTACTCATGCATTCGATATGTTGAATTGGTTTTTTGGAGAATCAATAAATGTATCTGGCAAGTTAGCAACATCAATCAAAAAAAGACCTTTAGCTAATTCATCTGATTTTAATGATGTTACTAGCGAGGATGTTTGCCTGGCTAATATAGAAATATCAAACTATAGTTCCAATCTTATTCCATGTCAGGTATCCTTATCATCGATTTCTAAAAATGGTAGAGGTTTTAGTTTAGAAATATATGGAAGCGAAGGTTCACTTATTCTTAAAAGCGAGAACCAAAAAGATTATGTCCATGGTTTTAATTTGAAATATTCAAATAATGAAAATAAAATACAAAATCTAACTGCAGATCCAAGATTTAATTTTGAAAAAACATGGACTGATGGAAGAATAGCTCCAGTTTTAAGAATTCAAAATTTATGGGCCGAGAGTATTTTTAATCAAACACCTATCATTCCAGGATTATGTGAGGGACTTGCTAGTCATAAAGTTTGCGAAGCCATAAGAGAATCTTCGAAAAGCGGATTAAGAATCAATATTTAAAGCTATAAATTTATAAGTAGCAATTATCACCTGATAAAGTATTAGATTGATTTTATTTTTTTTTCATATTCTGGAAAAATCAATTGAACTGAATTATTAAAGAATGGCTTTAAATTATTACAAAAATGAGCTTAAAGAGAATGCTCAATTACTAGCTTCTAAAGGAAAAGGGATATTAGCGGTAGATGAATCCACTAAAACAGTAGGTAAAAGACTCGCTGGAATTGGCGTTGAAAATACTGAAGACAATAGGAAGGCGTATAGAGGAATGCTTTTTACTACAGAAGGTCTTGGGAAATATATAAGTGGTGCAATCCTCTTCGAAGAAACTCTTTATCAGAATCACCAGGATGGTGAGTCGATGGTTAAGAAACTAAATGATTTAGGTATTATTCCAGGTATAAAGGTCGATAAAGGTCTAAATCCACTTCCTGGAGGAGGAGATGTAGAAACTTTTTGCTCTGGCCTAGATGGTTTAGTGGAAAGAGCAGCAAAATATTATGAACAAGGTGCAAGATTTGCAAAGTGGAGAGCAGTTCTGCAAATTACAAATGATGGTTGTCCTTCAAAACTATCAATTCAAGAGAATGCCTGGGGATTAGCAAGGTATGCAAGATCCGTTCAAGAATCTGGTTTAGTACCAATCATTGAACCTGAAATCTTAATGGACGGCGACCATACTATTGAAAAAACTGCTGAAGTCCAAGAAGAGGTAATAAAGCAGGTTTATATGGCCTGTCAATCAAATGGAGTTTTTCTAGAAGGAACTCTATTAAAACCCTCTATGACTGTAAATGGAGCAGATTGTCCACCAAGGCTGACCCTAAGAAAGTTGCCGAAATGACAATAAGAACTATGGAAAGATGCGTTCCTGCATCTGTTCCTGGAATAGTTTTCTTATCAGGAGGATTAAGCGAAGAAGCTGCTTCTGTTTATTTAAATAATATGAACACTCTTTACAGGAAAGCTTTATGGAATGTTTCATTCTCCTATGGAAGAGCATTACAGCACTCATGCTTAAAGGCCTGGAAAGGAAGTGACGTTGAAGGGGGGCAAAAAGCATTAATAACGAGAGCCCAGGCAAACTCTGAGGCTTCAAAAGGTGCCTATGTAGCAGGATCTCAACCTTCATCTGATGAGCAATTGTTTGTTGCAGGCTACACTTACTAAATAAAAAATCCTAAAAATATACTCTGGGTCATAAAATAAGTTTCTTTAATTTAGTATTTTGTATATCTAATGACGTGACATTTGATACCTATTTATACTAAACTCTCGGAAACATGTGCTTTATATAGCATTTAACTTATTTTAATTATGGCTCTCGTTCCACTAAGACTACTTTTAGATCACGCTGCTGAGAATGGTTACGGTATTCCAGCTTTCAATGTTAATAACCTTGAGCAAGTTCAAGCAATCATGGAAGCAGCATATGAAACTGATAGTCCTGTAATCCTTCAAGCTTCAAGAGGGGCAAGAAATTATGCAGGAGAAATTTTCCTACGTCATCTAATCCTTGCTGCTACAGAAACATATCCTAATATTCCAGTAGTAATGCACCAAGACCACGGTAATGAGCCATCAACATGTTATTCAGCAGCAATAAATGGTTTCACATCAGTAATGATGGATGGTTCTCTAGAGGCAGATGCAAAAACACCCGCTAGTTACGAATATAATGTTGCAGTTACTAAAAAAGTAGTAGATTTTGCTCATTCAGTTGGAGTTAGTGTTGAAGGAGAATTAGGTTGCTTAGGTTCATTAGAAACAGGTAAAGGAGAAGCAGAAGATGGTCATGGATTTGAAGGTGAACTTTCTACAGATATGCTTTTGACTGATCCTGAAGAAGCTGCAGATTTTGTTGCTAAAACAAAAGTCGATGCATTAGCTATTGCTATAGGTACAAGTCATGGTGCTTATAAATTTACAAGGAAACCAACAGGAGAAGTTCTTGCAATTAGCAGAATTGCTGAAATTCATAAAGCACTTCCAAATACCCATCTTGTAATGCATGGATCTAGTTCAGTTCCTCAGGAATGGTTAGATATTATTAACAAATATGGTGGTGAAATCCCTCAAACATACGGCGTTCCTGTTGAAGAAATCCAAGAGGGAATAAGAAATGGAGTCAGGAAAGTAAACATTGATACTGATAACAGACTTGCTTTCACTGCCGCGGTTAGAGAGGCAGCATTTGCTGATAAGGCAAACTTCGATCCAAGACACTTTAACAAGCCTGCTAGAAAATATATGAAGCAAGTTTGTCTTGATAGATACAAGCAGTTCTGGTGCGAAGGTCAAGCAAGTAAGATCAAACAAAACAGCACTAATTATTTTGCTGATCTTTACGCAAAAGGTGATTTAGATCCAAAAGTAAAAGCTACTGTCTAGTTTCATCCCAAATTAAATAAAAAAGACCTCCAAAATTGGGGGTCTTTTTTTTATTTTAATATTAATGATTTTAATGTAAAGAGACCATCAGTGCCACCAATTGTCTCGTCACATGCTCGTTCTGGATGAGGCATTAAACCTAGAACATTTCCCTTTTCATTAGTTATGCCAGCGATATCGAATGAGGATCCATTCGGATTATTTTTATATCTCAAAGCGATCAATTTGTTATCTAAAAGTTTTTTTAAAGTATCAGAATCACAATGATATCTTCCTTCCCCATGCGCTATTGGCAACTTAATAGTTTGTTTTTCATCTCCATTATTAAACCAACCTCCTTTTGAAGAAACAATATCGAGTTCAACGTCATCACATATAAAATTTAGATTTTTATTTGCAACAAGAGCACCAGGCAAAAAACCTGATTCTGTCAAAATTTGAAACCCATTACAAATTCCTAAAACTCTTTTTCCGCTTTTAACAAACTCATCTAAGGCATTAATTAATGGAGAGAATCTCGCAATTGCTCCGCATCTTAAATAATCACCATAGCTAAATCCACCAGGTAAAACTATTGCATCTACATCAGTTAAATCTGAAGACTCGTGCCACAAGTATTTTGTTCTTATGTCTAAACAACCTTCCAATGCCCATGAAACATCACGATCACAATTAGAACCAGGGAAGACAACAATTCCTACAGTAAAATTATCCATCTTATAATTTTTCTAGTGAATACTCATAATCTTCAATAACAGTATTTGCGAATAACCTATCACACAATAAATCAATTTTTTCTCTTACTTCGTTTTCACCATTACCTTCTATTTTTACCTCAATCATTTTTCCTATACGTAATGATTTTATTCCCTCGGCTCCAAGTTTTATAGAAGCAGATTTGGTAGCTTCACCTGCTGGATCTAAAACTGAGGGTCTTAGTCTTATAAAAACTTTTACAGCAAATTGGTCCAATTAAAAATTAATTTCTACTAGAAGATTAGTTTATATTTTTATAAAAAGTACTGTTGATTAATAAACAAATATTTTTACCTTAAGATTTTCTGAGTTATTAAATGTTTATGTAGCCTCTACCAAAACAAGTTAAGCACGTTCTTCTTGAATTTTCATGAGTTTTGAAATTTCCTGCCCCGCCACATTTTGAACATTTTATTTTATCAATTAATGTAACATCGTCAGAGATTATTTGTTTTAAAGCAATTTTTGGATTTTCCATCTTGGGCTGTCTACTGTAGTAAGTATCCCGACAGCTAACTATAAAGTCAAATTGCTATTTGTGGGTCACTTAAAATCTTAAATTTCTCTTTAATTTTTCTAATGAAAGTTTTTATAGATTTTTCATCAAAGGAAATTATTACTAATTCAAGCCCAGCATTACCATTTGGTCTCCAACAATTGTCTGGAGCTTCTTCAAACCAAGTATTAATTTTCTTTCCAACAATTTGTATTTGTAAAGGCAAAGATTTGTTTGGAATCCAGATACGTCCTTTTATTCGAAGAATGTTTAATTCATCCAAGATTTTTGACATCTCCTTTTCAAAGTCATTTTTTTCAAGGAAATAATTTAATTTAAATGAATCTGATACAAGCTCAACATGATTATGGTCATGTTCTTCGGCTAAAAATTCTTTATAAGTCTCTTTTTTAAAATTAAAATCAAAAAGATAATTTAAATCAATTTTGCCATTCTTAGATTTAAGGACTGGTGTAGATGAGTTTAGACTTCCTTGAATTTTCTTTTTTACAAAGTCAAACTGATCATCATTTAAAATATCTGATCTAGAGACTAAAACAATATCAGAAACTTCAAGTTGCTCCTCAAAAAGTTCATCTATAGTTGCGTTGTGATCAATCTTTTCTGTTTCATTATATTGTTTTGTTATTTTAATTAAATCATTAATTGGTGAACCATTAAGCATTGATTCTCCATTAACGATACCAACAACAACATCAAGGTAGATGGAAGACCTAATCTCAGGCCAATTGAGTGCTTGAATTAAGGGAATTGGCAATGCCAAGCCACTTGTTTCGATAATTATTGATTCGATAGGTGGATTAAATTCTAGGAGAGCTTTTATTGATGGAACAAAATCATCTTGAACAGCACAACATAAACATCCATTGTTTAATTCGATTACGCAGTCGTCTTCAGATTCATCACATTTATCACAACTTTTAATCAAATCACCGTCAATTCCAACATCACCAAATTCATTAATTATTAAACCAAATTTTTTATTACTCTCTTTTAATAAATATCTTAGAAAAGTTGTTTTACCTGAACCAAGGAATCCCGAAACAACTATAACTGGTATTTTTTTTTTCATCTTTGATGATTAACAACCTAAGCTATATTCTGTACTCTCTCCTGTAGAACTATTTGTGCCATTAGCAATCGCACATAATTGTTTTTGTTGTGTACGACTAAGAACAGCATCAGTAAAATCTGCACCATCTATTTTTGCTCCTTCAAAATTACTCTCCATTAATAAAGCATTTGTAAAATTAACATCCGAAAGATCTGCATCTGTAAAGTCTGTTGCATAAGCTAATGCATCTCTTAAATTGGCTCCAGTAAACTTTGAGTTTTGCAATTTACTATTATTGAACACCGCGCCTTCTAAATTACTTTCACTGAAATTAAACCCATTCAGATCAAACTTGACGTATTCGTTACCGCTTAAATCTTGACCATGCATATCTGGTTCTAAATTAAGGTCTTGTTGGTTTCTAATCTCAGGAGGTCTTTTGGCCCATGCAGAATTTACAGAATTAAAAAATAAAATCCCAACGAATAACAAAGTAATTAATGCATTCTTTAGTGAGGGGAAAACAATTGATTTAATCATAATAAGACTGTATTTTAGTACTTAAGTATTTAAAGTTTGTAAGAGTATCTTAAAGGAAAATATATGGCAATGTCACTAAAGGTTATTGTTCCTCCTCATCCATTAATAAAACATTGGCTTTCAATATTGCGAGAAAAAAATACTCCAAATATTTTGTACTCAACAGGATATGAGCAATTAGGGAAATGGCTTACATATGAAGCATTGCGAAATTGGCTGCCATATAAAAAAGAAAAAGTAAACACTGATAGTGGGGACGCAGAAGGATTCTTCATAAATAATGATTATCCAATAAAAGTGCTCGCAATGTTGCCCGAAGGGTTATCTCTTTGGTTTGGATCCAGAGAAGTAATTCCTAATTCAACCCTCTCAATAGGAGAACTTCCTAAAACTATTGAATCAAATGAAGGAGTTATATTTTATTCAGAACAAATAACGACAAAATCAGCAACATTAAGAACTTTAATTAAATTAAAGGAATTAGGTGTTGATTCAAATAGGATTATTTTAATAACTGCTATTTGCTCAAATAAAGGGTTAAATGAAATTGCAAAATTATTCCCTAATCAGGTAATTTACACTTCTTGCATAGATGAGGAAGACGAAAAAAAACAATTATTAGTACCGGGGATTGGGAATCCTTTATCGCGTTTAAGTACTATATTTCAAGATAAGAACTAATATAGAATATAGGAGTAAATATTTTTCCAATGTCTGAATACAGAGATTCGTCTTCAAATAATCTTTTATCATTAATAAGCGGTGCTTTTATTGGAGCAGCGGGTCTAGCTTGGTGGTTAATATCCGAAGCAGACAAAAGAAAGGAGGAAAAAAAACAAAAAGCAATGATGTATTCCTCCAGAATTCAAGACGGCTCTGAAGCGATTGATTCAAATGAAAATATAAATGAAGTTGAAGGAGAGAATCTGGAGAAAAAAGTTGAGCAGCTTAATTCTGCAATTGCTGATGTGAGGAAGCAACTTGAAGAGTTGGGGCAATAGAATAAAAAAGGTTCTCAAATAAAATGAATAAACTCAGATCATCTGCAATAACCCAAGGTGTGCAAAGATCCCCTAACAGATCGATGTTAAGAGCTGTTGGATTTAATGATGAAGATTTTAATAAACCTATTATTGGAGTTGCGAATGGATACAGCACCATAACACCATGCAATATGGGTTTAAATAAGTTAGCTTTGAAAGCTGAAGAGTCAATAAAAAGATCCGGAGCGATGCCTCAGATGTTTGGAACGATAACAGTAAGTGATGGCATTTCTATGGGAACAGAAGGCATGAAATATTCCCTAGTTTCAAGAGAAGTTATTGCTGATTCAATTGAAACGGCATGCAATGCTCAAAGTATGGATGGAGTACTTGCTATAGGTGGATGTGACAAAAATATGCCAGGTGCCATGATTGCGATTGCAAGAATGAATATTCCCTCAATTTTCATTTATGGAGGGACAATAAAGCCTGGCAAATTGCATGGAGAAGATCTTACTGTTGTTAGTGCATTTGAAGCTGTTGGACAATTAACATCAGGCAAAATCAATGAAGAAAGGCTAATCCAAGTTGAGAAAAATTGTATTCCCGGTGCTGGTAGCTGTGGAGGGATGTTTACAGCAAATACAATGTCTGCTGTTATTGAAGTATTAGGGTTAAGTCTTCCCCACAGTTCTACTATGGCTGCTGAAGATCTTGAAAAAGAACTAAGTGCAGAAAAAAGTGCTGAGATATTAGTCTCTGCAATAGAAAAAGATATAAGACCTCTAGATCTAATGACTAAGAAAGCATTTGAAAATGCAATATCAGTAATTATGGCAATTGGCGGATCAACAAATGCGGTGTTGCACATCTTAGCTATTGCGAATACTGCAGGAATAGAAATCAACATTAATGATTTTGAAAGAATCAGACAAAAAGTACCCGTTATTTGTGACCTTAAACCGAGTGGTAAATATGTGACGGTGGATCTTCATAAGGCAGGTGGGATTCCACAAGTAATGAAAATACTTTTGAATGCAGGATTAATTCATGGTGATTGCAAAAACATTGAAGGTAAAACCATCTCAGAATACTTACAGGATATTCCAGATAAGCCTCCAAAAAATCAAAATGTCATAAGAGACATAGATGACCCTCTTTATAAAAAAGGCCACCTTGCGATATTAAAAGGCAACTTAGCGAGCGAAGGTTCTGTAGCTAAAATTAGCGGAGTAAAAAACCCTGTATTAAAAGGTCCAGCAAAGATTTTTGAAAGTGAAGAGGATTGCTTAAAATCGATATTAAATAATGATATCAAGGCTGGTGATGTTGTTGTTATTAGAAACGAAGGTCCTGTAGGAGGTCCGGGGATGAGAGAGATGCTAGCCCCTACTTCTGCAATTGTTGGTCAAGGACTCGGAGAGAAGGTAGCTTTAATAACCGATGGCAGATTTAGTGGTGGTACTTATGGTCTTGTTGTGGGTCACATAGCCCCAGAGGCTGCTGTTGGCGGAAATATTGCTCTAATAAAACAAGGTGATTTAATTACAGTAGATGCTGTAAAACAACTAATTGAAGTTGATTTATCTGAAGAAGAATTAGAAAAAAGAAAAAAAGATTGGGTAAAACCTACACCTAAATACAAAAGAGGAATACTTTCAAAATATTCGAAAATTGTAAGCACATCAAGTTTAGGGGCTGTTACTGATTTATAAATCAGCTCAAAGTTTATTATCTTAATCAATAAAACTTTTTATCCTATTTGCAAGATTTTCCAATCTAGCGCTGTATTTTGGTGCATTGCATTTTTTCCCATTATTGCTATCCATCCATAATGTTTTAACTCCACACCATAATATTGGTTCATCAGGAAAATTAAGCTTAGAGATAACTAAAACCAACTCTTTATTTGATTTAAAAAGTTCTAATTCAAGATCATAAATTTCTAATCTTTTACCTTCTTTATCTCGGCATAAGATATTAACCGCCAAGTCAATATCTTCTTCTTCGATTTTGTATTCCCCATTTATTTTTACGACAGAATGAAGAAAAGGTTTATTTGTTAAATCTGCTGACTTAGCAATTAAGCTCTCTATATTTTTTGGTTGATTTTCAAATAACACTTATTGATTTAATTAAAACTTTTATGGAACCCTGTTTAAACTCATTATTAAGTAATCCATCATCACCGAACTTAGAATGTAGTAGTTGCAACCTTTTAATTTTAGATGGCTTGAATTTAAACGGAAACCGCACCTTATTAGCTCTTACTGAGGCTTTTAGCTCACTAAATCGAATTTGAACATTTGTTGTTCCGAATTTTTTAGTTGGGAATGATTTAATCCATCTAAGACCACCGGGAATAAATTCGGTTAGTCCAAGGAGATCATCTTCACAAGCGACAGCAAATTTAAAAGTTCTTCCTTGTCCATCAATATTTAATTCAAAGGATGAATATTCAGTTACGTTTAGAGAGGGTTTATAAATAGGTGATCTACAACTAATAAATCCTCCTGCTTTCTCGACAATATTACCTTTCAATATCAAACCAGAATTTGAAATTTCACAAAAAGCTGAACTTGATCCGCCCATAACAGTATCATTTAATGTTTTCCAACCATCGAAATCCTTTTTCTGGAATAAAAAATTTTTCTTAGTCATTAAATAATTTAAATTATTTGTAGACTTTAACTAAATTTGTAATTCTTTTGCTGATTCTTGATCACAAAATATTGAAATTTGGTTAATAGATTTAATTAATTTTGATGGTGTTCTATCTGGTGGCTCTTTTTCATCTAATAACCTCTCAAGAGCAATTCTTTTAGTGGATCCACTTACCAAAAATAATATCTTTGAAGAGGCTGAAAGAACCTTTGGAGTTAATGAAATTCTTTTTAATCCTTTACCTTCATTAAAAATAACAAAATCATCTACATTATTATTTTTTTGAAAAGGAAATAATGAAGCTGTATGACCATCGTCTCCAAGACCTAATAAAGTTAGATCAAAGTAGGGAGGATTTGATCCGCATTTTTCAAATAATTTTGAAATAAATTGATTTTTTGTAGCTTCATCATCAGCCTTTAAATCATTGAAAATTTCATAAAAAAATGCTTTAGATCCAAAATTAGACAACAATGAATTTTTTACCATTAACGAGTTACTTAATTCTGAACTTGGATCAACACATCTCTCATCTCCTAAAAAGACATCAACCATATCCCATCTAAGATCAGTATTTGATAAAAGTTGATACACAGATTTAGGAGTTGAACCTCCACTTAAACAAAATTTGAACCTGTCTTTCTTTTTTAAAGTATGAATAATGTGACTTTCAATAAACTTAAAAACCGCTTTCGATAGTTCTAACTTGTCTCTATAAATATTTATGGTGTATCCATTCTTGATTTTTTCAATCATTTCATCCATTCAGTGTGAAAACTACCTTCCATATCAATTCTTTCATATGTATGTGAGCCAAAACAGTCTCTCATTGCCTGAACAAGATTCTGAGGAAGTCTATTGGTTCTGTAACTATTAAGATAATCTAAAGTGCTTGATAGGCATGGGACTGGTATACCAGCTTTTGTGGATAAAGAAACTACCTTAGCTAAGTTATCTAATCTTGTCGCAATTTCATTATTGAACCAATCATCAAAAATTAAATTTTTTAGATTAGGGTCTTTCTTATAAGCATCTTGAATTTTACTTAATAATTTTGATCTAATTATGCAACCACCTTTCCATATTTGAGCGATTGACGGCATATTCAGACTATAGTTATAAACTGCAGATGCTTCTCTTAAAATGTCCATACCTTGGGCATAGCTAGCAATCGTGGCAAGGACTACAGCATCAAATAATGGTTTCATTCCATCTGATATATTTCCTAAATCAAAATCCTCTATCTCTTTAGATGGAATAGTTTTTTCAATCTCACTACGTTGCTCTTTTAAAGAACTCATTACTCTTGCATTTAAAGACGCATAAATAGTTGGGACTGATACACCCAGTTCTAAAGCACTTACAACAGTCCATAAACCTGTACCTTTTTGGCCAGCTTTATCTAATATTTTTTCAACGACATCATCTCCAGTTAACTCATCTTTTGTATTTAGACAAATCTCTGTTATCTCAACAAGATAAGAAGCTAATTCATCAGTATTATTCCAAATACCAAATACCTCTGACATCTGCTGGCCATTCATACCTTTTACTCTTTTCATAAGGTCATAAGCTTCTGCGAGTATTTGTTCGATACCATATTCAATTCCGTTGTGAACAGTTTTTACAAAATGACCTGAGCCTCCTGGTCCAACATATGCAACACATGATCCGTCTTCTACTTTGGCAGCCATTTTTGTTAATAAGCTTTCTATTGCATCATATGAAGCCTTAGTTCCCCCCGGCATCATACTTGGCCCTTCTAGAGCTCCTTTAGCACCACCTGATACTCCCATCCCAATGTATCCGAAACTTTTACTTTCAAGAGTATTTACTCTCCTTTCTGTATCTTTAAATTGAGAATTACCGCCATCTATTAATAAATCTCCTTCCTCGAGATATCCAGAAATATTGTCTATGACAGCATCTGTTGCTGACCCAGCTTTTACCATCATTAGAATTCTTCTAGGTCTCTCTAGCTTGTTAACAAATTCTTGAAGAGTTACAGCTCCCTCAATATTCTTCCCCAGGCCGCGACCTTGTAAAAATTCTTCGGTTTTTGAGTAAGTCCTATTAAAAACTACACTAGAAAATCCATTTCTCTCTGCGTTAAGAACTAAATTTTCGCCCATAACACCAAGACCTATTAAACCAAAATGTGCCTTGGACATAAAAAATTAAAAAACTCAATAAATATAGTGTGCCTGCAACTCAACAAAATTGCTCAAAAAAAATACTTATGTCAGCGAAAAATGATCGAAAAGATTTAAATAACAGTTCCATTTGCAATAGTTGCATTTTTAACTACTACAACAATTCCATTTCTAATATAGAAGCCTAATTCTGGCTTATCAGCTTCTTCTACTCGATCTTTATTAATGATCACGACATTATCACCAATTCTTGTATTCTTATCAAGAATTGCTCTTTTTACAGTAGTTCCTTCACCCACTCCAAGAGGCGTTCCGCCTCCTTTTCTTAATTCAATCCTCTCTTCAGGCGATTCAAAGAAATCAGCACCCATAACAAGAGTGTCCTCAAGAACCGAATCACTTTCAATCCTGCTTCTTACGCCTAAAACACAATGTAAGATACTGCATGACTTCAAGATTGTACCTTCACAAACTATTGAATCAGTAATTTGAGCATCTACAAGTTTAGAAGGGGGAAGAAATCTAGGTCTTGTATAAATTGGAAATTTTTCATCATAAAAACTAAATGGCGGTTTTGGTTGCTCAGTTAATGCAAGGTTTGACTCAAAAAATGCCCCAATAGTACCAATATCTTCCCAATAATCATCGAATACATAACTTTTAAGAATATCGCCCCTATTGAGGGCTTCAGGAATTATGTCCTTACCAAAATCAGTATAATTAGGAAATTTATTCAAAAGATCGAAAAGAGTATTCCTGCTAAAAACGTAAATACCCATTGAGGCTAAATAAGGTTTTTCGGCAGCTGAATCCTTACTTAATCCAAATTTTGAAGTATCTACTGCCATTGCCTTCAATTTCTCTCCAGTGGGCTTTTCACTAAATTCTTTTATAT
Organism: uncultured Prochlorococcus sp.; assembly: GCA_902527105.1. Classification (GTDB taxonomy): domain Bacteria; phylum Cyanobacteriota; class Cyanobacteriia; order PCC-6307; family Cyanobiaceae; genus Prochlorococcus_A. The sequence continues at coordinate 115,022 of CABZNT010000001.1, read as the reverse complement.
TTCCTAAATCGTCTGTTCTCATGAGACCAAAACCCTCTGCTTGAGCTTCATCAACAGGCAAAGCTGCAACAGTTAAATCAGCACCATTATCTCTATGGTGTTGAACAAATAAACTGTAGTCCATTCTATACAGTTGATCTCCTGACAATATTAAATATTCATCAACATCCCATTCTTGAAATAACCATTGGTATTTTCTTACAGCATCTGCAGTACCTTCAAACCACTTAGGACTATCAGGAGTCTGCTGCGCGGCTAAAACCTCCACAAATCCTTGACCAAAAGGTCCATTTAAATTGTAGGTTCTTCCAATATGTCTATTTAGAGATGCACTATTGAACTGGGTCAATACGTACATTTTCTCAATACCTGAATTAATACAATTACTAATTGGGATATCTATTAAACGATACTTACCTGCCAATGGAACAGCAGGTTTAGCCCTCATTTTTGTTAAAGGGTAAAGTCTAGAACCTTTTCCTCCTCCGAGGATTATGGCCAACACACGCTTCATTCAATTTAATGGAGGTACATATACAATTATTTAAAGTAACTGATTATGGGCATATTTAGAAATGCAAATGGTCAGTTTACAAAGGTATTTCGATAAATCACTAGAAAAACTTAATATAAAATGAGGAAAATTAGTTATTTTTGTCCTCTTCTACCAAAGAAAACAATTTTTCAACGATTTTCAAAGAAACTTGCCTTTCTTCTCTTGATTGAGGACTTCTCAACTTGGTAACAGGCGTGTGAAGTATTTTATTGATAATTCCTTTAGTCAGGGCTTCCACAACTTTTCTTTCTCGAGCCGAAAAATCTGGACCCATCCTACTAAGTGCTTTTTGCAATTCCTCTTTTCTAATTAACTCCAAATCTGATCTCAGTTTATTAATTACTGGAACCGCCTCTAAACTTGCCCACCATTCTAGAAAAATGATCCTTTCTTCTTCTACTAAAGATTCCGCTTCCTTTGCTATTTTCTGTCTAAATTCTTGATTTCTTGAAACGACCTCTTGTAAGTCATCCACATCAAATGATTTGACAAATTCATGTTGTTTGACATCATTAGATATATTTCTCGGTACCCCAATATCTATAAATTTAAGTCTATTACTCAAATTTAATTTTTTAATTTTTGAGAGATCAATAATTGGCTCTTCAGAAGCAGTACTGGTGAAAACAATAGTAGATATTGATATTTTTTCTTCTAATTCGTTTAACCCTCTACAAACAATCTCTAAATCAGGGAAGTCTAGAGCAAGATTCAATGCTCTATCAATATTTCTATTTAAAAGAATAAGTTTATGACATCCTTTTGACTTTAAATGAGTTATTAAAAGCCTACTCATTCGTCCTGCTCCAACAACAAGAATATTCTCTGATTCCAAACTTTCAAGAGTATCAAGGCCCATTTCTTGTCCAATTTTTAATTGGGCAAGTTCTACCGCTGCTGAACTAATTGATACAGCTCCAGTTCCTAAATTTGTTTCAGATCTTACTTTTTTACCTGTACTAACTGATTGGGTTAATAATCTATTAAGAATTGGTCCAGTAGATTGATTCTCTTGTCCTAATCTCATCATTTTTTTTACCTGAGAAAGGATTTGTCCTTCCCCTAAAACGAGGCTATCTAGTCCTGCCGAGACTTTCATCAAATGCAAAACTGCTTCTTCCTGTCTAAAGCAAAAAAGATGTGGATTTAAATCTTCAAAAATAATTCCCGAATATTCTGATATAAATTCTTTAATAGATGAAATTCCAGTATTTTTATCTTTTACTAGCGCATATATTTCTAGCCTATTACAAGTACTTAAGATTGACACCTCTAATACATCAGAGAAAGCTTTTAATGCTTTCAATGATTCTGTTATGGATTGGTCAGGAATACTTAACTTCTCACGCACTTCGACAGGTGCCGTGCGATGACTCAGTCCGACGACAACAATATGCATAAAATCAAAAGTGAATTTTTAAAGGCTGATACTCTTAGCACCATCTTTTATATGGACAGTATTTGTGAATCTTGCAGTACTATCTAATGTACTAATTACTAGACTACTTGTTCTAACACAATCCCTTTCAAATTTTACTCCGTCAAATAGTAATCCATCAGTTATTCCACTTCCAGCGAAAACAACATTTTCTCCCGATGCTAATTCATTCGCTTCATATATTTTATCTATATCAGTTATGCCCATTTCATTAAGACGTTTTATATTTCCTTCTTTTGTGTAATCAGCCCATTCAGAAGTTTGAGCGATTGCTGGATCATAAACTAGTTGTCCTTGAAAGTGTCCGCCTAGAGCTCTCATTGCTGCCGCTGAAATAACACCCTCTGGAGCTGCGCCTATACCCATCAAACAATGTGTTCCAGTACCTGCGAAACCACATGCAATCGCTGCTTGAACATCACCATCAGAAATCGGTTGTACTTTTGCACCACATCCTCGAATCTCTTTAATTAAATCTTTATGCCTAGTTCTATCCATTACAACAACAGTAAGTTCATCAATAGAAAGGCCTAAGCAATCACTGAGTATCTTCAAGTTTTCAGTAGCTGAATTTCTAATATCTACTTTGCCTTTGGCCGCAGGAGGCGCTGCTAATTTGTTCATGTAAAAATCAGGCGCATTGAAAAGACCACCCGTATCAGAGGCTGCCAAAACCGCCATAGAACCTCTTTGATTATTCGCACAAAGATTAGTTCCTTCACAAGGATCTACTGCAAAGTCAACCCCTGGTCCACTTCCACTGCCAACCTCTTCACCGATATAAAGCATAGGTGCTTCATCTCTTTCACCTTCTCCAATAACAATTTTCCCTTTCATTTCAATTTTGCCCATTCGCAATCTCATTGCTTCTACAGCTGCAGCATCAGCTTCATCTTTTTGACCAAGTCCTGTAAGTTTTGCTGACGCAATAGCTGCTTGCTCGACAACTTCGAGAATTTCTTGAATTAAAGTTTGATTCACAATTAAATTTTGAGGATTTTCTTAAAGGTTTTGAGTATGATCTCATAAAAAATGTTATTTTTTATGAGAATTATTATGCTAATAAGCTTTTTTTAACTCTTTACAGCTGATACTTTATCAGGCCGTGACTTGAAATTAGGAATAAACAACTAAATATAGTATCTTTATTAAATATTTTAAAAATTAAATGACTGAGTCAAATCAAACAAATTTAGCTGGTGTTAGTAGACCAATTCAAATAATTCCTTCAGTTTTACCAGCAGATTGGGCAAATATGGGTGCATGTGTGAAAGAGCTCGAGGAAGCTGGGGTAGATAGAATTCAATTTGATGTAATGGATGGAAATTTCGTACCAAATCTTACATTCGGTCCTGAAATGATTTCTGCATGTAGGAAATATTGCAATGTCCCTTTTGAAACACAATTAATGGTGAGCCAATACAATTGTGAAACCATGCTTGAATCTTATGTGAAAGCTACAAAAGGTGCGAATGGTGAGCCAGGAGTAGTAATAGCTCATGTCGAAGCAAATACTCATTTGCATAGAGTTCTAGGAAGAATAAGAGATCTAGGAGGATCTCCTTCTGTTGCATTAAACCCCCATACTCCTTTTGAAATGATAAAAAACATTATGGATATGGTTGATCATGTTTTAGTTATGACAGTTAATCCAGGCTTTGGAGGACAAGCCTACATTCCAACAATGCTTAATAAAATCAGAGAAATAAGAAACTTTATTATCGAAAAAAACTTAAATGTCGACATTGAAGTTGATGGGGGGATAAAAGCAAATTGGACTATTTCACAATGCGCCGATGCTGGTGCTAATTGTTTTATTGCAGGTAGTGGAATGTTTGCTTACCCAACATTAAAAGAGGGCTGTGATGACTTGAGAAAAGTTGCACAAGAAGCACAAAAAGGGAATGTTCTTTCAGAACCTCAATAAATATTCTGGATGATTAAGAAATAACCCAAATATCCAGCCATAACTATGCAACCCTATTCCTAAGAAATTAACTCCTAAATAACATATTAAAACCACTAAAAAGCCTGTAGATGCTAATAATGCTGGTTTGCGTCCTTGCCAACCCTTGCTTATTCTCATATGAAGATAAGCGGCATAAAACAACCATGAGATAAATGCCCATGTTTCTTTTGGATCCCAACTCCACCACGTACCCCAGGCCTCATTAGCCCAGACCGCACCTGAAATCAAACCTAGAGTTAAAAGAACAAAACCTACTAATATAGAGCGATAACTTAATGTGTCTAATTCTTCTGAGTGAGAAAATTCAACAGGTTCAATTAAATCATTTAAAGGATAGTTATTAGAAATTTTAAATCCTCCAATACCTGTAGAACTACTTCTGATTTGGAGCGGCTTGTTTTTATTAATGAACAAAACAGAAAATGAAAGTAGAGAACCTATTATTAGTGCCGCATAACTAAGCATTACGACACTAACATGCATGACTAACCAACTAGATCTTAAAGCAGGGACCAAGTTGGATGATAATTTCAAATCATCAGGCAACACAAAACAAGCAAAGGCCACAGTCAACAACTCAATAGTTATGGCAATACACGGGATTATTGGAGATTGGTATTCCCTTTCAATCAATAGTTGTCCCATTGTGATCCCCCAAGCGAGGAAATAAAGAGATTCATACAAATTACTGATAGGAAAGTGTCCAGAAATTGACCACCTAGAAAGTAATTGCAATGATATTAATAAATTCACTAAAATAGTTAAGGTTTTTACAGTAACAGAAGACTGTTTCTTGAAAACTGCACTGAGAGATATTGGTAAGTTAATTAGTAAGAAATAAAAGACTAAAATTCCCAAGACTGAAACTGGGTCATATATTAAATTTTTAAAAAGATTATCTAGCATCATCCAAGAAATTTATCCGATTTAAATATTCTATGACAAACAAATAATAATTTAAATTATTCTTTTATGAGTAAGTCTTTAATAATTAAGTTTTAAATTATTTTGCAAAAAGATTTCAAAGTTTAAAATTATCTCCTAAATAATACTTCTTGACTATTGGATTATCAGCTAATTCGCTTGATGAACCGTTAGCTAAAATTTTTCCTTCACTTAATACATATGATTTGTTAGTAATTAAAAGTGTTTCCCTCACATTATGGTCTGTAATAAGAATTCCAACTCCATCACTACTTAATTTAAGAATTAGTTTCTTTAAATCATTAACAGCAAGAGGATCGATTCCAGCAAAAGGTTCATCTAATAACAAATATTTAGGTCCTTTTCTGCCTACAGTGAGAGCCCTGGCTATTTCACACCTCCTCCTCTCTCCTCCTGAAAGTTGATAACCAAAATTATCTACGAAGTTATTCAAATTAAATTCATTAATTAATTGTTCCCTTCTATTTCTAATTGCCGCTTTACTATAAGATGAATTCTGCAAAGCCAAATCTATATTATCCTTAACAGTTAGGTCTCTAAATATACTCGCTTCTTGAGTTAAATACCCCAACCCAAGTCTTGATCTAGTAGGGAGAGAAAAATTGGTTATATTTTTTCCATTCAAGAAAATATCACCTCTATCTGGTTTTATATTACCGACTGCAAGATTAAAAGTGGTAGTTTTTCCAGCTCCATTAGGTCCCATCAAACCTACAACTTCCCCCGGATTTACAGTTATGGAAACATCATTTACGATTAATCTTCCTTTAATTGAAAGAGATACATTATTAATCTTTAGGTTCATTTTTCTTGAGATCGATTAGTTTTCTTATTCTCTTGAAAAAAAAATGGGATAGAAAATAATAATTTCATTGAAGATAAAGATATATTCATATTCATCAAAGAGGTTTCAAAAAAGGCTTATCGTTGTCATTTAATAGCTCTTTGTATTGTAATTTCCTCAATATATCTTCCAAACATTTGCAGAGGGATTCAAGGTCAATTCCTATATTAATCTTGGTTCTAGGTTTTATTCTACCTAAACCTTCTCCAAGCAAAATAGTAGCTCCATTTAAATTACCCTTACTTAAGTGAAACTGAGAAACAGATACTTGTAAAATTCCCTGGATAACTTGTCTTTCGTCACCATCAACGGAATTCCATATTTCTTCAAAAGCATCATGAGCCTCATACCATTCATGATTGTTAAAAAGATTTAAAGCAGATGCAAGAGAATCTTTAAAACTTTTTGTACTTTCTTCGTTCATAAAACTAATTATTAATTTCTTTTCTTTTTATTTATTTTTCTCATTCTTATTGAATCCGGTGTTACCTCTAGCATTTCATCTGAACCAATATATTCTAGTGCTCTTTCAAGGGTAATATCAACAGGTGACTGCAAAGTATCAAGTTCTTCTGCCCCTGCAGACCTCATGTTAGTCAACTGCTTAGTTTTACATATATTCAATTCAAGATCTTGAGGTCGATTATTCTCTCCAATTATCATTCCTTTATAAACTTTAACTCCAGGTTTAATGAAATAGACTCCCCTATCTTCAGCATTCTTCAACGCATAAAATGTGGCTACACCTTCCTCAAAAGCTATAAGAACGCCGTTCCTTCTGGTTTCAAAGTCTCCTGTTTTAGGTTTATATTCATAAAACGAATGACTCATTATACCTTCACCTCTGGTTATCCTTACAAATTCCCCGCGAAATCCAATTAATCCTCTTGATGGAACAAGAAATTCTAATTGAGTTCTACCATCTGAACTTGTCTGCATGTTTTTCATCTCTGCCTTTCTAGATCCAAGTTTTTCGATGCAAGAACCAACAGATACTTCAGGTACATCTAAAACCAAAGTCTCTATAGGCTCACATTCAACATTATCAATTTCCCTGAAAATTACTTGAGGTTGTGAGATTTGAAACTCAAAACCCTCTCTTCTCATAGTTTCAATCAATATACCTAAATGTAATTCTCCTCTTCCTGAAACTGAGAACCTGTCAGGAGAATCAGTTTCTTCTACTCTCAAGGCAACATTTGTTAAAAGTTCCCTCTCCAATCTATTTTTTAATTGTCTACTAGTAACAAATTTCCCTTCCTTACCCGCAAATGGTGAATCATTTACAACAAAAGTCATATTTAAGGTAGGTTCATCAACTTTGATTAATGGAAGAGGATGAGGAGAATCGGGACATGCTATGGTCTCACCAATATTGACATCATCGAAACCAGAGACAGCAACAATATCACCTGCAAATGCTTCATTTATATCAATTCTTTGTAATCCTTCAAATCCTAAAAGTTTACTAACCTTACCTTTGATAGTTTTTCCGTTTTCTTTAATTAAACTAGCCTGTTGGCCATTTTTTATAGTCCCATTGTGGATCTTTCCAATTACTATTCTACCCAAGAAATCAGAATAGTCCAAAGTAGTTATTTGTAACTGTAGAGGCTTATTAGAGTCACCTACTGGAGGAGGAACGTGTCTGATAATAGCTTCAAAAAGAGGCATCATATTATCACTATTAGATTCCATCTCTTCTTTTGCGAAACCAGATAAGCCACTCCCAAAAAGATAAGGGAAATCACATTGATCATCATCAGCTCCTAACTCCAAAAACAAATCAAGAACCTTATCAATTGCTATTTCTGGTACTACTCGTGGTCTATCAATTTTATTTACAAAGACGATAGGTCTAAGTCCTTTTTCTAATGCTTTTTTTAAAACAAATCTTGTTTGAGGCATAGGTCCCTCATTTGCATCAACAATAAGCAGACAACCATCAACCATTCCCAAAACCCTCTCAACTTCTCCTCCAAAATCAGCATGTCCAGGTGTATCTATAATATTAATTCTGGTGTCTTTATAGTTAACGGCAGTATTTTTTGAGAGAATTGTTATCCCCCTTTCTCTTTCAAGATCATTTGAATCCATTACACATGTAGGGATAACTTCATTGTCTCTAAATATTCCTGATTGAGATAACAATGCATCTACAAGTGTTGTCTTCCCATGATCTACGTGAGCAATAATTGCAACATTTCTAATTTCTTTTATCGAAGATGACATTTATAGAATTTATATAAATAATAGATTGACTTTATTAAGGCTAACTCAAAGTATGCTTATTATGAGAATTTTCTCTTTAAGACTTTGAAAAATATAATTTAATTGAATAATTAAATCAATCAATTAGATTTATAATTTTATATTTGCGCTTTCAAAAACTTCTAATGCTTCAATTGACCCCTCATATCTCCAATGCCAGGGTTCGTAATCTATATATTTATTATCTTTGTTGAACGATAACTTAAAGTGAAACTTAGCTGCATTTTTTATGAGCCATTTAAAGGCGTCAGTATTTTCGAAGTCGGTTTCAAAGTCTGTATCTCTTTGAGTAGCATCACCAATATCGATTGCAAAACCTGTACTATGTTCAGAATATCCTGGAGGGGCTGAAACTCTAGCTCTCTCTGCCGCTTCTTGATTTCTAATAGATTTTAAAGAATAAAAGATATCGTTTTGCAAATTTATTGATCTGTAACCACTCAAGAAAACCAAATATATCCCATCCTTTTTGGCTTCTTCTCTCATCTTTAGTAGAGAATCGCGCATATCTATATGAACTTCAATATTAGGCTCAATTAAAACTAGTTTCTCTATGGGAGTTTCCTTATAGGGAAGATGGCCGAAAATTCTGACATCATGATTTCTTTTAACCTCAAAATTGAGATTATTTAGAGGTATTAATTCTACATTTTTAATAAAACGCAATGCAGCGATAGAAAATATCAGGAAAAGAAATGGAGAAAATATTAATAATTTTTTTAATAATGTTGAATTTGGGTTGTTTAAGTAAGTTCTTTTGGCAAGTGGTATATCAAATTGATCGATATCTTTGTTTAGTTCCAATATTTAAAAGTGAATTTGGAAAAGATATTTCGATATTAACTATTATTTTAAGAAATGCACTTTTATAAGCAAAAAAGATGTAGTTTTTATATACAGTATTATTTTTTTTCATATGTTGAGGGTAGCTGTTATTGGTGGAGGTCCAAGTGGTTCATGTGCGGCAGAAATACTTGCTAAAGCTGGAATAAAAACTTGGCTCTTCGAGAGAAAATTAGATAATGCAAAACCATGTGGAGGAGCAATTCCACTTTGCATGGTCGAAGAATTTGATTTACCTGAGTCAATTATTGATAGAAAAGTAAGGCATATGAGAATGATATCTCCATCAAATAGAGAGGTAGATATAAGCTTAGATAGAGTTTATGGGAAAAGTGATAATGAGTTTATTGGGATGTGTAGAAGAGAAGTTATGGATGCCTTTATGCGCAATAGAGCTTCAGATCTAGGTGCTACATTAATAAATGGATTAGTTACTTCTATTGATACTGGCGATAATAATCAAGGGCCATATAAGCTTTCCTACTCAGATTTTTCGAATGGAGATAAAAAAGGGGAACTCAAAGAGCTTACTGTTGACCTTTTAATCGGAGCTGATGGAGCCAATAGTAGAGTCGCAAAAGCAATGGATGCAGGAGATTACAAAGTTGCCATAGCATTTCAGGAAAGAATTAAATTGCCTAAAGAAGAAATGAGTTACTACGAAGATCTTGCTGAAATGTATGTAGGAACTGATGTTTCTCCTGATTTTTATGGGTGGGTATTTCCTAAATATGATCATGTTGCTGTGGGCACTGGAACCATGCAAAAGAATCAGTCATTAATTAAAGGACTTCAAGAGGGTGTAAGAAATAGGGCAAAGAAAAGACTTGTTAATGGTGAAGTAATAAAGGTAGAAGCTCACCCTATTCCTGAGCATCCAAGGCCAAGAAGAGTAGTTGGGAGAATGGCATTGGTTGGTGATGCAGCTGGTTATGTTACAAAAAGTTCTGGAGAAGGTATTTATTTTGCTGCAAAAAGCGGAAGAATGTGTGCTGAAGAAATTGTTGAAGCATCAAAAAACGGTCAAGTAATTCCATCTGAAAAAGATTTAAAAAACTACCTTAAAAAATGGGATAAAAAATATGGCACAACTTATAAGGTGCTAGAAATCCTTCAAAATATTTTCTACAGAAATGATTCTGCTAGAGAAGCCTTTGTTGAGATGTGTGATGACATGGATGTACAAAGACTTACTTTTGATAGTTACTTATATAAAAGAGTTGTCTCCATGAAACCATTACAGCAACTTAAAATCACAATGCTTACACTAGGTTCGATTTTAAGAGGGAAAGCTCTAGCACCTCTAAAATATAAACCCGTTGATAGTGCTGTTAGGGAAAATAAAGAAGTAGAAAAAATGTTAGAAAATTATTCAATAAAGGGTGGCATTAAAGTTAAGAGTTCAAAAGTGTAAAGTCGGCTATTTTTAGAGAATAATTTCTAATTAAGCTCAACAAATTTAGTCTATTATTTCTTATTTTTGAATCCTCTGACATTATTAGGACTCCCTTTTCATTATCAAATAAATCCTCGATAGTGTTTACATTAATCTCAAACAAATATAGAAGTTCCAAATAATTGCAATAACCTTCCGAAAAAAGTTTTTCTAATTTTTCAATAAATTCAAAAACTTTCAATTCACAATCTTTTTCAAACAGTTTTATGTTTACATAATCTCTTGTTGAGAGAACGTCTCTTGAAAGATCACTATTATTTGCTAATTTGCTTACCCTAGTAATTACCTTCTGGATTTCAACAAAATTACCCTTTTGGTTGAAATTAAGAATAGATTTAATTCTATTTTTAAGATCAACAATATTCAATACTCTTTTTTGAGAAAATTCATCAGAAGAGCAAATAGCCTTTATTAATTCTTTACTTAGTGATATTTCATCTAGATGACTAACAATTCTTTGAACTAAAAATTCATTTAAATCATTAAATACTGTTTCTCTTGAGAAGTTTAAATTCGGAAATGCGATTTTCCAAAAATCAATAAGTTCTTTAAATAATTTATCTAAAGGCAAATCAAGTTCATAATCCCAAATTATTTTAATCACTCCATTCAAATTTCTTCTCAAGGCATAAGGATCAGATGATCCGCTTGGACGCTTACCAGAAATAAATATACTTATTAAAGTTTCGACCTTATCTGCTATTGAAACTATTGCACCATATTTTGTTGAGGGCAAAGCATCTTTATAAAATGACGGTAAATAATGTTCAGCGACAGCCAAGCAAACATCATCACTAAATCCCTCATATTTAAGATATTTACCACCCATTATTCCTTGCAGCTCAGGGAATTCGAAAACAATTTCGCTACATAAGTCGTTTTTACAGTATTTAGCAGCTTCTATTATTTTTTTTTCTTCTAAAGACTTATCATTTAAAAATTTAAGAATTTTTTTAGTAACTTCCTCTATCCTTTCCACCCTTTGAAATATATTCCCAAGTCCTTTCAAATAGGAAACAGATTTAAGTTTTTCATTTCTTTCGATTGAAGCAACTTTTTTGTCACTTTCTACGAAAAACTTTGCGTCTGAAAATCTTGCCCTTAATACTTTCTCATTACCTTTAGCAATATTATTATTTGATTCTTCAAGACCATTTGAAATAACGCAGAAAGTTGTACTAATATTTTTTTCAGAGCTTAAATCTAGTTTAGAAAAACTTTTGTTTTTCAATAAAAGAGGAACGTATCTCTGATGACTTTTCATTACTGTTGAGAGAACTTCAACTGGAAGATCAAGAAATTCTTCACTAAATTTTCCAACTATTAAATCTGGCCATTCAACTAAATCAGTTAGTTCATTTAGTAATCCTTCTGAAAGGTCAGGTTTCAGATTTAAAGATTTAGATGCCTGATTTATTAAACTTTCAATTTTTTCTTTTCTTTCATTTCGTTTAACTAAAACTCTATTATGTTCTAATAATTCAAAAAAATTATCAGCATGCTTAACTTCAAAAACTTCATTTATTAATCTATGACTTTTTGATTTATTACCTATTTGAATTTTGGGATCACATTCATCAAATTCAAAATCAAGAATTTCGTCATTATAAATAGAGGCAATCCATCTAATAGGTCTTGAAAATTTTATGCTCCCAGCACCCCATTTCATAAATCGAGGGCCTTGAAGACTCTTTACTAATTTTGGGATAATCGAAGACAAAGAAATTCTTGTTGATTCTCCTTTCTCAATTTTCTTTCCAAATACAAAATCACCCTTTTCTGTGCTTTTTATTTCTAGTTCACCTACATCTATATCTAAGCTGTTAGCAAATCCCAAAGCAGCATTAGTAGGACATCCATTTAAATAAGCTGAATTTGCTTTAGGCCCTTTTCTTTCTATTATCTTATCTTCTGCATAATCAACTAAACCTTCGAGAAGTAGAACTATCCTCCTTGGTGTAGAGGTAACAACTATATGTTCGAATTTGATTAACTTTTTATCCAATTCAAATTCTATTAGAGATTTAAATTGCTCTAGAACAGAATGAGAAAATTTTGCGGGCAACTCTTCTGTTCCTATCTCAAGTAAATATTTAGACAAGAAAAAAATATGACTTCACTTACTATAATTTACTACCAGTTAAATAAGCTTTTCGCTAATGTATAAAAAGAGATATTTTTTGGTCCTTTGATCAAAGTTGAGAAAGTAAAAAAGAAAAAAGATCCTGCCAAGGAAGAAACTGTTTGTTTGGCAAATGGATTAGAAGTTTCTAAATTTGAAAATTTTAAAAAAAGTAGCAAATTTCTTAAGGAGCCACTTGCTACAGAATTAGTAAATGAGAGCGATCATTTTACCAATGATGCAGTTCAGTTATTAAAATTTCATGGTAGTTACCAACAAGACAACAGGGAAAATAGAAGGCCTGGTAAAAGTAAAGATTGGCAAATGATGCTTAGGTTAAGAAATCCGGGCGGAGAAGTCCCTGGGAAATTATTTCTAGCATTAGATGAATTATCTGACAAATTAGGTAATGGAACACTTAGGGCCACTACAAGACAAGCCTTTCAAATGCATGGAATTAGAAAGGAGAACCTAAAGGAAGTAATTCAAACAATAGTAAATTCAATGGGCTCCACATTAGCAGCATGTGGAGACATAAATAGAAACGTTATGGCACCGGCGGCTCCATTTGATTCGCCAGACTATAATGCTGCAAGAGCATTGTCAAAAAAAGTTGCAGATCTTCTAACCCCAATGGCTGGTCAAGGCACTTTTTTAGAACTTTGGGCCGATGGAGATTTAGAGTACACCATAAAGCCTGACAAGGATATTGAAGCAATTAGGAAGCTCCAATTCAAAGATAATGTTTTTAGTGGGACAAAAGATGAGCCTCTATATGGTTCAACTTATTTACCGAGAAAATTCAAATGTGCTGTTACAGTTCCTGGGGACAATTCCGTTGATCTTCTTACAAATGACATTGGAATAGTTGCCTTTACCTCTAAAGATGGAAACTTAGAAGGGTGCAACTTCTATGTTGGAGGTGGTATGGGTCGCACTCATAATAATGAAGAGACCTTTGCTAGAATTGCAGACCCACTTGGATATGTTGAAGAACCTGATGTCTATGAATTAATACAAAGCATTGTGGCTATTCAAAGAGATTATGGTGATAGAAAATCAAGAAAAAATTCGAGGATGAAATATCTTCTTCATAGAAAAGGTATTAAATGGTTCAAAAAGATACTTTCTGATAAGTATTTCAAAAAAGAAATTAAAAAAATTAGAAAAGAACCCGATAAGGTTCTTATTGATTACCTAGGTTGGCATAAACAAAATAAAACATCCCATTTCGTAGGTTTACCATTATTATCAGGGAGATTATCTGGAAATAAGAAGAATACCATCACAAGTATTGTTAAAAAATATAATTTAGATTTAAGACTCACACCAAATCAAGATATTTTACTTTGTAATATCGCCAATAAAAACAAAGGTGAAATTCAAAAATCTCTATCAAAAATTGGATACGAAAATTTAGAAAACATTAATGAAATACAAAGACACGCTTTAGCTTGTCCTGCTTTACCACTTTGTGGTCTTGCGATGACTGAAGCTGAAAGAATATTGCCTGATGTATTAAAAAGGATTGAAAATTTACTATTAGATCTAAAAATACAAAAGACAATATTATTCAGAATGACAGGATGTCCGAATGGATGTACCAGGCCTTATATGGCCGAATTAGCACTTGTTGGAAGTGGGCAAAACAAATACCAATTATGGTTGGGGGGAAGTAAAAATCTACAAAGGCTTGCTAAACCATTTTTACAAAGAATGGAACTTAATGATTTAGAAAAAACTCTTCAACCATTATTTGATAATTGGAAGAGTAATTTGGATTTGGATTTCGGAGATTTTATAAATACTCAAGATGAAAATTATATATTGAATTTACTAAATGAAAATAAATAAAATTTAAATTTTTCCATAAAGAGCATTTGCTTTTTTATTTTTCCAAGCCCATAATTGATCACCATAACTAAAATGCCACCATTCATTAGGATGTTGAGCAAATCCGAATTTAGTCATAATTTCCCTTAATAAATTTCTTCTAGTATTCCAAATAATTGCTTCTTCATTCTTTATGTTTGCATAAAAATCAGGATTTGAGGTCTCATCCATTTGATCAACCATACTTCCCATTTCAACAAGATTTCCGTCTTTATCTGACAAACAAACATCCAATGCACCCCCAGTTGAATGAGGGGGAGGACACTTAGTGTCATAAGAAGGATATGCCCAAAATTTTTCAACTTTTTTTAAAATGGATGGATAAGATTTTATATTTTCAAAAGAAATATCAATATCGGATTTTTCACACTCTAATAAAAATGCTCTTTTAAACATAAATTCCTGAACTTCTAAAGGTCGCCAACTGTCATAAATTAAAAGGTTAAAACTACTCTCTGATATCAAATAATCATTTACTTTTACTAATCTATTTACGACCTCCTCTCTTAATTGCCAAATACAAGTTTTATCTTTGTAAGGTGCTCCTAAATGAGAGTAAGGGTGGGGATCTAAAAACTTTAGGCAGCTGGGTATAGCTATTAATTTATCTCCATTATCTTTAATTGGTATTTTATTCCAAAGTTTCAATTGAAATTTGCAATTGATTTATAGTGGCATATATATCAAAAATTACAATGATAGTTTTCAATTTAAGAAATCATGAATAAATTTATTATCAGAATTATCAATAAGAATATTTCTTAAAACAATATTTTCATTTAAATCAGGATCATCACTAACAATCTTAATAGCCTCTTCACGAGCCTTATCAATAAGAAATTTGTTGTTAGGTAAATTGTCCAGTACAAAATCAGGCAATCCGGATTGTCTATATCCTAAAATCTGGCCTGGCCCTCTAAGCTCCAAGTCTTTTTCAGCAATATAAAAGCCATCATTAGATTTTTGCAAAACACAAAGTCGTTTATTTTCTAATCCATTTTTATCGGGGGTTACCAGATAACAAAAAGATTTTGTTGATCCTCTACCAACTCTCCCCCTTAGTTGATGTAGCTGGGACAATCCAAATCTGTCCGAATTATAAATAATCATAATTGTGGCGTTAGGCACATCAATGCCAACCTCAATTACTGTGGTTGAAACCAATATATTAATTTCATTCTTTAAAAAAGAATTAATTACTTCATTCTTTTCTTGTGAACTTAATTTGCCATGTAATAGTCCAACTTTTTTGTTAAAAAAGACCTCTTCTGATAAATGTTTGAATGTTTTCTTTGCCGAGTTTAAATTCATTTTTTCTGAATCTTCTATAAGTGGCAAAATCACATAAGCTTGCTTTCCCTTATTGATTTCATCTTCAACAATCTTAAACAAGTTAGTTAAATCATCTTCTGAAATTATTTTTGTTGCTATAGGAACTCTCCCAGGAGGTAATTCTGTAATTTGACTCACATCTAAATCACCATAAATAGAAAGCGCAAGAGTTCTTGGAATTGGTGTTGCTGTCATTGATAACAAGTTAGTATTTTCTCCTTTATTTAGTAATCTATTTCTTTGAGTAACTCCAAATCTATGTTGTTCATCAATTACGACCATACCTAATGCATTAAAGATGACTTTATCCTCAAATAATGCATGAGTACCTACGAGGATATCAACTAATCCATTGTTCAAATTAGAGAAAATTTCTTTTCTCTTTTTTTGAGGAGTATTCCCAGTAAGTAGTTCAACAGAAACTAAAAGGGGGTTCAAATATTTTAATAAATTTTTATAATGCTGTTCTGCTAATACCTCAGTTGGGACCATCAATGCACCTTGCAGGTTTTTTTCAACGACAAGTAAAAGAGACGCTATTGCAATTATGGTTTTACCGCTTCCCACATCTCCCTGAAGCAATCTAGACATTGGTACGGGATTAGATAAATCTTTCTTAATTTCATTTAAAACATTTTCTTGAGATTTTGTTAATTTAAAGGGAAAATTATTTAAAAATTCTTTTAATAAAGATTTCTTTTGAGGTAATTGTTGGGAAGTTACATTTTTATTCGTCTTTCTTTTTCTAAGTAGGAACTTTATTTGAAGTAGGAATAACTCATCAAAAACCAAACGTTTTTTTGACTCAATAAGTGCCTGTTGAGTTGGTGGGAAATGAATATTAATCAACGACTCTCCTTTTGATAATAAAGATAATGAATCAAGTTGCTTTTTATTTAAAATTTCTGGATATTGCTTTGCATAAATTAGTACCTTTTTCATGAGTTTTATAAAACTCATATTTGATAATGCTTCACCTAATGAATATAAGGGTAATATTTTGCCTGAAAAATTAAAATTATCATTATTATCCTTAAGAATTTCAATCTGCGGATCTACAAAAGTTTTGCCATACTCTGTCAATTTAACCTTACCAGAAATTGCTAATTTGGTTCCAGCAGTATACAAAGATTTTTGAGATGTAAAGAAAGAGTAAGATCTAAATCTTCTTCCTAAAAAAAATTTTGTAACCTTTATTGAAGACGTTTCATCAGAAACTACAATATTCATTATTGATAAATTACTATTTTTTTTACTCTTATGAATATAAAATCTTTTAACGTTTGCAATGCAAGTGTATAAATTATCTGGTTTTAAATTTATTATCTTGACTCTATTCGTATAGTCTAGATATGTTCGTGGGAAATAATTAATTAGATCTTTTATATGAAATATCCCTAATTCATTAAGCTTATTTTTATAAACTTTTCCTACATTTTTTATTAATGAAATATCTGAATCAAAAGACAAACTTGAATCAGCTTTATTAAGAAAAACATTATTAGAAATATTATTAGAACTTTCTATTTCTAGAGTTTTACTTAGTTTATAAAGATTTTTTCTTGTATCTATAATTAATCTTTTTCTTTGATTTTCATCTAATTTATTGTATTCATTGTATTTTTTAGAAAATTCATAAAATATCTTTAAATATTCATCTGAGAGATTTAGATTATCTAGATTTTTTAATGATTCATGCAAATAATCATTAAAATACTTTTCTCTTCCTAAAGTATTAATAAATTTGTTTTCAGTTTCAATAGTAAGAGATTTTTGAAGGGGTCTTATCCAATCTTTAATTAATTTATTATTATTCCCGCTAATAGTCACATTTGAAAAAAGAGTTATTTTTTCAACGTATCTTATTCAAAGTTATTTCTTTTTGCCTCCAATATGTCTCTTTTTTAATCAAACGCTGAAATTGATTTTTTAGATCATTTATTTTGTTCCTTTGAATAGAAAGATTTAAATTTTTAAACTCTAGCTCAACAGTAGATATATTGAAGAAAATAATGCTTGGGAAATTATTGCCGGTTAATGATGGCCGATTTAAGTTTAATTCGAAATTAATAACAAAAGGATATGGATATTTTATCATCAAATTTTTGCCTACTAAGTAATCAAAGGAATCTTTAGATATAATCTTTTTTATTAGATTTGCTTTGAATAATTCTTGGTTAATATTATATGAAAGATTCAATAGTAAATTTTCCAATGACTTGTCTATTAAATCAAAATTATTAAGAATCTGATTATTTGGTAAATTATCCATTTGATTGATATTTTCTTTTTCTTGATTTATTGGTTTTTCCACCTTTTCTTCTTCTACCAATTCAAGTATGGAGGAAATAAATTGTTTTTCAACTCCTAAATTTTCAAAAATATTGTTTTTAGATAAATAATTATTATGGTGGTTATTATCTAAATCTAGTGATACGAATCTCTCATAATTATGAGCTTGGTAATATTCAGAAGTATTTGAAAAGTCTTCAGTAATCTCGAACTGAGTGGGTTCATTTAATTGAAAACCATCTTCAATTTGAAATTTTTCTTTTTGATTATCCTTTATTGTTGTGAAACTATCAAAAATATTGGAATTAATTTTCTTATTTTTATTTTTTTCAACTTCCTTTATCTTTAATTGTTCTACTGTTAAAAAGGGCAAATTCGTAAATATCAATTTACTTATTTTTTTTTCAACAAGATTATAGAATTCATTTTCAATTAAGAAATTATCATTAATTATTGGATAACTAAATATTTGATTAAGGCCTTTTTCTACAGAGATAAAAAGTAGATCTCTTACTAGATTAAGATAAAGTTCATATTCCCTATAGATATTTCTAGTTAATATTCTTTTTTGTATGTCTGCTCTCTCTAATTGAAAATTAATTTTATCAATATCTATGTAATTATTGAAATTATTCAAGTGACTACTTTGTTTGCATTGATGCGACCTCTTCAGCAAAGTCCATCTGATTTTTTTCGATACCTTCTCCCAATGTATATCTTGAAAAGCGTCTCACTTTGATATTTTCCCCAATTTTAGCAGCTGCTTGTTTAACAAGATCCTCAACTGTTAGAGAACTATCTTTAATGTATGGTTGTGAAAGCAAAACAAGCTCATTAAGTCTTTTTGCTATTCTCCCTTCAACTATTTTTTCTTTAATTTGTTCTGGTTTTCCAGATAAATCATCCCTACCCATTTCAATCTGCTTTTCTTTTTCCACAACATCTTCTGGTATTTCATCAATTGATACATACTCAACATTTGGGCATGCTGCTACTTGCATTGAGACATCCTTCAACAGAGATTGGAATATATCACCTCTAGCAACAAAATCAGTTTCACAATTCAACTCTAGTAAAACTCCAACTCTCGATCCCGTATGAATATAACTACCAATTGCCCCTTCGGCCGCTACTCTTCCCGATTTTTTTTCAGCACTAGCAATGCCTTTCTTTCTTAACCATTCCAAAGCTTTATCTAGATTTCCTTCAGTTTCATTAAGTGCTTTTTTGCAGTCCATCATTCCTGCACCAGTTTTGTCTCTAAGATCTTTTACAAGTTTTGCTGTAATGTTTCCCATTTGAAGTAATAAAAAATAGTGAATAGTAAGTTTTAAATTGGAGTTTAATTTTTTCTTTCGGCATTAGAGCCCTTTCTACCCTCATTTATGGCATCTGCAAGTCTTCCTAAAATAAGTTGCACAGATCTAACGGCATCATCGTTACATGGAATTGGAACTTCACACAAATCCGGATCGCAATTTGTATCCAACATTGATACTAATGAGATATCTAATTTTCTAGCTTCTAATACTGCATTAGATTCTCTTCTCTGGTCAACCAATACAACTACATCTGGCAATCTTCTCATACCCTTAAGTCCACCTAAGTATTTTTGTAATCTTTCAAGTTCTCTCCTTAATACTGCAGCTTCTTTTTTAGGCCTCATTGCTATTGAACCACTACTTTCCATTCTTTCTAGATCCTTTAATCTTTCAATCCTAGCTTTCATTGTTGTCCAATTAGTCAACATCCCTCCAAGCCATCTTTGATTTACATATGCAGCACCGCAGCGTGTAGCTTCCTGAGCTACTACATCTGATGCTTGTTTTTTTGTACCGACAAACAAGAAACGTTTACCGCTTTTTGCAGCGTTTCTCGTCCATTTATATGCATTGTTCATACACAATGCTGTTTTTACAAGATCAATAATATGAACTCCATTTCTCGCGCAATATATATACTTGGACATTTTGGGATTCCAACGTCTAGTTTGATGCCCAAAATGAGCACCAGCTTCCATCATTTCTGATAGTGATACAACAGCCATAATTTAAAAGGGGTTTCGGGTTAGCCTCCATCTGACGGGGAATTAATATTAATAATTCACCCGAAACTGTCAGATGTGTGAAATTTATTTTCAATTATTCTAGCAAGTGATGTGTATTTCTAAAAGTTTTTTATCTTGATTTAGTTAACTGTTTAATGTAGATCATATTTAGAGGGATCCTAAGTATCTCAAGTGCTAGTCTATTTCTTCTCCTATTTACTAGGAATGTTAATAAAGGATAGATTCTATCAACACTGATTAGCCCTCCCAAGCAAAGAATTTGCCATAGTAAATTATGGAGAGGAGTTAATTGAATCATAAATCTAACCCTTAAATTTGGGTGTTTCTTATAAAACACTAAAGCCATTTTTGCTCTCTCTTTTTCTTGAGTTATTAATGAATCTATTTGTTCGCAATTAAATGGCGGATGCCAATGAAAACCTATTGCATTTGGGCATTTAATTAATTTTGTCCCAATTTTTTTTAATCTTTCTCCAAGTTCTAAATCCTCCCAACCGTAAAGACTAAAAGAAGTATCAAATAATCCCACACTTAAAATTAATTCTTTCGATATTGCTACATTCCCAGTAGCAAAGTATGCAAAAGAAGTGTCCATTATTTTATGTTTTTCACTCTGAGGATTTAGAAAATTAGATGTATTGACTACCGAGCCATAGGTAAAACATTTTTTATCATTTTTTCTCCAAGAGGTAAGTAATTTTTCTACGTGGCAATTTATAAAATTATCTAAAACAATAAGATCGCTATCAATGAATATAATAATTTCATATTTTGATTTAATTACACCCAGATTTCTTCCAAGTGCAGGTCCTCCATGTTCTTGCTGAAATAGAATAACGTGTGGGAGTTTAGCTTTGTTTTTATTTATCCATGAGGTTGTCCCATCAGTTGATCCATCATCAACTACTATTACTTCATAATTACTAATATTTGTATTTAATTTTTGACTCTCAAGCGCAAAGAGACATTTCTCTAATATAGGTAATCTATTGTAAGTCGGTATAACAATACTTACATTCATGATTATGTCTTAAATATCCATAATATTGAACTCCAAAATATAAAAATAGAAGATATTACCTAATCAGCTGCACCGCCATTATTTGCTGTACCTGTAACATTTCCACCATCAGGTCTTCCATCAGTTCTTAATTTCCTTTTTTTGAATTTTCTAGCATAGGCTCGATTACGTTCCTGCTTTTCTTTTTTTAGATTCCTTCTCTTAGACATGAAATTTTTAACTTTTAATTATATTAGCTCACTATGGGCACTATATATTTTACCATCTTCCATATTTAATATCCTATCAGCCATATCAGAAATTCTTGGATCATGCGTCACCATAAGTACAGAACAATTTTGCTCTTTTGCTAGTTTTCTTAAAAGGGTTACTATTTCTCTTCCTGTGACGCTATCTAAAGCAGAAGTGGGCTCATCAGCTAATAAAAGTTTTGGGTTAGCAGATAAAGCTCGAGCAATTGCTACTCTCTGTTTCTGCCCACCAGATAAGTCATTTGGCAACTTTTTATGATGTTCTTCTAATCCTACTGCTGACAACCAATTCCGTGCTATTTCACGTCTTTGCAAATACGTTAAACCTTTTATTAAATCGGCGCCCATCTGGACATTTTGTTCTGCTGTTAAACATCTCAGAAGATTGTGACCTTGAAAAATCATTCCAATACTTCTTCTAAGAATCTGACGCGTTTTCCTTGATGCTCCATTTAACTGATTATTTAATACAGTTAAATCTCCACTTTGACAGGTTCTCAAGGCACCTATTAATGTTAAAAGAGTTGTTTTACCACATCCAGAAGGTCCTTTTAAAAGAACTAATTCTCCTTTATCAATATTTAAATTAACGTCATTAAGAACTTGTTTTTTATTCTCATTTTTTCCGTAAAAGTGACTCAAATTATTTATTGAGACTGTTTTAAGGTTTTTAAAATTATTTTTTGATTTATTAGCTTTAACCATTTATCTTTAATTGTTAAAAAATTTCGGCGGGATCAGCGTCAACTAATTTACGCATCGCAACAGCAGCTGAACCCATGCACATAACTAAAACTAATACGAAAATTAAAATAGTTTTATCTGCGTCCATTATTATTGGGAGTTTAGTAGAACTTCTTATAACTGAGTAAAGTATTTGACCAGAGAAATAAGCAGGTAAATAACCAAACAATGCCAACAAAAAACCCTCTCTAGCTACGACGAAGAAAAGGGACTTGAGTCTATACCCCATTGCCAATAAAGTGGCGTACTCTGGAAGGTGATCTGTAACGTCACTATAAAGAATTTGATAAACGACAACACACCCTACAACAAAACCCATCAAGGCTCCCAAGCTAAATATAAAACCTATTGCAGTACTATTTTTCCAATAATTCTTTTCAAATTCAATAAATTGTTTTTTTGTAAGAACCCTAACATCATTTGGGAGTGAGTTATTTAATATCCTTGAAATTAATTCAGGATCAGATCCTTTTTTTAGCTTTACCAAACCAATTTCTATACTGCCAGGAGGGTTAGCAGGAAAAAGTCTTAAGAAGGTTTCTCGACTAGTTATCAAATTACCATCTGCACCAAAGGATGGCCCCAACTCCACAAGGCCCTCAACAATTACCCTCTTTCCCGCAACCTCAGTCTCAACTTTTTTTTCAGACAAGAACCATTTTTCAATCGGTCCAAATTCAGGTCTAGATAGTTTGTCGAAAAGAACTCTTGATGGATTTCTTAATTTATAAGCTTTCTTTGAGAATCCCTCATCTAAAAGAAGTGAATCGGAGGGATTAAAACCTAGTGCAAGTATTGATCTAGTTTTAAGGTTTTCGGGATTTCTCCAAAGTAAATAATTTAGATTAACGGGAGCAGTTTTTTCAACATCTCCTACTGCAAGAGTTTGAATTAACCTTCTTTTTGGGAATCCACTCATGCTTATAGAGCTTTTTGATCTGGGACTTATCAAAACAAGATCAGCATCTAGAAGTTTATGAATAGTTACGCTCGTGTCAAATAAACCATCTCTAAAACCTAATTGCATAAACATCAAAATCCCTGCAAAACTTATTCCAGCTATTGCAACTGCTAGCCTTAATGGTTGTCTAGTTAATAACAACCAAGCTAATGGTATTTTTCTAAATTTAAAAAAAGAAAAACTCATTAGGGAATAAATTTTGCAATCACTTTCATTCCAGCATAATTTTGAACGATATCTATAGAATCTTGATCTAGTTTTACTAGTACCTCGATAATTCGCGAATCAGCATCGCCTGTTGGATCAGTCGAAAAAACTTTTCTTTGTTTTACCTGAGGACTAATCCTAATCACCTTTCCCTTAAGATTTTTTTGGAAACCGCCATTCTCACTGCTCAATTCAACATTCTGAGAGATAAAGACTCTATCGATGTCAGATTCATAAACCTCTATCAAAGCTTCCATTTTTTGACTAGAACCAATATCCAAAATCCCTTCATTTTGAGGCCTCTCACCAACTCTAGTATTTATTCCAAGTATAAAACCATCAATTGGACTCCTTAGTTTTGAATTAAATAGATCTATCTTGATATTTTTTTGATCTCCGATAAGGTTTATTTTCTGTTTTTGCAATTTTAAAAATTCATCTTTTCTCTGTGCAAGCTCTACAAAAGAATATGCATCTTTGATCAAAGCTAACTCATACCTTTGAATTTGATCTTTCTTAAGGGTAATTTCTTCGTTGATATTATTAATTAGATTTTCATTTCTTTCAAGATCAGCAATTAATTTTTCTCTATTTTCGAAGATTGCCAGGATATCACCTTTTTTTACGAAATCTCCTTCACTTACTAAAATTTCGACAATTCGGGGAGAAGAGCCAAACTGACTTATTGGAGCTGCCAACTGCCTAATCTCTCCCGCAGGAGAAAGTTGACCTAGTGCGGCAACAGCTGTAATTGGAGGTATGAAATCTGACGTTATTTCCTCTTTAAATTTTGAACTAGATTTATTATTTCCAGAACAGGAAATAACCCCAAGAGATATTGGTGTAAATAATAAAAAATAAATAAATAAATTTTTTAAAATTTTTAATTTCATTAAAAATCGAAGAGTACAGTTTTTATATAGTTATTGACCCATTTTTCATCAAAATATTTTAAAAGCACCATACTAGTTTTTTCATTTTTCATTTGTTGAACACAATAATTTTTTTGAAAATCTATTCTCTCTTGGATAATTTCCTCATTAACTTCCGGTTTAGCTTTCTTACTTAATTCGATCAAAATAGAGAGGTATTGATCCACAACTCTACAAAAATCATTTTTTTCAGATTTACTTTTTAAGGAAGCAAAAAAAACATTATTAGAAAAAATCCCTCCCCATTTAGGAATCTCTCTCAAAGAGGTAAAAGAACTTTTATCAACTTCAGAAAGTAATTTTTCGTATTTCAAACCTTGGTTTTGTGATGCCGGGGATAAATCCACAATGGCAGCAGAAACAATATCGTTTATTTTTACCAAATCCATCCCAAAAATTGGGATATCAAACTTCGGATCAGGGAAAAAAACGCAATGTAATATTTTTAGATTCTTTGAAAATTCTGCTACTTCAATATGTAACTTTCTAAATCCTTTTGCCTTATGAAATTCATTTTCAATATAGAGTTCTTTGCCTATTTCTTTAGATATTATGTTAGTTAATTTTGGATCAATTTTTATACTCTCAATATCTTCAAGCATGGATCTATGCTCTCTAATATTTTGTAGTAAATCCAAAATAAGAGGGTCAGTTAATTTTGTTTTAGTTAAAGATTCAGACAACAAGGCTAAAAAGTACCAAAATAGAATTTAAAGAAAGAACCGAAATGAACGTAGCAGAAGTTAATTACTACACCCATTCAAGCAAAACTAAATGTGTGTTTGTGGATAATAAAGAATTGCCGCTTATAAGCATTGATATTTGGTGCAAAGCAGGTTCTTCATTTGAGGATGTTGATAAAAACGGCACTGCTCATTTTCTAGAACATATGATTTTTAAAGGATCTAACAAAATAATGCCAGGAGAGTTTGACCATAAAATTGAATCACTCGGCGGGTTAAGTAACGCTTCAACAGGTTATGATGATGTACATTACCATGTCTTAGTTCCACCCAGTAACTTTAAAGAATCACTTGCTCTTTTGACAAATATTGTCGTTGCTCCAGATTTTAATCCTGATGAATTTATAAAAGAAAAAGGGGTAGTTATTGATGAAATAAAACAACAAAATGATCAGCCTGAAGAAAGATTATTTAATTATTTTTTGAAAAGAGTTTGGTTAAGTCAGAATTATGCCAACTCGATTCTAGGAACTGAACAAAGTATTAAGAACTTAGAGATTAATGACCTTGTGAAATTTCATAGCCAACATTACACTACCGAAAAAATGTGTATTGCAATTGCTGGTAATCTCTCAGAAGAAATTTATAAAATTTTTGAAAAAAGTGACCTATCTGGAATAAAAAAAAGTCCAAATTTAATAAATTTTAAAAATAAACCTTCTTTAAAAATTAGGAATGGTAGGGAGTTAGTTAAGTTTGAGAATTTAGAGTTTTCAAGAATATTTATGGCTTGGTTTATCCCAAACCTAAATGATCAAAAAAAAATTATTGGACTAGAGATATTAGCATCAATTCTCTCTGTTGGAAGAAACAGCAGATTAGTAAAAATTTTAAAAGAAGATAGAAATCTTGTTGAATCGGTATATGTAGATGTAAATGCTGGAGAATTAGGCGGATTATTTATAATAGAAGCAAGTTGCGAGTCCAAAGATATTGATTTAGTAGAAAAGCAAATTAATAAAACAATAGATGAGATGTCAAATAGTAAAGCATTGGCTTTAGATGAAATAAAAAAAGCAATCAATATTGTGAAAAGTAATTATATCTTTAATTTAGAGACATCTACACAACTCTCTTCATTCTTTGGAAATGAACTTCTTTGGGGGAGAAAATCTTCAATCAATAATTTAGAGAGTCATTTAGAATATTGGAATGACTTAGATAACTTCAAAGAAATCATGGAATATATAAATGGAGAAAAATTCACTTTAGTTGCATCACCTGGTAAATGTTAAAAAGATATTTTTTAAATAATAAAAAAAGGAATTTTTCAACTGCTTCAATTTGGATTAAAGGAGGCAGTGATGTGGATAGCATTGGCAAAAAAGGTATAAACAAGATCCTAAGTTCATTACTTACCAGAGGATGTGAGGGTTTTAATAATTTGACTCTTTCGGAGTATATTGAGTCCTTTGGAGCAGAATTAAATCAAGAAGTATTTGAAGACGGTATTTCAATAAGTATTAAATCCTTAAATGAACATTTCAGCAAATTATTCCCTTTATTAGATTTAATAATTAACCAACCAACTCTCTTAGAAATTGAATTTCAAAAAGTAAAAAAATCCACAATTAATCTTATAAAAAAAGAGAAAGAGAATTCATTTAATATTTGTTTTGAAAACTGGAGAAGAATTGTTTACTCAAATCATCCTTATGCCTTTAATACAAATGGCAATGCAAATGATGTCCCAAAGATTACCTATGAAGATGTTTTGCTTGAGTTTAAAAATTTCAAAAGTCGAGATAAGTATTTAATTTCGAATAATTTAGAAATAAATGGCGTAAATATAGAAACATTAGAAAAAAAACACTTAGAAAAAAAACCCTCAGAAAAAAAATCAAGAGACATAAATCACGATTTAAGTCCTAAAAATAGATTTGATTTCAATAATAATGATTCAAATCAAACAATAATAATGATGGGGGACCAAACTTGCTCGCGAAGAAGTAGTGAATATTTACCACTTAAGGTTTTGGAGTCATATTTATCTTATGGAATGAGCGCTGCTTTATTTAAACTTTTTAGAGAAAATCATGGTATCACTTACGATCTAGGTGTCTATTATCCCATTAGGAGTGGTAATGCCCCATTTTTAATTTATTTATCTGTATCTAATAAACATGCACTTTTTGCTTTTGAACTTTTATCAATACTATGGAAAAATTTACTTTTTAATCCGTTGACTGATGGTGAAATATTTTTAGCAAAAGAAAAACTAAAAGGTTCTTTTTTATTAGGGAATCAATCACTAGATGAAATTTTACAGAGAAAGATACAATTAATTAGTTATGGTATCTCACCAATTTCTGAGATCGATTTAAATTCAAAAATAGAGGAAATATCTTCGTTAGACATTCTTAAATTATTTTATAAGTATTTTTCAAAACCTTTTCTGAGTATTTCGGGAAATAAAAAAATATGTTTAGAAATTTCTAATAGGTGGAAGAAAAATTTTTAAGTTAGTTTTTTTCAATCTTATCAATATCGATTAAAAAAGAACCTCTTCTAAACTTTACTTCAACAGTATCTGGGGATTTAATTGATAGGATTTCCCCAATTTCATCAATTGCCACAAGATCAGGCGGTCTTAACATCGGCATATTATCTGAAGTCTTCAAGTAAGAGACTGGCGCAATCAACTTAACCTTATCTTTGATCTCAAATTTCATTTATAAATTGGATACATTCAAGGGTAGTATAAGCATAAAGTTAGAGAAAATATCAACGAAATGCATTGATTCATTCTACAATCTTATAATTAACATCTACAAATTAATGAATCAGAAATTTAAAACATTAATTTTATGGGCTTTACCTATACTTTTAGTAATAGCACTTTCCTACCAATTTTTATCTTCGAGCAATGTTGATTCATTTAAATCTAATGGGACTACTGTTGCACCAAAAAATTCTGCGGTAGCAAGAGTTAGTTATGGTAGATTTTTAGATTATATTAATTCTGGGAGGGTTACATCGGTTGATATTTTTGAGGGAGGCAGAAATGCAGTAATAGAAACAATAGATTCGGATTTAGATAATAAAGTTCAAAGGTTGCGCGTAGATCTTCCCGGATTAACACCAGAACTTATAAATATTTTAAAAAACGAAGGAATAAGCTTTGATATTCATCCTGTTAAAACAGCCCCGCCTGCATTAGGAATTTTGGGAAATTTACTCTTCCCAGCTATCTTAATTGGAGGTTTAATTTTGTTAGCGAGGAGATCAAATGGTATGCCTGGAGGTCCTGGCCAAGCAATGCAATTTGGAAAAACAAAGGCAAGATTTGCAATGGAAGCTGAAACAGGAGTTGTTTTTGATGATGTTGCAGGTGTTAATGAAGCCAAACAGGATTTGCAAGAGGTTGTCACTTTTCTGAAAAAACCAGAAAAATTTACATCTGTAGGAGCAAGGATTCCGAAAGGTGTTTTATTGGTAGGACCTCCTGGTACGGGTAAAACCCTTTTAGCAAAAGCTATTGCAGGTGAAGCAGGTGTACCATTCTTCTCATTATCAGGTTCTGAATTTGTTGAAATGTTTGTCGGTGTTGGTGCTAGTAGAGTTAGAGACCTTTTTAAAAGAGCTAAGGAGAATAGTCCTTGTCTAATTTTTATTGATGAAATCGATGCTGTCGGAAGGCAAAGAGGTGCAGGTATTGGTGGAGGTAATGACGAGAGAGAACAAACTCTCAACCAATTACTTACTGAAATGGATGGCTTCGAAGGCAATAGTGGGATAATAATAATTGCAGCCACAAACAGGCCTGATGTTCTAGACTCAGCTTTAATGAGACCTGGCAGATTTGATAGACAGGTAACTGTAGATGCACCTGATATCAAGGGCAGACTATCAATATTGGAAGTTCATGCTAGGAATAAGAAGCTTCAAGAGGATTTAACACTTGAAAGCATTGCGAGAAGAACACCAGGTTTTACTGGAGCAGATTTAGCAAATTTATTAAATGAGGCTGCTATATTAACCGCAAGGAGAAGAAAAGACTCTATAAGTATTTCAGAAATCGATGACTCTGTAGATAGGATAGTTGCAGGAATGGAAGGTTCTCCATTAACCGATGGTAGAAGCAAGAGGTTAATTGCTTATCATGAAGTTGGTCATGCTCTTATAGGATCACTTGTAAAAGCTCATGATCCTGTTCAAAAAGTAACCGTCATTCCTAGAGGTCAAGCTAAAGGATTAACTTGGTTTACCCCAGACGATGAACAAACCCTTGTCAGCAGAGCTCAACTAAAAGCCAGGATAATGGGTGCCTTAGGAGGTAGAGCTGCTGAAGATGTAGTTTTTGGAAAAGGTGAGATTACAACTGGAGCGGGAGGTGATTTTCAACAAGTTGCTTCAATGGCTCGTCAAATGGTTACCAGATTTGGGATGAGTAATTTAGGTCCGATAGCTTTAGAAAGTGGTAATCAAGAAGTTTTTGTTGGTAGAGATTTAATGACTAGAAGTGAAGTATCTGATTCAATCTCTAAACAAATAGATGAAAGTGTAAGGTTAATGGTTAAGGAATGTTATAAAGAAACTTACGATATAGTAAGCAAAAATAGAGAAGCTATGGATAAGATAGTAGATTTACTAATCGAAAAAGAAACATTAGATGGCGATGAATTTGTAAGTATTCTTTCCGAATTCACTAAAATTCCTGAGAAAGAGAGAACACCTCAATTATTAGGTTAGACTTTAATAGGTTTCTTATCTAATACTAGATCAATTAAACCGTACTCAACTGCTTCGTTTGGGGACATATAAAAATCTCTATCAGTATCTTCTTTGATAGTGTCATAATCCTTTCCTGTTCTTTCTGACAATTCATTATTAAGGCGCTCTTTTAAGAATAAAATTTCATCAGCTTGAATCCTTATATCACTGGCTTGTCCCCTAGCACCACCAAGGGGTTGGTGAATCATTATTCTTGAGTGTCTAAGGCTGCTTCTTTTACCTTTAGTGCCTGCCGCAAGCAAAAATGCACCCATACTAGCTGCTAAGCCTACACAAACTGTATGAATGTCAGGCTTAACATGTTGCATTGTGTCAAAGATACCCAATCCATCGTATACAGATCCGCCTGGTGAATTTATATACATATAAATATCCTTATCTGGATCCTCTGCTTCGAGGAACAATAATTGAGCAACAATTCTATTAGCAGTTTCACTAGTAACTTGTTCACCCAAAAAAATTATTCTTTCTCTTAATAGTCTCGAATAAATATCAAAGACTCTTTCACTTCCGCCCGATTCTTCTAATACTAAAGGGATCATAATAATATTTATCTGTTTATTAGATATTAACGATATTGAGTCAACATACGCTAACCTTATTAAGGTTTACATATAAAAAATTGAAAGAAAAATTGACTGTTTCAGATAGCAAAAAGTTATTTCATGAAAAATTCCCTTATGTCATTCCAGGTTTATATAAAAGAATAGTTGATGAAATGCTAGTCGAACTTAATCTTCTAAACCATCAAAATGACTTTAAGCAAGAGTATCTCTTTTGTATCGGTCTCACCGAAACATTTAAAGAATTTATGAAAGGATACAAACCTGTGAAACATTTAGATCTTCTTTTTGAATCTTTATGCAGTTCTACAAATTTTGAAGCAAAGAACATTAATGAAATATCTCAAAAATCGCAAAAGGAATTCAAGAATAAAACAGCTAACGATATTTTGAAATTATTAGTAGAAAAAAGCAATTCTAAACTTTATCCCTCAAGGATTTTAAACTTAGCTATATATATATTAATTTCAAACGCCAAAGATCTAAAAGAGAAAGATGAATCAGAGACAAATAAGATGATTTCTGATATTTTTGAAAAATTAAACTTATCTGCTAATAAAGGAGAAAAAGATATCGGGATTTATAAAAGTAGTATATCAAAAATGCAACAAGCAAAAGAATTAATTGAAGAGCTAAGGAGTAAAGACAAGAAAAAAGAACAAAAACAATAATACTTTATTTTTTTAATCTTTTTTTATCTTTCCAAGAGACATAGGATATATAAATTACAGCAAATGTTATGAGTATAAGTAAAAGGAACGATGTAAGGATGAGAAATTTACTTAAATAGACTTCATAAGTTAAAAATGAAATCATACATCAATGGAACCATCACCATTTCTTCCCCAAACAACCATGGCAATTGAAAAAGTAAAAATTGCAGCTAATGCTGCCCAACCTATTTGAAAGATCATTAAATTTAAATCGCTAATATAAATATAACAGAACTTCAAAATTTTTAATCATTCTAAAGTTTAAAATTAATTTCTCAGAAACAAAATTATCTCAATATAATGAAGAAAAATCTAAATTGGGAAGGTTAGTTTTAAATCATAGTACAAATATAGAAGGTTTAATACCA
The DNA here is from genome assembly GCA_902527105.1 of uncultured Prochlorococcus sp. Lineage (GTDB taxonomy): Bacteria > Cyanobacteriota > Cyanobacteriia > PCC-6307 > Cyanobiaceae > Prochlorococcus_A. The sequence goes on along the minus strand of CABZNT010000001.1, from coordinate 83,756 downwards.
ATACTCCAAAAGTTAGCTCTGGACATTAATATCAAGACAATAACTCCAGCTGCTATTTCAAGAGCCAGGGGAAGATCCTCTAAATTGATAATTAGATTGTCAGTGAAAACTATAAATGGATATAAAGCAATAGCAAGAAAGGGTAAAACAGCCCAAGAAGTTTTTATTTCAACAGACTTAAGTAAAAATGAATTAAAAGAAATTATAGATATTTATAATAGAAAGTAATTTAATTAAAGATAACTAGAAAATAGTCAGGAGAGAACAAATGAAATTGGTATTAAATTTTTCTATGTTTTTATTGGCCTTTTTTTCATTAATTAATGAATCATTCTCACTTACTGACTACAAAATAAAAAGAATTTGCGAAAAGGAGAAAAGGGTGTACTTATGTATTAAAAATTTAAAAGAAAAAAGATCTGATCTCCAAAAAGGAAAGCTAATTGAAATACCCGTAAAACCTCACAAACGGTAATTAGGAATTGAATTTAAATTTCAAATTCTGATTCGAAAAGATTAAAAGCATTTTTATAGCTTGTGAGAAGTTCTTCAGAATTATCAGAAAATCCTTGTCGATCGTAATCTTCTTTTAATTCATCATATAAGTAAACCACTTTGTTAAAGGCGCTCATATATTCTTTTTGTATGTCTTCATCATCGATATCATAGATTTTTGCTAGTACTAATTCGACATTTTTTTTTGATGAATATATTTTTCTCTCAAAATCTTTATTTAACTTTCTTCTTTTTTTTGCCATTTAAAATTTTTAAATACAGATTAACAATACTAAAATTCATAGATAAATTAAATCAAAACTTATAAAATAAAAATATAGTTTCCAAATCAAAATAAAACCTCTACATTCCAAATAAATCATTCGATGATATGAGTAAAAAAGAAACAACTAATCCTAAAGAGGTTAAAAACCAAAACTATGAAGCCATGAAAATGAATACTTCCGAAAACTTAAAGAAAAAGAAAGATAAGGATCTTCCATGGTGGGTAGAATTATTATTTGTTCAAATAGGACTACCAGATAAATTACTAATAAAAATATTAAAGGCCAAAAAAACATCCAACGAATTTTTTAAAAATGAAAAAAAATTAATAATAATGTTTTTGTTTGTAATTGCTACATTGGCATATTTTTATCCAGTTATTAAACATGCAAAAAACAAATTAGATTGTGAAGCGCTTGCTAAAAATTATATTATCAAAAATAAAAAAATAACCGGTATTAACAATAAGGAAATAAAAATGATATCAACAAATTTTTGTTATGGTGGCGAAGAAATCTATGAAATAGAAAATTTAAAAAATTGAATTTTGAATTATTTTCTATAAATAAGCATTCAATATTATAATAATATCTTTAACTTTCATAAAGTTTAAATTTTTATTTCTATGACTGATATAAAACAAAAGAAAGAAAACGTAAAAATGCATTTAAAAGATTTAAGGCAAAACTTAAAGAAAATGCATTTAGAAGTTACTGAAGAACTAATATTACCGAAGCCAGGTGATGTAAAAGATTTGATGAATAAAATGGATAAACTATTAAAATTAATAGAATCAAAATAAACTATAATTTAAATAATTTAGAATCATAAAAGTTAAAAAAAATGAAAATAATAAAAGAATTTCCACTAGTAATTCTAATTGCAATTTTCTTAATTTCTTGCAGGACATCAACTAATAAAGAGTATCCCATAAATAATATGGAAAAAATTATTGATGATAAATCTAATTTAGAAAAGAAAAGAATGGAAATAAAGTTTTCTTGTGGAGAGGAGGGTATTTCAGAATACTTAGATGATGGATGGAATATCTTAAAAGAAGATTCCCAAGAAAAAATTTGCACATGGAAATCTGTTCCTGCCACAAAAGATTGTAATATGGAAAAAGATAAAGGATGTAAAATAACAAAGCCAGATAAAATAGGTGAAGAAAAAATTTATTTATTGGAAAAATAAATTTAATATATGACTTTAAAATCAGAACACTTAGTTGATTTAATTTTTAAGAAATTAAAAACCTATAAGAACAAAAAAATTTCTTTAGAAAAAGAAAGTTTGGATAAATTTATTCTTTCACTTTTCAAAGAAAACTGAATGCAGGACTTAATTAACTTAACTGCTATAGTTAAATAAATTTTTTAATTATTAAAGATATGGATAGTTTTTCTTCATTAACTGTTATTCTTTCAATAATTTTTATAGTAAGTCTTTATTTTTTATTTAAGGTTACTTCAAGTACAAAGAATTAGAAAATTTTTTTACATTATTCTTAGATGATCGGATCATCTCTTAGTAGTAAAACTGAATGCTTATTTAATCCATCATGAATCCATTCCTTATATTCTTCTAGGACACAGTTTTTGTTAGAATTATCTAGTAAATTGATTCTTTTTTTTGCATTATCTAACGCCAACTTAATACAGTATTTATAATCTTTGGTGTTTTCTTGCATAAGTTTTTATTAAATATTAGTAAAAATAATTTCTTATTCTGTATTGAAAATTACATTAATAAGCGTTGATTTAATAAGAGTATCAAGCAATACGGAAGAATTTTTAATATATTTGGGATAATTATTTTTTATATTTATAAAAAATCTTATGTCTTACGAAGCAGGTAGTAAAGAATGTAGACATTTAATTGAAGCCAAAGAAAGCCTTCTATCAACATTAGATGCCTTAAGTAAAATACATTCGACCGATCTAATACAAATCCAAATTAAAGAAATATACAATAAATTAGAACAAATGCATGATAATAGAAAAAAAATAGAATCCGCTACAAATTATTTTTAATATATTTAAATAAACTTAAAGTTTTCAAAATTGGTTTTTTATTTTCTTTACTCTTTTTTCTGATAATAAATCCAATAAAGCATCAAGCTGTGCGAGTACTTCCCTAGCTTCATTAAGATCGGGCAATAAATCTTCTTTGATGAGCATTTGATGCATTTCTCTAAGCTCTAACCTTATATATCTAAGGTGAGAACATACTTCCTCTCTCTTAGTTGCACTCATATTTCCTTTATATTCTTTACATTATACAATATGGTCTTTTTTAACTTCCATATCAATTTAGTTAATTTAAAAAATTATTTCAAACCCTATAACATATCTAAGTACCTTTTAAAGTCACGTTGTAGTAGGATATTCTTCATGAAAAAGAAAAAATCAAAAAAAAATCAAGCTAATTCAAATTTAAAAAATCAAAAATTAGGTCAAACAAAAAATTCTTCGAAATTAGTGCTGTTTGTTTTTGGTATAGGTCCAATTATTGGCATAATAATATTTTTATACAGTAAAGGGTTTTTTAATACACCAACTATTTAAATCTTTAGTAATTAAGGTTATTTTTGAATAACTATTTCTAATAAATTAAAAAATAATTATTTAAATTTTTTTAATGAAAATATCCTAAATTCTGCCATTTTTCTAGCATTTTCTGGATTAGATATTAAAAAAGGGTGGTCTGATAAAAGTTCAAATACCTTATCTATCTTTAATCGTGTATCATCACAATCAATATTTTCCCATTCCTCATCAAATGACATCGCAAAGCTATCAGCATTATCATATAGTTTATCTTTCATAATATTTAGAATTTAAATTAAGAAATTCAGAGATCCGACCCATTCTGCAAGAGTAATTAGAAGAAGCATATAAAACTATCCTCATGATTATTTGAGAAATAACTTTGTATGAGTATTCTTTAAAATTATACTTTAATCTCATTATTTAAATTCATAAATATATGCTATTAATCAAAATCTGATTACATTTGACAGAAGTGTTACAATATTGACATATATTAAAACTCATGGAAAATAAAGTTAAAAGAATAGGATATCTCCCTAGAAAAAGAGTACTTGAAATTATTGATGAAATATCCAAGAGCGAATCTATAAGTAGATCTAAGGTGGTTGGAATATTAGTTGAGGAAGCATTAGATGCCAGAGGAATTGCGAATTTTGGATATAGTAATATCAATAAATCAAATTTATACAAGTCGGATAATTTTAAAGATCTCCAAAATGAGAATGCCCACTTCACAGATACTGAAGACGAATTTGTTGATGATAGTGGTTACACAGTTTCATCTCACAAAACTTTAGACCACTCAATATCTTCTGCAGATATTGAATTAGCAAATAAAATAAATATTCTTAAGGAATCAGGATTAATATAACTTTAATTGAGTAATTATTTTATTTTTTAATGCATAACATTCGATCATTGTTTATTCTTAGTCAAGAATAATATTCTTTTTACATAATTCGAATATTAAATCCTTTCTAAATATTAATTTTGTAATTAAAAAATGAAAGATATTAAATGTCCTTCATGCGGCAAAACTTTCCGAATTGATCCCAGCAGCTTTGAAGAAATACTTCTTCAGATAAAAGACGAAGAATTTAACAAACAAATAAAAGAAAGACTAATTTTGGCTGAAGAAGATAATAAAAAAACTTTGGAAATTTTAAAACGTGAGTTAAAAATAGAGTTAATGGAGCAAAATCGCATTAAAGAGTCTGAGATCCAAACTCTTGAATCCAAATTAAAAATAGCTGAAGAAAAGAAAGCAAATGCCCTTAATGATTTAAAAAATCAAGCAACAAATAAAATTAATTCAATGAATAATGAATTAATCAAATTGAAGGATGAGATCAAAAACCAGTCTTTAATTTCCGAATTATCTTTAAAAAACAAAGTTAGTGAAGCTGTTACAAATTTAGAAAAAGAAAACTCTTCACTAACAAATTCAATTGAAAAGATGAGGCTTGAACATTCAATTAATGAAAAATTAATTGAAGAAAAGTACAAAAGCAAAATTAGTGAAAGGGACCTGACTATTCAGGAGTTAAGAGAAATGAGATCTAGATTATCTACAAAGATGGTTGGAGAAACCTTAGAAATCCATTGTGAGACCCAATTTAATCTGAATCGCGCCTCTGCGTTTAAAAACTCTTATTTTGAAAAGGATAATGATGCTACTTCTGGAAGTAAAGGTGACTATATATTTAGAGAATTTGATGAAAATGAAACTGAAGTTGTATCTATAATGTTCGAGATGAAGAACGAAAGTCTAAATGGAACTAATAAAAGAAAAAACGAAGATTTTTTAAAAGAATTAGATAAAGATAGAACACAAAAATCTTGTGAGTATGCAGTATTAGTTTCGCTTTTAGAACCAGATAGTGAACTTTATAATTCAGGAATAGTAGATGTGTCACATAGATTTCCAAAGATGTATGTCATAAGACCTCAATTTTTCTTGCCTATTATTTCTATACTAAGAAATGCATCTATGGAAACCTTAAAATACAAATCACAAATTGATTTAATGAAACGCGAAAATTATGACATAACTAATTTTGAAAGTACTCTTGAGCAATTTAAGAATGCAGTTGGTAAAAATGTTTCACTTGCCCAAGATAGATTTAATGATGCAATTTCAGAAATTGATAAATCAATAACCCATTTGCAAAAAACCAAAGAAGCCTTAATTCTCTCGAAAAAACATCTTTTATCTGCTGACAGCAAATCACAAGATTTGACAGTAAAGAAATTAACTAGAAATAACCCAACAATGAAGAAAAAGTTTAATGATTTAAATAATTTCGAAGATGAAGTAGCATAATTAAACAAAGTTTTTGAAATTAATAATAGTTAAAAATATATTTAATTTCTAATTTGTAAATATACTATAAATAATAAATTACATAGTAAAGAAAATAATGTCTATCAACACTCCTATTTTCAGTATTGCCAAAGATCTTAATATCGAAAGTAATAGAATATTATTAGCCTGCAAGAAACTTGGAATAAACGCAAAAGGGGCGACAAAGAGATTAAATGAAGAAGAATTAGAAAAAATTAAAAGTTATTTTGAAACGGGCAAAAATGTCTCAGATGAAGTGATCAATTTAAATAAAGTTAAAACCAAAAGCAGTTCAAAAAAAATTGTAGAAAAGGTGAAGATAAAATATTTTGCAAACAGACTTATTCGCAAATCTTAAATAAAAATAATTTTTTTAATTACTTGAAGAAATAAGCCACAGAAGAAAAAAATAATAATTTATCATAAGTAAAAATACTCAAAATGAGCATAACCAAAATTTTAAATTCTCTAGAAAAATCCTGGGAAAGAGATGATATTCTTTTAAATATTAAGAATGGGTTAGGAACAGATGAGATAGTTAATGAATTTCTTATGAAAAACGAAAGACAAATTAAAGAATTAAATTCTTTATTAAGACCAGAAGATATTGACTTATTAAATCAAGTAGAACAACTCTCAACTTGCGAATCTAAATTAATAAATGAGATTAAAAATTTAAATTATTTAGAAAATAATGAAAATCATCACATTCTGAATCAGAAAAAAATTATGCCATCTAATAGAGTTTCGCATAACAAAATTAGTTCATTCATGATTAATTGGGGTAACAAATTTGTAGTTATTGCTCTCCTAACAATTTCAGCCATAGCTTTATCAAAACAAGCATGGGCATAATTAGCTAAATTAACTTCATTTTAAGAGATGTAGTTTTGAGAACTAAACAAGAATATTTAATTAGATACAAAGATGGAAATCTTTATTGTGAACTTGCTGATATTTGGATTGATCCAACCAAGCCAGTAAAAAAGGCTTTAATAACCCATGCTCATTTTGATCACTTTACATTTGGCTGTGAAGAATACATTTCTACTAAGGAGACTGCAATACTTCTTAAAGGAAGAGTTGGAGGTAATATCAAAATTAAGACTTTTGAATATGGAGAAGAATTCAAGATAAATGGCATCAATATTTCTTTTCATCCATCCGGTCACATCCTTGGATCTAGTCAAATAAGGTTTATTTTTGCTGAAGAAAAATGGTTAATTTCAGGAGACTTTAAGCTTCAAAAAGATGAGACTTGCAAACAATTTGAAATAGTAAAAACTGATTATTTAATAAGTGAATGTACTTTTGGTTTACCAATATTTAAGTGGGATGAAACAAATAAAATAGCAAATGATATTTCAAAATGGATAACTAATTCACCAGAAAAAACATCTTTACTTTTCTGCTATTCACTTGGAAAAGCTCAGAGATTATTAAACGAAATTAGTCAAACAAATTTTAAAGGAAATATTTATTCCCATGAAAGTATTCATAAAATGAACAATAGTTATAAGAAACTTGGAATTGATATTAAAGATACTATAAAAATCGAAAATAAAAAAAAGATTGATGAACTTAAAGGAAGTTTAATATTATTACCGCCATCTTTAAGTAAGGGCTCTTATTTAAAAAATTTCAAAAATATTCAAACAGCTTTTGCAAGTGGATGGATGTCAATAAGAGCTCTAAGAAAAAGATCAGGATATGACAAAGGGTTCGCAATCTCTGATCATGCTGATTGGGATGGGATTCTAGAAGTAGTAAAAAATTCTGAAGCAAAAAATGTATTTTTTCATCATGGAGATAGTGAAGCCTTAAGTAAATATTTAGTTGAAAAGGAATCAATAAATGTCCTTTTATTCGGTAAATAAATATGAGCTTAAAAAAGTTTTCAGAATTATTTGGTGATCTAGATTCAATTAATAGTACAAATAATAAAATTGAAGTTTTAAAAAAGTATTTTTTATCAAATGAACCAATAGATAATTCATGGGCAATATATTTACTAACTGGGAAAAGTAATAAGAGATTTATAAGTGGAAGATATTTAAAAAATCTTTTTTCTCAAATATATGAATATCCCGAATGGCTAATTGATACCTGTTATTTAAAAGTTGGTGATTCTGCTGAGGTAATAACATTATTACTTAAAAATAAAACTACTTCTAGAAATAAAAAATTATCAAATATAAGTCTCAATGAATTACTAAGCAAAACAATACCTGAATTATCAAACCTTAATGAGGAGGAGAAAAATTTACAGATTAAAAATATTTGGGAAAGATTACCTGAAGATTACCATTTAATTTTCAATAAAATTCTTACAGGCACTTTTAGAGTAGGAGTCTCTATCGGATTAATTACAAAATCAATATCAAAACTAATTAATATTGATGAAGAAATTATTTCTCATAGGTTGATGGGTAATTTCAAGCCTTCAATTGATTCATATGAATTTTTAATTAATAAGAATATCAATCTTCAAGAGTTAAATTCCAAACCATTTCCATTTCTTCTCGCCAATACTATTGAAGATAAAATCTTCAAACATTCAATAAATGATTTTCAATTTGAATGGAAATACGACGGAATAAGGATGCAATTAATTAAAAGATCAGGCAATGTTTCGTTATGGACAAGAGGGCAAGAATTAGTAAATGAATCTTTCCCTGAATTAGTAGAGAAAATGTCTCATATAAAAGACGATTTTGTTCTAGATGGGGAATTATTAGTTTGGGATTTTAAAGAACAAATTGCTTTAGATTTTTCTTTACTTCAAAAAAGAATAAATAGAAAATCTCCTAATAGAGCAATCCAAATAAAATATCCAATTATTTTTATTGCTTATGATCTTTTAGAGATTAATGGAAGAGATATAAGAGAAATTAAATTAGAGAATAGAAGAATTGAGTTAGAAAAATATTTTTCAAAATGGCAAAATAAAAGAGAGAATAATATCTCTGATATTTTCAAAATATGTGATTTAATCTTTCCTAAAGATTGGCTTGATGCTTTAACTTATAAAGAAAAATCTCGAGAAAATAATACTGAAGGATTAATAATTAAGAAAAAGACTTCTATATACTACTCTGGTAGAAAAAAAGGTATTTGGTGGAAATATAAAGTTGATCCTATGCAACTGGATGCTGTTCTAATTTACGCTAGGGGCGGTAGCGGTAGAAGAGCTGGTCTTTATACAGATTACAGTTTTGCATTATGGAAAGACCAAGAATTAATTAAATTTGCAAGTGCATATTCTGGTTTAACGAATATTGAGATTAAAGAGCTTGATAAATGGATAAGGAAAAATACAATAGAAAAATTTGGTCCTGTTCGATCATTAAAACCAGAAATGGTTTTCGAAATATCTTTTGAGAAAATACAAATTTCAAAACGTCATAAGTCAGGAATAGCAGTAAGATTTCCAAGAATAACAAAATGGAGAAAAGATAAAAAAATTTATGATGCAGATAGCCTTGAGAATGCTTATAAACTGATGAAAAAAATATCATGAAAAATATTACACAAAATAGTAAGCAAAATAGTAAGCAAAATAATTTAATTTCTAAAATTAAACAGTTTTTCTACTCAAATGGATGGGAGCCATTACCCTACCAGATCGAATCTTGGGAAGCATTTTTAAATGGAGAGAATGGAATAATACAAGTTCCTACTGGATGCGGCAAAACTTATGCTGCATTAATGGGACCTTTATCACAGATAGAAGATCCAAAAAATAATAAAAGTGTGAATATATTATTAATAACGCCTTTAAAAGCTCTAACTAGAGATTTAAAAAATTCCATACAATTAGCAGCTTTACATTTTAATAAAGAAATCACAGTTGAAATTAGAAATGGGGATACAACCCCATATGAAAAGAAAAAGCAACTAGCTAAACCACCTAATATTCTTATTACCACTCCAGAGTCTTTATCTCTTTTACTTTCTAATAAAGAATCTAATAATATGTTCAAGGAGTTGTCATCAATAATAATTGATGAATGGCATGAATTAATGGGTAGTAAAAGAGGAAACCAGTGCGAGTTATCTTTAAGTTGGCTAAGAGGTAATATAAAAAATTTACAAATTTGGGCAATGTCTGCAACTATTGGAAATATTGAAGAAGCAGCAAGAGCAATAGTTGGTATTAGCTCTAATAAACCCAAAATTATAAGTACAAATATTCAAAAAGAGATCGAAATTATAAGCGTTCTGCCAGAGGAGGAAACGACCTTTCCATGGAGTGGTCATCTTGGAATTAGAAGTCATTCTTCACTTTTAAAAATCCTAGATAAAAATAAAAGCACCTTATTATTCACCAATACAAGAAACCAATCTGAAAGATGGTATCAATGTCTTAAATTTTTTCTGCCAGAGATGGAAGACAAAATAGCACTTCATCACGGCTCTCTAGATAAAGATGATAGAAAAAGAGTTGAAGAAGGGGTTAAAGACGGATTAATAAAATGGGTGGTCTGCACCAGCTCGTTAGATTTGGGGGTTGACTTCCAACCTGTAGATCAAATAGTTCAAATTGGTAGCGCAAAGAATTTAGCTAGACTTATCCAAAGAGCGGGAAGAAGTGCTCATAGACCAGGTGGAAAATCAAAAATAATTTTTATGCCTACAAATTCTTTGGAGTTATTAGAGATTAGTGCAATGAGAAGAATAATAAAAAGCGGTATATCTGAGGAAATTAGTCTTCCTGAATTATCTTATGATGTGCTTCTACAACATTTAACAAGTTTGGCATGCGGAAATGGCTTTGATCCGAAAATAGAGAAAGAAAGAATTAAAAATTGCTGGAGTTATAGAAACTTAAAAGATCAAGATTGGAATTGGTGTCTTGACTTTTTAGAATATGGAGGAAAATGCCTTAAAGCATACCCAAAATATAAAAAGATAGTTAAAGAAGAATCACAAAATAATAATGAAAACTTTAAATATTTTGTAAAAGACAAATCTTTAATAAGAATGCATAAGTTCAATATTGGGACAATTACAAGTGACAAATTTGTGAATGTTAAATATATCAAAGGTAAATCCTTAGGAAATTTAGAGGAGAATTTTGCTTCAAAATTAAATCCTGGAGATACATTTTTCTTTGCCGGTAAAATGCTCCAATTTGTAAGAATCAGAGATATGATTTTATACGTTAAAAAATCGACAAAAAAAAGTTCTCTTATTCCTGCATGGGTTGGAGGTCAAATGGCATTTTCTGATCTACTTTGTGAAAGTTTGAGAAAAGAAATAGATATATGCAATGAATTTGAAAATTATGATTACTTAAATCCTGAACTAAATTCATTACGCCCAATATTGAAGAAACAAAAAGTTCTTTCAAATATTCCAAAGAGAGATGAATTCCTTATAGAAATATATAAAACCAAGGATTTTTCGAATCTTTTTGTTTTTACACTTGATGGCAAATTTGTAAATGAAGGGATTGCATTTCTATGGGCTTTAAGATTAGCAAAATTAAAACAATCTACATTTAGTATTACCGCTAATGATTTTGGATTCAGCTTAACTACAGCAGAAAATTATGATTTTTCCATAGTAAAAAAAGAAGCCAATTACTTTTTGGATAACAAAAAATTAGAAGAAGATCTAGAAAATGCGCTTAATTTTTCAGAATTAACAAAACGTAGATTTAAAAATATTGCCCAAATAAGTGGTCTTGTAAATCAAAATAATCCAACCAAAACAAAAACTTCCTCTCAACTTCAAATAAGTTCAAGTCTTTTCTTCGATGTCTTTACTAAATATGAAGAAGGCCATCTTTTAATAAAACAATCGCATCAAGAAGTTAAAGAATATCAATTAGAAAATAAAAGAATATCTAGATCATTACAAAGATTAAAAAATTTAAAAATGCTGTTAAACGAGATAAAGACTCCGACCCCTTTTGCTTTCCCTTTATTAGTTGAAAGACTTAAAAATACTTTAAGCAATGAACCAATAGAAAAAAGAGTAGAAAAACTTATAAAAAAATATAGTGATTAAATGAAAAAAAGTTCTTTTAAATTTTGTTGGGAAGATACATTGTTAGAGATGCTTCCTTCAAGAGCTTTATTTTTACCGCAAACAAAAGAATTGTTAATATCCGATATTCATCTTGGGAAAGCTGAGTATTTTCAGCAAAATGGTATCCCTCTTACTAATAATTCAGATGAAAATAATTTCGCAAGAATAAAAAAAATAGTAAAAAAATATACTCCTGATAAATTAATAATTTTGGGAGATTTATTCCACAGCAAATATTCAATAGATAAAACTCTTCAAAAAAAAGTTGAGGATCTTCCTGAACTACTAAAAACCACAGTTGAACTCATCCTGGGAAATCATGATGTAGGTTGTGATTTTAAAAATATAAAAATTTTTGATATTAGAAAAACTAAAAATATTACTTTTAGCCATGAGCCAGTTAATTTAAAAAACAATAAAACCTTGAATATTTGTGGACATTATCATCCAAAAATCCATTTAAAAAACAATGGAGATAAATTATCTTTTAGGTGTTTTGCAATGGATAACAATAAAAATGTTTTATATCTCCCTGCATTCGGAGACTTAACAGGAGGATATCCTTGCAAAAAATCATTTAAAAAATGGGCAATTGTTTCTGAAGAAGAAATTATCGAGATAAAATCCTTAAAAAAAAATCCTATTGAAGTAACTTAAATTTTTCATTTAGATATACCAATTTATACTTAAAAGTCTCGATTAGTTTATTTATCAACTAATTTATGGCTATAAATCTATTTTTTTAAAAGTAAAAGTAGATAATAAAAAATTTATACAGCTAATGCCCCTTTCTTTAGCAGACGATTCACGTTATAAAAAAAATAAACACATTTTATAGAAATGAAAAAATTAATAGCCTTGATTTTATTTCCATTTCTTGTAATCCCATTTGTGGCAAAAGCAAATGATAATTTTTCCGTTGAGATAGAGGCGCTTACACTTGTAATGGAGCAATATAAGGCAGATCCTGAATCAAGCGTTGAATTAGACATAGAAGATAAAAAGCCAAGTTACATGGCTCTTAAACAAGACGAATGTAATGCCACTGTTGAGGTTACAAAAACAACAGGATTAGAAGTTGTAAATACTGAATCTTTCGACGTAAATGTCTGCCTGAAAGAAATCTATAAAGTAATAAACTAAATAAGCAGTATATAAAAATATAATAAAAACAAACAAATTAAAGAGGTCTTTTACTTAAAGAAGGTAAGACCTCGAGACCTAACAGAAAACTTTGGAACGGGTTCTGCATACCTAATTGATAACTACAATGAAATTGTAGAGGTGTAATTAAAAGTACAAAACCTAAAATTATTTTTTAATTAATTATTTCTTCTTTGATAATGTTTTTGATTCTTCTCTAGACATTAAAGCTTCGATTTGAGCAAGAACTTTTTGAAGTTCATCCGTTTTTGTAAGAGATGCTTCTGCTACTTCTCTTAATTTTTCTAACTGTTCTTTAGTTTTATCCATGATAAATAAATTAGAAATTAACCACTCTTAAAAATGGTTTTAATACAGATTTTTCACTCCCACACAGATTCATATTCTCTCTTTTTTTTATAAAGTCAAATAAATTTCCCTTTATTAAGGTTTTATTAGGACTTCCAATTAATTCTTTATTTAATATTGAAACCATAAGATTACCTGAAATAAGAATTCACTTAAATTATGAAGTAAAAACAGGCAATCCAATTGTTGCAGTTGTTATGAGAGCTCCTGCGAAAATAAAGAAAGGTAGAAAAGGATAGTTTTTCAAAGATAAACTTACTAATTCGAAATAACTATATAGGTATTTATACTGTTTGTCTACCCCTAAGCTTTCTCGAGAGTAAAAATCTTTCTTTTTAAAGTGTAAATTAACCAAATTTGCCAGAAATATATTCCTGAGTGGTTTTTTCTTTTGGAGAGTTAAAAATTTTCTTTGTTGAGTCGAATTCTGCAAGATAACCAACTTTACCTCCATCGCCATCTTCGTATTCAACCGCATTAAAGAAAGCAGTCATATCACTGACTCTTAAAGCCTGCTGCATATTATGAGTGACGATTATTATTGTGTAATTCTTCTTAAGTTCATGCATCGTTTCTTCTATTTTCAAAGTAGAGATTGGATCTAAAGCTGAACATGGCTCATCCATTAGAATTATTTCAGGTTCAATTGCGATGGTTCGAGCAATACATAATCTTTGTTGTTGTCCTCCGGATAAGGAATAGCCACTATCATTTAATTTATCTTTACATTCACTCCATACAGCAGCTTTTCTGAGCGAACTTTCAACCAGCTCGTCCATATTCCCAGTAAAGCCATTAATTCTTGCCCCAAATGCAATATTTTCGTAGATGGATTTTGGGAAAGGATTTGGTTGCTGAAAAACCATCCCGATTCTTCTTCTAACTTCAACTGGATCTACTCTTTTGTCATAAATATTAGTCCCATCAAAGAGAACAGTTCCTTTAAGTGAACAATTAGGGATTAAATCGTTCATTCTATTCAAAGCCCTAAGAACGGTTGATTTTCCACAACCAGAAGGGCCAATGAGTGAAGTTATATCTCCCCTTTTAAAATTACAAAAAACATTTTTTACTGCTTCAAAAGTGCCATAACTAATAGAAACATCCTCAAGAGATAAAATATTATTTTTTTGCAATTTTTTAGTATTTTTAATCATTTCATACCCTCTTAGTTTTCTCAGTAAAAGCGGCTAATATCCTCGAAAATATATTTACTGATAGTATTGATATAACAAGAATAAAAGAAGCTGCCCAGGCTAGTTTATTTTGAGCATCATATGGTTCAAGGGCAAAATTATAAATAAGAACTGCTAAAGACCCCATCTCGTAAAACAAATCTTCAAAACCTACTATGTAGTAGTAAGAAAATAAAGCAGTAAAGATCAAAGGTGCTGTTTCACCTGCTGCTCTTGCAATCCCAAGCACAACACCAGTAGCAATAGATCTAAATGCTGAGGGTAAAGTTATTTTTAATATTGTTGTATACATACTTGCTCCTATGCCTAGAGAAGCATACCTTAATTCATTTGGAACTAACTTTAAACCTTCATCAGTAGTTTTTATAACTGTAGGCAACATCAATATTGAAAGAGCCATACCTCCAGCCAAGCCGCTATACATACTTCCAAATAAGATCTTTGTTGAAACGATTAAGGCATAAATAAATACACCTGCAATGATTGAAGGAACACCCGCTAAAACATTTACTCCGAATCGAATAAATTTTGAAAAAGGCCCACCTTTTGAATATTCAGCCAGATAAATACCTCCCCCTACACCTACAGGTATAGCGATAATTGAAGCAATAGTTGTAATTATTAGTGTCCCAATTAATGCAGGATTAATTCCTCCTGCATCTAAATCATCTCCAGGAGGATTTGGTTCTAAAGTAAATAGATCAGAATTTATCTGAGCACCTCCTTTAATAAGAATATATGTAACCACAAAAATCAAAGGAAGTATAGCAATGAATGCACAAAAAACTGATAAAGAAGTAAAAAATTTATCTCCTACATTTCTTGATAGTTTTTTCTGGTAATAAAGAGAATTCATAATTATCTAATATTTGAGACTAAATTTTTTAACTAGCCATTGAGCAAAGATATTGACAACTAAAGAAAGAATCATAAGTACAAAAGCTGCATAAAAAAGGGATGAGACCTGACTTCCATCAGCTTCACCAAACTGGTTTGCAAGCATAGAGGAGATGGTATATCCAGGCGATAATAGTGACCAACTAAATGCATTAGAATTGCCAATAATCATTGTGACAGCCATAGTCTCTCCCATAGCTCTGCCTAGAGCTAATAGAACACCTGCCATAATCCCTGATAATGCTGCAGGCAAAATTACCGAAAATATAGTTTTCCATCTACTTGCACCAATTCCATAGGCTGCATTCCTAAGCTTTTTAGGAACTTGATTAAGAGAATCTCTAGCTATCGAAGTCACAATTGGCAAAAGCATAACCACTAAAATTATTATCGCTAAAAGTGAATTCCGACCTGCAGGCTCCGAACTGAATAAAGGAATCCAACCAAAGAAATTATGTAAAAAGGCAAAAAAGTCTCTAAAGAAAGGTTCCATAACAAAAATTGCCCATAATCCCAATACAACAGATGGTATGGCTGCTAGTAATTCAACAAATGAACCAACTATTTCTCTGACAAATTTCGGAACAAAATCCTCTGTTATAAATATCGCAGTTCCAACGCCTAAAGGGATAGTAATCAATAATGAAAGAAGAGAAGTAACTAATGTCCCATATATTGCAGTAAAAGCTCCATATTCATCTTTTACTGGGTTCCATTCAGAAGTAACAAGAAAATTCAAGCCATACCTAGAAAAGGATTCAAATGACTGAATAAAGACTACTAAAATAATCCCAAATAACACTACTGCTACAAGACTAGACAAAACTAGGGTTGTATTTTTAAAAATGATATCTATATTTTTTTCAATCCCGAATCTTTTACGATTCTTGAAAAGAATTAATTTCTCTTCCATTAAAAAAGTATATTTATTTAAATCTACTAGTAAATATTGTAAAAGACTTTAAGAGGGGTTAAAGGTATATGAAAGTCATGATAATTTGACATTTATTGGGAAATTTAAAAATTGAAAGAATTAAATATCAAATTATTTTGATATATCTACTTTAATAGCTCAACTGCTACAACAAGATTTCCTAATAATCCGTTCAAAATATTAAGCTGTTCTTTACTACCAAAAGCTATTAAAACCTGACCTGGTTGAAGTATGAAATTACCTCCAGGATTAGTGAACAACTTTTCATTTTCTTTAATGGCTAATATTTTTGCACCACTCTTTTTGCCTATTCCAAGTTCAGAAAGTGATCTTTTCTCTGCAGTTTCAAAAAGACTAATATCATTACTTAATTCAAATTCTTCAATTTCACATTCACTTCCTGCTAAAAGATCTAGAAAATCAATGGCTATTGGTCTTAAAGCCATTGATGCCATTGCTCTTCCTGCTGCAATATAAGGGCTTACAACTATACTTGCACCGGCTAATCTCAACTTACTTGCGGCTTCTTCAGTTCCAGCTCTTGCTATTACTCTTATAGAACTTCTTATTCCTTTGGCGCTTAAAACCACATATAAATTTGCAGCGTCATTAGGCAAAGTAACAACCAAACTCTTACATTTTTCTAACCCTGCCAGTTTTAAAGTCTCATCAAGAGTTGCATCAGCACAAAGCACTTCTAAACCATTTTCTTCAGCAATCTTTTTTCTATCTTCATCACTCTCAACAACAATAATAGGAATATTTTGTGTTTTTATTTGGTTAGATATTTCCTGACCTACCCTCCCATATCCGCACAAAATTACATGATTTTCCATTTTTCTAAGAAGTCTTTTAAAACGTAATTCGTTTACTCTTTGAAAATAGCCGGATTCGAATAATCTAACAGCTTTTTGAAAGGTAAATTGAATAAAGATCAATCCGCCTACGATTACTAAAACAGTAACGATCCTGCCTTCAGGGCTTAAAGGTTGAACTTCTCCAAAACCAATAGTGGTTATTGTAATCAGAACCATCCATAAGCAATCACTCCATTCCCATCCCTCTGTTATTCGATAGCCAATTGCACCTAAAAAAAACAGAAAGAATAAAGAATAAATAAGACCAAACCAAGGCCTTAAATAGTCTTTAATAAAATAGAACTCAAATAATCTAAGCTTCATATCCCTTATTATCGTTAACTATTCAAAAATTTCAAAAAAATTTTCTATTATGTTCCTAAAACTATTTATTTGTTTAAGTGAAATATATAATAAGCAGAATAATTATATTTATTTTTGTAGCTCTATGTATAAAACAAATGATTACTATCTCAGGTCTTATTTAATGCTTCATTAAAAATTAATTCAAGGTTTTACTTGAACTGATTCAATAAGAAAATCAGAAGCTGCTTTTAACCAATCAGCGACTGTAAGACGGAGGTCAGGTTGAGAATATACAAGAGCGATTATAATTCCAACTAAGATTATCTTTACCATGGCATTTCAAATATTCTTATGAATTAAAGCACACCTATTTAGTAAAAAGAACCTTAAATTTATAAAAAATAGAATAACTAAAATTTTTCTAATTGATTAAACAAGTATTCCACTCTTCTAAGATTTACACCTAAATCAGATTGCCCTAATCTTGCTGCAGATCTTATCTGAATGATTCCTTTAGATCTATCTACATAACTTCTTACATCAAGCTTTAAAATCTCAAGGTCATCAGGGAATCTAAAAATCAAGCTCCTACAAACACCTCTCCAATAATTTCTACCACTTTCAATAACTTCTGTACGAGGCAAACCTTCAGCCAGAGAAACAAGTTGAATAAACTTTTGATCAACATTTATTAGTTTTTTTTCTACTAAGACACTATTTAATGGATTAGTTATTGGAGCAAGACCTTGGATGGAAGAAACCATATTTTTTTAGAACAATGTAGATGTTCTAACCGATTTCATACACAAAGTGAGAGAAAAAAGTAAAGAATTTTCTCATAAAAGTGATCTCTTTATAAAAATTCCTTATTTTGTAATCAAAATTCTAAAATTTGAGATTTTTTATTGTTTTTTTTGATAGAGATGGTTGCCTACTTTGTTTACTATTTAGATTCCTAACCCATAAAAAAACTCTCACAAACAAAAAAATTTCAACAATAATTCCAAATTTTATAAAACTCATTTTTTATCCTTTTTTTTCTTGTTGGTGCCTTCTATGTATGGCACAAGGATATTTAATAACCATTTTTTAAATGAACTTAACGGTTTCATAATCTATTTATTTTCCTTTTCTCCACATACTCCTACCTTTCATGAGATCCTCTATATTTGGCCAAGCTGCTATTAATTCTTTAAGTGCCTTTCTATTAGGAGTATAGAAAACACATGACAATGCACTTATCACATAAAGTATGAACCATAACTTACTTTCTGAATAAGCTAAAAACAAAGAGAAAAGAAAACTTCCAATAAAGAAAAAGAAAAAAGACCTATTTATTATTTCTAATGGAGTTCTTTTAAGTCTGTAAAATTTAATCTTTTTACTATCTTCTTCAGTATTTTTCTGAAATTTACTTTCGTACGAATTAATTATTTCTTCTTCCAGAACTTTTTCATACTCTAAATTATCAATTGGATCGCTACTATCCTTTTTATTTATCATTGGTATTTCTACAGTACAAATATGGTAACTAATTTAAGGTATTTTAAAAAGTATCAAATTTTATCTTTTAACTGGAGCTATACGAACAGATCATGGTTTTGAAAATACTTCAAGATTGTCTTATTTATAAAAGATAAATTAGTCAAAATATTCTTTTTAATTTTCCCAAATCTTTCAGTCATTTAAAACAATCACTTCTATAAACTTCATAGCATTAATTAAATTGGGAGGCAATATCTAAATCTAGAGTTAAAATAGTTTAGAGATTTAAATAATAATCTATATGCAAAGGTATTTGATTTCCTACGAATTTACTGATGGCGAGGATCAAGAAGAAGGGGCAGAAATGCTAATTAATTGGTATGAATCAGGTGGCCCCCAAAACAGGCCCGAAAACTATGAGGTTCATTCTTGGATTTTTATGGTTCAAAATGGGATAGGACATTCTGTAGTAAGTGCAGATTCTCTGGAGACAATTTGGAAGCAATGGCATCCCTGGAGAAGGTTAATGGATATAAGTATTCAGCCGTGTATGGATCTTGATGAGACAGTCGGATTATTCAAAAAACAAAAAATGAACACACGGATAGTCTGAAAGTACTTGACTTCCAAATATAAATTTCTTTTTAGTAGCACCTAATACTACATACATATTTCACTGCGTTAAAAAGGATAAGATCAAATTTCCATGATGAATGATTCTTATCACATTTACTTCAAAGAAGAAATTCTTTTCAAGAATTTAAGTAAAGATGAATTTGAATTTGTTTGGGGAAAACTTTATACATCTTATATAAATGCCCTAAATAAAGAGCTAACCTACGAATTAGTTAGCGAAAACAATATTATGGAGCCGGCCTTTAACCTTGAGCCATCTTACTAAATCAAGAACTAAATCCTAGATTATGAATAAAACAAGAAAAGCTGTCTCTCTTTTATTTTGAGGTACTCTTTCTCTTCTTTAGTGATATCTAAAGCAATTTTATTTGCCTCAATTTCGACATTAGAACTATAAGTTTCAAAGTTTTCCTCCCTTTTAAAAAGGGCAACAATGCCAATATCCGTTATGAACCAAATAAAATGATCAGTTTCTCCAATTGGCTCCTCTTTTAAGGAATTAATAATCAAATCACAGGTTGAATTCATTTAATAAATCTGAGAGGGATTTTAATTGCCCCCATTGCAATACCTTACGGCCTCAGAATTGGTGCCGCCATCTTCAATAATTTCTGCAACACATTTATTAAAAAGTTTAGATTCCTTTTTTACTGAACAGAATCCAAAAGCGATCGCAGCTAATGCTATGGCCGATACGAAACTAGAACCCAGTTGTATAAAACCATAGGCAAACATAATGTTTTTCTTCCCAGAACATTTTTTTGAATCCTTTTTTTCTTCTGTCATTTTGAGTGATTAACTTAACCAAATTTATTTGATTGATTTTAGGTTTGAGAAATATTTGCATAGAGAAAACCGAATTAAACAATTTTTTTTCATCTATGACAAAAATTAAAAATTTCAAGTTTAGATTGATTTTTCTTCACTTTAATTTTCAATTTGATACATGATTAAAAAAAAACTTTTTAAATTTTTTATCAACATGAGCTTCTGGTGTAGATATTTTATCTTATTTAAAAAGTAATGATCCCACTGTTATAACAAGAGGTTATGATACTTTTTAAACTATATTTTATTTTTTTTTGATGAAGTATTAATACTTAAAAAGTTTTCCAGAAAAGCTTGTTTTGGGAATGCTCCCGAAGAGTTATCCACTTTTTAAGCGTTTTTCAACAGGGTTTTCCACAATATGTTGATTAAATTTGAATTTCTATGTGCAAAATAAAATATTATCTTCTTTTAAGGAAAAACTATCCACATTTTTTTTTGGGGATCACTATGATTTCATTTGTCTTTTGAATAATTCTAAGTACAAATCCTATGAATCTAAATGAGACAAAAAAAGATTTAAATCCCGAGATCAAAAAAGAGTTGGAGAAATCTAAGCTTGAAGTTCTTACTAATGAAAATGATTTTTTAGTTAAAAACCTCAAAAAGGCTGGATAATCGCTTAAAAATATTTTTAAACAACAAATTTTCTAATATTCATTTCTAAAGCAAAATAATATTTTCTTGAATGATCACAAAAAATTTTAAGTTTATCAAATATAAAATTTCTATTAAATATATAAATTAAAACTCTTTATACCAGACACAAAAAAAAAATCCTAGTTATATTATCAAAATCTCAGTAAGGGATCAGATTAGAAATATAAACGGGAAATTCAAAGAGTTTAAATTTTTTTAAACATCTAGTCCTGTGTTAGTTTTTAGTTTCTATTAAATATGAATACCCAAGAACTTAAAGTCAACTACAAAAAGCTATTAAACAAAGCTGCCAAGGCAAACGGTCGTAAAGAAACTGTTTTTTACTTAAATCGTGCTGCTAAAATTAAATCAAAAATCTATTCCAACACTAAAGTAAATTGTTTTAGATGTAATGGAGCAGGTTTTCTAAGAATTTCTTTAGATGAGACTAAGACATGTCTATCTTGCTATGGGAAGGGGTTTTTAATTAAAGAAATTCAGCAGGTTTAAAAATTTGATTTTTCATGAAAGATATCATTCAAGCTCATAAAAAATTAATTAAAACAGTAAAAGAACAAATGGGATTTTCTGATTATGGGATGTACTGGTTGGCTTTCCTGGAAGGGGGTTTAACTATATGGTTACTAGATAGAATATTTTTCCACTGGTTGAAGTTTTAATTTTTTATTTATGTCAAAAAAATTCTGTATGTATTAAATAAATTAATTTATCGAAATCATTTAAAAAGTTGTAGCATAGTAAAAAACCAATATGCAATTACTGGGATTAATTCTTCTTCTAGCAAGTAGCTGGTACATATGGAAATTAACATCAAACTTTCTTGATGAACCAACAAAAAAAGAGCTGACTAATAGTTTTAATAACCTCAAAAATAAATTCTCTGAGGGGAAACAAAACTTTTCTAAAGCAAAAATAAGCGAAGCTTGGGAAAAGTACAAAGAAGAAGGTGGTGCCTTATCTAATAAAGAAAAAAGCTAGTGGACTTTTTTATTATTACAGGTCTTACTAAAGATATTTCCAGAATTGATCTAGTTGGTATTTTGATTGGTCATTTAATTTTTGGTGTTGCATTGACAAAGCTTTTAGATTGGACGTGGTTAAAGAACCTTATAAGTGAAGAAGATAAAACAAGGATGCTTAAAAGTTATACATGGAAAGACTTATTAGTAGATGGAGCAATTGTCACGGTAGTTCTAGGAATAATCTTTTTGATAATTAGCTTTTTTCTATAAATGAACGTAACTTACATCCTTTTAGTTTTTTTAATGATATCAATTGTGATATTTACCCAAATAATCAATTCCTCGGATAAATCAAAATAAATGACAGAAGTAGTTAGCAACTCCTCAACTGGGTGGTACTTAATCGCTTTTGTAAGCACAATATCTTTTTTAGCGTTAATTTATTTCGGCCAAAAAAGATAGAGTACAATTTGAAAGATTATTAAAATTCAAAAAAAAACTCTGCAACCTCTTGGGATGCAGAGCTTTTAATTATTAAGTTACTGATTTATATAAACCTATTGATTATAAAACCTTTTTTCTTAATAAAAGAAATAGAGACCGATGAATGTGATGAAGATACTGAATTCACGGCCTCTATGTTAACCGCATTTTTCGGTAGATACGACAATGAATCACCTCCTTTACTAATGTTTTTTTAAAGATAACCAAAAGAATTTAACAAGGGAAGAAATTCGTTAAAAATTTAAAATTTTTTTAACAAATTAAAGATATAAATCTCTTCAATATAAATGAATTGATATTACCAAGGCAAAACTTCTCCGTTGGCATGCCAAAACGTACCCGAGTTATTTTTATTTAAAGAATCAATCCGTTTTAAAAGGCCATTTGCTGATTCTTCAGGACTAATTCCATTTCTTGTAAAGCCAGTCATTCTTGTACTCACTAACCCAGGATGCAAAATAGCTACATAAATATCTTCCCTTGTTAAATCTATTGAAAGTGATTTTGCTGCCATGGACAAGGCGGCCTTAGACATCCTGTAACCATAAGAACTTCCTGATGTATTATCTTCAATAGATCCCATTCTACTTGTGATAAAAGCAACTTTAGAAGATCTTTTTAAAAGATGTTTAAGTGATTGAGTCATACATATTGGGCTTAATGCATTGACTTCAAATTGACGCAAAATACTTTTCTTTTCTAAGTTTTCGAAAGAATTATATTCATAAATTCCTGCATTATGAATTAAGCAGTCTAAATTAACTCCAGATAGTTTTTTACACAAATTTGTTATCGATTCATCTGAAGAAATTTCTATATTCTCTTCAATTCTCACTCCTAAATCTCTAAGTTCTTTTGAAGCTTTCCTACACGTTGCAATTACATTATCTCCCCTCTTATGAATTTGCCTACATAGTTCTAATCCAATACCCCTATTTGATCCTGTAATTAGATAAGTCGACATCTCTAAACTAAAAAATAAAAAATTAATCTAAATCCAAATATAAAAGAAAACGAACTAGAAAAACAAAAAATTTATAAAATTCCTTATTGGATTTTTTAAGGTTATGATGGATTATGAAATTTAAAAGATTTTATAAAAGAAAGCAAAGATATTTTTTATCATCAAATTTTAATGTATGGAAACTTTTAATCAAGAATTTATACAAGAGATTATTAGGTTAACGTGGAGAAATCCTGCTTTCATGGCTATAGCTATCGCGTTAGTTTGGCTTATCCCACAATTATTTATCAGAAAAATAATGGCAAAAAAATATGAAAGAAGAAAAATAGAAATTCAGAAAAATAAAATTCAGAAGCTTTACCCAACTAATACTCCTAAATAAGATTTTTATTTATAAGATGATCTAATCAATCAAAAAAAATACTTTTTGCTTCAAAGTACAATATGACCTACAAAATAATTAGAATTGATGGGAAAGATGACGAATTAACAGCTCAAAGTTTTGATAAGTATTCAGATGCGTACGATTTGTTAGAGGAACTATATGGAGATTTATGTTGTTCAGATGCTGATTATGGAGAAATAACCTATTACGATATTGTGGAAATTAATTTAAAAAATATTAATGGAGAATAAAAAATGGGCTCCCTCCCAAGAAGAAAATTTAGGGGTAATAACTAGTGTATATGAATTCATTAAAGAAGAACTTTCAGAACTTCAAAAAAAAACTGGATGTCCCGATTCATTTATTTATGATTTTATTGGCAAGATTCAGAATGAATGGGATCCTGAATCTTGCCAATCCATAGTTAGAAATAAAAAAAGGAAAAATTAGAAAATATTAAATCTTCAACGCAAATTTATAAAATTTCTCTAATATAATTTGAATTTAAAAATAATAAATCATGATTATTAGAATACTAGGAATCGTACTTATCCTTGGTACGATTGCATATTATGGTTTAGTGTTAACTGGGCAAAGCAACCTTTAGTTTTTTAACTTTTAAAAAGTTCTCATGAAATGGCCTCCTACTTTGTGTTGGACAGCACCAAAAACAATTAATGGTAATAGGCATTTTCAAGTTAAAGCTTATGGTGGGAAAAATGAAGATAGATGGGTTGATATTTTCCCTACCAAAAATAAAAAAGATATTAAAAGAATCTCATGGGCAAAACTAAAATCAGAATGGAATACAGGATGGTTAAGGATCCCAAAAGATAAAGATTAATTTGTCTATGTAAACAAATATTATTAACCAGAAAACTGTAAAAAATAATACCTAACTCAAAAAAAATAACTTCTAAAATTTTTTTAAATTGCTGTTTAATATGAAGTCAGAACCGAAGAAAAAACTCCCTAATAAAAAAGTTATAAGTTCAGCAAAATTTGAGGCTAAAGAACAATTTACAAAATCTGCATTAGAAAATTTAAAAACAGAAAATGAAAGACTTGTTAATTCACTAAAAAAATCTGGGGAGATTAAAGAATCAAAAAGAAAATAGACTTACAGTATTTAAAAATTTTTATTAGTATATGAATTTATAGATTGAGAAATGATTGAAAAAATCTCTCTAGCTAATTCTCATTTACCTCAACTTATTGGTTTCGTTCTGATGTCAATTGGTTACACATTAGGCAATAAGTTTTACCTTCCGGAAATCAAACAAAAATAATAATTTCTAGTTATTAAGAATATTTTAAAAAATAACATTGAAAATATTTTCCTTATAAAATTTTTTCAATATTTTATCTGATTTAAAGTAAAACTTTAAAGTTAATTCTACAATTCAATTAAGACTAGCCTAAGGATTGACCTGACACATAACTGTAACAGTAAAGTACTTAAAAAATGTGAAATCCAAAGAAAAAGTAAGAATTCATACTAATTTTTTTTAAATATGTTACATTCTTTAATAATTCAAGTAAAGGTTTCCTCTGTCAATAAAGCAGAAATTAGGAAATGTTTGATGTATACAAACGTCATTTACTCTTTGGCTTACTAATTGATCACATATGAATTCTAAAAATGGATGCACTTACTAGTTTTATAGTTGTTATCATCGCTATTACGATTCAATTCTCTTTATACGCCATCAAAAGGTTGCAGGAACCTTTAGAACCAAATTATTTGATAGACAAAAATTCGAAAAAAAATACCAACTACATTGGTAAATTTTGGAAAAATGCCGAAATAACAAATGGGAGACTAGCTATGATTGGTTTTTCAGCTTTGATAATAAACTACGGTTTTTTTGGGTGGATAATACCAGGTTTTATTTAAACTATCAATACATTAAGGTCTTAAAGAAAAAAAATAAATCTCTCGTTCAAAACAAACTCTCCTTTTAAAAAAAAAATTTTTATTATAAGTAAAAAAAGTAATTGAGTAATTCTGATTTTGATAAAAATGGATTGGACAGCTATGGGATACATTGGCTTCAATATGCTGCTTTTGCTGTCTCTGGTTTTGCTATATTTACGACCTGGGCATTTTTTTATGATGAAAGATTCCACAACTTTGTAATGAATATTTTCAGGGTTATTAACTGTAGTGGGTTCAACTGTAATGGAGCATTTTAAAATTCTATGGCTAATCCAGATCAAAAAACAATATTAATTGATAATGCTTTTGAGGAAATAAAAAACATTTGTATAAATCTTCAAAAAGATACTGATGCTTCGAATTCAGAACTTAAAAGTTTACTAAAACTAATTATTAATGAATGGGAAGAAAAAGAAGAACAAAAAACTGGTTTTGGATTCAGGTAAAGTTGGCCACTATCCAAAAAGAGACTTAAGGATCAAATCACTTTAATATGAACAGATTTTTTTCTTTTAAAATTTAATATTTATAATTTACATTTTTTAGAAAGAAATTAATAAGGAATGAATCTCAAATAGAAGATTCATTCCAGATTTAGCATTAGTTTTATCTAGATTTAAATTTTATAATTTAACTCCTCTGGTGGACTGTCAATCATTAGATCCCTCCTATTCAACAAGTTAAACCTACGCCTTACTTATTAAGAAAGTAAATCAGTAAAAATGCTGATTTATAATTTTCTAAAATGTTTGAATTAAAGATGCCAATTCTGGTGCATCTAATAAAAGTGCAAAAAATGTAAGCACTACTAATAAAAATATGGAAAAGTAGAATTGAATCATATTTTAAAATTACTTAAAAGGAATTTTTTAAGTTGTATAAAATAATGCTTTGTTTACATAATTAAATATCTCTAACGAGAGAAGTTTAATTAGAGAATAATTAAGATGCTTCAGGGGAAAATATCGTCCTATTTTTTTGCCAATACTCACAGCCTTTAAGTAAATGATCACCCTGTGGTATGCGTTTTTCGTATTTTGGACAGATCAAGATAGTAGCAATAGTTTCTGTAGTGCTGTAGCGAAAGTGATTGCAAGTAATACAAATCTTTGTACGTTTTCGTTTTAGAATAGATTCTTTTAGATATTCCCATTTTGAAGGATTTACATTAATCATGATTAGTGGAATTTACTAGTAACAATTTGCCAACCTCCTGAAACTAATTCATCCCATGTTTCACAAGCACACTCAATAGAATGAATCCTTGAATTTTTAAGTTGGGCTGGTTCACCTAATTCATTTGCATAGAAAAGGTGAGTATAAACTTTTAGATTATTAGATAGAGATTTCTTATAACTCTCAAAAAGAATTAATAAACCACTTTTTTTGTTAAATAACCAGCCAGTTGGGGGGTCAATAAGGCTGCCACAATAAAAATTAGTCCGAACATTAGCTTCTCCTGATGTCATCAAGATAATACAGTTGTACTATTAATATAAATGTACTACTCTTTAACGTCAAGTATTCATCCAAGAAATTATTTAAATACGAAAATTAAGTCCCAGAAATAATCTACCGTAAACTTCTTTTTTGGTAATAGTATATACAAGTAACACCTTGAAAAGGGAAATAACATTAAAGAGTATATCCGGAAGAATGCAATGTATCGAAATCCCTTCTATTTAGGATGGAATAAAGGTTGGTCTTTTTTATTTTTTTTAGAGGGTGGCATTGCAAAAATTGAAGCAAAAGGTTTTGGTATATCTATTACAACAAAAGTTAAGAAAGGAGAATCACCCCTAGAATCTGCGGATAGATTAGTCTCGAAAGAGCAAAGGATTAGAAAATCAAGATATTATTCTTGGGTTAAATCTATTAATGAAAAAACAATAAATTAATCAATCTTTCAATAATAAAGTAATTTGTTGACAATCAATTTAAAATAGAAATTAATTATTTATTTTTCGTGTCCAATAAATTTTATGAATGGTGGAAAAACCATAGAAAAGTTGTAACATATGGAGCCTTTATCATCTTGTTTGGTTTTTATTTATCTCCTGTTGTCAAAGAAGCAAAATATAAAAACATATGTATTAAGTACTCTACTAAAGGAGCTTTAACTAAATTTAATAAGGAAGATATAGGAGAAACTTTACTAGAGGAAACAAGTTTGAACATTGATGAACTAGCAAATATAGAAGGTTATAAGAATTGCATTAATTAAAAAGTTAGCAAAAATTACGCTGAGTTTTTAAATGATTAAAGACATGTTTAAATTTATTTTATTAATATTATTATTTGGATTTATATCAATAAGTCCAAAAACAAGATATTTGGTTGGCATAACTCTTAAAGAAATTTCTTCATTTCTTTCATGGACTGTTAAGTATGAAGATAGAGAAAAATGGATTATGGATAAACCAAGTTGGATGCCTGACCAAAAACTTAAGCCATCGTATTAAATGAAGACTTATTTAGAAGAACGAATTGAATGGTATGACGATAATTATAGAAATGGTAATGCTTTAATCTCTGATAAGCAGTTCGACCAACTTGAAAAAAATTTATTAAGAACAAACCCTAATTGTGATTACTTTAAAAATAAAAATAAACTAGTTTTACCTTCATTGGAAAAGGATTCAATAGATGAATTTTTGAAAGGATTATTAGTAGATACCAGATTATTAATTGAACCAAAAATTGATGGTTGTGCTGCTGCTTTGCAATATAGGGACGGAATCTTGGAGAAAGCAATTTCAAGAAAAGGGGCAGACGTTACTAGTAAACTTATTAAAGTCCAAGACATTCCTAATAATCTCCCTTTACGAGGAGTTCTTCAAGTTAGAGGTGAATTATTTGCACCCAAACAAAGTCCAAATATCTCCCAGAGAATCGCTTCTGGATTTCTAAGAGCTAAAGAAGGATTTTCTGAAAGTCTTAGCTTCTGCGCATTTCAAATCCTTAATTCAACACTTAACCAATATGAATCCAAAAAGAGTCTTTCAAAGCTTGGCTTCACGATCCCTCAGGATATTTCATGCAACTTTACGAGCCAAGTTGAAGTATTTAGAAAAAAATGGCTGCAAGGGAAGCTTTTTAGTAAATATCCAACAGATGGAATAGTAGTAAAAATAAATTCTAGAAAATTACAATTGATTAGAGAAAAATCAAATTTAGATTATCCTTATTGGCAAGTGGCAATAAAACGTTAATGGAATTAATACACCAGATTTTTCCTACTTGGCATATTTACTTGGACATGTTTTTGGTTGGTTTTGCAACTTACGGTTATCTAAGAATTAAGAAGAAAATAAAAACCAAATAAATAATTCATAAATATAGTTTCAAAATCATCCTTGGTCCTTAAGCATGGATTTAAGTTGTTCGCTGTCTAATTGTTCAAGATAATTTCTCATTGCCAACCAAGATCTTCTGCTTTCTAACTTTCCACTTTGTTTAAATAAATTGGCGGAAACTTGATCTATCAATTCTTTATGAGTCATATTTATATTCTTCATCAAGTTCAATGACAACACCATTAAAAAATTCTGCTAATAATTTTGATGGGTCTTGCATAGATATCTTTCTATCTACTTTTGATAATTTCTTTTTGATTGGATTTAAGTTAGTCATACTGATTCAGGTAATTCAAGTTCTTCAAAAGTCCAACCTTCTAATTGAAGGTCATGCCATTTATCCCAAGCATTATCCAAATACATTTGAGTTGATGATTTAATTGCCATTGGCTCACCAAGATCATTTGCATAATATGTATGAGCAAAAATTCTCATACTATTTCTTGGAGATTTTTTATTCCTGGTAAATAAAATTAGTCTGCTGCGGTCTGGACTAAGCAACCAACCACTTGGGGACTCATTACGATAACCGTAAGAAAAATTAGTCCAAACATTAGCTCCTCCTAAAGTCATTACTTAGTAATACATGTGTACTACTAATATAAACACATTAGCAATGAGTCGTCAAGTATTTTGGCAAATAAATTATTTGCACTCATCAAAAATAAATTCGATAAATAAAAAATAATTTGATCATTGACCTCGTTTAATCTGCTCAAGAGTTCCAAGCCACCAAAACCCAAATGTCTTTGTAGCCCCATCAATAAATTCTTGAGTTGCTGGTTTGCCAGTTTTCTCAAGAACAATTTTGGGAATTGCCTCTGCTGTCCATTCCTTGCACTTAGCAACTCTTTCGATTGTTTCTGATCTGATTGATTCTTTTATAAGATTTTGATCGTCAAACATAGAGTTAGGATTTAATCCATTTCCTCTCATAAGGAGAACAAAAAGGTCATCAGCAATATCAATACTCTCTTTGACAGTCTTTTCGCTTCTAGCTATGCCATACGAAAAAGTACATGCACTCACCGCAATAAAACGAGAAGTACAACTGTCAGCACCTAAAGTCTGACAGTCGAGTTTCATAGCTTTACCTAACTCTTCCGAATCAGGTGTTGTAGCTGAGTAAGTAACAGGTGCAAAGAGTAGTAATGAAGCAATAATAAATTTCTTCAAAACAGATCCTCCTCCTCTTCATAATTCATTTTTTTTGATAATTTAGACTGCATTAATTTGAGTTTCTCAATTGCAGATTTGTTTTCAGTTTTTTTGTTTTTAATCTTTATTCCTAAATCGTATTCATAATTCAGGAATTTTATTAAAGCATGACTAAGCCAATAATCCTTTTGAAGTAGTGGTCTTATTTTTGAAACGTAAGGTTCATTTGAACTTTCAATTTCGATTAACTTTTTTCTATTCTTATACAAATCTCTTAGGAGTTTTGTACTTGGTCGTTCTTCGCTTGGTAAGTTTTGCATTTTAGTAATCCTTGTTAGTGAATGGTTTAATTGTTTTAAATTCAGCGTCGATCAGTATGTTTAGTTGTTTTAGGTTGTACCAATATGAAAGTTCAAAATTAAAGCGATCATTAAATGATTGATAATCTCCTTCATATTTTTC
The DNA here is from genome assembly GCA_902527105.1 of uncultured Prochlorococcus sp. Lineage (GTDB taxonomy): Bacteria > Cyanobacteriota > Cyanobacteriia > PCC-6307 > Cyanobiaceae > Prochlorococcus_A. The sequence goes on along the minus strand of CABZNT010000001.1, from coordinate 53,003 downwards.
GTGATAAGCCAACATCATTTCCATGAGGTCTATCAACTGGTCAGACATTTAACTACCTCCTAAATCCTCATAAGAACTTTCACCTTCAGATTTAATTTTCTTTAAAAGCTCAATTATCTCTTTTGGTCCATCTACTTCTTTTTCAATATCTCGTATTAACCAACTAACAAGAACATCAATATCAAAATCTTGTCTAGAAAGATGATCAATTTGTTTCTTTAAGAAAGTTAATTCGTCTCTTTGATTTCTAATTTCGAAGTCATGCCTCATGAGTGTGGAGCTGAGATCAATAATTTGTTTGGAAACTAGTTCTCTAAACTCAAGAAATAAAATTGCGATACTTTTATCCATAACATTATTAAATTAATTAACTTAGAAACCAGCAAAAACATCTAACAATTCTTCCGATTCCTCGTAAGGCACTGAACATCTATTTTTCCATCCGCACCATTGACAGTTGGTCGCAGTTGGTCTTGCCTCAAGCTCTTGATCAGAAACAATTGCATTAGCCAAATTAACTATCTTCTTCTTTGCCTCCCCACTCCATATACCTTGAATTTCATTATGACCTCCTAATGAGACCATATTGAAATTATTTAGTTTTAGCTTTGGATCATAATAGCCGAGGAAAACTTCACCAATTTCAGAAGCAACATTTTGCTTAAGAAGCATGAGGGCGTATAAAGATGCCTGATATCGGTGATATCCTTTTGCTCTGCCGGATTTTCCGTCCACCACATAAAGCTTATTATTATTAACTGCAATAATATCTGGAATGCCAAAAAGAGTTGCCTTCCCAATTCGCTGCTTAATTTTGACACTTTCATTATCAAAAATAAGAATGCCTGGGAAATTAGTTTTTAAATATTCAATTGATTTCTCAACAGCTATGGAATGGTTTAAATGCCATTCCTCATTATCAAACACCCTATCAGGTTTATGAGAATAACTTGCCTGCAAACCAAGCGCACAGGTATATTCATCTGCAACATATTTTGCTGCATTTGCTGCTGCTATACAGTTATAGAGATGATGCTTTTTCTTAGCATCAGTTAAATTAATTGTCATGATTTTAAAAGGGGAAATTTGATGAATTTAAAAAATGGTTAACCAATGTATGAGCAATAAGATCACTTTTACTAAACTTTTTATCGACGTCTTGAGCTGTTAATTCAAACTGATCTGCGAAAGTATTATTAAAACTTTCTTTTGCAGTATCGTCTGAAGATCTGATAAGTTTTTCTTCATTTTCTTTTGAAAAAATTCCTTTTTTGGCTTCAGCATCTTGATAATTGTCTAAAGGGAATTGCTTTAAACTAGAAGTTAACCTTTTCTCTTCAAAAATCTTGATAACTTCTTTTGGCTGTAAATAGATTGACTTCAGCTTTGGACCATTAGGTCTTAGCTCAAGATTTAAATGTTGATTTTCAAGAAGTAAGCAATCCTCAAGAGAGTATTCACTTGCCTCTATTAGAAAAGTTCCTGTAGTTCCAGTCTTTTCATGCCTACCAAATCCATTTCTGAAAGGACCAAATCCTTTATCTTTTATATGAGGATTAATTCCAAGGCAATATATAACGGGATAAAGCCACAACTGCTTTTGCTCTTCTCCAGATTCTGGATGAAATTCCTCTTTAAATACTGACAACTTCCTAATCCTCCTGAGAATAAAAAGCTTCCGAGTTATGAACAGTTTTTGAGAAGTATAAAAATACCTTTAACTCTTCATTTGAAAAATCTTCAAAAGATTTTTTTTGATTGCAGACGTTAAGTCTTCGTGTTTGAATAGATAACATAGTCTATTAAGCGATGGACTAGCCTTTGGGCAATACCTGCGAAGTGACCGCTTCGCAGGTTTTTTATTGCAGGCTGCATGACAACTATAATCACATTCTGTGAGTATGTCAATCATGAATCTGTGAGCCATAAATATCAATAACATTACCTTGCTAAAGGTTCTAAGAATTCTGCAACCAATTTAATATTTAAGTAAAATTATGTTCATACTTAAAATTTCTGCTATTATTTTAATAATATGAGTACTGCTTCACAAAAATGGTAAGCATAAGAGAGCAATTGCGTTATCGTAATTTAGGATCATTAGGGCTAGATGAAGTTGTATCTGCTGCAGGACTAATAGAAGACACACAAGCTTGGGTTGAGAGTAATCTTAGAGAGTCTTTGAAAGTTTATAACCAAATAAAAGGCAAAGGAATGGGGTTAGAGAGTTGCCTTGCACTAATAAATACAACTCTAAGAATGATTGAAGAAGATGAGGGATTTAATTTTTTTCTTCAGTTATTTGGATTAGTAAGATATCCTTTGGATAAAAAATCACTAGAGAAGAAAAAACTTGTTGATATTTTTCCAAAAATAGACAAACTTGGAATGCCAAAATTTCCGTGGGCAACAGAAAGTGGATTTTGGCTTTTTGATAAGGAAACAGAATTAAGACTTTGTAATCCAGGTACACATCAAATAGATCAGGATGACTTTCTTGGAAATATAAAACTTTTAGAGCAAATTGATGAAGTAGTAATTCAGAACTTATTAAATCCCAAATACAATGAAAGAAAAAACCACATCTTTAAATTATTCCTTAATTACTTGATTGCTCATCACATTAATGTTAAGCCAGTTGTTGAGACTATAGATTTAAAAACAAAAAAAATTATTGGACATGAAGATAGTTCTAAACTACAAACAAAAAAAGGTGAAATAGATCTCAATAATCATATTATTGATTTATTTAGAACAATTTATTTTGAGACAAGACAAGAAATTAGGCGCCAACAACTAATACCAGAAGAGGATATTATTACAAATCCTGTATGGGATTTACTCCTTGATAGAGCTAATTCACTTAGAAGGTCACTTCAAGGAATAAAACATGAGTTCCCAGGCATAATAAACAAATTACAAGTGGAGCAAAAGCATTATCTTTTTCAAGAAATTAGGAACTTTCTAATTTTAAATAAATTAAATGAAACTATTATCCCCGCTAGATCAGATATTGAAAAATTTTCTGGGGGGAAAGGTCTTATAAAAAGAATTTCTGAGACAATGGGCATGCCTCAAGCAAAAGTTGATTACACTCCATGGGTAGTAAAAGTGCTTGAAAAGGAAAGTGGGAAAAAATTTGAAGAATTAGAATCATCTTTGAGCGATAAAATTAATAAATCTCTTAAAGGTTCAGGAGAAAAACCTGAGAACGCATCAATCGATTCAAAAGTTCTTGAATAATCCTAACAATCGATACCCATTGCAATCATAAGCGAGTGGAGCGATCCCACCCTAATACAGAGAGAATCTCTAATCCACTGCTATGCCCAACTAGTTAACGATGGCACCCTGCTAATATGGTCCTGCAATTGGTACTGCAATTTGGTCCTGCACCGTGGTCCTGCACCCCTAATTATGAAAAATAAAATACCCACCAAAAGCCTGTAATAACAAGCATTTTGATAGGTAACACCGGATCCCCGTCAGTTCTCTGCTGCATCGACCTGGAAAAGCCAGAAGAGGATTCAAAGTGGGCTTTCGTTTCCGATTACAAGATCGGTTTACTACCGCATCACGACAGTCTCCTCATGTCGAAAGAGAGTCAGATCAGAGCACATAAAGAAGAACTTAACCAAAGATCCAGTAATCTAACTCTAACTTATTTTTTTATGCATTTGGAGATGGCCAAATGTCTCTTACCATAGTTAATAAAATTTGAGCTTCATCATATCTTTCTGAATGCGTTTTACCATTTAATAAAAATGTGATGTGAGCCATTTTTCTTCCCAGAATTTCGCGAGATTTGCCATAACAATGAATATTAGAACCCTCAATTTCAGATAACATTTTAATTCTGGTTTCCATTGGAATTGGGAAGTTCTTTTTTAACCCCAGTAGATTTATCATAATTGCACCTTCACAGTTCATTTTAATGTCAGGTGGCATTATCCCAGAAGAAATGCAAACATATTGATCAAATTGACTTGAAGTGCAAGCTTCAATAGAGAAATGTGCTGAGTTATGTGTTCTAGGAGCTATTTCATTAATTAAAAGACCATTATCTCCATAGAAGAATTCAATAGCTAAAACTCCAACGTAATTAAGTTCATTGACTATTGAAGAGAAAATATTTATTGCAAATAAGTTCAAATCATATTCATTTATTCCAGGAGCAAGAACCCAATCACAAACATGGTTTGATTGAAACGTCTCAACTATTGGAAAGAATCTTATCTTGCCGGTTCTATCTCTCGAACCAACAAGAGCCAGTTCTTTTTCATACTCTACCCATTCTTCTATTAACCATTCAGCAGAATTATTCTCTGTTAAAAAAGAATCTAAATCTTCTTTTGTCTTTATTTTTTTGTTCCCTTTACCGTCATATCCACCTTTATTTGATTTTGCCATTAGAGGAAAAGTCCAATTTTTGATTTCCTCATCCGAGAGATTTTTAAAATCTTCAATACTTATCCATTTTGGACAGGGAATATTCATTCCATCTATTAATTTTTTTTGAGAAAACCTATCTACTAATGGCTTAATTGCATTAAGGCTTGGAACAAAAATATCGTTATTGCCAATTAAATTTAATTTATCAATTTTTATCCATTCATTTTCAAAAATTATTTTTTCACACTCATTAATTAATGATTTATTACCTCTTATCTTTAAAGGATCAGCTTCTATGACATGATCTGCTTTTGAACCAGCAGGATCATCACAAGATTTTGTTTGCACACATACTTCTAAATCTCTTTTTTTTGCTGCCTCGGTTAACATTAATGCCAGTTGACCTCCTCCAATTATTCCTAGGGAATAATTTTTCTTAATATCGTTTATATTTTTTTTAAAACTCATAGCATGATTTTATTACCATTTCTAATTCTTAACAACTGAATTTTTAAGGATCTAGAGCTTAGATTTTGCTAATATATAAAGTATTTAATACCAAATATTTATAAATTTTAACTAGGTAATCAATTGTGAATAAGAGAAAAATATTAGTCCCATTAGGTGATAAGTCATACGAAGTAACTCTAGAAGCAGGGATACTGAATAATATCAGCGAAGAACTTTTAAAAATTGGAATAACAAAGAATAAGAAAATACTTGTGATATCAAATGAAGAAATATCAAATTTATATGGAGAGAAATTTTTAAATAATTTAAAAGATAATAAATTTCAGGCCAAAATGTTCCTTATCAAGGCTGGAGAATCATATAAAAACTTAAAAACCTTAAGTGAAATATATGATGTTGCATTTGAATTTGGCTTAGATAGAAATTCAATAATTATTGCCCTTGGAGGAGGAATTGTTGGAGATGTAAGTGGTTTTGCAGCTGCGACTTGGCTAAGAGGCATCGAATATATTCAGATTCCAACAACGTTATTATCAATGGTTGATTCATCTGTGGGAGGAAAAACAGGAGTAAATCATCCAAAAGGTAAGAATTTAATTGGAGCTTTCAATCAACCTAAAGCAGTTTTTATTGATCCAGAAACTTTAAAAAGTTTGCCCAAAAGAGAATTTAGTGCAGGCATGGCCGAAGTAATAAAATACGGAGTAATAAGAGATAAAGAACTTTTCGAATACTTAGAAATTGAAAAAAACAAGAATGAGCTTATAAATCTCAAGAATGAATATCTAATTAAAATAATTGACAGTTCAATAAAGACAAAGTCTTATATTGTTTCGCAAGACGAACATGAAAATGGTGTTAGAGCAATATTGAATTATGGTCATTCTTTTGGTCACGTTATTGAAAATTTATGTGGATACGGCAAATTTCTACATGGTGAGGCAATATCAATTGGTATGAATATTGCGGGAAAAATAGCAATTGAGAAAGGGTTGTGGTCTAAAGAAGAATTAGAGAGACAGAAGAATCTTTTGAAGAGTTACGATCTTCCTACTGAAATCCCCAAAATAAATAAAGAAGAGGTTCTAACAATACTTATGGGCGACAAGAAGGTTCGTGATGGCAAAATGAGATTCATATTACCGAAAGAAATTGGTGCTGTTGATATATATGATGACGTAGAAGATTCATTATTTTTAAAGTTTTTTTCTTAACGCAAACAGGTTGAATTTATATTCATTTTCTTATCATTAAACTTTTTTAGGACAAACCACTTAAAATCACCTAAACAAACAGGATCAACGAGTCTAAGTAATGCCTCTCTTCTTAAAAGGGCATTCGATAAATCCTCCTTAAATTCTTTCTGAATCCCATAAAGTCTCTCTGCCAATCCAAGTGCCAACAAAGCCTCTCCTTGTTTAGTTATTCCAACAGTATCAAATCCAAGAGTCTCAGCATCATTAATTAAAGTTTCTATGCACACATGAGATGTTAAATCGCAATTTCCAGGAGAATCTAGGACATTATTCGTCATTTTTTGATTTTCATAAGAAACTATAGTCCCATCAGAATTCTTAGTGGTGTAGTATTTTTTGGCTTCTTTAGCGTAATCAATAATCAATAAAATACCATTATTAATTTTTTGATAAATAGCTTTTAACCATTTTGAGTTATCTATATGCCATTCTGTAGTCCATCCTTCAAGAGCATCTTCAGGCGGAATAGTGATTCCCAACTCACTTTTAGCAAGTTCAATACTTTTTCTTAATTCACTTGTAATTGGCATTTCATCAAAATATAATTTATGAGATTTTTTATCTATAGAAACTGCTTGTCGAAGTAATTTTCCTTTTGAGAAGGTTATTCTCTCTACTGGCAAAGCATCCAAAACCTCATTTGCAAGCACTATTCCATTAATATTATTTTCCTCTACCTCATCCAAACCTTTCCATAAAATATCAATGCCTAAGTTTAAAAATTCTTCCAATTTATTTTTTTGTTTTTCTACCATCCCTTCATTAGGTTCAATAATTACAAAAGAAACTCCTTCCAAAAAATTCTTCTTATTTTCTAAAAAATATTTAATTAATCCACTCATAAAGCTTCCATCTCCTGCTCCAAATTCAATTACAGCTAATTTCTGATTAGATAAAAAACTATTTTTGAACTGAATCAACCAATCTTCTATTTGTTTACCCACCAAAAAAGCAAAATCATCAGATAAAGAGGGTGATGTAACAAAATCTCCTCGAACGCCTAACTCAGCTTTACCGCTGCCGTAATAACCATTAATAGGATCATTTAATGCGAAATTCATAAAGTCATAAAAACTTATAGTCCCACCCATTTTTATTATTTTTTTTACTAACCAATCTGGATTATTCGCGGGTAAGCTATTCATCGGCGAAAATATAAAAAGACAGAACTTATTTATGCCTACAAAGATTAACTATTTATTAGGAATATTTCTATCTATATTAGTTTTAATTTCACATAAACCCGTTTTCGCTATAAATAATCCAAATCTCTTACCAGAAGAAAAAACACCCGTAATTGATTTAGCTAAAACATTAAGCCCTAATCAGAAAAAATTATTAGAGGAAAAGCTTAACAGTCTAGAAATTGAAAGTGGATGGAAAATAAAGTATTTATCTCAGTTTGAGAGTTCACCGGGTAGTGCAATAAAGGACTATTGGGATTTAGATGAGACAAGTTTGTTGATAGTTGCGGATCCTAGAGGTGGAAATTTACTGAACTTTAACGTCGGCGAGGCTTATTTTAATTTTATGCCAAGGTTATTTTGGGTTGAACTTCAAACAAGATTTGGCAACCAATATTATGTTAAAGATCACGGTGAGGATGGTGCAGTATTAGACGCAATTGATTCAGTAAAGATTTGCCTCGAAAGAGGAGGATGCCAAGTTGTCCCAGGCCTACCCAAAGAGCAATATATATGGACTTTATGTACATCGATTCTTGGAGGTTTAGTAGCGGGTTTTGCATCTGCCCCAAGAAAAGAAGGTCAAGTCATATCAATTGGTTTTTTAGCTCTTCTTTCTCCCTTATGGGGAATGTTATTTGGAATTTTTGGTTTGGCACCGATAATATCCAGAACAAATGATTTATTACCTTTATTTAAAAATGGTTTAGCTTTTACAGCCGCAGGAATTGCGGGTTATATCTTGTCTCAAACATTATTTTCAAGATATGAAAAACCCAAAAATACTTAAAATTTAAACAAAAATATCAAATCCTATAAAAATTTATCTTCTTCACAAATTTCACCAGACTCTGAATACCATCGGTGAGAGACATGTCTTAATTCCTTTTTTTCAAACTCAATCCATGAAAAGTTTATTAGTAATTTCCCATCTCTATCAGTTTTGTATCTTGGCACTACAGCAGTATTGAAATAAATTGTTCCTTTGCTATCAATTTTAAACATCTCTCTTAAACCAAGATTTCTCTTAAGCCGATTATGCATATGACCAAAAATTACAAGATCAACTTTTCTTCTCTTTTGTATTTGAGAAATAGCCTCAGACAAATCTCTATCTCCCCAATCCAATGAGGGTAATTTCCAGTCTTTTCCACAAATGCTTTTAGGTTCTGAACCTAAACCCGAGGGACCAGCATGAGACATAATTATTAAAGGTATATCTTCTACAGTCTTTTCCGAACATTTGATAATTTTATTTATTGAATCTTGTTCGGTGATAGGTCCATAAACACCTTTAACTTCTTTCGAAAGATAATAGCCACCGCCAGAACTACATGGTCTAGCAGACAATAAATTTATTTGATTATTAAAAACTTTCACATCCCATGCACAATATTTTTCACCAAGAACACGTATCTGCTTTGAGAGAGTTTCCCCTGTAGAATCTTTTCCTCTATCATGATTCCCTAAAATCACGAAAGTAGGAATTTTGATCTCATTGATTTTTTTAATTATTTTGACACTCCCATCAGAAATATCACCAACAAATAAAACAAAATTTGGTTTGATAATCGATAAAACTTTCAAGTCTAATTCAGACCATTGACCATGACAGTCACCAACAATAGCAATTTTTAAATTTGTCAGAATTTTTTCTGTTTAAAGGCATATAATCTATTTAGAGATATTCTAAATCCTGACTAGTATAACTTCTACTGCAAAACAGAAATCAGTTCAAAATGAAGAGGATTTGATTTCTGAAATAAAGGAGCGTTGCAAAAAAGCTAATGCAATTATTCTTGCGCACTATTATCAAGCTCCAGAGATTCAGGAAATTGCAGATTTTATTGGCGATTCATTAGATCTATCTAGAAAAGCTGCAAATAATGATGCAGATATAATAATTTTTTGCGGTGTGCACTTTATGGCCGAAACCGCAAAAATACTTAGCCCTAATAAAACAGTCCTATTGCCAGATATTGACGCGGGATGCTCACTAGCAGATGATTGTCCCTCAGATAAATTTCAAAAGTTCAGGAAAGAAAATCCAGATCACTACGTCGTAAGTTATATAAATTGCACTGCAGAAGTAAAAGCTCAAAGTGATCTGATATGTACAAGCAGTAATGCAGTCTCATTAATTAAAAAGATACCTCAAGATAAAAAAATAATATTTGCACCAGATCAGAACCTTGGGAGATGGGTACAGAAAAATTCTGGAAGAGATCTTAAATTATGGCCTGGCAGCTGTATTGTTCATGAATCATTTAGTGAAGAAGCACTTCTAAAATTAAAATATCAAAATCCAGATTCAAAAGTAATTGCTCATCCTGAATGTAGTCAAAATTTACTAATTCTCTCAGACTTTATTGGATCAACAAGTAAGCTGCTTGATTTCGTAAGTAAAGATCCATCTAAAACCTACATGGTATTAACTGAACCTGGAATAATTCATCAAATGAAAAAGAAAGAACCTAATAAAATTTTTATTGAAGTTCCAGATGTTGAAGGTTGTAAATGTAACGAGTGTCCATATATGAAATTAAATACTTTAGAAAAAATTCTTGATTGTTTGAAAAATAATTCCCCGTCTATTAAACTAGACCCAGAAATAATAAGAAGAGCCTATGTGCCAATAAAGAGAATGCTGGATATGAGTAATTAATTTAATGAAAATACTTTATCCTCCTTATTAATTTTTAGGAATGCATTAAGGTTTGTGGTGTCGGGATTAAATTCGCTTATCTGATTCTTTCTATTAATTATATTTATTAGCTCTTTTTCACCAGCTCTATATTGTTTATCTTTTCTAGTTCCTATCTCTCTTTGAAGTATAGGGTTTATATTCATTCTTACTTCTATGTCTGGAATAATTCCAGATTTGTTTATATCAGTGCCGTTCGGAGTTAAATACTTAGCGACTGTAACAGTTAGACCTGAACCATCAACTAATGTTCTCATAGATTGAACTAAACCTTTACCAAACGTTTTCTTCCCGACTAATTTTCCTCTTTTGTTGTCCTTTATTGCACCAGAGACTATTTCACTAGCACTAGCAGAACCCTCATTAACTAAGACAACTAAGGGCTTTTTTGTTAAAGCTTGACCGTTTCCTTTTTTTGTTTCTTTTAAACCATCTTTACTTACCGTACTTACTATTACTCCTTTGTTAATGAAGTGCCTTGAGATATCAATGCTTGATTCTAATAAACCTCCAGGATTACTTCTCAAGTCAAGAACATATCCTGCGACTTTTTTCGTTTCTAAATCCTTAATAGCATCTCTAGTCTCTTTTGATGCATTTGCATTAAATTGTTTAATTCTTACATAGCCAATAGATAAGCCATTTTTGGTTTGATTGACTTTACTTGATACAGATTTTATTTCAATTTTTTCTCTTGATAAAATCTTAAAAAAGGAATTAGAACCTCTAAGAATTTCAAGCTTTACTTTAGTACCTCTTTGTCCTCTTATTAATTTCACGGCCTCCTCAATATTCATACCTTCAGTAGAAATATCATCTATGGATAATATTTTATCTCTAGCTTTAATTCCAGCATCAAATGCAGGGGTGCCCTCTATGGGAGAAATAATTATTAAATCATCAGATTCTTTATCTTTAACTATTTGGATGCCAACTCCAGTTAATTCACCAGAGGTATCAATTCTCATTTGATTAAATTCCTTAGGTTCTAAAAATCTTGTATAAGAATCTTCTAATTTAGAAAGCATATCTCTAATCGCATCATATGCCTCATTGCTATCTGAATATGTTTTTGATAAAACTTCTTTTCTCAGATTAATCCAATTGGACTTTTGAAATTTGCCGCTTGAATCAAGAAAATCTCTATATACAATTTGCCAAACATGATCAATTACTTCTTTATAACTATTATTTAAAACTGTTGCCTCTGCAAAATTATTTAAGAATAAACCAGAAAAGGATGTCGCAAACAGAAATATATATTTTTTTTTAAGCAATTTTCTTATCTTCAAATAATTCGATACCACTTATTATAAAAAGAATTTATTTATAATTCAAAAATTTGACAAATCCTTAAGGATCAATCCACTTACCATCATCCTTAATAAGTTGGATTAAAGCATTAACCCCCTCATCTTCAGGTACTCTTTTTATCTCTTCTTTCCTTCTATATAGGGCAATAGTTCCTTTACCTTTTCCAACATAACCATAATCAGCATCTGCCATTTCTCCTGGCCCATTAACAATACATCCCATTATTGCTATATCTAGACCCGTTAAATGTGAGGTGGCGTTCCTAACTTTATCTACAACTTCTTCTAGATTGAAAAGTGTTCTACCACAACTAGGGCAACTGATGTATTCAACCATTGTTTTTCTTAATCCTAAAGATTGCAAAATTGAATAGCACACCGGTATTTCCTTTTCTGGAGCTTCTGTTAAAGAAACCCTGATGGTATCTCCTAATCCCTCTGCTAAAAGCGTTCCAATACCAGCAGTACTTTTAATCCTTCCATAATCACCGTCTCCAGCTTCGGTCACTCCCAAATGTAAGGGATAGTTATATCCTTCTGAGTCAAGCCTATCTGCAATCATTCTATAAGCTGCCATCATGACCGGAGCCCTGGAAGCTTTCATAGAAATAATTATGTTATGAAAATCAAGCTCATCACAAATTTTGACAAACTCCATTGCAGATTCTGTCATTCCTAATGGCGTATCTCCATAAGTAAAAAGCATCCTCTCAGATAGAGATCCATGATTAACTCCAATCCTTAGAGCTTTGTTTTCAGCCTTTAAAACCTCAACTAAAGGGGTAAATCTTTTAAGTATTGTTTGCTTAATAGTTTCAAATTCCTCATCTGTATATTCAGTTCTTGTTGGGTCTGATTTTTCAAAAACAAACAATCCAGGATTAATTCTTACTTTATCAACATGTTTTGCAACTTCCATTGCAATTTTCATACCATTATGGTGAACATCAGCCACCAAGGGGGTGTTGATATTATTTTCTAATAATTTTGCCTTTATATCTCCTACTGCTTTGGCATGTGCAAGAGAAGGGACAGTTAACCTTACTATTTCACAACCCACATCATGTAGTCTTTTGATGGCTAAGTAAGCATTTTCGACATCCATCGTATCTTCATTTATCATCGATTGAACTCTAACTGGATAATCACTTCCAATAGCTACATCACCCACCATTACTGTTCTAGTTATCCTTCTCTCAATATGAGTTGAATATCTTTTGGAGAGACTATTAACCTCTTTTGATTGAGTTAATGACATTAAAATTCTTGATATTCAAAAAGGATTTCACTAAATTATACGGCATATAGTTTACCACTTACATTCTCTAGGTCTTTCAAAGTTAGATGGTAAGGTTTATTAATTTCTTTTGAAGGAAATCTCAACAAATAAGATGGATGAAAAATTACCATAATTTCTCTCCCATCTTTTCTAATCCATTGACCTCTTAAATTACTTATAGGATCTTTAACTTCTAAAAGAGCTCTCATAGCAGTAGAACCAGTAAGTAATATAAATTTTGGATCAACTAGCTTTATTTGCTGTAATAACCAAGGTTTATGAATATTAATTTCTCTAGAAGTGGGTTTTCTATTATTTGGTGGACGACATTTAATTACATTACAAAAATAAACATCCTTCTTGCAGTCAATCCCAGCTTGTATTAATAATTCGTTTAATAACTTACCAGATTTACCTACATAAGGTTTTCCTTCTAAATCTTCCTGTGCTCCAGGTGCCTCACCAATTATTAACAAATCTGCAAATACACTTCCTCTCCCAATTACTAACCTTTTCACCGAAAATAAAATTTTAAATATTTTTATTTTAAGAACTCAAAACATGAAAATAAAATAGATTAAGAAAATGAACTAAATTAAACCATAGTGTGATAGTTTTATTTATTCTTAATTTATGCATTTGTCATTATTAAAAGTCATATTTGAAAAGTCATAAGTCAATGAGTCAAGTTAATTTATCTGATCGGGCACTTTCAATTGAGCCTTCTCTTACATTGCAGATAAGTGCTAAAGCAAATCAATTATCTGCAGAAGGAGTAGATATTTGCAATTTAAGTGCAGGAGAACCTGATTTTGATGCCCCAAAAGAAGTTATAGAGGCTACAAGTAAAGCTATATTTGATGGATTTACAAAGTACGGTCCCGCAGCGGGGAATTTAGATCTCCGAAAAGCGATTGCAAATAAACTTCAAATTCAAAACGATTTAAATTATGAATTTGAAAATGTAATGGTCACAAATGGTGCTAAGCAAGCAATATATAATCTTTTCCAAGTCTTGTTAAATACTGGAGACGAAGTTATTATTCCATCTCCATATTGGTTAAGTTATCCCCAGATGGTTAGATTGGCGGGTGGTAAGCCAATTTTTACAAATTCTTCTGCAGAAGATGGGTTCAAAATAAATATAAAAGATTTGAAGTCTAAAGTCTCTTCAAAAACTAAATTTATAATTATCAATTCTCCAAATAACCCTACTGGAAGAGTTATGTCAAAGGAAGAATTATTACAAATTGCCGATTTAGCTAGAGAAAATCCAAATATTAATATTTTATCTGATGAGATTTACGAACTAATCCATAAAAAAGAATTTAAACACTACAGTTTATCTTCATTAGCAAATGACTTAAAAGATAGGATTTTTATAATAAATGGATTTGCGAAAGGATGGGCTATGACTGGCTGGAGGGTAGGTTATTTAGTAGGTTCAAAAGATGTAATCAAAGCATCCTCAGCATTACAAAGTCAAAGTACAAGTAATGTTTGCTCCTTTGTTCAAAAAGGTGCTTTAGAGGCTTTAAAAATTAATAATGAATTTTTCTCAATAATAAATAGCCATTATGATCAAAGAAGAAGTCTTCTCTATGAAGGCCTTAAGAACATAAATGGTATTTATATTGAAGAACCTAATGGAGCATTTTACGCATTTCCAAAATTACCTAACTCTTCAATTACTTCAGTTGATTTCTGCAACAAAGCTCTTCAAGATTATGGATTAGTTGTTGTACCTGGAAAAGCTTTTGGGGCTGACGAATGTATTAGAATGTCTTGTGCAACTTCAGAGATTAAAATAAAAGATGGGCTACAAAGGCTTGAAAAAGTAATTTCTAAATATTATTAATTTGAGTAAATAATGTTTTATTTAAAAAATTTACTACTAAGTTTATCTATAATATTTTCTTTTTTTTCATCACCTGTATTTTCAAATCCCAAAGTTTTAAAAGTTGGAGCAATACCTGATCAAAACCAAGATGTTCTAGACAAAAGATTTAATTTATTTACAAAAGAATTATCCAAACGACTTGATTTAGAAGTTAAATACATTCCTGTTATTAATTATGTTGCAGCAGTAACTGGATTTAGAAATAAGGATTTAGATTTAGTATGGTTTGGAGGTTTATCAGGAGTTCAAGCAAGATTACAAACACCTAATTCAATTGTCATAGCTCAAAGAGATATCGATAAGGAATTTAAAAGTGTTTTTATAGTAAACAAAAATTTAGAACTTAACTCAATTTCAAACATTGAAGGACTTAAAAAACTAAAGAATTTAAGATTTACTTTTGGCTCTGAAAACTCAACTTCTGGAAGGTTAATGCCAGAATATTTTTTAACTCGAGCAGGGGTAGAAATTAAACACTTTAAAGGGAAAAAAGCAGGTTTTAGTGGGAGTCATGATGCCACTATAGCTTTAGTTAATAGTGGGGCATTTGATGCTGGAGCTTTAAATAAACAAGTTTGGGAAAACAATCTTAAAAATAATCCCAAAAGAACAAGTAATTTAAAATTATTCTGGATCACCCCAGAATATGTTGACTATCATTGGGTAGCTCAAGGGGATCTTGAAAATAGATTCGGTGAAGGGTTTACAAAAGAACTTAAATCAGTAATTCTAAATTTAGACATAAATCAAAAAACGCATAAAAAGATTTTAGATATGTTCAATGCAAAAAGATTTATAAATGCAGAAGCAAAACAGTATAAAAATATAGAGGAAATAGGGAGGAAATTAAATAAAATTAGATGAATAATACTCTCTTAGAATTAAAAAATATATCTTATGAATACAAAAATAATCTAATTCTAAATAAAGTAAATTTAAAAATAAATGCAGGGGAGAAAATTGCACTTTTAGGTAAAAGCGGTTCAGGGAAAACTACACTTATATCAGTTCTGAATGGCACTATCAAGCCAACTCATGGTGAGGTTAAATTATCCAATAAAAGTTTCGAGGAATTAGATAGAAAGCAGAAAAGTAAGATAACAACTATTTGGCAAGATTTAAGATTGATAGAAGATCTCTCTGCAGAACAAAATGTTAATTGTGGACTACTAGCGGAAAACAATTTTTATTTCGCTTTTAAAAATTTGCTAAATATAAGTTCTTTTAAGAAGGCGCATAAATATATGCAATTATGTAGACTTAATAATTCTGTTTACGACAAAAAAATCAGAAAACTATCTGGGGGGCAAAAACAAAGGGTTGCTATAGCTAGATCATTAATTCAAGGATCAAATATATTACTTGCAGATGAGCCTTTTAATAATTTAGATCCCAAATTAATAACAACAATTAAAAATCTGCTGCTAGAAAATGTAGATATAAATAATACAAAAAAATCCCCAAAGACCGCATTAGTTGCATTACATAGATTAGATTTGCTGAACGATTTCGATAAAGTTATTGGAATAAGGGATGGTAAAATTTTTTTTAATATTAAAAGAGAAAACTTAAAGAAGTTTCATTTAGACAAAATATATTAATTAGTTGAATAAATTAAAATTAAACTATACCTCATTATCTTTTCTTCCAATTTTAGTATGCATTCCTCTAGGGTATCAATTAATAACCAATATTCATTTTGGAGGATTTAAATTATTCCAAGAATTCTTAATTTCTGCATTTAATCCCAAGATCGATAATGAAATTATTATTTCCGTAATTAATCGATTAAATGAAACTATCTTAATTGGTTTTTTTAGTTGGTTAGTAAGTATTATTTTTGGAGCAATTTTTGCAATAATATCCTCAAATATTTTTTATAAAATCTTTAATATTCCAAATTTTTTCTACCGCATAATAAGGTTATTTCTAACAATAATTAGATCTATTCATGAAGTAGTTTGGGGAATAGTATTAATGCAAATATATGGAATAAACTTTTCAATAGGAATAATAGCTATATGTATACCTTATATTGCTGTAAATTCAAAAGTTTTTGCTGAACAATTAGAAACTATTGACTACAAAAGTTTTGAATCTATAAATCAAATAAATGCACCTAAATTTTCTTCTTTATTAACTATAGTATGGAATCCAATAATAAATACATTTAAAAACTTTGGTTTATATCGATTAGAGTGTTCAATAAGAAGTGCCGTGATTTTAGGACTTTTTGGGATTGGAGGAATAGGTACTAGTATTTTTTTATCTTTCCAAGTTTTAAATTTTAGAGAGTTATGGACTTATTTGTGGTCCTTAGCAATTTTGATAATTCTTTCTGGATTAATATTCAAAAAAATAAAATTTAATACTACAAATAAAATCCTATCTATTTTTTTAATTGCAGTTTTTTTCATAACAATTTTATTTTCTTTTTCATATTTTCTTTATTTTATTTTTAATAATAATTTTGAAAATTTTAATTCCCTTAGTCCTCTATTTAAATCAAACTTAGATTTAGGATTATTTAATTTCTTAAAACTTATATTAGAAACAATAATTTTAAGTCTTTTATCAACAGCAATCGCAATTAGTTTACCTCCATTAGTAATAGGAATTTTTAACAACAATACTTCTAAAATTTTTATAAAAATTTTTGCATTTTTATTACGTTTAATACCTACACCTGTAATACTTCTAATTCTATTAACTTTTAATAATCCTTCTTTATCTTTAGCTGCTTTAACATTAGGTCTTCACAACGCTGGTATTACAAGCAAATTACTTTTTACAAATCTAGATAGCCAAGATAGGAGAAATTACATAGCAATGAAATCTCTAGGAATCTCAAAAAAGACTAGTTGGCTTTTAGGTTTATTTTCTCAACAAGCAAAAAGTTACTTAGCATATTGCGCTTATAGATCTGACATAATTGTTAGAGAAACTGCAATTGTTGGGGTCATTGGAAGTGTTGGTCTAGGCTGGCAATTACAAGAATCACTAGGTTCCTTCGCATGGCAAGAAGTTACTATAGTTTTGATAGCTTATAGCTCCATCGCAATAGTTGGCGAATTAATAAATGGTAAAATCAAAAATAGCTTAACTTGATTTGTAAGAATAATTTGTTGAATCAAGTAATTATTTTTTTCGGTTATAGTGATTAGTTTACCAAAACAGCTAGTTGTAATTGGAGATAGTTCAGTTTATGGATGGGGAGATAATGAAGGTGGCGGATGGTGTGAGAGGCTCAGAAAAGATTGGTGCAACAACCAAAATGCGCCAGTAATTTATCAACTTGGCGTAAGGGGAGATGGGATAGAAAAAGTTTCATCTAGATGGGAAAAAGAATGGTCATCTAGAGGAGAAACGAGAAGAAATAAACCTAAAGCAATTCTGCTTAATGTTGGTCTTAACGACACTGCAGCAATTGGTCAGAAAAACGGAAGACATCAATTAGACATTGATGGATTTGAATATGGATTAGAGAGACTTATTAATAATATGAACTCTCAAACGAATGTCTTTGTTATTGGTCTGACACCTGTTGACGAAAGTAAAATGCCATTCGCAGGATGTCTATGGTACTCAAATGATTTTTGTGATTCTTATGAAAGGAGAATGGAGGAAGTATGCCTCAATCAAAATGTCCCATTTCTTCCTACTTTTAGAGAAATGTACTCTGATAAAAGGAGTAAAAATTGGATTACGAATGATGGGATTCATCTAAATTCCGAAGGTCATTTCTGGCTTTTCCAAAGACTGAAGAGCTGGGAGATTCTTACAAAATGGAAGGAATCCTAGGTCTTTTAAATATTTTAATTTAAAAAATATGAATATAAAAAAAGAGCAAAGATAGCCAAAACAGAAGAAATACTTGTCTGAATAGCATTTACTAATTCATTACTTAATTTATATTTGTTTTGAAATTTAGCTCCAATAATACTCTCAGAAAGTGTGGCCAAAAAACCCGAAACTGCAACAACTATGAAATGGTATTTTGTAGAAATAATTGATAGGCGAAACATTACTAAGGCCATAAATATTGATCCCAAAAAACTTGCAAATGTCCCTTCTAAACTGACTCCTCCTTCTGTTCCTCTACCAACCTTTTTAAATGAAGTAATTAAATATGTATTCTTCCCAAACCTTTTCCCAATTTCGCTGCCAAAAGTATCCGCCAACTTTGCGGCAAAACTCGCAGCAAATCCTATTTTAAACATCACTACGTTGGCAGGATTAAATTTAGTCATAATTGCAAGAAATAATCCTGTAGCTGCAGAGCCCCATACATTTTCAGGACCTCTTCTCCCACCTCTTTTTTCAGCTATTCCTTGTTCTTTTTTAAATTTAAAACCTATTTTAGTAACGAGAGATCCAAATATTAAATAAATTACAACTGACATCCATCCCTGCCAAGACAAACAACCCCACAAAATTGTTCCTAAAATACCTGCACTAATCCAACCACCTTTTGTCATCAAAGGAATCTTGCAAAATATATAAATCAAAATGAAATTAATAAAAAAACCTATAAAAAATTGATTTCTAATTAAATCCATATTTATCTAATTCCTTAATTTCAAATCAATTCTCCATTGATTTAAAATTGATGATGCGTTAATACTAGCTGTTGAAGTTCTTAAGATAGTATCAGAAAGTTTAACAAAGGTAATATTATTTTTATTAAAAAAATCAATTTCTTTGGAGGACCAACCTCCTTCAGGGCCAATCACATTCCAAAAAATACCCCCTTTTTTATTTACAAATTCTTGTTGTTTTCTTAACCATTGATTTAAATGATATTGTGTTTCTTCTCTAGTTATAGAAATTGAAACTCTTTCTTGATTATTTCTACTTTTTAGCCATTCCAAAATATCCACACCATTTAAAATAGATGGTATCCATAATCTCTCACTTTGCTCAACTGCTTCTTTGATAATTGAATTCCATCTCAAAAGTTTTCTCGAAAAATTTAAATTTTTGTTTACCTGTCTTTCTGAAAATAATGGCTGTATATAATCAATTCCTATTTCAGTACACATTTTTAAAATATCCTCAAAACCACTTTTTGGTATGACAACAGCTATTCCTAATAAGTAAATTTCTTGTTCTTGAAATAAGTAAGGTTTTTTTAATTGAATTATTTCTAAAGAATCATTTTTAACTTTTATAGCTTTCCATAATGAACCCTCTCCGTTAGCTATAAATATTTCTTTACCATTTTTTATCCTCATTACTTTATTTAAATAATGAGCCTCTTCTTTAGAAAGTTCTAAGTTTTTGTTCTTAATATTTTCAATTCTTTCATGGGAAATAATTAATCTTGTTAAGTCTTCCATCTAAAACACTTAATCTTTGAAAACTAAATCTTCATGTTCTTCAATTGCCCAATCATTATTTTCACCCCCAATAATTAACTCTTCAATTTTTACATAATTATTTGATATCTCATTCAAAGAATTAATTAATATATCTATTGAAATAGAGTCTGAAGTCCCAAAATCAACCCAACATCTTCCCCACAGGTTTTGATATTCCATAATTCCTAAATTATGCATTAAGGCTGGAAGAGATGCGTTTTTTTGGTCATTATCATAGGACATCCAACTTAGATCGGAACCCTCTTCATGAGTTTGCAAATTTTCAGAATTAAATCCACCTAACCTTCCTAAAACGTACCAACTGTCAAAAACACCATCTAAATAATTTTTTTCATCTTGAGTTGGTGATTCTGAAAACCTGATCCATATCCAACAATTAAAAGGATCAACTTCCCTAAAAATAATATTCATATTGACTAATAGCTTTTTATATCTAAGGCTATTATAAGTAAGTTATTACTAGATTAAAATTCATACCTATAACTTAATTAATAATGCTTGATTTAAAAGAAATAACTTATCAACCCCAAACTGGTGAAAGAAAAATAATAGACAATTTAAATTTAAAAGTTCATGAAAATGAAATCATTTTGATTTGCGGCAATAGTGGTTCTGGGAAAACAACACTACTCGAAATAATAAGCGGATTAACAAATCCACAAAGAGGAAAAATTACTTGGAAGGATAAAATTTTATCTCCTAGACAAAGAAGATGGTTTTGTGGGGTAGTATTCCAATTTCCTGAAAGATACTTTATAGGTACAACAATTGGGAAAGAATTAAAAATAGGCCATAAATCTTTAAGAGAAAAAAATATAGAAATAGTTTTAAATAAAGTTGGTCTGAAAAAAGTTAATCTAACTCAACCACCAGAACAACTAAGTGGAGGCCAACAAAGGCGATTAGCTGTAGCAGTTCAACTACTTAGAAACCCATCAATTCTTTTACTTGATGAACCAACTGCTGGATTAGACTATTCAATGAGAAATGATGTGAAGAATTTAATTCTTGATTTAAAAAATAAAAATACAATTATTATTGTTACTCATGAACCTGCCTTATTTGAAGGAATTCCTTCTAGAATATTATGCTTGAAAAAAGGGAAAATCAAAAATTTTATGAAAGAAAATCATGCAGGATAGGATAGTTCGGGCTACTGCAGCAAATGGAGGAATAAGATTAGTTGCGGTCTTAACAACAGAATCTTCTTTAGAAGCAAAAAAAAGACACGATCTTTCTTATTTAACCACCTGTATTTTAGGAAGAGCATTTAGTGCTTCACTGCTTTTAGCAAGCTCGATGAAGATAATGCATGGGAGAGTTACTTTAAGAGTTAGATCTGACGGACCTTTAAAAGGATTACTAGTTGATGCAGGTAGAGACGGAAAAGTTAGGGGTTATGTAGGTAATCCTAATTTAGAATTAGACCTAGTCAAATTAGGCAATAATAAATATTCTTTTGATTTTACAAAAGCATTAGGTACAGGATATTTAAATGTAATAAGAGATAATGGATTTGGAGAACCCTTTACAAGCACTGTTGAATTAGTAAATGGAAATATTGCTGAAGACTTAGCTTCATATTTATATCATTCAGAGCAAACTCCCTCAGCTGTATTTATTGGAGAAAAAATTCAAAATAAAAGTGTAATTTGTAGTGGCGGCTTATTAGCTCAAGTTCTACCTAAAAAAGATACTGACCCTCTACTTGTCTCACTGCTTGAAGAAAGATGTAAAGAAATTAATTCTTTCAGCGAAGACCTATTTAAATCAAAAGATAATCTTCTTTCGTTAATTAGAAATATATTTCCCGATATTGACGATAAATCAATCTCTGAAAAAGCTCGTTCCCAAGAAATACGTTTTAAATGTAAGTGTTCCAAACAAAGAAGTTTAAATGCGATGAAAATGCTTGATAAGACTGAATTGGTGGACATCCTTAAGAAAGATGGTAAAGCAGAGTTGGTTTGTGAATTTTGTAAGAATAAATATCTTATAAATCATGAAGAAATTAAGTCGATGATAGAAAATCAATCATAAAAAAATTACGCCTAGCCATAAAATAACCATGGCTGGAATACTTTGAATTTTTTGTATTGATAAAGAATTGTTTGATACTTCCTGAATGAAAGAATTACTTTCAAGCAATCCCCCAAATATTAATCCTATCGAAAGAAAGGTAACACTCCAACCTAAAGAGCCTATAAATCTTTTCCCCGATTTAATTTGAGTATAAGTAAGTATTAATGTTGAGATAGAGAGTAAAAGTCTATTATTGGAATCTGGGCTGATAAATAACAAAATTAAAAATAATAGCCCAACGGATATTTTTATTGAAAGATTATCAAATGAGGGGGTGGTTATTTTTGGCAGACTATACTGACTTGAATTCTTAGAATTATTATTTAAATTTTTTATTTTAGAAAGAAGTGGGAAATTATTATTGGTAAATTGATTAATTTGTTTTTCTTTTTTTGAGGCACTCACAGCTTCATAGCTTACATTCCCTGATTGCCTGGCTTTCAAACTACCCATGAGTAATTGATCAAAGGAAGATTCTATCTTCGCTTTTAAAATTAAATCTTCACCAGCCTCTTTAACTTTAATATCTCTAGCCTTCTGAATATCCTCAAAAGCAGCACCTTCTTTTACACCTAAAATTTCATAAGGTGATTTTTCGTTATTGTTTTTATTACTGTTTGAGTCCAAAATTTTTTACTTATACTAACAGATTAACTAATTTTATAATCCATTAAGACTTTATAAAACAATTGGTTCGACTCCACTAACAACGGGAGCAACTTTGTTTAAATTCAATTGATTATTGTCTTCAACAAATTGATTTAGATTCCATTCATTTTTGAAAAGGATAACTGGCCTATTCCAACAATCTTTAACTATTTTACAATTGAATATCCTGCCTAGTTTCTCAATGGCTGGCCATCCATCAGAAATCCATCTAGCCATTTGATATGGCATTGCTTCAAGATTTGCATCTACACCATATTCACTTTTTAATCTGTGAGTTACTACCTCCAACTGCAATTGACCAACAGCTGCGAGTATAGGGTCTCTTTTACTCTCATCAAAGTCATAAAGAATCTGCACAGCACCTTCTTCGCGAAGTTCATTAACACCCTTTCTAAAGTTTTTAAATGCTGAAGGATTTGGATTTCTTAGCCAGCTAAATATTTCAGGACTAAAGGATGGTATGCCCTCATATTCCAGATGAGTACCAGTATAAAGTGTATCTCCAATAGAAAACATCCCTGGATTATTCAAACCAATAACATCTCCAGGATAGGCATCATCAACAACTTCTCTATCTTGCCCAAATATTTTTTGTGGTCTTGATAATCTGATTGTTTTACCAGTTCTGGAATGTTTAACTGACATATCCTTTTCAAATTTGCCACTACAAACTCTTATAAAAGCAACCCTATCTCTATGCTTTGGATCCATATTTGCCTGAAGCTTAAAAACAAACCCACTAAATTCATTGCTTGCAGGTTCAATATCCCCTTTATTACTATTTCTTGAAGTTGGTTTTTGTGCCATTTTTAAAAAACTATCTAAAAATGGTCTTACACCAAAATTAGTCATAGCAGATCCAAAGAAAACTGGGGTTAAAGAGCCATTAAAAACTTTTTCTTTTTCAAATTGCGATCCTGCCTCATCAAGAACCTCCAATTCTTCAAGTGAGTTTTCAAGTAAATCTCTCTCTACATATTTTGATAGCTCTTTATCTTCAAGACTTAATCTTTTCTCATTCGATTGTTTCCCTCTCACTGCTTTATCAAATAAAATAACCTCTCTAGAAAATCTATCAATAACCCCTCTAAATTCCTCGCCACTCCCAATTGGCCAATTAATAGGTAAAGTATTTAATCCAAGTTCTGATTCAATTTCATCAAGTAAAGAGAATGGCTCCCTTCCAGGTCTATCCATTTTATTTATGAAAGTAAATATTGGTATTTTTCGCATCTTGCAAACTTCAAACAATTTTCTAGTTTGAGGTTCTAGTCCTTTAGCAGCATCTTCCAACATAACTGCATTATCAGCGGCAGCTAATGTTCTATAAGTATCTTCGGAGAAATCTTGGTGTCCTGGAGTATCTAATAGATTGATTACTGATCTTTCATATTCAAATTGCAATACAGTTGATGTAATAGAAATACCTCTTTGTTTCTCAAGTTCCATCCAGTCTGAGGTAGCTTTTCTCTGATTACCCCTAGCTTTTACTGCTCCTGCCTGTTGAATGGCACCTCCATACAAAAGAAGCTTCTCAGTAAGAGTCGTTTTCCCAGCATCTGGATGTGAAATAATAGCAAAATTTCTTCTTTTATTTACAGCATCCAGTATATCTTTATTGTTTAGAATTTTAGTACCTAAGCTCATCTATATAATATAAGGGCCTTCTACATAGTTCTTAAACATTACCATAGACAATTAAATAATTATCACCGTCTTCAAATACATCTAAAGAAGATAGATCATTCTCTAAAGTGAAATTTTTTAACTCTTTAAAAGTATAAGAAGCTCTTAAAGAAGCATAATAATCATTAGTCAAAATCTCATTATATTTTGTTGAGCATTGTGCTTTGAGTTCTAGAGCAGACTTTTCATCTAATGGCCTTTTTAAGTCCTTGTGAAAATTTACAGTGATATTACTAGACAAACTTCTTATAGTGTTGAAGAAATCTTCAAGATTGGTAATGTGATGGATCAAACTGTTACTTACAAGTAAGCTTATATCTCTATCAAGAAAAAAATTATTTGATTTAATGTCTTTGATATCAGAACAAATGTAGCGTAAATTTTTTAATTTTTTTTGATTAGTAGAAATATTTTTATTATATTCTGCTCTCAAAATCATCTCTTTAGAACCATCTATTCCAACAACTTCAGTATTAGGCCAGTTTATTGCTAACTTCTCAGAAATATTTCCTGGTCCGCATCCTAAATCAACTATTAAATCTTTTTCACTTAAAGAAACATTTTTTCTCAAAAAATAATGATTTATTTGATTAATTAGATTAACTTCCCCTTCTGAAAAATCAGCTTCGTCATAAGAAATAACCTGCTCTTTTTCCACCATTAATTCAGGTTCAGGGATTCTATCCATATCCTTTCTTGAAATAAAGATTTCATATTAAACATAATTCTACACAAACCGTTAAATAGTGGTAAGAATAGTTGCAGACGCCACAGGTAGAGTTATTCTTCCAGTACGGGTTATTTACATACGTTTTTTTTATCGTGACTGTTGCACCAAATAAAGCTTCTTCAGAGAGCAATTTCAATAATCTTAAAAAAGATGATTTTCCAAAGACTGCGCCAGCTGCTTTTCCTGTTTTTTTCAGATCTTATAGTAGGAAAACTACCTCCGGCAAAAGGGAGAACTGGAGTGAAGTAGGCGAAAGAAATTTATCAGGCTTAAAAGAATTAGGAAAACTTTCTGATGAAGAATTGATCCTAATGAGAGAGATGCAAAGCAACCAAAAAGCCCAACCTTCTGGGAGATGGCTATGGATTGGAGGAACTCCTTGGATTAAAAAAAATCAAAATTTCTCCGGGGCGTACAACTGTACTTCAACAAACTTAATTGATTGGGAAGCCTTCGCTTTGATGATGGACTTAGCAATGATGGGATGTGGAACAGGTGCAATAATTGAGCCTCATTTTATAAACAAACTACCGACGGTAATTAACAAAATAAATATTAAATCAGTTAGTGAAGTTGGAATAACTCCAAAAGATCAAAGACAAGAAAAGTCCTCATTAGAAATAAAAGGAAAAGATATTCATATCAAAGTTGGAGATAGCAGAAGAGGCTGGGTAGATAGCTATAAATATCTTCTTGAAGCATCAAGTAACGAAAGTCTTGAAAAAGAAATAGATGTTTATATTGATTTGGAAGATATTAGGCCTGCTGGAGAATCATTAAAAGGTTTTGGTGGCATGGCAAATCCTATAAAATTGAAAGATCTTTACTCTAGAGTCGCATCACTTCTTGGAAAGGCAATTGGAAGGAAATTGAGTACCGTAGAGTGTTGTTTATTAATTGATGAAGCGGCAGTAACCATAGTTGCGGGGAATATAAGAAGAAGTGCTGGAATGAGACAATTTGCCTCAGATGATAGCGAAGCGGCATCGGCAAAAGAAAATCTATGGAGTCAAGATGAGAATGGTAATTGGAGAATAGATCCTGAAAAAGATGCACTCAGGATGGCCAACCATACCAGGGTTTACCATACAAAACCCTCTTACCAAACTGTCTTAGATGCTGTTACAAAACAATTCCATTCAGGTGAGGGGGCTATTCAATTTGCTCCAGAAGCAATAGCAAGGTCAAATGCAGATATTCTCAAAGATGACGAATTGAGAAAGGAATTTATTGAAATTTACTCAGAGCAAGGTAAAGATGAAGCGAGAAATTGGATAAATAGTAGTTACGGTCCATTTTCTGAAGAAGAGTTAAATCACAGAATGAGCAGATATGGACTTAACCCATGTGGGGAGATTCTTGGAAATGATTTTCACTGCAATTTAGCTGAAGTTCATTTAAATCAGATTGATCCAGAAAATTTTGAAGAGCAAAAAAAGGCTTTCAAAGCAGCAGCTCTCTCTGTAGCATGCTTACTCAATCATGAATTCGAAGTTGAGCGTTACAGAAAAAGTAGGGAATATGATCCTATTGTAGGGGTAAGTTTCACTGGATTATTTGATTTCTGCGTCCATGCATTTGGAACGCCATGGTTGAAGTGGTGGGAAGCGGGTAGGCCAAATAACAAGGAAGGAAAGGCTTTCAAAGAGAAGGAAGCTAAATTCCTAGATTCTTGGAGAAAAATAGTTAAAGAAACTGTCTGGGAATATTGTGATAAACATAATTTAAGAAGACCAAATCGATGCACGACAGTTCAACCAGCTGGTACTAAAAGTCTTCTTACTGGAGCAGCTCCAGGATGGCATCCTCCAAAGGCTCAAAGATTCATAAGGAGAATAACTTTCAGGAAAAATGATCCAATTGCATTAGCTTGCATGGATTATGGCTACTCTGTTGTTCCATCTCAATCTGATAAAGATGAAAATGGCTGTTTGCTTGACAACCCATTTGATCCGAGATGTACAGAATGGTTAGTTGAAATCCCTACAGAAGTTAGTTGGGCAAATATAGAAGGCGCAGACCAAATAGACATCAATAATTTCTCAGCATTAGCTCAATTTGATTTTTACATGCAAGTGCAGAAATTTTACACAGAGCATAATACCTCCGCTACCGTAGAATTTAGAGAGAACGAAATCGAGGATTTAGCTAAGGCTATTCATAATGCAATAGAAAATAATGAGGGATATATTTCAGCGGCATTGCTAGCTAGATTTAGTGCTAACGCTACTTTCCCTAGATTACCTTTTGAACCAATAAGTAAAGAGGAATATATATCATTGCAAAATAAAGTAATAGAAAGGAAAGTTAATAACGATTTCTTTGATGCTCTTAATAAATATGATGTTGGAGAACTATCTGAAGCAGGACCAGCAGGTTGTGATTCAGACAAGTGCCTACTTCCTCTAGCTAAACCAAAAGATTAAATTTTGAATTATTTGTAAAAAAAAAATATAAATTAGTTTTTAAAAATTTAATTTATGGCTACCTCTTAAATAGGGACATAAATTATTTATGACATTAAGCTTAAATATTGGGAACTTATTTAATGATTCCTCTAGTCATGCATTAGTTGATGAGCTAAGAAAAAGAACATCTGAGGAGGATATCTTAGACTTTGAAAAAAAATTTAACTCCAAAAACGAAAAAAATCTACATGTTTATATATGTAGATTTCTAAAAAATAGATCAATATCCAGAGGGCTAGCCTCTAGATGGTTAATAACCATAATTGAAAACAAAGAATCAAAAATTGATGCTCTTCAAAAATTAAATAATTAGGTCAGCCCTGATAGTTTCCATAGAGCAATTCCAAAAATTGAGAATCCCATAATGAAAGTAAAGGCCAAAGCATTTACCAACTGAACCTTATCATTCATTCTGTTTGCGAATGGTAGTAATTGTGCAAATAATGGAGTCTCTTCAACTATCGCAGATTTTTTTACTGTAGGTTTTTTGCTTCTAGAAAACATAAAACAAAATTTATAATCTTAAGAATTTTACATTTAAAAGTTCATTAAATAAAAAATACTTGTCAAAAACGAACAAAATGTAACCTGCAATAAATTACACAAGAATAAACAAAGATTTTTTTAGAAGAATCCTAATCTAATCATATAAATATTAAGTTTATTTATTAAATACCTAGACAAATAATTTTCTGGAGTGTTAGTATAAATTTGTAGCAACCGCTACCAAAACGTTCAACTTGCGTTTAGCAAGCCGCAAATCGACTTAAGCCATGGAACGGGGACTTAAGCGAAACCGGAGCTTAAAAAATGACTCTTATTTACAGAGGACAAAAGTACGTCCAGAACAAAGAAGCAGCTAAGAAGCAGCATAACGAACTAACTTACAGAGGCAAAACTTATACAAGCTAGTTCATTTATCCAACGGATAGAAAAAGCCACTATAAGTGGCTTTTTTATTGTCCATCCTTAGGATAGTTAATCAACTAATACTACTCAGAAGCATTAAACTAAAATGATTTAATGTTTTTATAGATTTTAATAACCATGGCTGATCAGAAACCTTTATTTAAAGCACCTTATGACATAAAAGATGTTAGTGCTCTTTTCGCTATAGTTGCCTTCGTATTAATATTTGCTGCCCTAGTTGGGAATAACCTATTTGGTTTATTTCAAGAAAATGTGAATTTCGGATAATTTAATTAAACCCTTCAATACAAAATTCTATTTACAAAATAAGGGATAGAAAGATAATAGTTGGATGTTTTAAAGACTTTTTACTTGACACAAAGAATTGAGGTTGTTAACTGAATTAAGATACTCTCAAATTTTGATGTATCCAAAAATTGCCTTAATAAACAAAATTAGAAGCAGCTTAGTAGTTTTTGAAAGGGATTTAAATAACCCTTTAAATGAGGGATTTATTATTTTCTGGGAAATAATTCAATCAAATAATAAGAAATTGATTTTCAAAAAAAGACTTACAACAATAAGAGCTCAAAAAAAATTGAATAGACTTCAGGAAGAAGGTTGGCTTAAAACAAATAAATTAGATCAAGCAGCATAACTAACGAATTCTTGAAAATAATATATGATTCAATACATCTAAATTTTTCAATAGTAAAAAAAAAATAACATAATATAAGATGAAATTATTAATCTAAGATTATTTATCTTTAATACATAAAAAGATCAATTCATAAAATTAAAAAAAATTGAATATGATGTTTCAAAAGGGAAATACATTTAGATTGATTCTAGTTTAGGTTTAAGATATTAACCATTGTTGTTAAACATAATTTTTTAAAAAGATTTTACTTTAAGAACTTTTGAATTATGAGAAGCATGTCAATATTTAATTTATTTATTGGTAATTGTAAGCGTTTCATTTGCATTTAAAAAATATTAACCATGGTTTTTTTATTACTCTTGGAGTTTGATTCATACCTTTACCTAGTTGGTATTGATATTCAATCCCTGCTTTTGATGAGCAATAGGGCTCATAGCCTATTACACCAACAACAGTTCCAATAAGTAAAACAAGCATAAAACCTTGAAACCATTGAAAATTGTCATCTTCTTTTTGTTGTGCGTACTTTGTAGGAGCACCACAATGAGGACAAGTTAATGCTTTATCTGAAATATCCTTCCCACACTCCTTACAACTTATTAATGCCAACAAAAAAAAGGAGCTAATTGCCCCTTATTGTAGATCGACTGTCAATCGTATTTAATATAGCGGTGCAATTAGTAAGCGTTTCATCTAGGAAGTATTCTATTTAATTCGGGATATTCAATTCTTAATTCTTCTATAAATGCATCAACGGTCTTTGATATCTCGTCAGTAGTATTCAAAATAGAATTTTTATATTTTAGATATTCGGAAACTTGAAATAATTTCATAGTTGATTTTGTTAAAAGTAATGTTGCAAGAGGAGATTTATCTGCCAATTTAGTTGAAGGAAAATATTTTATAGTTTCAGGATAAGTTTTTTCCATATCCTCAATATAGTCTTCTATCTTTTCATTTAATTCATCATATTTTGATGATAAAAACTTTTTGGTATTTAAATATTCAAAACCTGCGAATAAAAAACCAATAGGAAAACTTAAAAATAATATTGAAAGAGAAAGCCTAAGAAGATTTTGGGAAAATTTTTCCATAGAAATAATCAATTAAATTTATTTAAAACATATCAAGGTTAAAAGTAAGTAAAGCATGTAATATTTTTGCTTTCTTCTTCCGATCTACTGAAATATTTAATTTTTATAATTTCTATATCGACTGTCAATCGTATTTAATATAGCGGTGCAATTAGTAAGCGTTTCAATTTTTATTGTTAACTAATCCATAGATACATAAAAGAGGATTCACTATCAAAACAATCCAGAAAGGAGGAGGGGGTCCTCCATCAACAATTGTCCCAGCGTTAAAAGTATTAAATAGAGCTACTGCCAAAAAACAAAACATCAAAGCTAATTCACCTGATAAAACTTTTCTTAAGGAGGCTTTATCTTTAATGGAACTACAAATAATCAATAAAAAACCTATTCCTAAATTACTAGCAGCTACAACATCTGCAGTACCTCTAACAAGAAGCAATGTTTCACTTGAAGCGTTGCCTGCAATAGTTTCCACTGAAAAAATTAGTAGAGAAATAATTAACAACCCCAACAGGATATGAAGCGCTCCAGTAGTTTTTAAAATATTTTTTAACTTCATAAAAAAAGGAGCTAATTGCCCCTTATTGTAGATCGACTGTCAATCAATAACTATTGTTATTGGTCTAATAAATTTAACGTCTGTAAAACATCTTGCTTGTCATATCCCTTTTGATAAGTTGCGGTATGAACTGCTTCGTTATGACCCATAAATTTTGATGCTGATGCTGTATTGATATTCATGTTTGCAGTGCGATAACCATAAGCGTGTCTTAGGTCATAAGCCTGAAATGCTGAATTAGTTTTTTTAGCAAGCCATTTGGTATATCTTCTATTTAATGTTTTTAAAATTGCAGAATCATAATCTTCAGTTTTATCAATACTAAATTCCTTATATATATTCAAAATATCTAAAGTTCTTGCCCATTCCTGTTTTAATGCTGGAGTAATTCTCCACTCTGATGGCTGTTCACTTTTAGGAACTGTTAAAACTTCGGCCATAATCTTTCCAGACTCTTCAAATGGTTTGATGCTCCATATTTCAGAAGTCCTAGTACCGAATACAAATTGAGCAGCTAATGCCCAACCCCAAACTGGGTCTTCTCTCAACAAACGAACATGATATAAA
Organism: uncultured Prochlorococcus sp.; assembly: GCA_902527105.1. GTDB lineage: Bacteria > Cyanobacteriota > Cyanobacteriia > PCC-6307 > Cyanobiaceae > Prochlorococcus_A. The sequence continues at coordinate 21,698 of CABZNT010000001.1, read as the reverse complement.
TATTCCTCATCTTTTAATCTTTTTCTGGATCTCTTTTTAGCATCATCTTTATAAGCCTTTTGAGTAGCAGTTGACCACTCCTGGAGTTTCTTCAAATTGGGAATATCTGCAAACTTAGCTAATCGCAGAAAATGCTTTGCAGTATCGGCTTTCTTCTTTGATCCAGCTGGTGCTTTATTGGCAAGTTCAACAATATTCTCATAATTAAGAATTTTATGCTTTTCCATTTTCAATAAATAACCTTCAATCTGTTTCCACCCAGCAATGTTCTGGTTATTATTTTTGTCCTTATCTTCAGCACTCCAGAAATCCTTTTCAAATCTTTTGATAATATCTCCTACTTTTTTACTTTCTTTGATTAACTCAACAGGCTCTTCATTCTTTTTCTCCCAATCACTCCATTTAAATAATCCAGCCCTTTTCTCCTCGCCTAATTTTTCAGATAACCTTACTGCCTCTTTGATATTTTTCTGGTCAGCCTTTAATCCAATGGATACCCATTGTTGAATATTCTGATTAGATTGACCATCTTTTGAAGGTAATGATGCCCTTAAAGCAAAAGCATCTTTCTTTATATATATAGTTACTCCAACTTTTTTTCTTTTTAATACATCATTGGTTGCTGAAACTTTTGCCTTTAAAAGTTCAAACGGATTAGCCATTGTTCGGATGGTTTTTTATTGGAGGACTAACCTCGGTGGACTAATTCTAACTATTATGTACTAATCCGTGCAAGTACACCTATATTCTGTCAACCAAAAAATATTTTCATTTTATAACTCCTGAGAACCCCTGCAATTAGGTAAATTGCTTGACTATGACTGACTTCTTATGATATATATTAATGGTTCGGATACAACTGAATAACCCTTTGGAGGGGTGGTCGAGTGGTTTAAGGCTCTAGTCTTGAAAACTAGCGTGTCTGCAAGGGCACCGTGGGTTCGAATCCCACCCCCTCCGTATTTAGATAACCTGTGTATAAGGTGTCATATTCCACCTTAGGAAGGCAAAAATTATTTTAATCAGATATAAAGCCATATTTGCAAGATTTAAGAAACTTAGCCTTGTCATAGTACACCATAAAAATTCAAAGGTCAGTAATTTACTGGGGGATTTACTGAGGGATTAAGTTGATCTATTCAATAAATATCGCAATATACTTTCATAGATAATCATTTGAGCTTAATGAGAATCACGCCCACTCCTTTCTCATAAAAAGCAACTTAAGTTAAACAGAACAATATCTACGCCTTTTTGATATGTCTTTGTTAGGATGATTTTATTTGATATATGAGTAAAGGATTCGCTACAGATAATTTAATAACCAAAAAATCGAAGAAAAAAGTTATTTCAAATGAACCTCAAGGAAGATTAATATCTTGGTCTCCTTGGCCACCTGCTAATTTTCAGACAAGATATCCCGCTTTCCCTTTTGTTCTTACAATTTTGATAATAGTAATCGGGCAATGGTATCTATCTCTACTAAGATAAGTGAACATGGTTTTTGTATCTAAATTTCAGATGAATTTAGTTTGAGATTTTATTTTGTTTTTTTCAATTTTATTATTAGCCCATCTTCAGGCGGCAATAATCCCATTATTATTAGGAATTAGATCTATCAAAAGATTCAAACATATCAGCAAGAACGAGTTGATACCTTTCGGTTTTATTTTTTTAGGATTGGCATCGATTTCTGAAATGATAGATCATACCCAAACATCTTGGGTTTATGTAGATCATTCCTCTTTATTTAATTGGTTATTTTATTCTTTCTTATCTTTAGGTCTGACATTTTTATCAATATCAGTTATAAAAAATAAATTTATTCAAAAAACTAATTTTTGCATGTCTTTATGTTCAATAATCTCATATTTTTTATTTTATAAAAGTATTGCTCTTCTTTTTCAAGTAATAATAAGTATCCTTCTAATTATAAATTGGCAAAGAGTTTTTAAAGATTGGCTTTTTATCCTTTACCCAATATTTGGTATTTTTTTTACGACTTTCTTTGGAACAAAACTCTCAATTAGTGGCGATCAATTTTGGCATGTTTTAATAGGACCATCTGGAACAATTAGCGTTCTTACCTTTTATTTAGTATTAAAGAGATCGAGCAAAAAATTTACTTAAGATTCTCATGAAAATAGTTATATTTGTAAGTTTTATAGTGTGCTTAATCACAATAATCTCTCCAGTTGAAATCTTTGCTGATACGGCACTTGATGTTTATATGAATGATTTTTATTCTAAATCAAATGAAGCTAGCCAAATCCTTAAAGAAATCGAAAATGATCTAAAAGAGGGATCAAGAAAAAAAGTCTGTTCTAGGCAAAGAGAGGCGGCACGTTTGGGTCTATTAGCTAATAAATCATTAATTAAAGCCTTTGAAATAGAGGGAGCTGATCCACCAAAGGAAGCAATAAAGGCAAGTCAACAAAGATGGGAATCTATTCTGAATGAGTGCTGAAGAAAGTCGGTAAATCTATAAATCATTTTAAATTTGCATTCTTGCAGATTTACTAATTAAGGGAATTTCAGGTTCAACTCCATAAATACATTTAGAAATCGAATAAATAAAAATACATAGTGTAAATATAAAAATAATTGAGCCTAATTCCATCAGGGGAAATATTCTCAAGAAATATGAAATTATTATCAAAGCAATATCTATAAGTAATGCTTGGCATGCGTTATATCTAACGAAATAGGGGACATTTGGATTTCTAACTAATCCAGCAAACAAAATTATAAATAATAAAAAACTACCAAAAGGCAAAGATTGTTCAATTATTGCTATCGGAAAAGTTAGTAATAATAGAATTTTTAAAAATGAATATTTATAGAACAAATAATATCCAAAAGGTATTGATACCTTTAATGGCAAAGTATACAAAAATACTGATGAGAGTCTCTGGAATATCTGATTCAATATATTATTGAAAATTCGTAATCATATTTTAACCTAATTTTTCTGAACTTAATAAAAGACTTAGCCTCGAAAAAATCAACTTTTGCAGATGGTTATTAAATATTAGATAATTGATTAAGGTTCATAATTCAAAATGCGTATCCTACATACAATGTTGAGGGTTGGAAATTTAGATAAATCCATAAATTTCTACGTCAATAGACTAGGAATGAAATTATTAAGAAAAAAGGATTACCCTCAGGGAAAATTTACTTTGGCATTTGTTGGTTATGGATCAGAAAAAGAAAACACAGTAATTGAATTAACTTATAACTGGGACAAAAAGTCTGAAGACTATGAGCTTGGAGATAAATATGGTCATATAGCTATTGGAGTAAAAGATATTCATTTAATTTGCCAAGGATTAGAAAATAATGGTTGTAAAATAACAACTAAACCTAAAACAATGAAAAACAGTACTACTGTCTTGGCTTTTGTTGAGGATCCTGATGGTTATAAAATTGAACTTATTGAACGAGATTAAAATCTCAGAAGTTTTTTATTAAATAAACAAATAACTAAATTTTAAAAAAGATCAAATTATCTAATATATCGTTATCAATTAATGAAAAAATATTTTTAAGATCATATTTGATAGATTCTGCAGTTTCAATTGTTGCAAAAGATTATTTCTAAAATGAGGAATTATTAAAATTAAATTTGAATTTTGTACAATCTACATTAAATCTATTTAGATTAAGTAGACAATCCATTTAGATTTATATATCATATAATTATCGCATAAAGCTTATGCCTAGTAATTGGTCAAAAATAAGAGATGAATGGCTTGATAGAACCGCTGTTGCGAAAGATGATGCTAAATGGGCATTAGAAGCTTTAATTAATTCTGAAGAAGAGTTATTTGAAATAGAGCAAAAAATAAAGAATAAAGAGGACGCTATAAACCAAGTAAAATTTTTGAAGAAAAAAGTTAAAGAAACTATTTCTTCAAAAGAAATTAGCCTCGATGATATTGCTTTAAATACTTCAAATTCAAACAAAGTACAGATATCAGTACCATCAAATCTTACTTATCTTTTGAAAGTTTGGGCAGCAGCAGAAGGAAGAGATCTATCAAGTGTTGCTTTTCAATGTTTAGAAACTGGCATAAGGGAAATGAAAAGCAAAGGTTCAATACCTTCAGTAGCAGTAAATAGATATGACTCAGCCTGTCAAAAGAGGATTGCACTAGCAGAAGTAAACAATCTATTAGAGAAATACGAAATAGCTCAGCATGAGATCAAATAATTATGAATAACAAAAAAATCATTAAAGGATACAAGACATTAATATCATCAAAGTTTAAGGTAAATACTTATATAGATAAATTCAAAGATGGAATAATTTATACTCTTTATTCTGATCAATTAAATTCACTTAAAGTTGGTTTTGCTGAAAATGATAAGGTTCTAGAAAAAAAATTATCAAGTGAAGCATTGATATTATTGGATATGAAAAAAGGCAACAAGAAAGATCTATGTTTATTAATAACTACTTTAAAAGAACTTGGTATCAAATATTCAGACAATTTTTATTACAAATACTCAAGATCTTTAATGAGACATTTATCAACTTTAGGTTGGCCTGTTGGAAGATCACTTTATAAACAAAGAAAGATTAAAAAAGAACTTGTATGTGCATAAATTTAAATGTAATCGCACTCTAAAGTTTCTCTGGTTTCTCTATTTGTGATTGGATTAGTACCAGTGGCACTTTCACAAAATTTCCTAATAATATCTTTTGGCAGAAAAACATTTGTGAAGTCTGCGCCTTGTATTTTTACATTTTCAAACTGGGTACTATAAGCAAAAGAATCCTCCAAGTTAGTATTTGATAAATCTGTTCCATCTAAAACAGCTGAGTCTAATGTTACTTCTTTTAAGTTGGAGTTACTTAAATTAGTATCTTTCAATTTTGCTCCATAAAGAGTCGCATTTTGGAGCTCACAACCTGATAAATTTGCATCTTGTAAATCAGTCAAATAGAAAGTTGCACCTTTTAAATCAGAGCCAGAAAAATCAGCCCCTACCAAAGATTGTTTACCATAATCCAACGCAGCGAAGCTTCTAGAAGGGAGGGTTAAAACAATTATTAAAAAAGTTAAAATTATAAATCTCATTTGTTTGAGTGGTATTTCAATAAATTCTAACTTCTTAAGCTGAAATCTAAAAATTAATAATTTACTGAATGCTATATTTATTGAAATAGCAAATCACGAACTAGGTTTTGGATATAAGTCCCTATGATGCAATTGTTGTTGGTTCTGGAGCTACAGGAGGAATAGCAGCACTTACATTGGCAGAAAGAGGGATCAAAGTTTTAGTAATAGAAGCAGGGACTCAAGTTAAAAGGCATGAAGCTAGTAATCATGAGCCAAAAAGTACATTAAAAAGATTATCAGGAGTTTTGACAAAAAAACATACCAATCAATGCCAACATCCTGGTTATTGGAAAAATAATCCTGACTTATATTCAAATGAATTGAAACATCCTTATGACTTCCCAAAAAAAAAGCCATTTCTTTGGACCCAAGGTAAACAATATGGGGGGAGATCATTAACGTGGGGAGGTATAACATTAAGACTTTCCTCGGAAGATTTTCATCCTGCTAATAAAGACGGATTCGGGCCAAACTGGCCTATTTCATACGATGAACTTTCCTCTCACTATGATTTCATTGAAAATTTCTGCGGCATCTATGGACGAAAAGATGACATTAAAGAAGTCCCGAACGGTAAATATATTGGTGAAATACCTCTAACAGAAAACGAAAATGTTTTTGGCATCAAAGTTAAATCAAAATTAAATTATCCATTTATACAATCAAGAGGATTTGACCGCAATTCATCAGTAAAAGATAAAAAATGGCCTAATTCCTCTAGTGTAGGAAGCTCTTTAAAAAAAGCTTTAGATACTGGAAATGTGCAAGTAATCTCTAATTGCCTAGTAGAGTCTTTTGAAATTAACAAGATAACAGAGCTTGCCTCAAAACTAACGATCGTAAACCTAGAAAATGGACATAAAGAAGTACTAAATTGTGATTTAATTCTTCTCTGTGCATCAACAATTTCAACGCTGAGAATACTCCTTAACTCAGAATATAAATCAAATTCCTCAGGGTTTAAAGATAATTCTGGGAAATTAGGCAAATACCTCATGGATCACGTATCTATCTGTAGATTTTTTTCAGTCCCAAAAACAAAACCCTCAGATAAACCATTAGATAATCCTCCCGATCTTTCTGGTGCAGGCAGCTTCTTTATTCCATTTGGTTCAAATTTACCCGAAATTGACGACATAAATTTCCATAGAGGTTATGGAATCTGGGGGGCAATTGATAGATTAGGAATACCTGAATTTTTGCAAAAAGACAAAAACAAATCCATTGGCTTTCTTATCGCCCATGGCGAAGTCCTTCCTAGAGAGAAAAACTCAGTTTCTCTCTCAAAAAAAACAGATGAATGGGGTATCCCAATTCCTTACATTGAATTCGAATGGAGCGAGAATGAGTTAAACATGGCAAAACATATGGAAAAAACAATACGAAAATCAATAAAAGCTGCCAATGGAGAAATAAAAAATATTGATGAACTAATCAATATCCCACTAGGGAGTTTATTTACAAAAAATTTGATCGCACTTTCAGATAGTCCTCCTCCTCCTGGATATTACATTCATGAAGTAGGGGGAGCACCAATGGGGATAAATGAAGAAAATAGCGTAGTTAATAAATTTAATAGATTATGGAGATGCAAGAATGTGCTTGTATTAGATGGGGCATGCTGGCCCACATCATCATGGCAAAGCCCGACACTTACAATGATGGCTTTGAGTAGAAGAGCCTGTTTAAATATTAAAAAGACTTAGAAGGTGTAAATAATTGATTTAAATAAATTTCTGAGACAGAATTATCTGTACAACCGTTTTGGACGAGAAAAGTAGCTAATGCTGAATTTATAAGTTTATATTGATCCCAAGTTGGGTTACTTAATACGAAATCTTTCATAGTGTTATAAAGAGTTTCTGAAAGTTCTGTTTCTAAAGAGACTTTTTTTGATGAACATTCGACAAGTTTCTTATCAGTTAAATTTGATTGGCTGATTTGATCCATAAATCTATATTTTCTTACATGAATATAATGATATTTTTTTCTAAAAATATCAAAAAAAATCTGAATCTAAACTTTTCAAATTATCAAATGAGACTCATGCTATAAGTTTGTTTTTAAAAAACTTACTTTTTAGATAAGGAAATTGATTAGTTCTTTAAGAAAAAGTCAACAATAATGTTGAAGTCCTGTTTTTTTCAAAAACTGCTGGGATTTCTAATCCAATGTGGATTTGGACGTGGAAAACAACCTGTAAATTGTGGAAAATCAAGCTCAAAATACTTTTAGGATTTTACATTAGGAATACTTATATGCCTGAGTCTATTAAGACTTAGTCGAGAAAGAGACGCATGATTCAGTTATTTTCAACGGATTTTCTTAAGATTTGATCTTCATTAGGCAAGCGAAGCGTGACAGGTCCTAAAGGGTGATTTGAATTTGGATAAATACTATGGTGATGATGATGGTTAGTATGTTCATGTTGATGAGCCTCGACAAGTTCATGTTCTGGGTAATCACCTTCTCCTATGTTTGATTTTTCTAAATTATGAGTTGGGATTTCATTTTGTATTTCACAAGCACCATTACATTCAGGATCACATAAATCACAGCTAATACCCAAACCCTCTACACGGTCATGATGACTTTCTTGTACCATTCCAACTTCTTTTTCAAAGCCAAATAAATTTGATCTATATTTACAAGTTGAACAATTCATAAAATTCTTACCTTCATTATTAAGAATCTCTTCAATCCTTTCTACAAAAGTGTCAACCACATAAGACTGTGACGAAAGATATTTTGCATGTATGAATAAAATATTTGGATTATTAATCGCAACTAAATCACTTTGCCTTTTTATTCTTGTGACAAGAACCCCTGAGAAAAGGAAATAAGGGAAAATAATTATATTTTTATAACCAAGTCTCACAACATTTTTCAAGCCAGGCTCAACGAGAGGGAAAGTTACTCCAGAAAAAACTGTTTCACCCCACCCTAAACCAATACCTTCTACGATCATTCTCGTTATTTTTGAAACATTGGAATTCGCATCTGGGTCAGAAGAGCCTCTACCAACAACAACTAATAATGATTCTTCAGGTTTTAGAGTATTATTTTGCTTAAATACATCTTTTACTCTTTCACAAGCTGCACTAATCATTAAATTATTAATACCTAATTCTCTTCCATAAATTATTTCAATACCTGTTTTACTTGAATAATTCATAAGCAAGCTAGGTATATCATTTTTTACATGCCCCGCAGCGAAAAGCATTGCGGGTATTGCAATTACTTTTTTTATAGAAAGATCTTTTAACTTGTCTAAAGCATCAACAATCGAAGGTTTAGCGAACTCCAAGAAACCATATTCAACAATAAAATTTGGATATCTTTTTTGGATGAACTTAGTTAATTCTTGAAATTCAGCTATAGCTAGTTTATTTCTACTCCCGTGTCCACAGATAAGTATCGCGACTTGATTATTTAACTTCGAATCTAAATTATCCAAATTCAAGTTATTACTTATACCATAATAGTAAAGAACAATCTCATGTAGTGAAAAATAATAATAACTTGCTTGAAGTTCCGAATATCAACTCAAAGGATGCAAAATTAAAAAAATTAATTTATGACGTGAATGATTCCTTATTTTTTGAGGAAAACTATTCCAAGGAAAAATTCGAACACCTATGCGTATGTAGTGGAGGTACAACCTCAAGTTGTGCAAAAAATGGTTTTACAACTCTTGATCTAAGAAAAAATCACAGCAAAATTCACCTAGAAAGAAAAACCAATTTAGTAACAATTGGAGGGGGAGTAATAATGGGGGATCTAGTAAATTATTTACAAAAACATAATCGAAGTTTTCCAATCGGACTTTCTAAACTTCCTGGAGCAGGCTATATACTTACTGGTGGAGTAAGCCCGCTCAGTAGAGCCTACGGATTAGCCATTGATAATATTGAATCAATAAAAGGTTACTTGGGTAATGGCACATTTATCTCTTTAAAAAAAAATCAAATAAATCCAGAAGAACAATTGATTTGGGAAGCAATTAGAGGCGCAGCACCCTTTTTCTCAATTATTACCGAAATAGAACTTAAGACTATCCAATCTAATCCAATTAAGGTTATTGAAGGATTTGTAAATCTAAATGAACTTTCAGAAATAATAAAAATATCAGAGGAATTTCCAGAAAATATTAGTCTTCAATGGATTTATGCCCAAAAAATTTATATATATATTTTTGCTGAACTTAAAAATACTTTAGAGGATAAAAGAACAGAAGAATACTTATTGCTTCTAGACAAATTTCCTGCGCTAAAAAAACAATTCTATGAAAACTTTAACAAAATAAATTTCTTCCCAAAGGAATTAAATTTATATGAGCTTAATTCAAATAACCATTCTGAAGTAATTAGTCTTCTTGGAGAAGATTTAAAAAATCATATCCCAAGTTTCATAAAATGTTTGAATGAAATAATGGAGAATAAACCCAATAATTCCTGTTATGTTGCTTCTCAACAACTAGGTTGCAAAACAAAAAATTTAAATCATGGCTCAACCTTTTTTGTTCATAGAAAAAGTACTTGGAAACCATGGATATATGCATCATGGAAAAAAAATGATCTTCAAGAAAAAGAAGTTGTTTTGGACTGGTTTTATAAATCTTGGAACGACCTAAAAAGGTTTTATCCAAATATTCATTTAGCCCAATTGCATAATCATTTAAATTCTCATGGAGAAGAACTTACATTAGCTTTTGGAAATAGAATGAATGAATTAAAAACTTTAAAGAATATTTTTGACCCACAGGGTATTTTGCCTCCTTTATGAGGTAACTTTTTAATTAAAAAGAAACTTAAAATGTCAAATTTCTCAAGATATTTATCTAAAAATTGGTTAGATGATCCGAAATCAAATATTTTGTCTGGCTTAGTCGTTGCTTTTGCAATGATCCCAGAAGCAATTGCTTTTTCAGGTATAGCTGGCGTAGATCCTAAAGTTGGCCTTTTTGGTGCATTCTGCTTATCTATAACAATTGCGATTGTAGGAGGAAGAAGGGGAATGATCACTTCAGCTACAGGTTCAACAGCTCTTTTGATGACTGGACTTGTCGCTTATGGAGAATCACAAGCTCCTGGATTAGGAGTCCCGTATCTTATTGCAGCTGGAATATTAACTGGAATTTTTCAAATTCTTTGGGGATATTTAAGACTGGCCTACCAAATGCGATTCGTACCAACAGGAGTATTAAGTGGATTTGTAAATGCGCTGGCACTTTTAATATTTCAAGCACAACTACCTCAGTTAGGAATAGGTATTAAAGAAACAAAAGGATTTGTTGAACAAACTTTAAATCAATATCCAGTCAACTCTCAGATTCCAGTAGTTTGGATTCTTGTAATCCTAGGATTAATAATTATCTATGGTCTTCCAAAAATCACAAAAGTAGTTCCGTCTCAACTTATCGCAATAGTAATAATTACTCTCATAAGCATATTCTTTAATCTAGATGTCCCAACAGTTAGCGATTTGGGTAAATTACCTGAAGGATTACCAATTATTTCTCTTCCTTTTGGATCAATAGAAAATGGAAAAGTACCTTTTAGTCTTGAAACATTAGGGATAATTTTACCGACCTCACTTGCAATATCTCTAGTGGGTTTAATGGAAACCTTTTTAACTCAAGACATTTTAGACGATGTAACTGATACAAGTTCTAATAAAAATAAAGAAGCAAGAGGACAGGGAATCGCAAATATTGTGGCATCCTTATTCGGCGGGATGGCAGGATGTGCCTTAGTTGGGCAATCTGTAATGAATACTGAAAATGGTGGCAAATCTAGATTGTCAACCCTCTCCTCAGGTATATCTCTCCTAATTATGATCATCCTCTTGAAATCTTGGATTGGAGCAATACCAATGGCTGCTTTAGTAGCAATCATGATTACAATAGCAATAAGTACAGCAGATATAAATGGATTAAAAAATATTAGAAAGATACCTAAAAGCGATACTGCAGTCATGCTTATGACTTTTGCAGTTACAATGCTTACAAAACCTCATAATCTTGCACTTGGAGTTATTGCAGGAGTTGCATTAGCTGCAATTCTTTTTAGCAGAAAAGTAGCGAAAGTTATAACTGTCTCTAGAGCTAAAGAAAATAATTTGATTACCTACAAAGTAAAAGGACAATTATTTTTTGTAAGTAAAATTTATTTTTTACAAGGATTTGATATTCATGAACATCCAGAAAATATTGTAATTGATATGTCTTTAGCTCATATTTGGGATCAAAGTGGAGTTGTTGCTCTTGAGCAAATTATTAGAAAATTCCAGAATGGTGGTTCTAAAGTTGAAATTATAGGATTAAATAAAGAAAGTCTTAACTTATTTGAGAGACTAGGCGGCATTGAAAGTGCTCATTAAAAAAAGTTAATTAAGACTAACTTGTTGATAACAAAACCAAAGCCATTGCTGAAAAAGCAAATTCCTATGAGATCTCCAAGCGGTTTTTGAACTATTTAGATCAAAGTTTTCAGGTGGAGGAACATCTCCCTTTTCTTTGTCTCTTTCAATTTCACTAATAATTCTATGCACCGTATACTCAGGATGACCTAAATGCATAAGTTGTTTTTGATCATTAGATTCAAAAATTGTATATCCAACGTTTTCTCCATAAGCCAACAAATTCAATTTCCCTTCTTTTTGGGCATTCTCCATTTCCAAATCTGGTAATCCAGCAAATCTACTTTGAGGACAAATAAATTCATCATCTTGTGTACCCATCAAAGGGTGTCCAGGAACAAGACTTTTTAATGGGAATACCCCAAATAATTTCCTATCAAAAACTTGCTTATCAACCCCTGCCAAATAAGCCAGAGCAAAGCCAGCCCAACATAATCCAAGAGTACTCGCGCAAGAATTTCTGGCTTCATTTACAATTTTCACAAATTCATCCCAATACTTAACCTCCTCAAAGGCAAGGTGCTCAATAGGTGCTCCAGTAATAATGATTCCATCTAACGGTTCTGGATTATTTGCTTCTTCCCAAGTTATGTATAGATTATTTAGATGATTAAGATCCCATGTTTTATAAGAGTGAGTTTTAAGCCTTATCCAAACTGGCTCAATTTGAAGCGGAGATAAACCAAGTGGATGTAGTAAGTTAAATTCATACTGTTTGCCAAGAGGCATGATATTTAAAATACCAATCCTAAGAGGACGTATATCCTGTCTTTTTGCCAATTCTGGTTCGATCCAAGATATATGATTTTTCTCGACATCACTAATCTTGTGATAGTTACTAGGAATTATTAAAGCCAATAAATCTCCTTTCCTATGTGATTTGTAAAAGTGCTTGTTCGAAATCTGCTTTTATATCATCAATATGTTCAATTCCTACAGAAACTCTTACCATCGTAGGCGTCACACCTGCAGATAATTGTTCTTCTTCAGATAATTGCTGATGAGTTGTTGAAGCAGGATGAATTACTAATGTTTTTGAATCACCCACATTAGCAAGGTGGCTCGCCAATTTTAAGGAATCAATAAATTTTACTGCATTTTCATAACCCCCATTTAGGGAGAACATAAGCATGCAACCCATTCCCCTTCCAGTAGTATATTTTTTGGCACTAGAGTAATATGGATCAGATTCTAGACCAGGATAATTAACACTACTTACATTAGAATTAGAATCTAACCATTTAGCTAATTCAAGAGCATTAGAAGTTTGTCTTTCTATTCTTAAACTTAGAGTTTCCAAACCCTGCAATAGCAAGAAAGAATTAAAAGGACTTTGAGCTGCCCCCCAGTCTCTGAGGCATTCAAGTCTTGCTCTTAACGCAAAAGCTATATTTCTGTTATCAGGTACTCCCAAAGATTTGCAGATATCACTACCGAAACCAAAAGCGTCCCAATGAACGAGCCCATGATAAGCATCGCTTGGCTCACTCATTAATGGGAATTTACCATTTCCCCAATCAAAAGTTCCAGCATCAACAATAACCCCACCGATGCTTGTTCCATGTCCACCGATCCATTTTGTTGCACTTTCTACAACAACATCGGCTCCAAAATCAATTGGTCTTATTAAAGCACCCCCAGCACCAAGGGTATTATCCACTATTAGAGGAATTCCATTCTCCTTCGCCAAAGCGGAGAGTCCCTCAAAATCTGGAATGTTGAACCTAGGATTTCCCATTGATTCAACATATATTGCTTTTGTTTTATCATCAATTTTATTTCTAAAACTATCGATACTATCACCATCTGCAAATTTAACTTCTATTCCTAATCTTGGAAATTGTACTTTAAATTGATTGTAGGTTCCACCATATAGAAAAGATGTAGAGACAAAATTATCCCCTGCTGTCATGCAGTTCACGATTGCCAAGAATTGAGCAGCCTGACCTGAGGAAGTTGCAAGTGCTGCCATACCTCCCTCCAGAGCTGCCATTCTTTTTTCGAAGACATCTGTGGTAGGGTTCATAAGTCGAGTATAAATATTTCCAAATTCTTTTAATCCAAACAGATTAGCTCCATGCTCGGCATTATCAAAGACATAGGAACTAGTTTGATAAATTGGTACTGCTCTAGAATTTGTAGTTGGATCAGGCACTTGGCCTGCATGTAACTGAAGCGTCTCGAACTTTTGGTTGCTCAAAATTTTAAAATAATCCTATTATCTATTTAACTTAAAAAAGTCCCAAAAAAAAACAAAAAAAAGATAAATATTTATAAATCCTTTTTTAATGAGGGGTAATTATCTTTCATATAGGAACTAAAATCTTCTTTTATCGCAGATCTGAGTTTCTCAATATTTGCTAAATCAATTATGGGAAAAGTTTTATTAGCCTCAGGATCTTTTTCAGTAATTGATTTCCAATTCTTACCTACATCTTTTTCAGAGTTGTTAAGAACCTCATCAAAATTGAAACACTTATCATTGTTCTTAGCATCAAATTCGCTAAAAGCTTTATTTATAAGCTCTTTTCTATTTTCGAATAAATTCTTAGCTTTTAAAGTATCTGGAAGACCCATAACTGGTTGTAATTCCTTAAGAAGTTTTATTTCCTCTTCAATTAAGAGTGTCCAAACACCATATTTATTTTTTGGAAGATTAGAATTACTAAAAATATTAATTTCATCGAGGTAAAAATTTAACCATAGATAATAAGATTTTTCTTCAATAGTTTTTTTAACGGATGTCTTTTTATTTTGGATCTTTGGGAGTAACTTTTCTGCCTTCTTTAAAAACTGTCTGTCTTCTCTTTCTAAATTTATTAATCCCCATCTTTGACTGTAGTCCCATAAATCTTCGTATCTTGTTAAGTCTTCTTGATTCCAACCAAGAGCTTTAAGTTCATGAGAACGATGAGTTAATTCCTTTTTCAAAAAAAAACCTTTTAAACCATAATAATTCTAACCCTGCAATCAAGATTAGTAAATAAATTAAGAACTTTAATTTCTAGCAAATTAGAAAAATAATCAATTATTAAAATATTTATTAATAATTTTCAATACATTGATATAACTAGGATTTTTTTTAGAAATTTTATTACTATATTTATTTTTTTTAAGGGCGTTTTGCTCTTTGTCAATAAATAATTTCTTGTAAAAGTTTTCATTTTCATCAAAAAGATAATCTCCTTTTAATTTTTCATTTAGTTCGAAAGATAATTCAGATTTCACAGATTCTTGGCAAAAATTAGTGATTTCTTCTGAACTAATTAAAACCTTATAGATTTCTTTTTTTTCTTCTGAATTAGCATTAAAGCATAAATAAATCAGATTAATCATTGAACAATTGTTATTTTTAATTTTGAATTCTTTATAAATGTCTGGCCAAAATTTTAAAGATTTTAGACCTTCTAAACCTCCTTGACTGAGAGAGTATTTATTACACCAATTTACAAATTCTGAGACATCTTTTGGACATCTGTTGAGTTGCAAAAGCATATCTGATAAAACTTGTCCTGCTTGAAAATTACGTGTTGGTTTTCCTTCAGTTGGCAAAGTCATACTCCCTAAGACATCAGCCTTAACAGCATTTAACTGAGAAAAAGTATAATCTCCTTTTTCACAAAATTTATCATTAATTATTTCCCTTGCACTTATTATTTCTTCACCATAACCAAGTTCTTTTAATGAAAGATATTTATTCTCTAATTTATTTTCTTTTCTAACTTTTATTGATACTGATGCGGCCTGATCTAAACATTGAGTTAACAAAATCGTATTAATGGTAGGGAGCATTCCTGGCTTATCGGAATGAAAGTTATTTACAAAACCTGCAAATATCGATGAGATATTTTTTATTGATTTTATATATTGACATTCAATATTATGAACTCCAGGAGAAACTTGAATTTTCGGTGATAATTGATTCAAAATGCGTGCTCCTATTAATGCTGTTAGCGCATCAGGATGGCAGAAATTTGCAGTAAAACTATCATTAGGATTTCGTAAAGCTCCGTGACGATGAAATCCTGTAAAAAAAGCTAAATTTGGATATTTATTACAAAGGATAAAAGGGTTTTTATTTTTATTATCAATACAAAAAGAACCGACTAGACAGCCAAGAACCACATTTTCTCTTTTTAAATTTTTTCTGAGTTCTAAAGCATTTTTAACATCATCTTGTATGTGATTACTATTTGAAGCAAGAATAACTATCTCACATTTCAAGAGAAGATCTTTTAGATCAAAAGACTTTATTTTTCCCTCTGAAGAATAATTTCCCATTTTCTTAATCTTTTCAATAATCTCATTATCCATATCAGAAATAACATCATTTGAGAAAGCACCTAACAAATCTCTATCTTCCCTAGGAGCTAAGAGAATATTTTTTGATTTTCCATGCATAGCACAATTGTATGCTAGTGATGCAGGATATAAACCAACACTGTAAAATCCAACTTTGCTATTCTCTATATCTTGAATCAATGAATAAAAATATTCTTCATCTTTAATGTTTTCTACGGAATTATTCTTCATTTTTGGAAATTCTTGATAATTTTTTTAATTTCTTACCCATACCAACATTTATCTACATTAAAGCAATTTTTGACCATAGCAAATTATTTATTGAAAATATTGAGTTTTTTAATTTATAATTTCTGAGAAAATTGAAATTAAAAGAAAATAATTTTAAATATGGAATATATGGCAAGTAATTTAAATGAACAAAAACAATTAATTTCTTCTAAAAATATCTTATTTATTCAAGACATTGACGGAGTTTGTATCCCTTTAGTTAAAGATCCAATGACCAGAGAATTAGAATCAAAATATATCTATGCAGTAAAAGAATTTGCCGAGGAATTCTTTGTATTAACTTGCGGGGAACATGAAGGTCCAAGAGGAGTTAACAGAATTATAGAGAGGAGTTTAAGGAGCACTACTGAGCCTAAAAACAAAGAACTATATTTAAGAGGTTTAGCTGCCTGTGGAGTAGAGTATCAAGACAGTAATGGTAAAATAAGTTTTGAAGGAGTCTCAGAAAAAGAACTCAGTTTTTTATCTAAAGTACCTAGTTTAATAAGACCAAAGTTTAATTATATAGTTAAGAATATTTTTCCTGAAATTAGCCAAGAGGATATCAATTTTCACGCAATAAAATCAATATGTGAAACACGTTTCTCGCCAACGATTAATTTCAATAGTCTATTTGATTTAGTTCATGAAGATTCTGATAAAAGAAAGCTTATTCAAATTAGTTTTGAAAAAATGATGAATGAAATCATTTTAAAAGCTGAATCGGAAGGCCTCAAAGACTCATTTTTCCTTCATATTTCACCAAATTTAGGTAATAAAAATGGTAGAGAAACAATTAAACTTTCTTCTCAAGATGATATCGGATCAACGGACATACAATTACTTATTAAAGGAGCAGTTAAAGATTCTGGAGTTTTATTTCTTTTAAATAAATTTATTGCGGATAAAACTGGTAAAGCTCCTTTTGGAAGAAATTTTAATTTTAGAAACTCTCCAAATTCTGTTACGGAAAAAATTGATTTATGCAAAAGAACTATTCAAAAAGAAGATATGCCTCTGATTGTAGGAGTTGGTGACACAGTCACATCAAAAAAAAATAATGATGAAAAAAGTTATTCAAGAGGAGGAAGTGACAGGTCTTTTCTAGAATTAATACAAATATTAGGTAATGAATTTGGGATTAAGAATAAAATAATTTTTGTAGATAGTAGTTCTGGTGAAGTTGAAAGACCCTCTACAAAAAAAACTGGTTTAATAGGGATCAGTGATGTTCATGACAATTTAAAATTTGACATAGTTTTTAAGAATGGACCAAAAGAATACATAAGTTGGTTTATTGAACTTGCTAATGAGAGATCAAACTTAAAAAAAAATAGTTGACTTTTTTTTCTTCTAATGACAATTTATAAATAATAGATTCATGAAAGAAAAATTCCCCTCAATATATAAAGAACCTATAGAAACATTGCAAATTAATATAGGTTATAAATGCAATCAGGCTTGTAAGCATTGTCATGTCAATTCGAGTCCCCTAAGGACTGAAAAGATGTCCAATGAAATGATATCTCTTATTCCAAAGATAATTGAAAAATACAAAATCAAGACTTTAGATATTACAGGGGGTGCGCCAGAACTTCACCCAAAATTTAAAAACCTAATAACCAGCTTGAACACAAAACAAGTTGATATTATTGATAGGTGCAATTTGACAATTTTTTTTGAAGAAGGTTATGAAGATCTTCCTCAATTTCTTGCAAAAAATAGAGTGATAGTTACTGCTTCCCTACCGTGTTATGAAAAAAATAATGTTGATTTTCAAAGGGGTTTTGGCGTTTTTGAAAAAAGTATTAATGCCATAAAAATTCTTAATGATTTAGGCTATGGAAAGAAAGAAAATGAATTACAATTAAACCTTGTTTACAATCCTGTAAGCCCAATTCTTCCTCCTTCTCAGGAAATATTGGAGAAGGATTATAAAAAAATTCTATTCGAAAAATACAATATCGTTTTTAATAATTTATACACAATAACTAATATGCCAATAAATAGATATGAAGAATCTCTTAGAAGAGAAGAGAAACTAAATACATATTACAAGTTACTAAAAGAAAATTTTAATGAAAAAAATTTAGAAAATCTAATGTGTAAAAAGACAATTAGCGTAAATTGGCTGGGAGAAATTTATGATTGTGACTTTAACCAACAGATAAATTTCCGAGAGAATAAAGGACCAAAGACACTTTTTGATCTGTTGGATGAATCATTTACTTTTGACTACGGGGTAGCTGTAAAAGAACATTGTTTTGCATGCACTGCTGGTGCAGGGTCAAGTTGTGGAGGGTCTTTAAGTTAAAACCTGTTAAATGCAATTAGGACAAATTGCTCTTACATTTAAAGAGGATTCAATTAGTTTAAAACCATTAACTTTTGCTGCAACTTTGCCTGCCTCTAAAACCTCATCATTTTCGAATTCTTCTGTTCTTCCACACCTAATGCAAATCAAATGATGATGATCCGGCGTGTCGTTACTAAGCAATTCATATCTATGGCCACCCTCACTGAGTTCTAATTCATGAAGCAAACCCATTTGTACTAAAAGTCTTAAAGTTCTATAAATTGTTGCTAGTGAAACTTTGGAGCTTGTTTTAACTAACTTTTCATGAACCTCTTCAGCACTAAGATGCTTTCCAGAGCCAATATTTTCAAATAAATTAAGAACCTTTAACCTCTGAGGAGTTAATCTCTTCCCATCTTTATGTAATCCATCACCAAGAGGAGATGTGATTACTTTGTATTGAGAGGATAATGACAAAATTAACCCTTGGCTATTCTCAATAATAACTCTAGATGAGAGTAAAACAACTTATTTATTTAAAATGTTTACTAAAGTTCTTCAAAATATTATGTTAAATGTATCTTTATATTTAAATGATGAATGATCAAGAAATTTCTTCTGATAAATTATCATCGAAAGTAAACGCCTTGATAATTATTGATATTCAGGAAAAAATAATAAGACCAATTTTTAATAAGGATTCAATAATCAAAAACATAAAAAAGCTAATACATGCTTACCAAATTTTAGATGAAAACATATTTATATCTGAACAAAACCCACTCAAATTGGGAGAAACGATACATGAATTATCACCTATAGCAGAATTTAAAAAATTTGAAAAAATGGAATTCAGCCTTGCTAAATTAAAAGATTTTTTGAAAGAACTTAAAGATAAGAAAATTACTAATTTGATAGTTTGTGGGATCGAAACGCATATTTGTATTCAACAAACAGTCTTAGATTGTTTACAAAAAGGATTTGAAGTTATTCTCATATCAGATTCCATGGGAAGTCGAAATAGGGTAGATCATGAAATAGCATTACAAAGAATGACTCAAAGTGGGGCGATCTTAACAACAACTGAATCAATAATTTTTGAATTATGCAAAACTGCGGATAGAGAAGAATTTAAAGAAATTAGAAACATAATAATGAGTTAAAGAAAAGAAAGACTGGTTTGTTTTTTAGAGATAATTTAAAATTTTATTAGAGATAAATTTTAAGGTTTTATTTGAATATGAAATTAGTTACTGAAAACTTTCTTCTGGCAATATCTATTTTTTTTCTTGGAACTTTATTTTCGATAATAATTTCAAAAGTTTCAAAAATATTTTTTAAAAAGATTTCCAAAAGAACAAAAACAAATTTCGATGATTTTATTTTTGAGGTGATCTCTGGAATTATAAAACCTATAGGTTTCCTCCTCTCATTTTATTTTTCAATTGACTATTTTTTTGCTGATGAAATAACTTTCATCTCTGTCTTATTGAATATTTTGAAATTATTTATATTAATAATCATCATAAAAGCTCTCAACAAAGTTTTAATAAGATCTTTAACAGAATCGACCTCGAAAATTAATGATTCCTCAATTAGTTCGATGGTATCTTCACTAACTCCATTGATAAAAGCATTAACATGGACTATTGGCTCAATTTTTTTCTTACAAAATATAGGTGTTCAAATGACTGCTATTTGGGCTTTACTAAGTGCAGGAGGTATTGGAGCAGGATTAGCTTTGAAAGATCCAGTTCAGGAGTTCTTTGAATATATAACAATTTTGCTTGATAAACCTTTTCAAAAAGGTGAGTTTATAAAATCTGATGGAGTCCTCGGAATGGTTGAAAGAGTTGGAGTACGATCATCAAGGATAAGAAGTATTAATGGTGAAGTAATAGTAATGAGCAATAGCGCCCTAACAAATGGAATAATTTCAAATTACGCACAGATGGAAAAAAGAAGGTTAGTGCATAAATTGGGAGTTGTTTATGAAACCTCTCCAAAACTTATGAAATTGATTCCAATAATAATTAAAAAAATAGTTGAAGAGACAAAAGATGCATCTTTTGATAGATGTCATTTCACAGATTTCGGCGACTTCAGTCTTAATTTCGAACTTGTTTATTACATCCCTACAAATAATTATCTCGCCGCAATGGAAGCTCAACAATCTATAAATTTAAGAATTATTGAGGAATTTGCGGTTAATAATATAGAGTTTGCATTCCCAACCCAAACCTTAAATATTGAAAGTAACAAAGCCAAATGATCTACAAATCTCTTCACTTAAAATCCAGAGTTTTGATGCCAACTCAGAATTATTTGCCTCATCACTAACCTTACTTTCAACTAATTTATGTTTTTTAAAAGATATAAGTTTATTACTTAAATGAACGTAACCAATATTATTTAAATTCGAATCAAAAACAATTTCAGAAAGTATCCTACCAGCATTTTCTATACTTTCAGAAATTCCTAAAATATTTTTTGCAGCTTTAGAAAAAATTAAATATCCAAAGAGATTAAAACGCTTACTATATCTAAAAAAACCAAGATCATCATTTGGTATTACTAGACCAGGAGCCCAAGTAATTACAGAAATTTTACTAGAGGAAATTTTTAATTTTTTTTCAAGTTCTTTAGCAAACAAAATATTACATAACTTACTATTTTTATAAGCTTCATCAGCATTAAAATTTAAAAATTGTCCAGTTACTTTTTTTCTTAAATTAACTAGGTTATTAAGTCCCGCTTTCTTTCCTATATTGCCACCTGAACTTTTGGGATCGTGTACATCTGATGATGTAATAATGATTCTAGATTCTTCTTTATCTCTAATAAAATCTTTTAGGACATTTACCAAGTAAAAATGTGCAAGATGATTTACTGCAAAAGTTAGTTCTATGCCTTGTTTTGATACCTTAGGGTAAAAAGAGCCTGTATATTGCAATCCTGCATTTAAAACAAGAACATCTACAAAAATCTTTTTACTAATAAAGTAATCTTTAATTTTTTTAATATTCTCTAGATCTGAAAGATCACAATTTTCAATAATAATTAAAAATTTACTAAGGAAATTTTTATCAAAATATTTCTCGATTTTTCTGAGAAATTCATTCTTTCTAGATTCGTTTTTTATTGCAACATATAAATAATTTTTCGTCTTCAGTAAATTAATTATGGCAAAAAAACCTATTCCTGAATTACCTCCAGTAATCAAAATATTTTTATTTTTAATCATTTAAATTCCCATATTTTTTTTATGATAAAAAAATAAA